>CAZQNP010000076.1:0-1020 GCA_964594645.1 uncultured Candidatus Planktophila sp. | reverse complement strand
GGCAAACCTGCATCAGCAAACTTCTTCTCCCATACTGGGTCTGAAGCGATGAATACTGGAAGTGCATTAACAAATGCACAACCTGCATCAATTGCACACTGCGCGTAGTACTTGGCAGCTGTTTCAGAACCTACAGGTAGGTAGCAGATCAAGACATCGATCTGCTCATCCTTAAGGACTTGAACAACATCGACCGCTGGTGCATCTGACTCTTTGATTGTCTCGCGGTAATACTTTCCGAGACCATCATTTGTGACGCCACGAAGAACTGGAACACCAGTCTTTGGGACATCACTAAATTTAATTGTGTTGTTTTCGCTTGCCCAGATTGCATCTGCAAGATCGAGTCCGACCTTCTTAGCATCGACATCAAAGGCTGCAACAAACTTGATGCTAGAGATGTGGTATCCCCCAACAACAGCGTGCATAAGACCTGGGATCTCTTGATCAACAGCAGCGTTCTTGTAGTACTCAACGCCCTGCACTAATGAGTTAGCGCAGTTTCCTACGCCAACAATTGCAACACGGATGTCGCCTTTACCGGTTGTGATGTTCACTCTATTTCCTCTCGGTTTTGATCATGTCTTCCAGCCAAGCGATCTCTCGATCAGCTGTCTCCAGTGAATGACGTCGCCACTCCTCCAGATATTTGTCGATACCAACTGGTGACTTCTCGAGTTCACCACGAAGGATTTCGGCTTTCTCCTTAAGGCGACGATGGCGCCCCTCAAGAATTCTTACTCTGTTCTTTGCAGATGTTGGAGAGAAGAAGGCAAAACGAATTTCAAAGCCCTCGTCCTCCCAGGTTTCCGGTGTTACCGATTCTGTTAAATCCTCAAATTTGCGAGCGCCCTTCTCAGTGATCGCGTAAACGATGCGTGAACGACGCGAGGAGATATCGTCCGTTGACTCTTCAATCAAACCCGCCTCCACCATGCGTCGAAGTTGCGGATATAAAACTGAGAATGAGAGCGCTCTGAAGGGACCAAAGATGGTTTGGATTCTCTTGCGAAGCTCATA
>CAZQNP010000075.1:0-1032 GCA_964594645.1 uncultured Candidatus Planktophila sp. | reverse complement strand
GCTCAACAACCTGAACGATCTCCTCTAGCTGCGGCACTGTGCGTGCTGATGCAATCGGAACGCTTACTGATGGCTGAGAACGAAGCCAAGCTAGTGCGATCGCAGAGAGCGGAGCACCGTTGTGGGCTGCACTGATCTCATCCATCGCAGTAAGAACTGCGTAACCCTTATCGGTTGCATACTCACGTGCGCCGGCTGCGCGCTTTGAATCTACTTCAGTTACTCCTGGGCGATACTTTCCAGATAGGAAACCGCGTGCGATTCCATAAAAAGGAATATTGGAAATTCCAAGAGATTCAACTGTTGGTGCTAAATCTGTTTCATAGTTTTTTCTATCAACCAAGTTGTATAAATCCTGAACCGCAATGTATGCAGGGATGTTGTTGTTCTCGCTGAAGGCAATTGACTCACGTAGGCGAGCTGCGGTGAAGTTGCTTGCCGCGATGTAGCGCACCTTTCCTTCAGCGATTAACTGTGCGTATGCGCCAAGGGTTTCTTCTAGTGAAACCGATGCATCATCTTCGTGGCTGTAATACAAATCGATGTAATCAGTTTGCAAACGGTTGAGTGACTCTTCGCATGCGGCAAAGATGTTCTTTGCGGACAATCCTGGGCGGCGATCCATCTTTGCAACCTTGGTCGCGATCACCATATCTGCGCGGTTTCCGCGGGATTTCATCCAATTGCCGATCACTGTTTCAGACTCTCCGCCGACATGGCCTTCAACCCACTGGTTATACATATCTGCGGTGTCGATGAAGTTGCCGCCATGGCTTTTGTAGGCATCCATAACTAGGTGGCTTTCAGCCTCAGTGGCATTTCCGCCAAAGATATTGCTGCCTAGGCACAGCTCGTGAACAACAAGGTCGGATTCTGGGATAGTGATCATGCGCCCAGATTAAGGCACAATTGAGCACATGGCGACTACAACTGGTGGATTTTCAAGTGAAGGGCTGGCGTTAGAGGCCAAGACTCTGGAACTTGAATCGCTGTCGCAAAAAGAGGCGATTGAAATAGGTGAGATCGCACTTG
>CAZQNP010000074.1:0-1046 GCA_964594645.1 uncultured Candidatus Planktophila sp. | reverse complement strand
ATTATGAGTCCGCTGCCCTCTTGAGGACCGCCCCGTTTAGAAGTCAGTTTATCCCTGATTTCACGCGGGAATCAGACTCATCAAATGACTTGAAACCCAAACGGAATCCGCCTGTGTATGCATTGTGTACCTAAATCGAGTTTCTTTGAGCCAGAAAGTCACGAAAAGAATCTTTAGTCCGAGGAAAAGTTGGTGATTGCAGCAAGGCGCTGCATAACGAACAAAGGACAAATGATGACAACGAAAACACATCGGGCCAAGAACGGTTCAGGGCACACTTACGCATTCCGTAATGGCTACCGCACCGTAATCCGCCAAGATGGCCGCGTGATAACGGCAACAGGTCGAACCATTACAGAGGCTAAGCGCAACGCACAATTGAAGCTTCAACGCCTTCAACCGCTAAATAAGGGCATTATTGAAAAAGGTGGCTACCTAACAATTGCTGAATTCCTTCTGCCCTGGCTGGATGAGGTTCACAAGCATGATGTCGCTCATTCGACGCATGCCAGATACTCACAATTAGCGAAACTGCACATCATCCCGCTTCTCGGAAAGGTGAAGCTGATGGAGCTAAACAAAAGGCACGTGGACCAGCTTCTCAACGCAATGGCCCTCAATGGCCAAAGCAAAAGGTCGCAAAGACAAGGACGCGCGGTGCTTAGCGTTGCTATGACAGCAGCAGTCAAAGAGGAACTTATCGCCTTCAATCCAGTGGCAAACGCTCGAAAGATAAAACTAGATGACTTCGAGTTTGAGCCTCTACGAATCGAAGAGGTTGTTCGCGTTATACATGCGGCTGATTCCACTCAAATGAAACTTCGCTGGACTATGGCCCTGTTCTACGGCCTTCGTCAGGGTGAGTGCCTTGGACTTAGATGGCGAGATATCGACTTCAACACGAAAACCGTGAAGATTTCGAAACAGATGCAAACAATTGATGGCAAAAGGGAACTGGTCAAGCTAAAGACCAAAAGCTCAAAGCGAGCCCTCCATCTTTCCGATGAGACCATGCTTCTAATGAAACGGCACAAGATGGAATTAGC
>CAZQNP010000073.1:0-1057 GCA_964594645.1 uncultured Candidatus Planktophila sp. | reverse complement strand
ACCAGGTGTTCGTGAGCGATTCGATCAAGGAGGTGGTGCCCCGCTACCTGCTGCCGCTGCGCGGTGTGATCGATTCACCCGATATCCCGCTGAACGTGAGCCGTTCCGCTCTGCAGACCGACCGGCGCGTGCGCTCGATCGGGGGCTTTGTGGCCAAGAAGGTGGCCGATCGGCTCAAGGAGCTGCATCGCGATGAACCCAAGCGTTACGCCGAGATCTGGGAATCGCTGGCGCCGTTCATCAAGATCGGGGCAATGGAAGATGAGAAGTTCGCCGATCAGGTCGCCGAGCTGGTGCTGTTCGGCACCACGGCTGCGGCGGGCGAGGGCGACAACGCCGATCCCATCCCCGGCGAGAACGGCAAGGCCTTCACCACGCTCTCCGGCTATCGCTCCCGCTTGAGCGCAGACAACGACAAGCGCATCCTCTACTGCACCGATGAAGCCGGCCAGGCCGGAGCGCTCTCCCTCTGGAAAAGCCAGGGCGCTGAAGTGCTGCTGGCCGACACCTTCATCGACACCCAGTTCATCCCCTGGCTGGAATACCGCCACGAGGAACTGAAGTTCCAGCGCGTCGACAGTGAACTCGACGACTCCCTGCAGGAGAAGGAAAGCGAACTAAGCGATGCCGACGGCAAAGACAGCTCCGAAAAGGTTCGTGATCTGTTCAAGAACGCGCTCAACAACGACAAGGTGACCATCCAGGTGCAGGCCCTCAAGGGCGACAACGCTCCGGCCGCCCTGATCCTGTTGCCGGAGCAGATGCGCCGCATCAACGACATGGGTGCCCTGATGGAGCAGCGCCTGCCCGGCCTGCCCGATCACCACGTGCTGCTGGTGAACCGCAAGCACCGCCTGGTGGAAGGTCTGCTCAAGCTCTCCGCCGGCTCGGTGATCACCGGCGCCAGCGGCAGCTCCCCCAGCCAGCAACTGGCGGATGATCTCAGCCGCCACGTGTATGAAATGGCCCGCCTGGCGGTGGGCGGTCTGGAGCCGAATCAACTGGCCGGCTTCCAGCAGCGCAGCTGCGATCTGATGGGCAAGCTGATGGAGCGCGG
>CAZQNP010000072.1:0-1084 GCA_964594645.1 uncultured Candidatus Planktophila sp. | reverse complement strand
CATTCAGCGGAATTACCTGGGTCACCGGCTTCACCATGCTGGGCATGGAGGTCCAGGATGATGTCCGCGGCCGCACCTTCGCCTTCGTACAAAGCCTGATCCGCGTGGTTTTAGTCGGCGTTCTAGCCGTCGCTCCACTAATCGCCGCCGCCGTTGGCCAGCACACCTTCAAATTCCAAAACACTCAAGTCAGCTACAACGGCGCCGCGGTAACAATTCTTATCGCAGGTCTCTTTGCATCTCTCATCGGTTTTGTTTCCTACAAACAAATGAAGGATCGCCCAACTGTTTCGCTGTGGTCTGACATCGTTAACGCATTCAAAGGCGAACTCGGATCAATGACCGGTGCACCTACCCAAGGAATCTTCATCGCCTTTGAAGGCGGAGAAGGAATTGGAAAATCAACTCAATCACAACTGCTTAAGCAATGGCTTGAACAAGAGGGTGAATCAGTTGTTCTATCCCGCGAACCCGGCGGAACAGATCTCGGAATTGAAATCCGACGAATTCTTCTCTCGCACTCAACCGGTGAAATTAGCCCACGCGCAGAAGCTCTTCTCTACGCCGCAGATCGTGCCCACCACGTTTTCTCTGTCATCCGCCCAGCGCTAGCAAATGGACAAGTTGTAATCTCTGATCGCTACTTTGACTCATCAATTGCATACCAAGGCGCAGGTCGCGTTCTAGAACCCGGTGAAGTTGCACGAATTTCTCGCTGGGCAACTGAATCACTTTTTCCAACGTTAACAATAATCATCGATCTGCCAGCTGAAATCGGTCTTGGTCGCTTAAAGAGCAAAGATCGTCTTGAAGCACAACCAATCGCTTTCCACGAACGCGTCCGCCAAGAGTTCCTGCAATTAGCCGCAGTTGACCCAGAGCGTTACTTCATCGTCGATGGCAATCAATCAATCGATGATATTCACACCGCAATCATTTCTCGCGTTAGCCAAATCCCAACCCTTAAGCGCAACGCAGTTGAAGATAAAGGCAACCTTTTACTTCGCCCAATCCGCGCAGCTGGCAAAGCTGTAAAAAAGACCAGCGAAGGCGCAACAAAGGCTGTAAAGAAAACCGGCACCGC
>CAZQNP010000071.1:0-1105 GCA_964594645.1 uncultured Candidatus Planktophila sp. | reverse complement strand
TTACCGCCGGTGGTGGTTTCGGGGTTGCCGTAGGTCACGCCGATCTTCTGGCGCAACTGGTTGAGGAAGATCACGGTGCAACCGGATTTACCGATGTTGCCGGTGATCTTGCGCATCGCCTGGCTCATCAGGCGGGCCTGGCTGCCCACGGCCAGATCGCCCATCTCGCCTTCGATTTCAGCGCGGGGGGTGAGGGCGGCCACCGAGTCGACCACCACGATGTCCACCGCAGCGGAGCGCACCAGCTGATCCACGATCTCCAGCGCCATCTCGCCGGTGTCGGGCTGGGAGACCAGCAGGTTTTCGATGTCAACGCCCAGGGCGGCGGCATACACCGGATCGAGGGCGTGTTCCGCGTCCACGAAAGCGGCGACGCCGCCGCGCCGCTGCACCTCGGCGATGGCGTGCAGGGTGAGGGTGGTTTTACCGGAGCTCTCCGGGCCGTAGATCTCCACCACGCGGCCCTTGGGATAGCCGCCGCCCAGTGCGAGGTCGAGGGTGAGGGCGCCGGTGGGGCTGGTTTCGATCCGCATGCGGGAGGCATCTCCCAGGCGCATGATCGAGCCCTTGCCGAAGTTGCGCTCGATCTGATTGAGCACAAGGCCCAGGGCCTTGTCGCGCTCGGTGTTGGTGGCGCCGTTGTTGGCTGCGCCAGCGGCGGGACTGCTGGTTTTGGTGTCGGCTG
Organism: uncultured Candidatus Planktophila sp.; assembly: GCA_964594645.1. Classification (GTDB taxonomy): domain Bacteria; phylum Actinomycetota; class Actinomycetes; order Nanopelagicales; family Nanopelagicaceae; genus Planktophila. The sequence goes on along the minus strand of CAZQNP010000071.1, from coordinate 420 downwards.
GCATGTCTGCGATTCAGCGATGGGGGCAGGCCGCGGTGCAGGGAGCCGGCGGAACCGGGCTCATCCTGGGCGACCTCATCAAAAGAAGTGCCACCGCAGGCGCCAGATGTTTCACCGCTGCGGGCTTCACCTGGCTGTAGTACAGGCGTACGCTAGCGGATCAGGGCCAGCTCGCCAGGGGCGCGGCGAATTGCTCCGGCTGCAGCGGGCTGATGCCCTCAGGCAGCTGCTCCAGATCCCCCGGCGCCAGGTAGCCCCAGGCCACCAGGAAGCAGCGCACGGCGTCCAGCCCTGCCGTGGCGCGCACGCTCTCCAGGGTGGGCCGGCGATCCTCCACGAACCAGATGGGGCGCGTTTGGTTTTGGCTCAGCTGCAGCAGCACCTCCGGCTTGCTGCCCTGTTCGTGGCCATCCACCGCTT
>CAZQNP010000070.1:0-1163 GCA_964594645.1 uncultured Candidatus Planktophila sp. | reverse complement strand
GGCAGCTGCGCAGCAGCGAGCAGCCATGAAAAAGCCCCTCCCGAGGGAGGGGCTGAGCAGGCCAAACAGCGGTGCGGTCAGGCGGCGGCTAGGGCGGGTTCGCGCTCAGCGCCAGCCACGGAACCCGGGGTTTCGCGGCGGAAGCTCTTGAGCTTGTAGTTACCGGCGTCGAGCTCTTCGCTGAGCACGATGCAGGCCCGTTCGGGCATGGTGTGATCACCGCAGGTGAACACATCCACAGCCGCATAGCCGGATTCGGGCCAGGTGTGGATCGAGATATGGGATTCGGCCAGTAGAGCCAGCCCCGTCACACCCTGGGGGTCGAACCGGTGGGTGATCAGATTCAGGAGTGTGGCGCCAGCACGCTTCGCAGCGGTGGTGATGGCGTTCCTGAGGAAAGCCTCGTCGTCGAGCTTGGCGGAATCGCAGTTGTAAAGCTCGAGAATGCAGTGTTTACCCACCATTTCGGTGGCACTGGGTGCTTGGGGGCTTGCGGAGAAGGTCTCAGCTCCGGTCCATCCCGGGTTGGGGTGGAGGCAGGCCGCTTGGGTCATCAGATCCAGGCAAAACAGCAAATCACCTTACTGGCTGGGCAGCAGGCTGCCGGCCTCAACGGTCACCACCTGGGAACGCTGATGCCACCCGCCGCTGAAAGCCCCCAGGTGTGTGGCACTCACCAGGCACTGATGCCCCTCGCCCACAGCCTCCAGCAACAGCTGCTGCCGGCCTGGATCGAGCTCGGCCAGCACGTCGTCGAGCAGCAGCAGCGGCGGCTCCCCCCAGAGCTGCTGCACCAGCTCCAGCTCCGCCAGCTTCAAGGCGAGCACGAGCGTGCGCTGCTGGCCGGCTGAGCCATAGCGCCGGGCCGGCTGCTCCCCCAGCTCAAGAGCCACCTCATCGCGATGGGGCCCCACGCTGCACTGGCCAAGCCGCAGCTCCTCCGGCCGCTGCTGCCGCAGCTGCTCCAGCAGCGCATCACGCCAGGGCGCTTCCGCCTCCTCCCCTTCGAGCACGCTGCCGGGCACGTAGCGCAGCTGCAGCTGCTCGCGCCCGCCGCTGAGGCGCTCCTGCCAGGCAGCAGCCAGCGGCTCCAGGCGGCGCAGGGCCCTGAGGCGACGGCGATGCAGGCGCGTGCCGATCAGGGCCATCTGCTGATCAAACGC
>CAZQNP010000069.1:0-1180 GCA_964594645.1 uncultured Candidatus Planktophila sp. | reverse complement strand
CCTTGGCGACTGGTTCGATCCAAAGTTCAACGTTGGCGTAGCCCTCGCCGAGGGCCATGCCGGCCAGGGTGAGGAGCAGGGTCCAGATCAGGCTGCCGGCGGTGGTCCAGATCAGGAAGGGGGTGAGCGGCATCAGTTCGATGCCGGCGGGCACCGAGATCAGGGTGCGGATGCCGGGTACGAGGCGGCCCCAGAACACCAGTGCTGTGCCGTAGCGGTTGAACCAGGTGCGGCTGCGGTGGAACTCCTGGGCGCTGATGCCGATCCAGCGGCCATGGCGCTCCAGCCACTGTTCAATGCGCTCTTCGTTGATCAGGCGGCCGATGCCATACCAGGGCAGGGCGCCGAGCACCGTGCCGATCAGGCCGGCCAGCACCACCGGAATCAGAGCCAGCTGACCCTGGTGCACATAAAAACCCCCCAGAGGCATGATCAGCTCTGAGGGGATGGGCGGAAACAGGTTTTCCAGGAACATCGCCGCAAAGATGGCGCCGTAGCCCATCCAGGGATTGGCTTCCACGGCCGCGCCGATCAGCTGCGGCAGTTGCTGCACCAACTCAGCGAGTCCCATGCGGTCTGTGCGTGTGTGGGCTGATTGTGCGGCATCCCGGCCCGAAGAACCGGAATGCCGCGGCCACTCCGCCAGGCCGGTCGATCAGTAGCGGTAGTGATCGAGCTTGTAGGGGCCTTCCACCGGCACGTTGATGTAGGCGGCCTGCTCAGCGGTGAGCTCGGTGAGCTTGGCGCCGATCTTCTCGAGGTGGAGGCGGGCCACCATCTCATCGAGGTGCTTGGGCAGCACGTACACCTCTTTGGCGTACTGGTCGCCCTTGGTGAACAGCTCGATCTGAGCCAGCACCTGGTTGGTGAAGGAGTTGCTCATCACGAAGCTGGGGTGGCCGGTGGCGCAGCCCAGGTTCACCAGACGGCCCTCGGCCAGCAGGATGATCCGGTTGCCGGAGGGCAACACGATGTGATCCACCTGGGGCTTGATGTTCTCCCAGGTGTATTGCTTCAGCGACGCCACATCGATCTCGTTGTCGAAGTGGCCGATGTTGCACACGATCGCCTGATCCTTCATCTGGATCAGGTGCTCGTGGCGGATCACCTGGAAGTTGCCGGTGGCGGTCACGAAGATGTCCACATCGCGCACCACGTCGTCGAGACGCACCACGCGGTA
>CAZQNP010000068.1:0-1255 GCA_964594645.1 uncultured Candidatus Planktophila sp. | reverse complement strand
GCCCTGCTGCTGGCCGCCGGCATCATCGGCACCTCGGTGGCCCTCGCCAGCGCCATCCTGTTTGATGAGGCCCGGGGCCGCCAACGCACGATCGAGCACTACCGCAAGCTCGAGCGCGAACGGATCCTGCGGGTGCGGCGTTTGCACAATCAAGTGGAGCGCCAGCCCAACCGTGGGCGCGGCAGCTGGGATCACTACCTCGAAGGCAAGAATCAGCGCGCGGCCTGAGATCAGCCGGGCAAGATCACCCGATTAATCACGTGCACCACGCCGTTGTCGCACACCACATCGGCGGTCACCACGGTGGCGTTCTTCACCTCAAAGGGATCTTTGCTGCGGATCGGAATCGGAGCACCTTCCAGGCTGTCCCAGTTGTCCTCAGCCACCAACTGCTCGCGGCTGTAGGCACCGGAGAGCACGTGATATTTGAGGATCCGCGCTAACTGCGGCGGGTTATCCACCAGGGTTTGCACCGTGCCTGGCGGCAGGGCTGCAAAGGCGTCGTCCACCGGGGCAAACACGGTGAAGGGGCCTGGTCCCTCCAGCGCCTCGCGCAGACCGGCGGCATCCACGGCAGCCAGCAGGGTGTTGAACACCCCCACGGAGGCGGCGGTTTCGAGAATCGAAGCCATCAGCGGTAGTCCTGGGATTGAATATCGGCTAGGCGGGCCTCCGGCCGCAGGAAGCGATCCATCTGCGCTTCAAAGAAGCGCCGGTTCGCCATCAGGTGCTCGGGGTTGGTGTCATCCAGCGGATACAGCAGCGCGCAGCGCAGCGCCTGAATCACCGCTGAGGTGACGTTGTACATCGAGCGCTGGAAGGTGATCCCCAGCTGCACCAGCTCATCTTCCTCACCGCGTTTGTGCTCCCGGTAGATCTCCTTGAGATAAGGAGGCAGGAAATGCAGCATGTCCTGCATCAGCAGGGTGGGAGGAATGCCGGCTGAACCCACGGGGAACACATCGGCATAGAGGATGCCGTAGTGGAAATCCGCCTGATCGGCCGGCACCTGACCGGCCTGGGCGTTGTAGCTCTTGGTGCCCCGGAAGGGTGCGGTGCGGTAGAACACCGCCTCCACATAGGGCAGAGCAGCCTCATAGAGCCAGTTGAAACCCTCGCTCTTGGGGATGATTTCGTAGCACTCGTCGCCGATATACACGTGGTGGTAGATCGGGCGACCAGCCACGGCGAAGATGCCGTTCACGAGGAAATCCATCGCATCGGGCACGCCCTTGAAGCCGCCCTCGTCGTAGAT
>CAZQNP010000067.1:0-1289 GCA_964594645.1 uncultured Candidatus Planktophila sp. | reverse complement strand
CGGGTCAAACCACCCAACCTGCTCCCGCCGGGGCTTGAAGGCAATGCGTGCAATCACCGATTGCTCCTGCGTGGAGCCAGGGCGAAGCTGAGGGCATCGATCCAAGGAGGCGTCCCCGATGGACGACACGCCACCTCGCTAGCAGCCAGAAGCACGCTGATCATTGGCCCCTGCTCCAACAGTCTTCACCCATCCGTAGGGCTGGTCGTCGGTTCGGACACTGAATTGGGACGTCTGACCCGTCGACACTCCATTCGCACCGCCTGAGGTGCCCTCAAGGAGGACGCAAAGCCCCACACCTGGAATGCTTGGCCCCAGGCGCCATCCCGGCCGCTTCGACCCACAGCGATTTCTCTGACCCCCGGCCACCTGGTGCGGGGGTTTTTGGTTGCTTTTCACCATGACCGACGACGACTTTCTGGCTGCGCTGTCTGCGGTGGATGCCGAGTTTTCCGCGCACCCCAGCTGGCAGCAGGTGAAGCTTTTGGCGGCAGCCCATCCGTGGACCTTGGGGGTCAAGCCCCTCTCGCCAGGTCAGCAGTCGGTGTTGGCGTTCTGGCGGATCTTTTCGCGTGACGATCAGGGCCGATCCACGGCTCCGATGCCGGGAGAGGGCACGGCGGAGCAGATTCAGCAGAGCCTCTCTGATTTCCAGGAAGACTTCGAGACGGCCGTGCTCACCAACACCGATTTCGATCTGAGCTCGATCGAGCAGGTGTTCGCTTCGCTCAGTTCTGGGGCGTCAGCAGCAGATCCGCCAGGTTGAGGTCGTGGCGGCGCGTGAGTGCGAAGAGGGTGCCGGCATTGCCGCGGCACACGCGCAGGTTGGCATCGAGCACGGTGATATCGAGCCAGGCGGGGAAGCTTTGGTTCACGCTGCGCAGCCATTGCAAGCGGTTGGCGCCCAGGCTTGGCCCCAGCCAGCCGCCGCGGCGAAAGCGCACCTCCACCCGCTGGCTGGGTGGTTGCTCCGCCTGCACCACAGCGATGGAAGCCTCCACGGCGATTCCGGCCAGGGATGCGAGGGGGCCGCTCAGCCGCAGCAGGTTCATACCGCGCCCTTGCGATGGCGCGAGACACTGCAGGTTTTCGAGCCAGGGTGCGACCGCCAGATAGGGCTGGCTGCTGCTGCTCCAGCGCAATTCCCATACCCCTTCAAGTTGCTCGAGTGCTTCCGGCGTGGAGAGATCAGCCGGTTGCGCCTGCTCAAGAGCGGTGATCAGCGCCTGGATGCGATCCCCATGGCGGTTGGCACTGCCGCGGGGTTCTTGCTGCAGCAGCTGCAGCAG
>CAZQNP010000066.1:0-1303 GCA_964594645.1 uncultured Candidatus Planktophila sp. | reverse complement strand
GCCGGTTGATGCCCGCATGAACAACACCCCCCAACACCGCGAGACCCTGGGCCTGTGGCTGGGTTTTTTGGGTGTGGTCATTTTCGGACTCACCCTGCCCATGACACGGCTGGCCACAGGCACGGCGGATGCCCCTCAAATGTCGCCCTGGTTTGTGACCTGGGCACGCGCCGCGCTGGCCGGTGGCCTGTCGGTCCTGTATCTGCTGGCTGTGCGGGCCCCATGGCCTGAGTCAGCACAACGCGGGCCACTGTACCTGTCACTGGCAGGTAACGTGATCGGTTACCCGCTGTTGCTGGGCTGGGCGCTGCGTCATGTCACGGCCAGCCACGCCGCTGTGATCACCGCCTTGCTGCCGTTGGCGACTGCGGCCGCCGCCGCCTGGCTCATGCACCAACGCGCGCGCCTGGGGTTTTGGGTGTTCGCGGCTTTGGGCAGCGCCTTGGTGTCGGTCTACAGCCTGCTGCGTGCAGCCCAAATGGGGCACGGCTTTGGCCTGACCTGGGCCGACACCCTGCTGGTGGGCGCAGTGGTGGCCGCCTCGTTGGGCTATGTGGCGGGCGCCAAAGTCACCGCCAGCCTGGGTGCCGAAAAAGTCATCAGCTGGGTCTGCGTCATGGCCTTGCCCATCACCCTGCCCGGAACCTGGCTCACCTGGCCCGAACACCCCATCGCCCCCATGTCATGGCTGGCCCTGCTCTATGTGGGCGTGTTTTCCATGTGGGCCGGGTTTTTTGCCTGGTTTCGCGGCCTGTCGCTGGGCGGCCCGCTGCGGGTGAGCCAGCTGCAATTGCTGCAGCCTTTCATCACCATTCTGGCCGCAGTGCCTTTGCTGGGAGAATCGCTGGATGCCATGACCCTGGGTTTTGCCCTGCTGGTGGTGGCCACGGTTTTCATGGGGCGACGGATGGCCAGCACCCCCAAAACCAACTGAACAAAAATTTGAGGAGAAGACCGTGAAATGGCAAATGGCCCAACGCGCCCACAAAATGAACCCCTCGGTGATCCGCGAGATCCTCAAAGTCACCGAAAAGCCCGGCATCATCAGTTTTGCAGGTGGCCTGCCCTCGCCCCAGACCTTCCCGATCGACGCCATGCGCGAAGCCAGCGAACGCGTGCTGAAAGACGATGGCAAAGCCGCTTTGCAATACGCAGCCAGCGAAGGCTATGGCCCCTTGCGCGAATGGGTGGCGCAAGACCTGCTCAAACAAGGCATGCGCATCAGCCCCGACCAGGTGCTGATCACCACCGGCAGCCAGCAAGGCCTGGACCTGGTGGCCAAGATCCTGATCGATGCGGGCAG
>CAZQNP010000065.1:0-1313 GCA_964594645.1 uncultured Candidatus Planktophila sp. | reverse complement strand
AGGCGCTGGCGGTGTGCAGCCAGGGCATGAACTCGAAGTTCATGCCGAACACCGCTGCGATCAGGTTCAGTGGCAAGAAGATCGCAGTCAGTGCCGTCAGGGTGCGCATGATGTCGTTGGTCCGGTTGCCCTGGGCGTTGAAGTGCATTTGCACGGCGGTTTCGGTGTTGTGCTCCAGCCGGCGCACATGGTGGACCACCCGGTCAATGTGTTCGAGCACGTCCCGGCAGCGCACCTTGAGCAATTCGTGTTCTCGCACCGCGGCCAGGTCCTCGCCCAGCACCCAATCGTCCAGGCTTTCGTTCCAGTTCAACACCGCCGTGCGTTGGTCGTCGCACAGGTCTTCGAGCTGGTGCAGGGCCAGCCGGGCCTGGAGCAAGGCGTCCCAGCGGCGAAAACGCGCCTGAGGGTGAAGCAGTTCGGCCTGCCAGTGGTCAAGCTGGCGGCTCAGTTCCCGGCGCAAGTCCAGGTAGGCGTCCACCATCTGGCTGACGATGCGCAGCATCATGTCGGCCGGGCTCAGAGGAATGCCCCGTGCCCCGGCCGAGCGGGGGTCGTGTGTCGGGGGTTTGTCGGCCCCCAGAAGGCGGCTGGCGTAGGCTTCGCGCACAGCGCAATCGTCGGGGTGCACGCTCAGCAGCACCCGTTCAAACACCGCAAAGCCCACCGGGCTGGTGTCGATGCGCTGCAGAATGGGTGGGCCAGGTCGTTTGCGTGCGTGGCGCTCGGTCTGGGCTGCGTTTTGCCGGGGCGTGGGACTTGTTTGCTGCGCCAATCGGCGAAACACCAGCAGGTCGTAATGCGAGGTGAAGTCGTAGCGGGAGGGCAGTTGGACGTTCAGCAAGTCCGACACATGCAGGTCGACCAGGGTTTGCCCCGTCAGCTCGTGCAGGCAGGCTTGAATGGCAGACACCTGTTGCTCGAAATGCGAGCGGGAAAAGGCCAGCCAGACAAAGCCCTGGTCCGGCAAGGCCTGGGGCAGCGAGGCGTCAGCGCCTTGTGCAGGCCAGGCTTGCACCTGATTGCCCGTGATGCTGAACACCCACAAACCGGGCACGACAGCGGGTGGCGTGGTGTCTTTCAATGGGCGGCGATCCAGCGTGCGGCGTCGCGGGCAAAGTAGGTCAGCACGCCGTCGGCCCCTGCCCGTTTGAAGGCCAGCAGGCTTTCCATCATGACCAGGTCGTGGTCCAGCCAGCCGTTTTGTGCGGCGGCTTTCAGCATGGCGTATTCACCCGACACCTGGTAGGCGAAGGTCGGCACCTTGAACTCGTCTTTCACGCGGCGCACGATGTCCAGATACGGCATGCCGG
>CAZQNP010000064.1:0-1329 GCA_964594645.1 uncultured Candidatus Planktophila sp. | reverse complement strand
TCCAGGCCTCGTGGGGCAGGGGCTCGGTGCCGTACTCCCAGTCGTCGTAGTCGGGGTCGTTGCGGATCTGCTGGTGCACCTGCTTCTGCACTTCAAAGTCGTGCTGCTGGGTGGCGTCCTGCGAGGTGGCTCCGGCGGCCTGCTGCTCCGTCATGGGGCTCTGTTGGGTACGGCCATTTTGAGGCAAACAAGCGCAGGCGACTTGCTGCAAACACAACTGCTCGCCCCTGTTACGGGCCGAGCAGTGCAATCAGAAGCCCTGGGGCTCGGCAGAGCCCCGCAGACCTCACCACATTCCGCGCACAGGAGCCGCGGCGGGAGCTGCTTCCGACACCTGGGTGTAGGCAGCGATGCAGGCCGGAGTGTTCACATACCAGCTCAGCAGCGAGGTTTTGCGCTGGATGTTGGACGCATCCACGTTGCAGACATCCATCGCGCCCTGCAGCCGCTCATCCACAGGCAGCAGGTTCATCATGCCGAAACCGGAAAGGTTGCCATCCACGGAATCGAGAATGATGGCGCTGCGCACCGCCTGAAGGCTGTTCTGCTGGCTGTAGTAGGGGGTGTAGTTGTTCTGGCCGATGCTGTTCTGCAGGAACTGCACACCCTTCTCGCTGTAGAGGAAATCAGCCACAGCCACCACATCAACCGCATAGGCCTTGGAAAGCCCCTGCTGCAGTTCGTCCTGGGTGTAGCCAGAGCGGGAGATCAGACCGTTGGGCACAGGCGTGTCGTTGGTGCCCTCCAGAGGGTTCAGCACATCGGAGCGGGGACCGATGCAGTTCACACACACGGTGCGGGCCGTGAGGGGGATGGCCTGGGCTGCGCCGCTGAACACAACAGCAGCACCAGCAAGCCCGGCAAGAACCTTGATCATGGAATGGCGAAGGAGAACCATTTCCTTGCTAGCGAGCCTTCGCCAAAGCGACATCGATCCGTCATCCTTCGTGGGCGGAGTGGTGCAGATGCGCCGCAAAAACCATCCACTGAACGACTGCGCGGCGGCAGATTCAAACGGCAAATGAGGAAAAGAGATTTACTTTTCCGCCCAAACCCGCCTGCAACTGAGCCCTAAACGTTGAACAGAAACTCCATCACATCCCCTTCCTCCACCACATACTCCTTTCCTTCAGCCCGCAGCCAACCCTTATTGCGCGCTTCGGCCAGGGAACCCGCTTCCAGCAGCTGCTTGTAGCCAATGGTCTGGGCGCGGATGAAGCCCCGCTCGAAGTCGGTGTGGATCACGCCAGCCGCCTGGGGGGCCGTCATGCCGGCCTTGATCGTCCAGGCGCGGGTTTCCTTCTCACCGGTGGTGAAGTAGGTGCGCAG
>CAZQNP010000063.1:0-1342 GCA_964594645.1 uncultured Candidatus Planktophila sp. | reverse complement strand
GCTTAAAGCCACGTTCGACCAATTCATTGGCAAGCGCAATCACGAGTGGAGTTTTTCCCGTGCCCCCCACTCGAATATTGCCCACGATGATGATGGGAACTGGTGCAGCGCGATAGATCCCCAGGGTGTGCAATAGCCCAGAGTCCACGATCAACTGTTTGATCCAAACCACGAGGCCATAGAGCCACGCCAAGGGCAGTAAAACAAGACTGATTAAGCGATCGATAAGTGCGCGAATGGGCGATTGAGATAAAGAAGTCTTTTCCCAAAAGCGCGGCGCAGTTTTAAAGAGCATTATTTTTTCGCTTGACTACTAAAGGCGATGTTCGGTAGGCCCGCATCACGCGCCAGTTCCAATACCGTCATCACGGCTTGATGTGGGGCGCGGGCATCGGCATCAATGCTAATGCGTAGGTTTTGCTCAGGAGCGGTGTTCATTTGCTTGAGAGCGCTACCTAATTGAGCACGATTCATGACCTTGCCATTGAGAGCAAAGCGGCCATCACTACTCACCGCAATATTAATCTCACGCGCTGAATCGACCGTCTCGACACCCGAAGCTGTTGGCAAGGTAATCGCAATTTCCTGAAACTTCGTAAACGTGGTGGAAATCATCAAAAAGATCAGAATGACCAAGAGGACATCAATGAAGGCAATTAGATTAATTTCAGGTTCAGTGCGCGCAAAACGATTGGCATAGGTATTGCCAATTGAGAAGGATCTCGCTTTGTGCGATTGATATTTAAAGGGACTCATTTGCAAAAATAATAACCTTATTCAGGTGATAAAAATTATGTTCTTTTAATTCGATCCTTGATAATGAGACATTCAACTTTCTCCGAAATCATGCTTTATCCTGCAAATCTGATTAACGACGATGACAAAATACTTGTTACGTTTGATGACATCCCTGAGGCCATTACTTTTGGCAAGGATCGGTATGAAGCGCTTATTCATGCAAAAGATGCTCTCGATACCGCCTTATCGTTTTATACCGAACGTGGTTTGCCTTTACCAAAAGCAAGCAAACCTAAACCAGACCAATTTTTGGTGAGCGCAACACTTGCCCCAGGTTAAGTTTCGGGATACAACTTCTTAAACAATTGCCGGGTGCATTCCTCACACTCACGTTGGCGTTGATCGGCCACTGCGCGTAAGATCCGCCATCCAGCCAATGCTGGGATTGCAATTAAAAGACCAAACGCGGTGTTGTAGAGCGCAATTGAGATACCGTGCGCCAATTGCTGAGGATTAGTCGCCCCAACGCTGGCAGCATTGACCGCACTACCAATCGTGCCACCTTGACTACCAAAGATCTCAATCATGCCAACCACAGTGCCAA
>CAZQNP010000062.1:0-1383 GCA_964594645.1 uncultured Candidatus Planktophila sp. | reverse complement strand
CTCCTTGGAAGCTGGGAGGCCGCGCAAATGAAGACGCAGCGTCTGGTTAATGAGAGTGTCGCCCAGCAAAGCCGTGCGAAGCCGTTGATTATAGCCCATTCGCAGTCAAATGGGATGGACTCCCACAACGCTCAATTCAACTTGCCGGTTTTCAGGCCAGCAAGAACCCCAAATGGGTGAGGTCGGGCTGAGGCCTCTTCAAAATCCGGATCCATGGCGGACATGGGCACGGCCTGTGGACACACCTCATGCAAGGGCACGAGTGGCAAGGACAAGATCAGTTCATCTTCGAGCAGCACCCAAGCATCGAAATCACGACTGAGGACCAGAATGTCTTCTTCGACCTCATCGTCCAAAGCTGCAGCCGTGGCCTCATCGGCCACAAAACGAAATGAGCGCTCGGCCGTGACCGTTTGCAGCACAGTGCCCAGGCAACGCTGGCATTGCATGGGCAACTCCACGTGAGCATGCAGGTCCAGCCAAATCTGATCGGCGCCATCGGATTGGGCTACGGTACGCCCCTGGAGTCGCCATGCAACTTTCACTGGCGCCTGGGGCACCTGGCCATGCTGCTCATCGGCCAAACGCGGCAAGCTCGCCAGGTCTCGTTCACCTGCCAGGTGAATGCCATCCCGGGCAAATGACACCAAATCCAGGTGTTGGGGGTCCCATTTTTTTTCCATGGCTGCAGTGTAAGAGAATCACCCTTCCGAATTTCAACGGGGATTTGCACTTTGACACCGATTTTTTCCGCCACGCCTGCCCCCAGCCGTCCTGTGGTGCTGGGGTCGACCTCGCGTTATCGGCGCGAACTGCTGGAGCGCCTGCGTATTCCATTCAGTGTGAGCGCCCCCCATGTCGACGAAACACCCATGCCTGGGGAGTCGCCCCGGAATCTGGCCTTGCGCCTGGCTTTGGCCAAAGCACAGGCTGTGGCCGCCTTGCACCCTGAAGCGGTGGTGATTGGCTCGGACCAAGTGGCTGATTTGGACGGCCAGCCACTGGGCAAGCCTGGTGAACACGCCCGGGCGGTGCAGCAACTGGGCCAGATGCGCGGCCAGACCGTGATTTTCCAGACCGCACTGGCGGTGGTGTGTCTGGCCACAGGGTTTCAAGCGGTCGATTTGGCCGAAGTGAAGGTGGTGTTTCGTGATCTGAGCGATGAGGAAATCGAGGCCTACTTGCAAGCAGAAAAGCCGTATGACTGTGCCGGTAGTGCCAAAAGCGAAGGCCTGGGCATTGCCCTGCTCGAATCGATCGACAACGATGACCCCACCGCCTTGATCGGACTGCCCCTCATTCGCACCGCACGCCTGCTGCGCCAAGCTGGAGTGAAACTGCTGTGAACGCACCCAAGCCAGTCCAAGGACGCCTGTTTTTGGT
>CAZQNP010000061.1:0-1410 GCA_964594645.1 uncultured Candidatus Planktophila sp. | reverse complement strand
CACTGCTGCGAATACATGACCGGTGGCGTGGTGGTGGTGCTGGGCAGCACCGGCCGCAACGTGGCCGCCGGCATGACCGGTGGTGTGGCCTTCCTGCTCGATGAGACGGGCGGCCTGCGCGAGCGGGTGAACCCTGAGATCGTGGCGATCTGCGAGCTCACCACCCCCGAACAGGAGGCGCTGCTCAAGCCGCTGCTGGAGGCCCACCTCGAGGCCACCGGCAGCAGCAAGGCCGCGGCGATCCTGGCCGATTGGAGCAGCTGGAAGGCCCGCTTCAAGCTGCTGGTGCCCCCCAGCGAGAAGGCCAATGTGGGTCTGGCTGAGCGCGAGGCGGTGGCGGCCTGATCGGTTAGCCGGCGCTTCGGTTCGGTTCACGCTCCCGCCGGTCGGTTCGCCCCACCGGCGGGTTCGGTTGGCCCGATCGGCTTGCCCAGCTGGGCTGCATAGCTTGCTCGCAATCGCACCGGCAGCCATGCCTCCCGAGTTCGCCCAGCAGATCCAGCAGCTGTTTGCCCGCCAGATGGCGGTGGCCTTCCTTGAGCACTGCGCGCAGCTTCCGGCTCCCGTGAGCCTGGTGAACGCCCGCATCGATGAGCTGGCCGCCGGCCCACTGGCGGTGGAAGCCTGCGCGCTCGAAGCCGAATTCCTGCTGGAGCCCTAGCGGGGGTGCTGCGCCATCAGCCGCTGCACCTCGCCGGCGTGGTAGCTGCTGCGGGTGAGCGGGGTGCTCACCACTTGCAGGAACCCCAGCTCCTGCTCGCCATGGCGGCGGAACGCCTCAAATTGCTCCGGCGTCACGAAGCGATCCACCGGAAGGTGTTTGGGCCCGGGTGAGAGGTATTGGCCGATGGTCACGATGTCGACCTGATGGCGGCGCAGATCGGCCAACACCTCCAGCACCTCGGCATCGCTTTCACCCAGACCCACCATCAGGCCTGACTTGCTGTAGGCCTTGGGCCAGCCCTGGCGCACCCGCTGCAGCAGCTCCAGCGAACGCTCGTAGATCCCCTGGGGCCGGGCCTTTTTGTAGAGCCGCGGCACGGTTTCGATGTTGTGGTTGAGCACGTGGGGCGCGGCGTCCATCACCACGGCCAGGGCGTCCCAGTTGCCGCAGAAATCCGGGATCAGCAGCTCGATCGTGGTGAGCGGTGAGCGCTGCTTCACCTGCTCGATGCAAGCCACAAATTGGCTGGCGCCGCCATCGGCCAGGTCGTCGCGGTTCACCGAGGTGATCACCACATGCTTCAGGCCCAGGCGAGCCACCGCCTCGCCCAGCCGTTCGGGTTCGGTGGGATCCAGGGCGCGAACGCTCTTGTCGAAGTCGATGTCGCAGTAGGGGCAGGCGCGGGTGCAGCCCGGCCCCATGATCAAAAAGGTGGCGGTGCCGCCGGCGAAGCACTCGCCGATGTT
>CAZQNP010000060.1:0-1452 GCA_964594645.1 uncultured Candidatus Planktophila sp. | reverse complement strand
GTTAAAGTAGCAAAAAGTATTGTAGACTTTTTTGGTGACGCGCAAAATATTCAGCTCTTACAAAAACTTGAAGTGCTAGGCTTAGATTTAAAAAATCAGAAAAAAGCCGCTCCAGCGGGTAGTACATTAACAGGTCAAACATTTTTATTTACTGGCACGCTCCCTACCCTCAAACGCAGTGCAGCAGAGCAGATGGCCGCCGACCTTGGAGGCGTTATTGCAAGCGGCGTAAGTAGTAAATTAAATTATTTAGTAGTAGGTGAAGACGCGGGCAGCAAACTAGAAAAAGCAAAAAAAATAAATACGATACATATTATTTCAGAAGCAGAATTTATTCAATTAATTGCCACTTCAAAATCATAATCATGCTTGCAGCTAGCACTTTACAATTTTTAAAATCCCTGGATAAAAACAACAACAAAGCATGGTTTGATTCGCACAAAAAACAATATGACGCTGCAAAACAAGATTTTATAGCTCTCACACAAAAAGTAATTACGCAGTTTGGTAAAAAAGAGCCATCCATTGCATTACTTCTGCCCAAAGAATGTGTATTTAGAATTAATAGAGATGTTAGATTTAGTAAAAACAAAGCGCCTTATAAAAACAATATGGGAGCAAGTATAAAAGCGGGTGGTAAAAAATCATTACTGGCAGGTTACTATATTCATTTGGAACCAGACGGCAAAAGCTTTGTTGGAGGCGGACTGTACATGCCAGATGCTGCTATTGTTGGAAAAATAAGACAGGAAATTGATTATAATTATGCCGCTTTTTTACGCATTGTAGAAAACAAGAAATTTATAGCGCAGTATGGTGGACTCGATTTTTCGGAAGGGTTAAGCTTGGTAAGAGAACCTAAAGGTTATGAAAAAGAAAACCCTGCTATCAAGTACCTGAAATTAAAAAGTTGGATTGCAACGGCCCCGCTGTGTGGTACTGCGTTACAAGATAAAAACCTTGCAACGCAGCTCACAAAAGCGTTTGAAAATTTACAACCACTCATTTCATTTTTAAACGAAGCCCTTGAAGCCTAAGCTTAAACGGCTAACCTTAAGAAGCTAGAATACCTACACGCGTAAGGTATTCGGCAATTTGCACTGCATTGGTAGCAGCACCTTTACGCAGGTTATCACTTACCACCCACATGTTTAATGTTTTAGGTTGTGTTTCGTCACGTCGTAACCTTCCTACAAACACTTCATCTTTTTCATGTGCCCATAATGGCATTGGATAAAGTTGCTCATTGTCGTTTTGTTGTACAATAATACCTGGCGCTGCTGCAAGTAAAGCGGTTAGTTCTACTAAATCATATTCATTTTCAAACTCTACATTCACACTCTCGCTATGACCACCCACTACCGGAATACGCACTGTAGTAGCGGTTACCTTAATGGTATCATCCTGCATAATTTTGCAAGTTTCTTTTACCATTTTCATTTCTTCCTTGGT
>CAZQNP010000059.1:0-1452 GCA_964594645.1 uncultured Candidatus Planktophila sp. | reverse complement strand
CCGGCCCAGAGGTCCTGCGGGCTGCGCAGGTTGTTGAGCTGCATCAGGCGCTGCACGCTGGTGCCGTAGCGCTCAGCGATTTCCGAGAGGGTTTCACCGGGCTTCACCACAACCTCTCCGGCCAGGCCCGGAAGGGGCAGCAACAGGGCCAGGGCGAGTGCGGCAGCGGAGCGGCGGCGCATGGGGCGTGGGCGTTCGGCTGGAGGCACCATACGGGCCTTGGCCGGTGACGCCAGCCCTCGTTTGATAAGGCCTGGTGATCAGGCCTGGCCATCCATCTGGGGCTGGCTGGGGCGTTGCTCAGCCCAGCAGGCGCCGCACCAGCGGCAGCTTGCCGGCGTAGGGCGGGTAGCGGAAGGGCACATCCAGGCGGAAGGGCCGGCGCAGCACGCTGCGTTCGTGGGAGAAGGTGCGGAAGCCGGCTTCTCCGTGGTAGGTGCCCATGCCGCTGTTGCCCACACCGCCAAAGGGCAGCTCCGGCACGCCCACCTGCATCACCACATCGTTGAAGCACACCCCGCCGGAGCTGGTGCGCTGCAGGATCTGCTCCTGGGCTGCGCGCTGTTTGCTGAACAGATAGAGGGCGAGGGGTTTGGGGCGCTGGTTGATCCGCTCGATCGCCTCATCGAGGCCGCTCACGCTCAGCACCGGCAGCAGCGGGCCGAACAGCTCCTCCTGCATCAGGGGATCGTCGAGGTTGTCCACCCGGATCAGGGTGGGTGCGATCCGCCGCCGGCTGGCATCGCTTGCGCCGCCAAACAGCACCTGGCCGCGCTGGCGGGCTCCCTCCAGAAGGTTGTGAAGCCGATCGAACTGGGCCTGATTCACGAGGCTGCCCAGATCGGGGGAGGCCAGGGGCTCGCTGCCGAAGCACTGCTCAATCCGTTGGCTGAGCTGCTGCACCAGTGGGGCTTGCACCGCCTCATCCACCAGCAGGTAGTCGGGGGCGATGCAGGTTTGGCCGGCATTCAGGCATTTGCCCCACACCAGCCGCCGGGCACTCACCTCAAGATCCGCATCCCCCAGCACCACCGCAGGGCTTTTGCCCCCGAGCTCCAGCGTCACCGGAGTGAGGTGGCGGGCGGCGGCTTCCATCACCAGCCGGCCCACCCGTTCGCCGCCGGTGAAAAAGATGTGATCGAAGCGCTCCTGCAGCAGCGCCTGAGCCACGGGGCCATCGCCCTGCACCACCTGCACCGTGTTGGCGGGGAAGGCGGCGCCCAGTAGCTCGGCGATCAGGGCGCTGGTGGCTGGAGCGTGCTCGGAGGGCTTCAGCACCACCGTGTTGCCCGCTGCCAGGGCGCTCACCAGGGGCTGCAGGCTCAGCAGGAAGGGATAGTTCCAGGGGCCGATCACCAGCACGCAGCCCAGCGGCTCCCGGATCACTTCGGCGCGGCCCGGCTGCATGAACACCGGCAGCCCCACGGTCCGTGGCGCCATCCAGCGGCGCAG
>CAZQNP010000058.1:0-1478 GCA_964594645.1 uncultured Candidatus Planktophila sp. | reverse complement strand
AGGGAAAGGTCCAGGTTCGAATCCTGGGGGCTCCACCAAACATTGCTCTTGTAGTTAAGTGGTATAACACTGTCTTGGTAAGACAGAATCACAAGTTCAATTCTTGTCTAGAGCACCATATATGTCCTTGTGGTGCAATTGGTAGACACGCTAGCTTGAGGTGCTAGATGTTGTGGGTTCGAATCCCACCTCGGACACCATACCGCGATAGTCTAGTGGATAGGCACCTGTCTTCTAAACAGGCATTAGGTAGGTTCGAATCCTACTCGCGGTGCCATATACGCAAACACATTAGTGAAAGAACGGATATAATCCTTAGGGCCTAGCCTGCGGCATTGTCCTTCGACGGTGGCTAGTGTGTTTACTTATATGCCCCTGTGGCCAAATTGGTAAAGGCAGCTCTCTCAAAAGGAGTGTTAATTGTTCCCGGTTCGACTCCGGGCAGGGGTACCAGATAAAATCAGTTGACAACATGTGCAACTGATTCTATAATTTAATTTTTAAACAAAAGAGGTGTTGACATGAAACGTGGTAAACGTTAGTGTCTTCCCGGATCCCCCGTATGGTCCTGGAAGGCACGTAAAATCAAATTAATACGTACTTTCCCTTCGAGGTGTTATTGGTTGCATACTCGGCTCTTACCCGATGAGGTGACGGTTCGAATCCGTCTGGAGGGACCATATGGGGGTATAACTTAACGGCTAAAGTAGTGGGCTTTTAACCCATTAATCAGAGTTCGATTCTCTGTGCCCCTACCATATAAAAACACATTAACAGCGTCGTACCGGTTGCCGGACTTAGGTTGAATTCCTAATAGTGTGTTTCTATATGGTATGCAGTGCCTGCATAACAGAACGGTGCGTCCAGCATCGTGAGGGCAAAAGTTGAATACAAGTTGCGAAGTGATTTTGAACGACATAGGCAAGTGCGACCAAATATCGGGTACTCACCGACACGAGGGTCTATGAACCGGCATTATTCATTAAGAATAGATTCGGGTGGAATTGATCACCATCTGGGTCCGTGAGCAGCAAGTTGAAACGTCAACAACTGGACACCATATTGAAGCATACTTCCGACAGTAGGCGGAACTTAGGATATGTCCATTCGGGTGAGTGTGTTTCAATATGGTTAGGTATCTTAAGAGGAAGAGAGCTTCCCTCATAAGGAAGAAAGTGGAGCTTCGAGTGCTCTCCTAACCACCAAACGATTTGCCGCGGTAGCTCATCAGGTAGAGCAGCAGACTGAAAATCTGTGTGTGGCTGGTTCGAGTCCAGCTCGTGGCACCAAATTTAGTTGACACATGTTGCAATTAACTATATAATAGGTACAAGTTAGAAACAAATGCGAGTGTGGAGAAATTGGTAAACTCAGAAGACTTAAAATCTTCCGCTTCGGCTTGCCGGTTCGAGTCCGGCCACTCGCACCAAATATTATGAACTTGTACGAAGCAACTGTAAGAGATCCGGGACCAGGCA
>CAZQNP010000057.1:0-1488 GCA_964594645.1 uncultured Candidatus Planktophila sp. | reverse complement strand
GATGAACTTATTGGCGTCTTGTTTCATGATTGAAACTTACTGTGAGTGACTGACAAAAGATTCGCGCAACCCTTCCCACTCACAACTTTTGCACCTTAAGTCGGGGTCGCTGCCGTCACCAATGATGCAGCAGCCACCGACCGCATACTTTTCGAAGTCGAACTCTTCAGGATCTGGCATCCCATAAACGATCTTTCGCAGGGTTCCGATTCCCGAACACCCTGGACACACCAAACCGCTGATTTTCTTGCGCCTCTTTGAAGTCATAGCGCCACCTTAGGTATCGCCACTGACAAACTCACCTCACCAAATCCTCGAATTCTGTGACCCTCAGGTAATCCTTAAACGCTTGCACTGAACGGCTAGTCGCTTTCACCTTTGATAGATGAAACTTTGCCTCCCACTTCTCGGCTGCGACAATCCCAAGAACGCTCCATGAATGAGCGCTCTCATACAGAGTTCGTGCCTGCAGCAAACCCCAATCAGAGATCGCCCCAGAAACCTCCACGAACTTCAGCATCTCGGCAACAGCCTTCTCCTGGACCTCAGCACTCGCACGCAACGGAACCGAGATCGAATTCATAATCGAGTGCCGCCCCAGAGGCAAACCAAATCCGTACTTTCCTTGCAAAGATCTATTGAACTTTAAGCAGCTCTCGCACGCATTCCACGAGTAACGCCCAGTCCCACCCACGACAGTCGCGGCACACATGTAACAAAGGTGATATCCGCTAGGACAATCAACGCCTGTGTACGCCTTGTACTCCTCGCACCTGCATCGCTGCATGCCTAGGCCCATCGAAGTAAGTGAGAAACAGGTAGTACAAACAAACAATCCATGTGATGACATAACAAACCAACCCAAACTGGGCTCTTACATAAAAAGAGACCCGCTACTTCTGGCGGTGTCTTTCATCGCCAGCAGGTCTTCCTTTAGAACCACCGTACGCGGATCGAGCATTGCGCGGCTTGGTACTAAGCAAGCTAAAGGGTTTAACGCTTAGTTCTTGACCTAGGGAAAAGATAGCAGAGGGGAGTGACAAACCGGCTAATTTGTCAGTGCCTTCCTATACATTGGAAACATGAACCTGACGCACAAAGCCACCCTGCTCGTGACATTCGTTGTCTCGTTTTTCATTCAACCCAATTGGTTTTTTGATAACTTCTGGGCGAAGGCTGGCTTTTACGATTCAATTCCTTTCACAGTTCCATTCGTCGCGTACTCACTCGTAGCTGCAGTCCTGGGAACACTAGCTTGCGAAGGTGTCATTAGGTTTGTAAAAAAGTATTTGTAAAATACATCGTGCGATAATCGCACAGTAAAAAAAGTTTGGATCGTAATTTTCTTTTTCGAAACCGATGTGGTATAATTCTCTTATCACAGAAACTTAGGGGGTAAAAATGTTATACACACGCATTTCCCCACGCTCAATAGCTCAGATAACCGGCTAGCCCGCTACACGCAAGGCCGCCAAACCAGGCCTTACT
>CAZQNP010000056.1:0-1537 GCA_964594645.1 uncultured Candidatus Planktophila sp. | reverse complement strand
ACCAGGTGGCCACCCCGGTGAACTGGAAAGACGGCGACGACTGCGTGGTGGTGCCTTCGATCCCCACCGACGAAGCCCGCAACAAGTTCCCCAAGGGCGTGACCGAGATCAAGCCCTACCTGCGCATGACCCCGCAGCCCAACAAGTGAGCCACTGAGGCTCGCCCCAACCCCCTAGCCCCCGGAGAATGCCCGGGGGCTTTTTTGTTGGCAGCCAAGACGCCGAATCGCCCTCTGTGAAAAATAGATTTGTGCTCAGATAGCGCTCTCCCGAATCGGGAAGAATCACTACTATTGTTTTTCCTGAGAATTCAGCTTCTCGAGCCACGCGAACGGCGGCCGTCACAGCGGCGCCGCAAGAGATTCCCGCCAGGATTCCCTCCTCCTTAGCAAGGCGCCTCGCCATGGTCATGGCATCTTGATCACTCACTCGTTCAACCCTGTCCAGTAAGGAGAGGTCCAGGTTGGCGGGAAGAAAACCCGCCCCAATGCCTTGAATGCGATGGGGGCCGGGTTGCACGGGTTCACCCGCCAGCGTCTGGGTGATCACAGGACTTTGCTCCGGCTCAACGGCTATCGAGAGCAACGGTTTGCCGAGGGTGCATTTGATATAGCGACTGATGCCGGTGATTGTGCCGCCAGTTCCGACCCCAGCCACAACAGCATCCACCTGCGCATCAGTGTCAGCCCAGATTTCAGGCCCGGTTGTGTCGTGATGGATCTGCGGGTTAGCTGGATTGGCGAATTGCTGCAACAACACATAGCGATCCGGTTCACTGATGGCCATGGCCTCGGCCATGGCGATCGCTCCGGGCATCCCATGGCGGCCTTCGGTGAGAACCAGGCGAGCTCCATAAGCCAGGAGCAACTTGCGCCGCTCTTCGCTCATCGTGTCGGGCATCGTCAAGGTGAGTGGAAGACCGCGGGAAGCGGCTACAAACGCCAGGGCAATGCCGGTGTTCCCGCTGGTGGGCTCGATCAGTTCTCTCCCCGGCCCCAACAAGCCATCGCTCTCGGCCTGAGCCACCATGGCTGCCCCGATACGGCATTTCACCGAAAAGGCAGGATTGCGGCCTTCGATCTTGGCCAGGATGCGGGCATTGCAGCCTGCACTGACCCGATGCAGCTGCACCAAGGGAGTGGCGCCTGTGGTGAGGCTGTTGTTGGCAAAAATCGCAGGCATGGTGGAAGACGTTCAAGGCAAAGGCCTCCCTGTGTGAACACAAGGAGGCCAAGGGTTACGGATGGGAGCAAGAGCGCGTTCGCATCAGCCGCTGGCGACTGACGCTTGCCGGCAATGACGTTGCGTGCCTGCAGAGAGCCGAGGCCATAGCTGGCTCGTGGGCCACCAATCGCTCGATCACGTCGTGGCGATCGCTCCAGGCGAGCTCACCGTCATTACCCCAGTGCAGGCACCAGGGAGGAGCAGGCGTTGTCATGGCTCCCGAGGAATGAGGAGATCGTTCTCCCCAACGCTCACCAGAACTCCGTCCTGGCGGAAACGGCTCAATGTTTTGGTCACCGTGACCCGAGTCAGA
>CAZQNP010000055.1:0-1598 GCA_964594645.1 uncultured Candidatus Planktophila sp. | reverse complement strand
AGCTGCTCGGCTGCACCGGCTGGGCCAACTCCTCTCGGAGCCGCCGGATCTTCTGCAGCAAGCGCAAGCGGCGGCTGCGGGTGGTGATCGTGAGGAAGAGCCGCAAGGGGATGTAGATCAGGGCCATTCCCAGGCCCAGCCCCACCACCACCAGAAACGCAATCACGTTGCTGCCGGTGCTCGGGTCGGCCAGCACATCAGTGAGCGGGCCATTGAGGCTCTCCGCTAGGGCGTCGCTGAAGCTCTCCTCCATGGGGCGAACCCTATCGGCCATCGGGCGAGAGCGCATCGCTGCAGCCGCGCCGATTCGGCTTTCCCCACAAGCCAGCTGCCACCTCGGCATGGGAGCCTTTGGCCATTGCCTGCTCGTAGCCCGCGATGGCCAAGCTGCTCTCCTTCTCCGATGCCTCCCGCGCCTCCCTGGAGCGGGGCGTGAATGCCCTCGCCGATGCGGTGAAGGTCACCATCGGTCCGAAGGGCCGCAACGTGGTGCTGGAGAAGAAATTCGGTGCTCCCGATGTGGTGAACGACGGCGTCACCATCGCCAAGGAGATCGAACTCGAAGATCCGTTCGAGAACATCGGCGCCAAGCTGCTGCTGCAGGTGGCCACCAAAACCAAGGACAAGGCCGGTGATGGCACCACCACCGCCACGGTTCTGGCCCAGGCCCTGGCCCGCGAAGGTCTGCGCAACGTGGCAGCCGGCGCCAGCCCTGTGAACCTGCGCCGCGGCATGGAGAAGGCCGTGGCTCAGGTGGTGCGTGGCATCGAAGCCCGCTCCAGCGCTGTGGCGGGCGACGCCATCCGTCAGGTGGCCACCGTGAGCTCCGGTGGCGATGAAGAAGTGGGCCGCATGGTGAGCGAGGCCATGGACAAGGTGAGCGCCGACGGCGTGATCACCGTGGAAGAGAGCAAGAGCCTGGCCACCGAGCTGGAGATCACCGAAGGCATGGCCTTCGATCGCGGCTACAGCTCCCCCTATTTCGTCACCGACGGCGACCGCCGCGTGTGTGAATTCGAGGGTGCGCTGCTGCTGGTGACCGATCGCAAGATCAGCGCCATCAATGATCTGGTGCCTGTGCTGGAGGCTGTGTCGCGCGCCGGCAAGCCGCTGGTGATCCTGGCGGAGGAAGTGGATGGCGAAGCCCTCGCCACCCTGGTGGTGAACAAGAACCGCGGTGTGCTGCAGGTGGCCGCGGTGCGCGCTCCCGGCTTCGGCGATCGCCGCAAGGCGATGCTGCAGGACATCGCCATCCTCACCGGCGCCAACCTGGTGAGCGAAGACCGGGCGATGACCCTCGACAAGGTGACCCTTGAGGATCTGGGCACGGTGCGCCGGATCACCATCAGCAAGGACGAGACCACGATCGTGGCCACCGGTGATCACCAGGCCGCTGTTCGTGATCGCGTTGCCGCCATCAAGCGCGAACTCGACAACACCGATTCGGAGTACGACCGCGAAAAGCTCAGCGAGCGCGTGGCCAAGCTGGCCGGCGGCGTGGCGGTGATCAAGGTGGGCGCCCCCACCGAAACCGAGCTGCGCAACCGCAAGCTGCGCATTGAGGATGCCCTCAACGCCACCCGCGCCGCCGTGGAAGA
>CAZQNP010000054.1:0-1617 GCA_964594645.1 uncultured Candidatus Planktophila sp. | reverse complement strand
GCGAGGTGAAGCCTTCGATCGCCAGGTGATCCGGATTGCCGTGGCTGTGGTCGTGCCCGTGGTCGTGGCTGTGACCGTGCTGGTGACCCTCCGCGTGGTCGTGTTCGCAATGGCCGTGGTCGTGATCGCAGCTGCTGTGGTCGTGATGATCGTGGGCGTGGTCATGCCCGTGGTCATGCACGCAGTGGCCGTGGTCGTGGTCGCAGTCGTCGTGGTTCTGCTCCGCGGCCACCTTGTCGCTTTCAAACAGCCCCACACTCAGCAGCAGCGGCAGGCTCACATCGCCTTTCACCGAGCGCAGGATGCGGGCGTCGGTTTTGATCTCTCGCAGCCGGCCTTCCACTTCGGTGAGCCGCTCCTCGCTCACCAGGTCGCACTTATTCAGTAAAAGGATGTCGCCGTACACCACCTGGGCGCGGGCCACTTCGCCATCGAGAATCTCATCGCTGAAGTTCTCCGCATCGATCAGCGTGATGATCGAATCGAGGCGGGTGTCATCGCGCAGATCGCTGCCCAGGAACGTCATCGCCACGGGCAGTGGGTCCGCCAGGCCGGTGGTTTCGACCACCAGATAATCCACTGGATCGGGGCGATCGAGGATCCGATACACCGCATCGAGCAGCTCGCCATTGATGGAGCAGCAGATGCAGCCGTTGCTCAGCTCCACCATGTCTTCGCCGGTGGCGATGATCAGATCGTTGTCGATCCCGATCTCACCGAATTCGTTCACCAGCACGGCCGTTTTCACACCCTGCTGGTTGCTGAGGATGTGGTTGAGCAGCGTGGTTTTGCCGGCCCCCAGGAAGCCGGTGAGGATCGTCACCGGCAGTGGGCTGGCCTGGGCAGAAGGTGTGGGTGCGAGGTCGGTCGCGCTGGCGGTCACGTGGATCCGTGGATCAGGGCTGCGTCCAGTCTGATCCGCGAGCTCGCCGGATGGTTGCGGCTGACACCCCGTGCCAATCCCCCTAGAACGGAAACAGCCCTAGACCCAGCACCCCATGGCGGTCGCACCACCCATCGACATCGGCATTCCCGCTGAGCAGCGCGCCCAGATTGCGGAGGGCCTGGGTCGGGTGCTGGCCGACAGCACCGTGCTCTATGCCAAGACCCATGGCTTCCATTGGAACGTCACGGGACCGATGTTCAACACGCTCCATCTGATGTTCATGGAGCAGTACACCGAGCTCTGGACAGCGCTCGACGAGATCGCCGAGCGGATCCGGGCTCTGGGCCACAAGGCCCCGTTTGGAGGCAAGATCTACGGCAGCTTGTCGTCGATTCCCGAGAGTGAGGGAGTGCCGGCGGCCATGGAGATGGTGCGCGAGCTGGTGGAGGGCCATGAGGCCGTGGCCCGCACGATTCGTGGTGTGTTCGCCACGGCGGATGAAGCCAATGATCAGCCCACCGCCGATCTGTTGACGCAACGTCTACAGATTCACGAGAAGACAGCCTGGATGCTGCGCAGCCTGCTGGAAAGCTGACCAGCGATTGCACCATTCGCTACCGCCCGTTGTGCCGCAGCTGCGGAGGAGCGTTCGGCTCTCGCTAGAACACGCCCATCCACTCACGCTTTGAGGATGAAGGAGCTCACCCGGGCCATCAACAACCACCTCGCTG
>CAZQNP010000053.1:0-1938 GCA_964594645.1 uncultured Candidatus Planktophila sp. | reverse complement strand
ACACGCTTAACCGCTCCAATATCTTCTTTTAAAGTGTCAGCAATTACCTCTGGAGTAATACGCTTATCCTTTACGATTAAGTCCAAAATATTGCTTTGTAATTGTGTTACATCTGCAAACATTTCGAAGTCCGAATCATCACTAAATCTTGTCTTGCTTTTAATAACCTCGTAATTGTTTCTATCTTCTCCGAACTCAAAGAAAACCTGAAAATCTGCTTCGCTAAATTCTAAATCTTCTGCACCTAACCAAGTAGCTACTTCGTCATCGCTTAAAGCATAACCGCCTTTTAACATTGATGATGCTTGCTCCCTTGTTATTTTGCCCTTATTAAAATCTCTTATGATACGCTGCATATTTTGCCATTCACGACCTTTAAGACCTTTAATATGCTCATTAACACTTAGAGGACTTGCTGCCATTGGTTGCTCAGTTTCAGCAGGTATTCCGTATTGTGTAGGGTCAATGCCTAGCTTTTCTAATATCCATTCTTTTGGAGCTACTTCTTTTATTACGCTTTCGCTAAACTCAATACCGATTGGGTCAGTAGGCATAATCTTTAATTCCTCATTTACACCTGCATATTGCCCAAGCATATTAAACACCCCTTCGAGTTGCATTTGCTTGTAACGGATATAAGTGTTGTTAAAGATTTCATAGCTATCACGCATCTGTTGTCTGCTACCTAATTGACCGGGCGTTGCAATACCAAACAAGTCAGGGCTTGTAATTTGGTGTCCACTGAAAATGTTAGTTTGAATTAACTCATCTACTCTCCCAAAATCTTCTTTGGTTAAATCACTCGCACCTAAATCATCAACAATAGGCTTTCTGGTTGCATCGTTTACAAAAGCAAGTAAATACTTTTTGCCGTCTGCACCCGTATACATATTATCGAACTGTCTGCTTACTGCTCTTTTCTCATCAGGGCTTGGCTCTCCGTTTGGTAAAGTAATAAGTTTACTTGCAGAAAACCCGGTTTGAGCATTACCTAAAACGTGCTTAGAAACTTCTACATCACTCTCAATGTAGTTAAGCGCACCAAAATAACCCGGAAGGCTATAAACATTCATTCCCGGTCTATATTCTTTTACATATAGTATTTGAACACCTACTGGGTTTTTAGGGTTGAACGCTGAATATACTTCAGCTTTTTCTTGGTTGCGTGTAGCCTTCCAGTCCTCTTTATACCAAAACTGAGTATTGTCTTTATTGGTTCTAATCTTTGTATAATCACAATGCCATAACTCTGCAATTTGTTCGCCCATTACAGCCCATATAACCTGAATATAAGCACCGCCAAAAAGCTCAATGTCTAAGGCTACCTTCTTTGTTAAGTCGTTTAAAGTTTCTTCTCTATTAACTTGCTTAACAATAGGCTGCTCTCCTGCCCAGCCATTACCAACAATATAATTCACTTTGCCTCTTACGATAGCATTGTGCTTTGCTGACTTGTTAAAAAGGTCTAATAGGTATTGCGGATAGTCATTATTTTGACCATACTGCATATATCCTTCGCCTTTCTTTTCTTTATATTCTGGCTGCTTTGCTTCCGCAAATGTCAATACTTGTATTTCCATTATTGTCTAATTGTGAATGTGCTTGTTGTTTCGTATTCTGTGAATGATATTGTAGTGCCTTCTAGCTCCATTATGCCTGTTTCTAGCAAGTTTAAGCCCGTCGGGTCTAAGTTTGAAGGACTAGCTTGTTCGTATACTGTATACGTGTATTGCCCGTTTAAACTCGTATTAAAGTAACTATTCACTACAATACTAAACTCATTGTAGCGTTCTTTGTATTGGCTAATATCCGTATTGTTTAGCTTTACAAACTTTACATCTGTATTTGTAGACCTATTCTCGAAAACAAATAGATAATTAGGACTTGTAAGCGTTTGCTTTTCGGTTAGCGTTAAAATGATATTTTGGGTTTGCCCTT
>CAZQNP010000052.1:0-2137 GCA_964594645.1 uncultured Candidatus Planktophila sp. | reverse complement strand
AAAGTTTGTTGGTCAAAAGCGATTCTCACTCGAAGGTGGCGAATCTGTAATTCCACTTCTCGACGCGGTTGTCTCAGCTGCTGCAGAGCGTGGACTTGATGAGGTTTGCATTGGTATGCCACACCGTGGACGCCTGAATGTGCTTGCAAATGTTGCTGGAAAATCTGCAGGACAGATCTTCCAGGAGTTCCAGGGCCATTACGCAGAGAACCAGGTTCAGGGTTCTGGCGATGTGAAGTACCACTTAGGAACATCAGGTGTCTTTACCTCTGAAACCGGTGCACAAACCAAGATTTATCTTGCGGCAAACCCATCACACCTCGAGGCTGTTAACCCAGTTCTTGAAGGAATTGTGCGCGCAAAGCAGGATCGCCTCAATGTAAAGAACGCCTTCTCTGTAATGCCTATTTTGCTTCACGGAGATGCATCATTTGCAGGCCAGGGCGTTAACGCTGAAGTTCTGCAGCTTTCACAGTTGGGCGGATACCGCACGGGTGGAACTGTTCACATTGTGATTAACAACCAGGTTGGTTTCACAACCTCACCGTACGCATCACGTACATCTCAGTACTCAACAGATTACGCAAAGATTATTCAGGCACCTGTGTTCCACGTTAACGGTGATGATCCAGAGGCGTGTGTTCGCGTTGCTCGTTTAGCTTTCGAATACCGTCAAGAGTTCAACAAGGATGTTGTCATCGACATGATTTGTTACCGCCGTCGCGGTCACAACGAAGGTGATGAGCCAAGCTTCACGCAGCCATTGATGTACAAGTTGATTGATGCAAAGCGTTCAACACGAACCCTTTACACCGAAGCACTCGTTGGTCGTGGAGATATCACTCCTGAAGAGGCTGAAGGAATCGCACGCGATTACCAAGAGCAGCTTGAATCAATCTTTGCTGCGGTTAACAACATCGAGCCAGAGCATGATGCAAACTTCAAGGCACCGGTAGCACCAGCTGCACAAGAGATCAACACAGCAATCTCTGAAAACACAGCACGTGAAATCGCTGCGACTCAGCTTGCTGTTCCAGAAGGATTTACCGTTCATCCTAAGTTGACTCCACAGCTAGCAAAGCGCGTGGAATCACTCAACGATGCAACGATCGATTGGTCAACAGGAGAAATGTTGGCATTTGGATCATTGCTACAAGAAGGTCACCCAGTACGTCTTGCTGGTCAAGATGCACGCCGCGGAACATTCTCAAACCGTCACGCGGTTATCGTTGATAAGGAAAATGGCAACGAGTGGACACCACTTCGCGCACTTATCAAGGATGAGAACCAGTTCTTTGTTATCGACTCATTGCTCAGCGAATACGCTGCAATGGGCTTTGAATATGGCTACAGCCTTGAGCGTGAAGAGGCGCTAGTTCTGTGGGAAGGCCAGTTCGGAGACTTCGCAAACGGCGCACAAACAGTTGTCGATGAGTTCATCTCCTCTGCATTGCAGAAGTGGGGCGAGCGATCATCGGTAGTACTTCTACTTCCACATGGATATGAAGGACAAGGACCAGATCACTCATCAGCACGTATTGAGCGTTACTTGCAGCTTTGCGCAGAACAGAACATGACCGTTGCGCAGCCAGCAAGTCCTGCAAACTACTTCCACTTGCTACGTTGGCACGCAAAGAACCCGGCACGACGTCCGCTGATTGTCTTTACACCTAAGTCAATGCTTCGCCTTAAGGCTGCAGCATCTGCACTCTCTGATTTCACTACTGGTCACTTCCGTCCAGTTATCGGTGATGATTCAGTTCAGAACGCATCACGTGTGATCTTCTGTTCAGGAAAGATTTACCACGACCTAGTTGCAGAGCGTGCAAAGCTTGGCGAAACTGGAACTGCAATTGTTCGCGTTGAACTTCTTTACCCACTACCAATTGATGAAATGGTTGCAGAGGCAAACAAGCATCCAAATGCAAACTTGCTCTGGGTACAAGATGAACCTGCTAACCAAGGTCCTTGGTCACATATTGCATTGCGCACATCTGATGCACATGGTGGTCGTGGCTTTGGTGATCGCATTCTTCGTCGTGTTTCTCGTCGTGCAACAGCATCTCCTGCAACAGGAAGCCATCATCTACATGAGGATGAGCAAAAGGCGTTGTTGTTGGAAGCCTTTACCCGCTAA
>CAZQNP010000051.1:0-2166 GCA_964594645.1 uncultured Candidatus Planktophila sp. | reverse complement strand
AGTGATCGGGATTTGGGTGGGACTTCGCGGGACGTAGTACCAAGTGCCCATCAATCTCTCTAACTCTCTTCAATTGCGTCATACTTCAGTCGCCCATATGTTGTTTGCATTTGTACCCATTTACGATGAAGTTCGTCAGCAATCTCTTTCTTCCGTTTGCCAAATAAGTCTTCAATGTATTCGTCTTTATCGTCGGCATGTAGCAGTTCTTTCATAACTTCTTTAGTAAATTGTTCAGCAACCAATTTACGAACTTCTACCCTTAAAGGTTCTAGTTCTTCAGGCAATATGTCGTTATATTCATATAAAAACTTCACCCACCGACCGCCCTGTGTAAACTCTTCGGGGTGCGTCTTGATTCTTTCAAGTAGTATCTTTACGCCCTCATTCATTTAGTATCCTTTCAACGTCTTCGAACTTTACACCTTTAGTAACATACTTAACCCGCGCATCTTCTTCACTACTAACTAGCTTTACCAACTTAGCTTTTACTAAAGCCTTGGTCAAACTTTTGTGTAGCGTGGCGGGTGCGCCGGCATATTTTGCATATTTTTTTGTGATGTCGGTTACTCGCACTTCTCTCTCGTCTCGCCACAGCACATCCAGCACACCAAGCACATACATATCAACCGAAGAAATACCAAACTTCTTTTGGATGGTGCTGGTCTTAACAACTAAATCACTAATATTCATAATGCTTTCCTATACTTTATTGGCTTAGTCCCCTGCGTATACACAACAACTTTGCCCATGTTTAATAACTCTAATAAATAAGTCCCTGCGGTCTTACGATGCACCCGCATATACTTAGCAATCTCACTTATTGTTCTTGGGTTTCCGCTTAACAGTTTTAGAACTTGCGCGTGCCTTACTCTTCTCGGCTCTTTTGCGCATCGCGATACCTTGTTTTGCGTTTTCATTTTTGTCGATATACTCCTTGATTACTGAAAGCAATCCCTCTTGCACCAAGAACTCTAAACCTTCCTTATCAAAATCAACCATAGCATTAGCTGATCCATCAGGATTTTCTTTAACAATCTTTAATTCAATTCTCACGCTTTCTCCTCTCAATTTCTCTACGTATATACCAAACCGCTTTCTCTAAATCCTCAATCGCATCGCCCTTTAAGTCAGCGCGCCACACATACTTAATAGCGTTACCTAAACAAAACCCCATATGCTCGGTAATCTGTATACAATCAATCCCACTTGGATGCGACGTGTAGTGTCTAGGGTTATTGACGTTATCTTGGATAATTGCGTCCTCATAGCCCGGATGGTATGGCGCTTCGTCTAGTTTCTTTTGGTAGTCATTCATTTAATCCCATGCCTTTCTTCTATTTCTCTGACAAAATCAATTAAGTGTGTATGAAATACATCAGGGTAAAACTTACTCCATTCTTTCGCTATTTCCTCATCACTTAATGGCTTTGTTTGTGGTGCTGTGTACAGCGGGGTTGGGTTTGGGTAAATATAAGGGTTAGGTTTTTCAAAAGAAACATAAGTGCTAATGTCAAAAGCACCTTGAAACATCCACGCTACTGGTTTATTCATTTCAACACCTCTGCTGATTTAAGTTCGCCTGTTTCACCATCAAAAATTAGTTTTAAGTTGTAATCGTTATGTAAATCACAAGACACAATCTGCTGTGTTTTTTGATACTTTAGATTGTTTACTGAAAACATAATTCCTAAATCAGCAGGCTTTGGTTCAGGTTTGATGCGGTATACCCAATCTTCCTTCCAAATTGGTTTGGTAACAGGAATCCAAGAGTTACAGTCCTCAAGGCATTCAATCTCAGCCCCATCAGCCCATGCCTTGATTAGTTCTGCGTGTTTATGTGGTTTCATTTAATCCCATGCCTTTCTTCTATTGCTCTAGCAAAACTTAATAAATCTTGAGGAGAAAAGATAATTGGAAAATTGTTAATTAGTTCTTTCATTTCCTCATCACTTAATGGCTTTGTTTGTGGTGTTAAATTAATAGTTTCATATCCACTATTTTTAAAACCAAGCGACTTTTGCAAATTTCGTATTAGGTCTGCTTGTTGGCG
This sequence comes from uncultured Candidatus Planktophila sp., assembly GCA_964594645.1. Classification (GTDB taxonomy): domain Bacteria; phylum Actinomycetota; class Actinomycetes; order Nanopelagicales; family Nanopelagicaceae; genus Planktophila. The sequence continues at coordinate 113 of CAZQNP010000051.1, read as the reverse complement.
AAGCATTTCTGCTGATTTAAACAGAACTATTAAATGCAGTTTTGCATCCAGTTCTTGCAATTCATCTGCTAATTCGTATGCGTTCATTTTGTCTTTCTTATATCAAAACTAGT
>CAZQNP010000050.1:0-2423 GCA_964594645.1 uncultured Candidatus Planktophila sp. | reverse complement strand
GTGTCCCCGGCGGGAGTTGAACCTGCGACCTACCGCTTAGGAGGCGGTTGCTCTATCCACTGAGCTACGGGGACCAATCGTTATCAATTACTTGATAATAATGGCCAATCTTGTCATGAATAAAGTGAACGGGTAGACTCCCTCTTCTAAGGAAAAGGAAGTTATTCCCTCATGAGAGGCCAACAATGAAGGCGCTAGTTATAGGCGCGGGCGGAGTTGGCAGAGCTATTGTCAATATCGCATCACGCAAATCATTTATTTCTTCAATGGTTGTTGCGGATCGAACTCTGTCACGCGCGGAAGATGCAGTTACCCGAGTCAAAGATTCACGATTTTCGGCAGCGGAGGTGAATGCCGCCGAGCTGGAGGATATCCGTGCGTTGATTCGCAAGGTAAAGCCTGATGTAGTCATTAATGCTGTTGATCCACGTTTCGTTATGCCGATTTTCTTGGCCTGTGAAATCGAGAACACAAATTACATCGATATGGCGATGTCACTTTCACGACCTCACCCGCATTATCCAAACTCTGAAACAGGCGTAAAGCTTGGCGATGAGCAGTTTGCACGTGACTGGAACTGGGGAGAGCGAAAAATTTACGCTCTCGTAGGTATGGGTATCGAGCCAGGTATGAGCGATGTCTTTGCGCGTTATGCCGAGGATCATCTCTTTAGCCGCATTGATTCACTTACTATCTTTGATGGTTCAAACTTAACTGTTGAAGGTTATGATTTTGCTCCCTCATTTTCGATTTGGACAACGATCGAAGAGTGCCTTAATCCCCCACTTGTTTGGGAGGATGGCCGTGGTTGGTACACAACTGAACCATTTAGTGAGATCGAAGTATTTGATTTCCCTGAAGGAATTGGTCCGGTTGAGTGCGTCAATGTTGAGCACGAAGAGGTAGTACTTATTCCGCAGAAGGTTGACGCCAAGAAGGTTAACTTTAAGTACGGACTTGGCGCACAGTTCATTACAACATTAAAGACAATTCATATGTTGGGAATGGATCGTAAAGAGCACGTAGATGTTCAAGGGATCCAGGTTTCTCCTCGCGATCTACTAGCTGCATCTCTTCCAGATCCTGCAACACTTGGTTCACGCATGAAGGGTAAAACTTGTGCAGGTGCACTTGTGAAGGGTCTTAACAAAGAGGGTAAGCCTTATGCGTGCTACATGTACAACGTTGTAGATAACGAATGGTCGATGTCTGAATACGGCGATCAGGCTGTTGTTTGGCAGACCGCGGTTAACCCAGTTATTGCGATGGAGTTGATTCATAAGGGTATTTGGAAGCCAGAAGGTGTTGTTGGACCAGAGTGGTTTGATGCAGTGCCGTTCTTGGATCTACTTCCTTCGTATGGAACTGAGTGGAAGATTCGCGACGAAGATCCTTCAGGAATTCAGGCTTAACCGATGAGTTCTTGGGCGATCGTAACTGGAGCAACAGCAGGTATTGGCGAGAGTTTTTCTCGACTACTAGCTTCTAACAAGTACAACCTTGTTTTAGTTGCTCGTGACCTACCGCGACTTCAGGAGCGCGCCCAAGGACTCGAAGCCAAATTTGGGATCAAGACCCATGTCATTCAGGCAGATCTTGCAACGGATGAAGGCTGTCTTGCTGTTGAAAGGTACATCACTGAAAATCAGATTGATGTGCTGATTAATAATGCAGGTTTTGGTACGAGCAAGGCCTTCACAACATCGACCCTAGAGATTGAGCAGCAGTTGCTTGATGTCTTGGTGCGCACACCAATGCGCTTGATGCATGTAGCTCTGCCGCTCATGAAGCAGAGAAACAAGGGAATCATCATCAATGTTTCATCGGTGGCTGGCTACATCGCTGGTGGCTCTTACAGCGCCTCTAAGTCATATCTCACTGTTCTGACTGAGTCGCTACATACCGAGCTTGCTGCAACTAATGTGAAGGTGAGCGCTTTGTGTCCTGGCTTTACTCGCACCGAGTTCCACCAGCGAGGCAAGATGTCGATGAAGGGCCTTCCTAACTTCATGTGGCTTAACTCCGATCGCTTAGTTGAGCAATCGTGGAAAGATGCCCTGAATGGCAAGGCTGTCAGTGTTCCTGGATGGCAGTACAAACTGCTTGTATTTATCGTTCATACAGTGCCACGTTCACTTGTCAGAAAGGTTGGCATGAACCTGCGAGATAAGCAGAGATAGCCAGAGTTCAAGAGCGGTAGATTGAGATTAATGGTCATACCTATCCGAATCTCGGCGGGTTTTCAGCCTTCTTTAAGTGCCTGATCGATACAATTACCTCATTACTACGAAAGGCACATATATGTTCCGCAAGATCGCATCACTTTCTGTAGCGCTCATCGTCGCCGGTGGCGTCATGGTCGCAGTACCTGCAGATGCAGCAACCAAGATCTCTAATGGAGTTGCATGCAAGAAGTCAGGTCA
>CAZQNP010000049.1:0-2482 GCA_964594645.1 uncultured Candidatus Planktophila sp. | reverse complement strand
TTATTGAGTGGCTCTCATTTAACCCAACCTCAGATGAGATAGCCCGCGCGCTAGTGACGGATTACTTAGATGAATTCGGTGTAATCGCAATTCGCTTTGGCCGCATCAATAGTGATGATTCTGCAGTGGTGTTAGGGGTGTTTGGTTACGCAGATGCTGAAGAATGGCGTCATAGAGTTATTCCCGCAACTGAATGGCGAGCCTTTGGCACCCCAGAGATCGATTTCATTTTCTCAAAAAATAAAGATAAATGGGCGTCCTCTTCACAGTTATGCGTCATCACTCTTCGCGATCGCGGAGTGATGCAAGGCCATGTCATTATTGAATTTGAACATCCAGTTGCAGATGATTCAAAGCATTATGTAATTGAATCAATTGAAGATTTCTGCGTTCCAATTGCTTTGTATCTATCATTCCAAAGTCGTGGAGCCTCAACAAATACACGTGGAATCACAACAATCAGCGACCCTCGAGACACATGTGCCGGTCAGTTATCAGCCCGTCAGTTGTCGATTCTTCGCGGCATGGTTGAGGGCAAGACCAATCACGAGCTTGCAACCGAAATGGGCTTCTCAGTTTCAACGATTCGCCACGAGACGATGCGTATCTACCAGGCGCTTGCTGTTAGTGATCGCAAAGAGGCAGCAAAGAAAGCGTTGAGGCTGTCTTTGGTTTAATTAAAGGATTCACATCAACAAGCCACCGTCGGGTGGCTTGTTGCATTTAGGGGCTGGGGAGAATGGAAACCCACTGCTACATGTGAGGTTAAAGCCTGACTGACATTGACCACTTTTGACCATAAATCAATCCCCTCATTTTGGGACTCTTATCGCCTGCACTTCCCCCAAGGCATGCCTTTTTCGTGCCGGCATTCACGCTCAACTGAGCGTGCACTATGGCGAAAGCCCTGCGTTCTATTCCCTACATACGCTCAATTCACGCTCAACCCACCGCGCCTAGGAAAACTTTCTAAAAAAAGTTTTCAAAAAGGCACAACATTTTGCCCCCAGCGGTGTCTTAACTATTAGAGGGCAAGACGTTGCCTTCGTTATGAAACTCGCGGGAGTTACACAAATGGCACTATTGAAGTCGAAAGCGGCGAAAGCAGCTGCAGCGACCGATGCCGCCCGCCTATTGAGCTCAACACCCGCAACTGAGCTCGAAGCAACTCAAGGCTCTTCAGCTGACTGGACTATCGCTCAGCTAAGCGCGATCTACACAGAGCACCGCACACAGCTCGTCTCACAGGCACGCCGCATCACCCGCGATGAGGCAGAGGCCAACGAGGTCGTTCAGGAAGCATTCTTGAAGTTCATGCTTGCTGCCCCAGACCTAGACACAGCTGATCGTGCAATTGCATACCTACGCACCTCAGTTAACAACCTTGCGCTTAACGTAATCCGCGCACGTGGTGCACGTCCTAACTTGGTTGCAATCGATGCAGATACAACCCAGGAGCGCCTCAACGAGATCGCATCTGAAAACCACATCGATCTAGATACAACTATTACTGCAGCAGAAGATGCCGCGATTATCCGTGAAGCACTTGCTCGCCTGACCTCAGACCAGCGCACAGCGCTTGTTATGTGGGAAATGGAAGGCCGCACAACAGAAGAGATTGCAACTGCGCTTAACACAACACCTGCAAACGTTCGCCACATCTTGGTTCGCGCTCGCAAGTCAATGGTTCGCGTTCTTGAGGATTGGGTCGTTGACGAAAAGACCGGCCTAACAGCACTTAACGCGCTTTCAACTACATACAAGAAGTCAGTAGCACTTGCCCAGAAATCATCAAAGGCTGCACTTTCCCTTCTTCTAGTAATCACAGCATTCCTTGGCTTTAACTCAATGACTGGAAATGAATCCCCAGTTCTTCCAGTAGTTGCCCAGGTTGAAACAGAGAGTTCACCAATGTCTCCTGTTGCACCATCTGCAACAGCCACTGCAACAGCCACGGCTAAGGCACAGGCTGCAGCAACAGCTGCTGCTAAGAAGGCTCAGGAAGCTGCGATCAATATTCGTATTGCTGCACCTTCATTTGCAGGCCTTGATAAGAGCGGTATCCCTACAGGCTTCTCAGTAACTGATGAGAAGGATGCACTTGGCAAGGCTCGCCTTACAAAGGGTATTTCAACTGTTGGAACAGCCGGTCTCCTAATTAACAATCAGTTCATCACAGGCTCTGCTGGTCCAAATGTTCTTATTGATCAGTTGATCACAATTGATGGAACAGGAACCAACTACAGCGTTAACAGCGTAAACATTGGTTTTGCCGGCAACTGGAACGCAGTTGAGATCAACTCAATTGATTCATCGATTGAGCGCCTTGCGAATGGTCAACACATGATCACAGCAACGGTCAATGTCGGCTACCTAAAGCCAATCGGCTTTTCGATTCCAACTGGTGCACGCGGATACGACTTAGTGGATGCACCAGCTTCGATCACTACACGAGTTCTACTGAACTCAGGCAAGACCACCA
>CAZQNP010000048.1:0-2542 GCA_964594645.1 uncultured Candidatus Planktophila sp. | reverse complement strand
CATTTCCTTGACCCGTTGGGAACAAGTGAATAACCGCTCCGCCTGCTGCCATCAGTGTTACGCACTCTGCAGCCGCAGATGATGAGTCCATGAAGTACAGGCCTGGCTTTGAAGGATCAGGCATCTGAGCAGGCTTTAGAACACCGACAACTGGCACTGAGCCAGTCTTTGCGATATTTCCAAGGGCCTTTTCTTCAATAGTAGTAAGACCACCAGCGATGTTTCCTTGTGTTGGCTGTGAGCCAAGAAGGTTCGCACCAGTTGCCTCAATCACCTTGATGTAGTTGTCATAAGTTGTTTGGAACAAGTTACGACAAGCATCATCGATGCAACGATCAGCAATCAAGTGTTCTCCACCTGTTAGCTCTGATGTTTCACCAAAGAAGACGGTTCCACCGGCTTCAACCCAACGGTCTACAGCCTCTGATGTTGTTGGGCAAGAGCCAAGACCAGATGTTGTATCTGATTCTCCACACTTGATTGACATGATCATGTCGCCCATTTCAGCCTCTGTACGAACAAGACCTGAAGCATCTTGTAGGAACATCGCTGCAACACGGCTTGCTTCCTGAATAACCTGGAGATCACCCTTACCTTCGATTGAGAAGGCTGCAACTGGCTTACCAGTCTTTGCAATTCCATCTGCAACACGTTGTGTCCACTTTGGTTCGATACCAATAACAACAACCGCTGCAACGTTAGCGTTTACGCCAGTTCCAATAAGTGTGTCAAAAGTTAGTTGTAGATCTTCACCAAACTGCAGACGACCAAATGCGTGAGGTAGTGCCAAAGTGCCTGGAATAACCTTTGCGACAGCTTCTGCAGCTGCATTTGAAAGATCATCGAGAGGCAAAATAATTACGTGATTGCGGATACCCATAGCGCCGTTTTCGCGGCGGTATCCCATTAAGCGCGGCTTGCTTCCCATCGGTAACTCCTCATGTTGTGTGTGTGAATGTAATCGCCCTTTTTGATGGCAGCTGATGCAAGTCCGACTTTGATGCCGTACTTAATGATTGCGTCACCCTCAGCAAGATCTGTGAGTGCAAACTTGTGTCCAAGTGGAATCGCGTGGTTAAGCACCGCGGTTCCCTCGGTTCCTTCCTTCACGGAACGACCGTGAAGAGTTCCTGGTTGCAGATCTTCCATCGCAACAGCAACATTGTCGCCATCATGATGGAGCAGATACTGCGGTGGAGTTATTGCCATATCTACACATGCCTCTCTTCGCATTTAAACGGGTAGTGGTCTGACCTCTTGCGGGAGTCTAGGACAGTTGAGCGTGTTTCGTCTACCCCTCTGCCCAAATTTCTCTCAGTGGTCTAACCTGTTGCCATGAAAACAGAGCTTCGTTACGGGATTATCGGCGCTGGCAGCATGGGCCGTGAGCACATAGAGAACATCAAGGTCATGGGCGGGGCCACAGTTACCGCTATCAGCGACCCCCACACACCTTCGCAGGAGGCCGCCCTCGCCATTGCCCCTGGCGCAAAGGTTTTCACCGATCACCGCGCTCTACTGGATTCAGGGTTAATCGATGCCGTTGTTATTGCAACACCTAATGACACACATGCGGCGGTCTTGAAGGATGCGCTTGCAACCGATTTAGCTGTCTTTGTTGAAAAACCACTTGCAACAACTGTTGAGGATTTAAAGTCGATTCTTTCTTGGGATGAGAAGCGAAGCGCGATGACATGGATGGGTCTTGAATACCGATTCATGCCACCTGTTGCTGAAGCGATTGCACGCGCTCATGAGGGCGAGGCTGGAAAGATCCATCAGGTTTCTATCCGCGAACACCGCGAACCTTTCTATCCAAAGGTTGATAACTGGAATCGTTTTGCAGAGCGCACCGGTGGCACCCTGGTTGAGAAGTGTTGCCACTACTTCAACCTGATGGACATTGTTGTTGGCGAAACACCAGTTCGTGTTTTTGCATCAGGTGGCCAGAGTGTTAATCACCTTGATGAGAAGTACGATGGCAAGCAGGCAGATATGTTAGATAACGCATTTGTTGTTCTTGAATATGCAAATGGTGCACGCGGCATGCTAGATCTGTGCATGTTCGGCGAAGGATCATTTGATAAAGAGATTCTTACAATCGTTGGAGATGAAGGAAAGATTGAATCCTTCCTTCCGTCACAGGTACTGCGCGCTTCTCGCCGTGAAACTATTGGCAAGCTCTCTGGATGGAAAACTGGAGCAAGCCGCGCTCGAGGAAATGAACAAAAGATTATTCATAACTACGATGTTAAGTACATGGGCCACCATTACGGTGCTTCATATATTGAGCACACCAAGTTCCGCGATGCGATCTTGAACTCAACTCCAGCTGAAGTTAGCCTCAAGGATGGAGTAACTAGCGTTGTTACCGGCCTTGCAGCTCACAAGAGCATTAATGAGGGTCGAGTAGTTGAGATCAAAGAGCTCTGGGGCTAATTACCAACTGCTCCAAGGCTTTGCATGAGTATCTACGATCTCAGCTAGCTGTTCTAAGCGTGGAATAGAGATTTCGCGCAGCGCCTTTGGAATATCTGGTGAG
>CAZQNP010000047.1:0-2786 GCA_964594645.1 uncultured Candidatus Planktophila sp. | reverse complement strand
GTTCACGAGGAACCCCTGCCCAGTACAGAAAGCAGGTGGCTCGGACAGGGAATAAGTTCTTTAGCCTTATGGTTCTCTTGAGTGGAAACCTGAGTCGCCTCGACTCAACCTTTTGGGTATGATCGACTCAGGTTCAGCAGGCCTCGACCCTAAATCAGGCTCGAGAGGGACAAAAGGAGCACAAATAATGGCTAGAGCAGTCGGAATCGACCTCGGAACAACTAACAGCTGCGTATCCGTTCTTGAAGGTGGCGAGCCAACAGTTATCGCCAACGCAGAAGGCGCACGTACAACCCCATCGATCGTGGCATTCGCAAAAAATGGCGAGGTCCTCGTAGGTGAGGTCGCAAAGCGTCAATCAGTGACAAACGTCGAACGCACAATCCGTTCCGTTAAGCGTCACATGGGTACTAACTGGACCATCGATATCGATGGCAAGAAGTACACATCACAGGAAATTTCAGCACGTGTTCTGCAAAAGCTAAAGCGCGATGCAGAGGCGTACTTGGGCGAGACAGTAACGGATGCGGTTATCACCGTTCCTGCTTACTTCAACGATGCACAGCGTCAAGCAACAAAGGAAGCTGGCGAGATCGCAGGACTAAATGTTCTACGTATCATCAACGAGCCGACAGCTGCTGCGCTCGCATACGGTCTTGATAAGGCAGACAAGGAACAAACAATTCTTGTCTTCGACCTTGGTGGTGGAACATTTGACGTTTCACTTCTAGAAATCGGCGATGGTGTTGTTGAAGTTAAGGCAACTAACGGCGATAACAACCTTGGTGGAGATGACTGGGATCAAGCACTTGTTGATCACCTAGTAACAACATTTGGATCTGCAAATGGAATTGATTTAACAAAAGATAAGATGGCGATGCAACGTATTCGTGAAGCCGCTGAAAAGGCAAAGATCGAACTCTCATCATCACAATCTGCTTCAGTTAATCTGCCATACATCACAGTTGATGCTGAAAAGAATCCACTGTTCATGGATGAAACAATTACACGTGCACAGTTCCAGCAACTAACAGCTGGATTACTAGAGCGTTGCAAGAAGCCTTTCCAGGCGGTTCTCAAAGATGCAGGAATTCCAATCGACAAGATTCACTCAGTTGTACTAGTTGGTGGATCAACTCGTATGCCAGCTGTTGTTGAGCTTGTAAAAGAATTAACCGGCGGCAAGGAGCCAAACAAGGGCGTAAACCCTGATGAGGTTGTTGCAGTTGGAGCATCGCTACAGGCTGGTGTTTTGAAGGGTGAAGTTAAGGATGTACTACTCCTAGACGTTACCCCGCTTTCACTTGGTATCGAAACCAAGGGTGGCGTAATGACCAAGCTAATCGAGCGAAACACAACAATTCCTACAAAGCGCAGCGAGGTATTTACAACAGCTGATGACAATCAGCCAGCTGTACAGATTCAGGCATACCAAGGTGAGCGCGAGATGGCTGCTTACAACAAGAAGCTTGGAATGTTTGAGTTAACAGGTCTTCCACCAGCACCACGTGGAGTTCCACAAATTGAAGTTACCTTTGATATCGATGCAAACGGAATCGTTCATGTATCTGCAAAGGATCTCGGAACAGGTAAAGAACAGAGCATGACCATTACTGGTGGCTCTGCACTTTCAAAGGAAGAGATCGAGCGCATGATGGCCGATGCTGAATCACACGCTGAAGAAGATCGTCAGCGCAAGGAAGAGGCAGAGATCCGTAACGCTGGAGACTCACTTCTGTACTCAACTGAAAAGTTCATCAAGGACAACGAAGAGAAGTTGTCACAAGGTGAAGCACTTGAGAAGAAGACCGAGACTGAAGCAGCACTTGCTGAACTTAAGACAGCACTTGGTGGTTCAAACTACGAGATGATCAAGAGCGCAACTGAAAAGGTTGCAACAGTTAGCCAAGCACTTGGTGCAGCGTTGTACGCAGCCGGTGCCGCAGCTGAAGGTGCTCCCCAAGAGGATGGCGTTGAAGATGCCGAGATCATCGAAGAGCAGAAGTAATGTCAGAGGAAAGTACTGAACAAGTACAAGAAACTGTAGAGGTTGTTGAACCGGGTCAGGAAACTGACCCGGTTGCAACACTTACCGCTGACCTGCAACGTCTTCAAGCCGAGTATGCAAACTACCGAAAGCGTGTAGAACGTGATCGCGCAGTTGCACATGAAAGCGCAGTGGGCTCTGTCCTTACAGAGCTACTGTCACTTCTAGATGATGTCGATCGTGCCGAACAGCATGGCGAGTTAACTGGGGGCTTTAAAGCCGTTGCAGACCAGCTAAATTCAATAACTTCACGCATCGGTCTTGAAAAGTATGGAACCGAAGGCGACGCCTTCGATCCACAGGTACATGAGGCGTTGATGCACGATGAATCTGCAGATGTTGCGGTCCCAACTGCAACAAAAATTTTGCAACCAGGCTACAAGTACAAGGAACGCATTTTGCGTCCGGCACGTGTAGCTGTAACAGATCCAGCAGGAGAGTAATCAAAGATGGCAGCCAAAGATCTATACGAGAAGGATTTTTATAAAGTCCTGGGCGTAGATAAGAAAGCGTCTGCCGATGAGATTAAGAAAAAGTATCGTGCTATGGCGCGTGATCTGCATCCAGATAAAACCAAGGGTGATTCAGCCAAAGAGGAACAGTTTAAAGCTGTCTCAGAAGCCTACGAAATCTTGTCTGATGCAAAGAAGCGTGCTGAATATGATGAAGCGCGCACACTTTTTGAAAAAGGTGGTTTCCGTGCGCCGATGGGTGGCGGATTTCAAGGTGGAGATTTCGG
>CAZQNP010000046.1:0-2947 GCA_964594645.1 uncultured Candidatus Planktophila sp. | reverse complement strand
AAGGCGGGATTTTGTCCCGCCTTGTCTAATTAAAAGAAGAGTCGCCCTATAAGCCGGAGACGACATTGTTATGCGTGAGGGCACGCTCAAAATGTTCAATTGCCCTCAATTTTGCCCCCAAAGTTTTGTTAACACGACATCAAAATTGATCGAGTTTGATGATTTGAAGAGGCTTCACTACACACTTTCCTCTTTCTGCGAAGGACCACCGCTGAAACTAAATACAAGCTTTAAAAGAAAAACGCATATCAACAAGCTCTGGATAGTTTCAACCCCACTCGGAATGTGCGCCACAGTCACGCCTACGAGAGTCAGTGAGAGTGCAGTTAGCGCACTCGTGTTGTTAGTCAATATTAAAAAGGTACCTGCACCAACCATCCAGCAGTATGTCACGACAATAGCTACGACAGACTCTGGAAAGACAAATATGATTCCTATTCCGTGGATGCCATGTAATACTAAAAATGTTAGCCTCAGCGTGGGCGTTTGGGATCGCCAATAACTTCTTGTTCCGTGGCAAAGATTTGCTATAGCACCTCCAGCGAGATCCATAGAAAGTAAGATTAATATGAACAGTCTCAAGGGATCCGATTCTGAAGGTTTTCCAGAAAGCGAATACGCCATGATGGAAGCAAAAGTCAAAGCAACCCAGTAAACAAGTGAAAGTTCTCTTAACGTAATTGAGTTACCGTGAAGAGGGCGAAGTAGAACTGGGACCTTCATCTTGTTAACCCTTACTGAAAACGCAGCCGATGATAAATTCCTATGAGAACAGGAGGCTAGCTCCTACACCTATTGTGCTTAGTCCAAGCACAACTGCGCCAAGTGGGATCAACTTGATGAGCGATGTCGTGGAACCACCCGCTGTGCGAGGAGCTCCTCCAAAGAAACCACCAGAAATCAATAATGGCGCTGCAAATAATCCAACCCTGAGCGCCCAAGTAATCGATTCGCTAAACCTAGATTCATCAAGAACTATCTGGCCCACAATGGCAAGAAGCACTAGAACTCCGGCATGAGCATGTCCTGCACGGAAGTAATCACGCTGTTCTGCTGTGACATTTTCAGTACCAACTTGGCGCTTAAGAATTGAAAGTAAGAAGTAACCGCCAAAGGCGATTGTTGGTAGCGAGATGAAAGCAAAGGCAATCATCCAACGTGCTGCATCACTCATTTTTTGCTCCTTGTCTCTATTCCTAAAGATCTTTGAATACTTTTCAACACCATCGGAAAATCTGACGGCGACATCAATCCTTCAATTGCTAAAGAACTTGCGCCATGCACAGCAGACCAAACAAACACTTCTCCACCATTGCGTGCGCTCTTGTCGACTACGCCATGAGCCATTAGTTCATCAAGAGCTTCTCGAAGTAAGTTCCAAGCTTTACTGTCATGTTCTTCCATATTGATTTCGCAGTAACCACCAAACATGAGTCGATATAGGTTTGGTTCAGAAGTTGCCCACGCAAAGTAGGCTTTACCCATTTCTTCAAACTTCTTTATGGAATCGCCAGCTCCTTTGCCTTTAATCTTTGCAATTGCCTTTTCCTGCATTGTTGCCAAGCGATCGAAAAGCACATTACTTATGGCACTTACCAAAGCATCTTTGTCCCTAAAATGGTGGTAGCTGGCACTTGGGCTGACACCAATCTCTGCTGAGACTGCTCTGAGAGATAACTGATCGGGGCCGTACTTGCGCACCAATGTGATGGCCGCATCCAACAAGGCGCTCTCCAGATTACCGTGGTGATAAGCGGCTTTAGTAGCGGCTCTGGATGCCATAGCGAAATCTTCCCAACAATCTTGACAATGTTCAAATAGGCACACATAATCTGAGCGGTGTCTAGATGGTGGCATCTAGTTTCCGTTAAGGGAGAAATTCATGGCAGATAGAACGGTGGCGCGATGGGCAGGCTTTACAAGCATTCTTCAGGGATTGCTGATATTTATCCCGACTTTTGTGCTCGGTGCGGCGATTGAATGGCCAGATAGCCTGGACGACCCAGCATCGATAGCTCTTCCACGATTGCTTGAAAGTGAAGGTGCCGTTAGGGTGGGCTACTTCGCCTATCTGGTCTATTCGATTCTCTTCGTTGTTTCAATAGCGCTACTGAGCGAACTTGTCTTTGGAAAAAACGCTGGAATCTTGATGAGGATAATCATCGCTCTTGCTATCGCCTCGGCTTTGGCGCGAAGTATTGGAATCATTCGCTGGCTTGTTCCGATGTACGACTTAGCTGATCTATGGAAGGGCGCAGGTACAGAGGAACAGAGATACACAATAAGCACAACATATGAGGTGCTGAATTCGTACGGCGGGACAATCGGTGAAGTTCTTGGCGTCAGTATCTTCGCGGCTCTCGCAATTCTTCTCCTATCAATTGGAAACTTGCGTCAAAAGACTCTTCCCAATTGGTTTAGCATTTTTGGCCTAATCTCAGCATTTGGATTGTTATGGACGTCGACCGAAATCATTGGCCTTAATCCCGGCGACTCAGCAATCTTCCTTGGAACGACAATTGTTCAACTCTGGTTCCTCTTCATCGGACTCTGGTTGATTATCCGAGGCAAAAGTTTGAATTCAAAGAGTTCGGCCTAAAGATGACTGAAACTCACGTCGTTCTTGGAAACGGAACTGTGGGAACCAAACTTGCTGCCCGACTAGGTGGCGCAGGTAAGCGGGTTTTGCTGATTTCGCGCTCCTCCAAGGGTCCTTCTATTGCAAATGTAGAAAGACTCCAGGGTGATGCATCATCTGTTGAGAGCTTGAGATCGGCTGCTCCTAAGGCGGATTTCATTTACAACTGCGTAAATCCTCCCTACAACAAATGGGATAAGGAGTGGCCACCCATTCAGAGCGCAGTCTCTGAATTCAGCATGAAGACAGATGCGGTTCTTGTTACTTGCTCAAATCTCTACGGATATGGCCCTCATAAAGGGGTGCTCA
>CAZQNP010000045.1:0-3194 GCA_964594645.1 uncultured Candidatus Planktophila sp. | reverse complement strand
GATTATTCTTGACATGCTCTTATTGTATCCCTAAGCCAACAGCAAGCAAGATAGAGAAAACTATTTGCAACTTGCCAGTTTTTCCAAGAAGAGGAATCAGCTCTTTTCCTGAAATACCACTTAGAACTTGCCTTGAAAGAGAAAGGCTCATCGGTAGCGCTACCAATGTGAGCAAAGTGGTGGGAATTAGTGTGGCAATCGCTGCAATATGTGCGAGTGCGAGGAGGGCAACGTACATAAGTCGTGCATTTCGATCTCCGATTCGTACTGCAACAGTTCGCTTTCCAACTAACTCATCCTTAGGTCTATCGCGCAGGTTGTTTACAGCAAGAATCGCACAAGAAAGCGCACCCATAGGGATAGAGATTATGAAGCTCAAAAGTGTGAGCTCTTCGGTTTGGGCGTAGTACGTACCCATAGTTGCAATCACGCCAAAGAAGAGAAAAACAGATACATCGCCCAAGCCTCTATAACCGTAAGGGTTAGCACCTCCCGTGTATCCCCAAGCCGCAGCAATCGAGATCATTCCAACAAGAATAAGTAGTGGTGAGGTTAGAAATGCCAGCCAGGTGCCAGCAATACTTGCGATAGCAAAGGAGATAAATGCTGCAGCCTTTACAGATTTCGCAGCTGCCAAACCACTTGCAACCAGGCGAACCGGACCTACCCGGTCGGCATCAGTTCCCTTTACGCCATCGCTGTAATCATTTGCAAAGTTCACACCGATTTGGAGCCACACAGCTACCTTGAGCGCCAAGGCAGCACGAAACCAATTGAAATCAGCGCCAACAAGTGCGGTAGCAACAGCAACCGGTGCGATTGCTGCCGGAAGTGTGCGAGGGCGCGCTCCAAGTATCCACTTATTCATTTGGTATCTCTTGCGCCAATCTCTTGCGATCTACTTTTCCGATACCGAGCAATGGTAGCGAGTTCACAGAATGAATACCTTTTGGCTTTGCGAAAGCGCCAATCTTTGCTTCAAGAACAGAGACGATGCCGGCTCTATCTACTTCGCCAACAACTGCGATATGCAAACTTTGCCCCCATTGCGGATCATCAACAGCAAAGGCGGCACATTCAATAGCAGGAAAACTCTCATTCAAAACACCTTCAACATTATTAAGCGAAAGATTTTCGCCGCCAGAAATAATCACATCATCAGATCTACCGATTACAACAAGTTTCTCATCGATGAACTCGCCTAAATCATTTGTCTCAAACCAGCCATCGGATAATTCAAGATTTAGAGCAAGAACATTTCCGCGAATAAAGATAGATCCGCCACGAACTTCAACTTCGGCATCTTCAAGAACTTCACCGTTGTAAACACATCCCCCAGAAGTTTCGCTCATTCCATAGGTGGTAACAACATTTATTCCGGCTGCGGTTGCTTGATTTCGGATACCGCTAGAAAGTGCTGCACCACCAACTAGAACCTTTTGCGCTCCTTGTAAATGCTGGAGCAACTCAACATCACCATTTAGCGCCCGAAAGAGTTGGGTTGGAACAATTGCGGTGAAATTCACTCGTGGATACTGACCCGAGTGATTGCGAAGATCTACAGGAATTGTTCCTAGTTCAAAGGCTCGAACAAAAACATTAACCGCTGCAACGTGGGTTAAAGGCAATAAAAGCGACCAGGTGTCTCCAGCTTTTGCTCCAAGAAAGTTGTTGGAGGCACGGGCAGATGAGATCAAAGCGTGTGCGGATAAAAAGATTTCCTTGGGCTTGCCGGTTGTGCCCGATGTACCAATGACAACTGCGGCCTGTTTAGGGCCGGCCTCAGAGTTCACCTCTCCAAATCCGAGGGTGGGGCCATTACCCGCGAGAGCTGCTGTGATGTCCCTCGCTAATTGAGGAAGTTCGCATGCAGGGCTCACCCGCAGAATCTTTCGTTGTGACGAGTTATCCATTGCCGTCGTAGGCTATCGCTAGCAACGACGATGGAGGAAATGTGAGCAAGCCGATCAAGCGCGAATTTGGTAGCCGTGAGATTCCACAATGGGTGACCGCACCCGGTGGAGAAGATTTCGTAGATATCAGATACCAAATGGGCGATGGAATCGCCAAGATCACCATCAACCGACCACAGGTTCGCAACGCCTTTCGTCCGCAAACAATTATTGAGTTGATCGAAGCCTTTAACTTGGCACGTGACAACGAAGAGGTCGGCGTCATTATCTTTACTGGCGAAGGCACTGAAGCTTTTTGTTCCGGTGGAGACATCAGTGTTCGTGGCGATGATGGCTATCTGGGCGAAGACAAGTTGGCAAAAAAGGGAATTGGTCGCCTCAACGTGCTAGATCTTCAAGTGCAGATTCGTCGCACACCAAAACCAATCGTTGCGATGGTTGCAGGTTGGGCAATTGGCGGCGGACATGTACTTCATGTTGTTTGCGATTTGACCGTTGCGGCAGACAATGCAAAGTTTGGCCAGACAGGTCCGATGGTTGGATCTTTTGATGGTGGATATGGCGCTGGACTTTTGGCTGAACATGTTGGACAAAAGAAGGCGCGCGAGATTTGGTTTATGACCCGTGAGTACAACGCACAAGAGGCGTTAGACATGGGATTGGTAAACACTGTTGTACCTGTTGCAGAGCTTGAGGCAGAAACAGTTTCGTGGTGTCGCGAAATGCTACGCAACTCACCAATGGCCCTACGTTTGCTTAAGGCAAGTTTGAATGCAGCGACAGATGGTCTAGCTGGTGTGCAACAACTTGCAGGCGATGCAACCCTTTTGTTCTACATGACTGAAGAAGGTCAAGAGGGTCGCGATGCTTACCAACAAAAGCGCAAGCCTGACTTCGGTAAGTTCCCTAAGCGCCCATAATTCATGGATCAACAACTTCTCGACACTCTGCGCGTAATTGCGCTGCCAATGAAAACAAGGTTTCGTGGCATAACAGTTCGCGAAGTTGCTTTGTTTAAAGGTGAATACGGCTGGGGAGAGTTTTCCCCATTTCTTGAATACGATGATGCAGAGGCTTCACATTGGCTTGCTAGTGCGATCGAGGCTGCAACAACACCCAGACCACAGCTATTTCGCACCTCGGTTGCGGTAAATGGAACTATTCCAGCGCTCAACGAAGTCAACGAGCTACAAGCAATAGTCGAATCCTTTCCTGGAGTAATGAGCTTTAAGGTAAAGGTTGGAGGCAACCTTGCGGAAGATTTGGCGCGCATCAATGTGG
>CAZQNP010000044.1:0-3244 GCA_964594645.1 uncultured Candidatus Planktophila sp. | reverse complement strand
TCCATACATCGTTGGATGTAGTCGCTTTGCTTCTCACCACTTGTGGGTTTGGGGATTGGCATAGTTTAGAACTTTAAATGAAACTAATGTTTGAAGATCTTGCAACTCAAGGCGACTGATTACATCCTGTCTGCCGTCTCTTTGATAGAACTTTCTTGTTGCCTCTTGCTTTGTCACAAAGATTGGCTCTACGATGGCCTCACACAAGTTACGCAGCTCATTTGTGCGTACCATCACGAAACCACCTACTTCAGGCATATCAAAAGCAATGTACTCGGCTTTGCCGTACATCCATCCCGCATCTCCGTTTACGTTCTTGAACTCTACCCAAATGGTATTGGGATGGTTGCCACCTTTAACGTCTACGCTTGTGGTTCCCTGAAGACGGGTCACGAAGTAGTCAATGTGGTCGTAGATGTCCGTGTTGCGGTCTGACTTCTCGCAAGAGTAGCCAATAGCCTCACACGCCTCAACGAAGCGTTGTGCGGTGATGTCTCCGACTTGGTTTGAGTATTGCCTACGCTCTTTACTGACCATAAGCATTGTATAATGCCTCAAGCTCTTGCAAGCGACCACGCATACACGATCCGCAGCTTGTTGGCTGCACGTTGTCGTTGAATACTCGGTTGTAGATTTTATTCAGTTCCGTTTGTTGCGCTGCGCTTACCACGTTACGGCCTTTCATGGTACCAATGAACTCGTACTCCTCTTTGGTCAAGCATTCAGGCTTGCGGTAGCGGAACAACTTGTTGAGCTTCTCCTTACGGGCATCGCATCCGCAGTCTACGCCTGTTGCTTCGCTGAACCAGTCAACCGCAGCCTTGATGCCTGTGGCGGTTGTGATTTGCTCAATGGTGTCACCCAAGCCGCTTGGCTTCCTGCCACGCTTTGTAGGTTTCGTTGCAGTCGGTTTGGATTCGTTCTCTTGCATTTTTTAGGGTATTAAAGATTGAACGTGCTGATATTTTGGTTTCATCCGCAAGGGTGCGAATGCTCATATCGGTGTTGTGGTAGAGGTGGAAGATTTTCTTGTCGTACCAATGCCAGTCATCGGCAGTCTCCCATATCTCCTCGTAGAGGGTTTGTAGTTCGATTTCTGCTTCTACATTTGCCTCCTCAAAGATTAGCTCATCCTCAAGGGTAGAAACGTCTACGAACTCGAATCTTGATTTTGCCTTCATCAGGCTTGTGTACATATTGCGAAGGGTCACATACACGAAGAAGGTGTTGACCTCTGTCTCGTTGTACATAATCTTCTCCGCATCATCCACGTACTTGTACAGGCGGACGTACATTTCTTGAACAATATCTTGCGCCAGCTCTTGGTCTGCACCAAAGCTCCGAGCCATCCGAATCCAATCGGTATGGCGGTTCGCAAGTATTGTCAGGAGTTCCAACTAAATTCTACGATTATAATTCCAAGAGCAACTTGGATTTGTTGGATGGTTTCTTCTTCATCAAGAAAGTCGGTCTTTGACCAATTGACACCAAGAACGAGGCCATAGATAGGGTATACGCCAACATTAAAATTCATCGAATGTCTTTTTCAGAGTTAAATATAGTTCTTTATATTTAGATAACTCCGTGACCATATCGTTGAGGTGTTTTATTTCATTCATCAACGAAGTCAAATCCACATTTTCAATAGCTTCAATTGGATTGTCATCACGAATATCACAGGCAATCTTATAAGCCCATCGGTAGTCCTTGTACATCATTCGTGCCTCGTGGCTCTTGCAGGCGTGTACAACGCTGCTATGGTCTTTGTCTATGACGTAGCCAATCTCCGTTAGGCTTGCGTGCTGGCGATAGGCTTTGGAGAATGCGC
Organism: uncultured Candidatus Planktophila sp.; assembly: GCA_964594645.1. Classification (GTDB taxonomy): domain Bacteria; phylum Actinomycetota; class Actinomycetes; order Nanopelagicales; family Nanopelagicaceae; genus Planktophila. The sequence continues at coordinate 1,416 of CAZQNP010000044.1, read as the reverse complement.
CTCTTGCTAAAACGTACTCACGTTTGCGGGTGTCGGTGTCCGACAAACCCAAGCGAGTCATAAAGGTTGAATAGTTCTGCTGAATCTTTTGTAGTTCAAAGGTTCTCATTTGCACTTGATTGGTTTAAGCTCGTTTTGTTTGTACTTTTCTAAAATGTGGCTCATCGGTAAGCTATAATGCATATGGTCTTTAAGCCTTTTGATCTTCATTTCGCTGCACCACTCAACAAGTTTGTCTTCTTTGTCTTGGATGATGGTGTAGTCAATCACGAGGTATTGTTCGCCTTTTGCTTGAAAGCACTCGTACTTCTGAAATGGTGATAGTATCTGCTTCATAGGTTGTCCTCTATAATCTTTTGCAGCCTTTCAATCTCGTAGTGCATCTCCTCGTTGTCAACTCGAAGCTTGGCGTTGGCAAGGTACGCTTCGTTCATCTTGCTCTCAATGAATTGGCGGTAGTCAATAAACTGCTGCAAGAGCAAGTCTGCGTAGTGGCAGTTCATGACGTGGTGCAAGAACTCATCTTGAATTTCTCTGCCGTTTGCTTTGTCTGCTGCTTGCTTTGCAAGGTACATCGCAGTACCCGCAAGCATCAATTGCTTCTCCCTAATGTAGAGGTCGTGTGAATCATCAGAAGGGTACATCGGCAGAGGGGGTTTGGTCTTCTTTAATGCCAAGCAAGTTACGCCCATTCATCTTGAATCCAACATTACCAATTATGGACTGAAGTACGAGGGGTGTTTCCAATGGCGTAACACGGCCTCCCGTCTCCATCTCCTTAATCTTACGCACGTGAACGTGGGTGTAAATCCAGTCCGTTTCGTGCTGCGAGTATCGGTGAATGACAAGTACCGAATCAGCACGGTTGCCCCACTTGCCGCCTCCTTCAATATCAGAGGTCATCGGTGGCATCGGCATCCCTGCGTATGTATGGCTTGGCGGGTGCGTTCTACGCATTGCCTCCGTTACTGGGTGTGTGTTTACAATCGTGGTCACGTTGTTCTTGTGAGCAAATACCCGAATGGCAGAAGCGACCTCGTAGTGGTATTCGTGCATTCCTGTCTTGCCAAGTTTCTTTTGGTCGGTAGAGAGCGAGTTGTACGGGTCTATCATCGCTCCTGTGTAGTCCCATTCGTTTCTAATGGATTCCATCACGTCCAAGAGTTCAAAGGCGTTGAATAGCCTGTTGCCGTCTATGAACTGAAAATACTCGTTGATGAAGTCAAGCTTGCGGTGCATCGTAAGTTCATCAAGACCCTGAATAGGCTTGCAAGCAAGAAACTCAATGAGCTTGCGCTTGAGCGAATGCACATCGTTCTCCGATGAGTATATGAGCCACTTCTTTCCGTGATTGTAGCTCTGCAAGAGCATCAGGTACATCAGCGTGTGGGTCTTGCCCACGTTGGCGTGACCAGT
>CAZQNP010000043.1:2250-3527 GCA_964594645.1 uncultured Candidatus Planktophila sp. | reverse complement strand
CGATATTTACGATACAAAGCTAATGACATCGCCGTACTCCTCTACTGTTCGTCGCGCCAATTTTCTTTCCTGTACATATTAAAAGGACCCCTCGCACACCCGCCAGAGCGGACCTACCCTTGCTGCATTCCTGCCCTGGGGGAGTTCAGTACGGTAACGCCGTACGAGGGATCTGGTGTAATCATAGTTATACCCACCGATAGAGTTCTCCCCCTCGGGAGGATTCGCATAGCGGCCGAGTGCGCACGCTTGGAAAGCGTGTATAGGGCAACCTATCGAGGGTTCAAATCCCTCATCCTCCGCCAGCCTTACTTCCTCTGTGGATAACTAAGAAGGCTCGTCTCCTCTTTTTGTCATCCTCATGGGATGAAAAACCTAAATTCGAGACACGTAATCGTGGGTGTTGCCCTCTTACTAATGATTCAGCTTGTTTCACCACTCAATCCCGCTTATGCGGGCGTCGTCACTCCTCCCGCAACCCTTTGCAATATTGAAATTGGCGATGCCCACATCTCAAAAAGTTTATTACGGACTCGAGGCCTAATCGCCGTAAAGGTTAATGCGAAATCTCAATGCGATAAACCAATACGAGGCCTTGTCTTAACCGTGGAAATCTACAAAAACGGCTTTTTGTTTGATCATCGCGTTGCAAAGACAGAAGTTATGGTCAAAGGCATCGTTATTCAGAATCAAGTTGTCAAGAATCAAAAAACCTATGTGAAATGTAAAAGCAACAAGTGGACAAATTATTACGGAATTGCACATGGGGAGGCAATTGTGAACGGCGAAAGTATGAAGACTCTTCGAGTCAGATCAGAAAATATCAAGCGCTTCCAATGTGGGAATTGATGTAAAATTCTCCTATGAGCCAAGATAATTCGACACTTCGCGATGACGAATGGGATGCTCGCTACTTCGGCCTAATAAATGATTTAGCCGAAAAGAATTCCTCTCGCTATGAAATGCAAACTGATGAATTACTAAGAAAGCGTGTCCTAAAAATTGAATTCCGTGGGGCAAATATCGAGTTTAAGTTAACGCCACAGGGATGTTGGTTTTGCACCGATGACCCTCAGCGCCAGCAAAATACAAACTCGTGGATTCGAATGGGTTGGGGAAAATCCGCAAAGAGAAAGGCGCTGCCCTACTATTTTGCACAGGCAGAGGCTTGTGTAATCATCGATCAAGAGGAGTAATCTTTTAAAGGTTCAAATCCCTCTTCCTCTGGCAGAAATTGGAGTTTAAATGTCTGAAACCAGCTTTCTACACCTGACAAC
>CAZQNP010000043.1:0-2150 GCA_964594645.1 uncultured Candidatus Planktophila sp. | reverse complement strand
CGCATATCTACGGCGCGATTCCCTGCAAATTAGTTGATGGAGTTTCGACTGCCCACATTAATTCAGAAGGTTGTCTAGTACAGGGTTAGAGTAAAAAGTTACTCTGAGTAATTTAGATTTTTTGTACAGTCTCTTCATGAGAAAAAACAAAAAAGAAAATGAAGCACAAAACATCGATTCCACTTGGGTTCCTGATGATGAGGACTATGGAAATCATGTGCCAGAAGATTTCATTGATGATGAAATAGATTCGTCTTATAAGGTTTCACGAAGGACTCGTTTGGCTTGGAAAGCACAAGAAAAAATCTCCAAGAAATGGTTTAAGACACTTGTGAAGTATTTTGGACGGAGCGTCTTCGATATTGGACCTGGTGAATTTGGGCCTTTCGTCCAATCTCAAAGATATGCACCTAGAGCGCGATACTTGCTGCAAAACAAATGGGTCACCACTCAATTTGGTATCTATCTAATTGAGTACACAATCGTCGCTAATGTTGCACAGAGTTTCTATTCTCTCAATTACGGAATTAGGTATATACATTTTATGGATTCTGATCTGACAAAGAGTCAAAAGAAGAATGAAAAGATCCTTGTTGCACTATTCAAAGAAACCGAAGAGTTCTTGCATAAAACACTCGCTGATCGAACACCGCCATACACGCCGTACTATCTATTTAGATAGGCGTAACTGAATAGGTTTAGATCTCGACGCCTATGAACTTGGTTTGTAGGAACTCGTGAATTCCATCAAAGCCACCTTCGCGGCCCAAGCCTGATTGCTTTACGCCACCAAATGGTGCAGCTGGATCTGAGATAACGCCCTTGTTGATTGCGACCATTCCAGACTCCATCGCCTCTGCTGTACGTAATGCGCGGGTGAGGTTTGAAGAGAAGACATAACTAATAAGACCGAACTCGGTGTCATTAGCTAATTCGATACCTTCTTCATCGGTGTCAAAGATGACGATCGGTGCGACTGGACCAAAGATTTCATGAAGCAAGATTGGATTGTCCTTTTCAACAATTAGAACTGTTGCTGGGTAGAAAGCACCATCGCCTTCTGGCTTAACGCCACCAACCTCAACCTTTGCACCAGCTGCAATTGATTCATCGACAAGCTCTGCAATCTTGTTGCGTTCCTTCATTGAAACAGATGCACCAAGGGTTGTAGTCGCTTCAGTTCCGCGGCCCATTACATAGCTGCTCATTGACTTAGACATCTCTGCGATGAACTTATCTGCGATTCCGCGCTGCACGAAGATGCGGTTTGCTGATGTACATGCAGCTCCACCGTTGCGCATCTTTGCAAGTGAAAGCTGCGGAATAGTTACAGCTAGATCTGCATCATCATGAATAACAACCTGTGCATTTCCACCAAGCTCCATTGAGCAGCGGATTACGCGGTCTGCAGCCTCCTTTAACAAGATGCGACCGACCTCTGTTGAACCGGTAAATGAAAGGTTCTTTACACGTGGATCATGAAGCATCTTTGAAATTGCAGGGCCTGTCTTTTCTGGAAGGACAAGGTTAAGAACACCCTTTGGTAAACCTGCGCGCTCCATCAAATCAACGATGTACATCGCTGTTAATGGTGTTTCACCCGCTGGCTTTAAAACCATGGTGCAACCGGCTGCAACTGCAGGGCCGATCTTGCGAGTAGCCATACCTGCTGGGAAGTTCCACGGTGTAATAAGAATAGAAAGACCGATTGGTTCATGAGTTACAAGGATGCGCTTGTCACCTGATGGGCTTTTGCGGAAATCTCCTGGAGTGCGAACTGTTTCTTCAGCAAACCAACGGAAGAACTCTGCTGCATATGTTGCTTCACCGCGAGCATCTGGCATCGCTTTGCCATTTTCGCGGGAGATTAAAGTTGCGATCGCTTCATTTTCAGCGGTCATTAACTCAAATGCTTTACGCAAAATCTCTGATCTATATCGAGGCGCTGTCTTTGCCCACGCCTTTGCAGCCGCATCAGCTGCAGCGATTGCCGCTTCACATTGCGCATCTCCGGCAAGTGAAACTTCAGCGATTACTGAGCCATCGCTGGGATCGTAAACAGGTAGTTTGCCGATTCCATCAACCCATTGGCCATCGATATATAACTGTGTATGCATGGGTAAATCATACGCTTTAGGCAAAAAACCATG
>CAZQNP010000042.1:0-3632 GCA_964594645.1 uncultured Candidatus Planktophila sp. | reverse complement strand
TCCCTGAACTAACATGCAAAGTGCTTGCTCATCTGAAACACCATCTGGAATTGGAATCATGGTTGATGAGTGGGTGATTGCTTTTTGCGCGTATCCGCCACCATCAACTGGTGCCAAAACGCGAACACCCTTTGAAGTTGTTCCAACTACTTCGATACCTGGCACCAAAGGGAGCTTCTGTGCAGATAGGTATGAGTTCTCTGTTTGGTGTGTATCTGCATAGTTAATTCCGATTGCAGAGACATCAATAAGTTCAAAACCCTCTGCAGCCGTAGGATCTTCAAGATCTACGAGGTGCATGACATCTGGACCACCAAATTCGGTGATCTGAATTGCTTTCATTTCTGCCAGCTTTCTGAAATTAGCCCTTAGTTGAACCGAGTGTTAAGCCTGAAACAAACTGCTTACGAAGCAAGAAGAAGACGATAAGGGTTGGCAAGGCTGCGATAGTCGCACCAGCTGCTAAGAGGTTGTAATCCGTTACAAATTCGCCCTGCAGTCGGCCAAGGGCGGAGGTAATCGGTCGCTTTGAATCGGAGGACATAAGCACAAGGGCCCAGAAGAAGTCGTTGTAAATCCAAGTTGTCATGAGGACACCTAGGGAGGCAAGAGCTGGACGAAGCAGAGGCAACATCACCTTGGTGTAGTGGGTAAATACGCTAGCGCCATCAACCATTGCTGACTCGCTGATCTCTTTTGGAACGGTCTTCATGTAGCTCGATAAAACAAATGTAGCAAAGCCCATCTGGAAGGCAACGTGAATCAAAACAACGCCCCACGGGGAGTCATACAAAAGACGTGGCATTCCGACCGCTTTACCCAGAGATACATACATCTTGAAGACTGGGATAAAAACTAGCTGAGCAGGCAAAAGATTTCCTGCTGTGAAAAGTAGCAATAGTGAAACGTTCCACTTAAATGAATAACGACTAACTACAAAAGCGATCAATGAACCAAAGAACAAAGTTAGGAAAACGGCAGGAACTGTGATCAAAGCTGTATTCCAGAAGTACAGCGGCAAATCCATGCGCGAAATTGCCTGGCTGTAGTTATCAAGGTTCAAAGTCTCTGGAATCGAGAAGAGACCATTTGCGCGAACATCTTTGTATGGACGCAATGAGGTCCAGATAGTCCATGCGATTGGGAAGATCCAAACAATTGCAAATATGCCAATAAAGACAGAGATGAAGCGGTCTTTGATCTTCTGCTTGTTCTTGTACTTAGCAGCAGCTTGTGCGAGTTCTAGATCTACGCTCATTGGACATCACTCTTAAAGGTTGTGCGTAGGTACGCAATGATTGGGCCGATTGAAAGTACAAAGAGAATCACAGCGTAAGCCGCACCCTTCATGGATGCCCCCTCGCCCGCAATGTTCTGGAAGACCAAGGTACCCAGAATTGGGAATCCTGCCGATGAGCCATAAATAATGTAAACAATGTCGAATGCACGTAGGGATTCGATAATCGTAATAACGATAACGATGATGTTTACCGGCTTCATTGAAGGGAAAATGACCTTCTTAAAGGTCTGCCACTCCGTTGCGCCATCAAGGGAGGCTGCTTCACGAAGCGCTGAATCCACTGACTTGAGGCCAGCTAAGTACAAAAGCATGATGTAACCAATATGTCGCCATGAAGCGATGGTCAAAATGACATAGATATTGATGTCGTAATTACCGAAAAATGAGATTGCGTTATCGATGTCGCGCCCAAAGAGACCATTAACAAAGCCATCGGGGCGAAGCAAGAAGTTCCAAATAATTCCAGTTACTGCCAATGAAAGAACAACTGGTAAGTAGTAAGCGGTTTCATAAAACTTGTGTCCGCGGATTTGGCGATCAATTTGATATGCAAGCAAAATACCAAGTGGGGTTGCGATTAATCCAAACCAACCAAGCCAAATCACATTGTTCTTTAAGGCCTCCCAGAAAGCTGGGGTGTCAAAGAAAATGTTTTGATAATTGGCCAGGCCAGCCCATTTAATTCGGCTGATTGAAATACCCGACCAGTATGTAAATGAAAGAAGAATTGTTAACACCGCTGGAATCCACACAAGTAACAAGTGGAAGAAGAGCGGAATACCTACGAAGGCACCGAGTGTTGTGCGATCTGCCTTGGAAAAGGCTCGACGGCGAGAGACCTGTGTGCTGTCTTTCGCCGTCGAGCTCATACTAATAACCCTATCTCTTATTCAATCTTTCTGTTAATTGTTTAGATTAAGCAAAGATTAAGCTAGAGGAGGAAGTGCATCCCACTGTGACTGCAAAGTATCTTGGATCTTTGCAACATCCTTTGGATTCTTGAACCATGACTGGATTGCTGGACCAACAACTGGACCTGCAAAGTCTGGACGAGTATCGCGATCAAGGAACTGAGTGATGTACTTGGCTTCAGCCATTACAGCAAGCTGTTCCTTCTGGAATGGGTCGTACTGTGAAACATCCTGGCCCTTGTTAGCAGATGTCATCGGAATTGGAAGTCCGTTTGCATCCTTCGCGCTAAGAATTGCGTTAACACCTTCGATGTCTCCTGCAAACTTCAAGAAGTCTGCTCCACCCTCGTTATTTGTACCGTTTGCAGCTACGCAGTAGCCATCAATTGGTGCATCGATTGTGTCGCGACCGTACGCTGGGTTGATTTCTGGGAATGGGATGATTGAAAGATCTAGGTAATCAGCCTCTGACTGCTCCTTGAAGTTTCCACCAAACCATGAACCCATAAGCATTGATCCGGCTTTTCTCTGTAGAAGAAGCTGCATAGCTCCATCCCACTCGAGATCCAGAACGTTTGTGTTCATGTATGGAAGCAACTGCTCCCAGTATGAGAATACTTCTGTGACCTTTGCATCTGTCCACTTTTCGCGGCCTGCAAGTAGATCTACGTGGAACTGGTATCCGTTGATACGTGCGTTCAGGATGTCGAATGTTCCCATTGCTTCCCAGCCGCCCTTATCTCCGGCAGCGAAACCAATAAGACCCTTCTTCTTCATTCCATCAAGCATCTTTAGGAATTCATCCCAGTTTGTAACGTTGTCTGCATTTAGACCTAGGTCAGCAAACATTGACTTACGGAAGTGAAGACCCCATGGGTACCATGAACGTGGCACGAAGTACTGCTTGCCATCAAGACCAGTTGATGCAATTTTGTAGCTCTCTTCGTACTGATCGCCAATTGTGTCCCATACGCCAGTTAGATCTGCAAGCAGACCCTGCTCTGCGAAGAACTGCATGCGATATCCAGCCATCCACTCAAATGCATCATCAGGTGTTCCCTGTAGATACTGTGAGAGGTTGTTCTGGAACGCGTTTGACTCAGTTGCGTTGTACTTAACTTCGTTGCCTGTCTTTGCTGTGTAGGCAGCAAGCAGAGCTTCGTTTTGTGCTGTTGGGCCTGCATCAACAGAGCGAGCTCCGTATGCAAGTGGACCAGTAGCGCCTGAACCGCAACCTGCAAGTAGTGATCCACCTGCTGCGATTCCTAAACCACCAACTGCAGCACCCTTAAGTACTGAGCGGCGGGAAATGCCATTATTTTGTTCTGACATCATCGTCCTTTTCTATTCAATAGAGCCTTCGAAGGTCATTGGGTTTTGAGGGGTCAAATCCCTTGGACGCTGTGAAATCTACGCCTGGG
>CAZQNP010000041.1:0-3793 GCA_964594645.1 uncultured Candidatus Planktophila sp. | reverse complement strand
GATGGAAATGTGTACAACTTAACCAATTGGATTAACGCACACCCTGGTGGATCAGGTGCGATCTTGTTCTTGTGCGGAACCGATGGAACAAATGCATACAAGGCCCAGCATCAGAACCAAAGCAGACCTGCTATTCGTTTAGATGCTTACCGAATTGGACCGCTGAACAGATAGTTAGAGCTTGCGACCGCGTTCGATTGGTAATGGCCAAGCAACCTTGACGCCAAGTTTTTCTGCGGCGTACAAAGGAAAACGTGGATTGCGCAGAAACTCACGTGCCATAAACACCGCATCTGCTTCACCTGTTTGGATGATGTGATCTGCCTGCTCTGGCTCCGTAATTAGACCAACAGCTGTTGTCATGATTCCGGTCTCTGTGCGGATTGCGGTTGCAAAGGGAACCTGGAAGCCTGGAGTTGCCTTAATAGGTGCGTTATGAACATTTCCGCCGGTGGAAACATCAACAAGGTCTACACCGTGCGCCTTGAGCTGCGTGCACAGTTCAACTGAATCAATCAGGTTCCAACCGTTGTCGACCCAGTCGGTTGCAGAGATGCGAACAAACAGAGGTGTTCCGGCAGGGATAGCTGCCTTAACCGCGTCTACGGTTTCAACCAAGAAGCGGATGCGGTTTTCAAATGATCCGCCGTATTGGTCGGTGCGGGTATTTGCAAGGGGAGAGTAGAACTGGTGCATCAAATAGCCATGTGCTGCATGAAGCTCAATCACATCAAAGCCAACATCAACTGCGCGCTTTGCAGCTGAAGCAAAATCCTTTGTTAGCTGGTGAATCTCATCAACTGTTAACGCGCGTGGTTCTGGGTAACCCTCAAATGCAATTGCAGAGGATGAAACAGCTTGCCAGCCACCTTCATCAACCGTTGCCATCTTGTGATCTGCCCAAGGAAGCGCGGTTCCCGCTTTGCGACCTGCGTGAGCTAATTGAATTCCCATCTTCACGCCATGTTCATGGGCGAAGTGAATAATCGGTGCAAAGGCTGCTGCATGCTCATCATCTTCAATTGTTGGGCAACCAATAGAGATGCGACCTTCTGGAACAACACCTGTTGCTTCAACCATAATCAAACCGGTGCCACCTGTTGCAAAGGAGCCCAGGTGCACATCGTGCCACTGGCCTACAAAGCCATCGACAGCCATGTATTGGCACATCGGAGAAACCCAGATGCGGTTAGGGAATTCAACATTGCCGATTGTTAATGGATCAAAGAGTGCGCTCATGCGTGCAGTCTAGGCGAAATATTCAGCGCCTTCAGCCTGTCAGGCAGTGATGAAATTAGGCCAGGTCGCTACTATTAAATATGGAAAAAAAGAGTAGAAAGCTGATGAAGCTTGTCGGCGCTGCCCTTGTTTTCCTTACCCTTACCAGCACCGCTGTGCTTGTTGCTCAATCCTGTCACGTTAAGCAAGAGCCAGTGGCAGCAGTTGCGGTCGCCACCCATGCATCACATGGCGATCACAACCACCAACACGCACCAACACCGGTTGAAGGATTATCGAGTGCGGCTTGGTTAACAAAGATTTGTGGCGGAATTTTCTTCCTGGTTTTAATTCTTGGAAGCAAGTTCCTCTTAAAGCCTTCATATAATTCGTACCGAGAAAAGGTACTGGCTTTCAGAGCTAATCTCTTGCCCAACATATCGTCGAAAAGTTTTAATCTCACACTTTCTTTACCTCAGTTAGGCATCTGCCGAATTTAGAACCTTCTCGCCTCTGTCCACATTATGCGAGAAAGGTTTTCTATGCCTATTTTTATTTTAATTATTACCCTACTGCTTGGTTTGGCACCGAGTAACAGCTGGGCCGTGCCTACAGTTGAAACTGCACAAAATGAAGTTGATCGTTTGCGTACTTTGGCTGCCGAAAAGTTTGAGGCCGCTAATGAGGCCACCATTCGAATCAGGGAGTTGGAAAAGCAGACCGCTGTCCTGGTGACAAGGGAGTCAAAGCTTCGCAAGGAGCTTGATTCTGCAACCTTGGCGCTTTCGCGTATCGCAATCGACCAATACACAAGTTCGAGTTTGGGAGATGGGCTGGACCTTTTGTTTTCCTCCGACCCCTCTAAGTACCTCTCAGATGCAGGAGTACTTGAGGCAGTCTCAAGAAAGTACTCCTTGCAGCTGCGCGAGTACGCTTTGAAACGACAAAATGTTGAGGCGACCCAGTTTGTGGTTGAAGACAAAACAGCCTTGCTAAAGGCTGAAAGAGCAAAGTTAAATCGCCAGGTTAATGATGCAAAGAAAAATCTAGCCGCTGCTCAAAAGATCCTGAACAACCTCAAAAAAGAGGATCGAGAGAGACTTGCACGAGAAGAAGCGGCTCGAGAGAACAAGATTCTGAGCGAGTCTAAAAAGTATGCTCAGAGCTACAAAGGTGACAACACTCGCGGATCGATTGCTTTGAAGTATGCCCTGGCACAGGTTGGCGATGTTTATGTTTGGGCTGCTGCAGGTCCAACGCGTTGGGATTGTTCAGGGCTAACTATGCGCTCATTCCAAAAAGCAGGCGTTTCGCTACCTCATTCATCACGTATTCAAGTCAGATATGGGAAAAATATCCCCGCATCATCCCTCAAGCCCGGAGATTTGCTCTTCTTTGGAAAGCCAATCAGCCATGTGTCCATCTACATGGGTGGTGGAAAAATGGTGCAAGCACCACGACCAGGAAAAAGAGTTGAAGTAGTTAAGTTCGTAAAGATGTTTGGAAAGAAACCTTTTGTCGGAGCTCGTCGATTGTAATGAGAGATAAATTCCAAATGAAGAAACTCGTACTTATATTGATCTTTTCCTTAGTGGCTCCGATGACAATTAGCCATGCAGCCAATCACAAGCCAACCCTTGCACAAATCGAAGCTGCAAAGAAGGCAGAGGCTGCCAAAAAGAAGGTTGCAGCTGATGCGCTCAAGCGTTTAGAAAGGGCACGTGGAAATCTAAGGGCCTTGACTGCAATTGCAAAGGCTGCGGATGCAAAATACCTTGCGGCACGTAATGAACTTGCCCGGGCGACTGTGAAGTCCAACGCTGCTGCCAAGGTGTATGAGGAAGCGGTTGCATCGGTTGCCTTTACACATCGGGAAATTGGAAAGCTTGCGGTTCATGCCTATCGAACCGGTGGCGGGTTAACCGATATCGAAATGCTACTTGATGCCAATGGACCTCAAGAGATTATCGATCGCATCTCTACCTTAGATAATTTAGGAGCGACAAATAAAACAGCTTTGACACGATTTAAATCTGCCGAGGATAAAGCTCAGAAGGCCAAGGTAATCGCAGATGCAGCACGCGAAGAACAGCGAGTAGTGACTATTCGTGTGGCTGATGCCAAGAAAGAGGCAGATGATGCACGTGCCGAGCAGCAGAAAGAGGTAGACAAGCTGCAGGCGGTGCAAGATAAATTACAGCGCGATCTGGCTTCTGCAAAGAGGGTTCGAATAACGCTAGAGCAACGCAGACAGCTAGCTATTCTGGAAGAGACTCGTGCAAATGAGGCAACTAAGGTCACGGGCCAATCAAAGATCTGGCGCACAGGTGGTCCAACAGGAGCCAAGAGTTCCAGGACTACCCAAGCACAACGTTTGCAAGCTGTTGAGTTTGCCAAGCGACAGGTACTTGCAAAGAAACCATATGTGTGGGGCGATGAAGGTCCAAACACTTTTGATTGTTCAGGCCTTGTTTATGCTGCCTACAAATCAGCTGGATTAGGTTGGCCCATCTGGGATCGACTTAACTCTGGTTTGTATTACACCTATACCAAGCAGATTCCGCTGGCTGAAATG
>CAZQNP010000040.1:2015-3814 GCA_964594645.1 uncultured Candidatus Planktophila sp. | reverse complement strand
CAGAGCTAACAGGTGGAGAACACTTGATTGCTGATCGTTGCATCGATGATGCTTGCCGTAATTTGTTCCAGGAAACATACGACAAGTACATCCAAGTTATTGAAGCAACTGGTGCAAACCTTTTAGGTTCACAGCCAACACAGGGAAATATCGCTGGTGGTTTAACAACTATCGAGGAGAAGGCGCTTGGAAATATCGCCAAGACTGGTTCAGTGCCAGTTGTAGGCGTTCTCAAGCCTGCTCAAATGCCTGATCCAAGCAAGAAGGGTCTGTACTTCATGGATTCTTCATCTGCAGCAGCAGAGTGTGTAACTCTGATGGCAGCAGGCGGAGCGGTTATTCACTTGTTCCCAACGGGTCAAGGAAATGTTATTGGTAACCCAATTGTTCCTGTTTTGAAGTTAACTGCAAATATCAAGACAGCTAAGTCAATGACTGAGCACATCGATCTTGATGTTTCAGGTTTGCTTCGTTACGAGTATGACCTAACCAAGGCTGGCGACATGATGATGGATGTCATTTATGACACTGTTAACGGTCGTCTCTGCAAGGCTGAAGTTATGGGTCACCGCGAGTTCACCTTCACGAAGTTGTACATCTCTGCATAATGATTCTGATTTCTGAAGATGTATGGGGAACTCCCTTCCAAGCACTGGAAGGGAGTTTTCCCATTACTCGAAATGATGATTTGTGGAGCAACTCTGAAGAGCTCAAAGCAGCGCTTAAGGATGCAACAGCTCTAGTTGTACGTAATCGCACCAAGGTAACTGCTGATGTAATTGCAGCAGCGCCTAAGTTAAAGGTTATTGCTCGTGCAGGTGTGGGCTTAGACAACATTGATCTGAAGGCTGCCGATGCCGCAGGTGTCGTAGTCGTTGCAGGTCTTGGTGCAAACGCAGTAAGTGTTGGTGAGTTAACACTTGGTTTAGCACTCGCATTACTTCGCAATGTTCCAGGACATGATGTTGCAACCCGCGATGGTGGGTGGGTTCGCACACCTGGTCGCGAGCTATCTGGCTTAACGTGGGGCTTGCTGGGCTGTGGCGCAACAGGTGTTGCAACAGCCAAGTTGATCCAAGGATTTAATTGCGAGGTCATCGGTTATGACCCATATGCAAAGAATCTTTCAGGAATTGAGTTAACAACATTTGAGGATGTTTTAAAGCGCAGCGATGTGGTCAGCATTCATATGCCATCGACCCCAGAAACAAATGGAACGATTAACACTCAGACCATTAGCCTCATGAAGCCAGATGCGATCATCGTCAATGTAGGTCGCGGAGAAGTCATTAATGAAGCTGATTTAATGGCTGCGCTAAAGGCTAAAACCATTGCTGGAGCTGCACTTGATGTCCGTGCTCAAGAACCTCCTGTAAAGGGTGAAATGGAGCAGATTCCTAACCTGATTCTTACTCCGCACGTTGCAGGAATTACTAAAGAGAGTCAACTTCGAATTAATCAGATTTTAACCGCAAATATTGAATTAGTCTTAAATGCAAAGCCAGCCACACATGCAGTGGGGGCGTTAAAGGAAAGTAGTAACTAAATGCCACAACTAACTGTTGGATCTGCCATCGCAAAAGCGCAATCACTGCTTGAAGCAGCTGGAGTTCCGACAGAAAAAGCGGCAATAACAGCTCGTTGCATTGTTGCTAGTGATCGTTGGGGGATCGGCAGCCATGGCTTGATGCGCCTTCCTTTTTATCTGGCGCGCTTACAAGCAGGTGGAATTAAGCCAGATGCTCAGCTAAAGATTGTTACCGATCTACCAAGCCTTGTCGTCTTTGATGGTGATGATG
>CAZQNP010000040.1:0-1915 GCA_964594645.1 uncultured Candidatus Planktophila sp. | reverse complement strand
CAGCTAAAGATTGTTACCGATCTACCAAGCCTTGTCGTCTTTGATGGTGATGATGGTTTGGGTCATTGGCAGCTACAACATGCTGCAGAGGTTGCCGCGGAACGTGCGATGATAAATGGAGTCGCAGCAGTTGGTGTTGGTCGATCAAATCACTGTGGTGCGCTAGGAATTTATGTATGGCCAATGATTAACCGTGGTCTAGTTGGAATTGCCTTCAGCACAGGACCAGCGGTTATGCCACCTTGGGGTGGAAACAAAGCTTTGCTATCTACCTCACCCATTGCTGCAGGTATTCCAACAAATCCTCCAACAGTTGTTGATCTGGCAACAAGTGCGGTTGCACGCGGAAAGATTCAAGCCAAAGCACAAGCAGGCGCTGAACTTGAACCTGGTTGGGCCTTTACTAAAGATGGTGCACCAACAACTGATGCTAAAGAAGCACTTGCCGGAATGCTCGCACCTTTGGGTGGCGTTAAGGGATATGCAGTTGCAGTTCTGGTTGAGTCATTGACCGGAATGTTGATTGGCCCAACCCTTGCTAAGAATATTCCAGATATGTTCGCAGCTAGCCAAGATGCCTTGCCTCAGCAGATTTCCCACTTTGTCCTGGCTATCGATGCTGCCAAATTATCAGTAGATGGCGCTCATAATCGCACCAACGAGTTTGTTTCAGAGGTCAATGCAGCAGGTGGACGACTACCTGGTGCAAACCGGGTAAACCCTGAAGAGCTCAACCTAGATGATGAGATAACAATTACCGATCAAGTCTTTACGCAGCTAGGTTTTTAAGTGTTAAAAACCTACGCACCGGGCTTTGGCTTAATTGGCGTATTAGTTGCAATCGCATTTCAGATTAATCAGATGCAGTCGGCAATCAGCCCACTGGCATTGTGCGTAGCCTTTGGATTCTTAGTAGCAAACTTTGCCCAGTGGCCAGCATTTGCCGCACCTGCCACCAAGATCTCCAGTAAGACAATTATGCGAATCGGTGTTGCCTTACTAGGAGCACAGGTCAGTGTTGTATCTCTAAAAGAGATCGGTCTCAAAGGTGTAATCACAGTCGTGATTGTTGTGACCTTTACGATCTTTGGAATTCTTGCTTTGTCAAAGCTTTTTAAGATGTCTGGTGAACTCGGACTTCTGATTGGTGTGGGCTTTGGAGTTTGTGGAGCAACCGCTGTTGCCGCGATCAAGCCTCAAACACGTGCCACAGAAGAAGAGACTTCGTACGCAATTGGTTTGATTGCACTGTGTGGAACCTTGTCTATCTTTATGTTGCCTTTAATTGGTCATGCGCTCAACCTAGATACTCGCGAATTTGGTGCATGGGCTGGTGCTGCGGTACATGATGTTGGACAGGTTGTAGCTACCGCATCCGTGTGGGGCGATGATGCTGATAAGTATGCGATCGTTGTAAAGCTGGCACGTGTTTGCTTGCTAGCCCCAATTGTTTTGATTTTGTCCTTGCGTCATCGACGTTGGTTAACTTCGCAGGGCAAGCAAGAGGTTGAATCCGCCAAGGTTCCGCTGATTCCCTTCTTTGTTTTGGGCTTCATTGCGGTTGCAGCTCTGAACAACCTTGTAGATATCAATGAAGGTCTACATGACAACATAGTTTTGCTCAGCAAGTTAATGCTTGGCACTGGTTTAGTCGCACTGGGTTCGGGCGTCCGCTGGAAGGCGATCCGCGCTATCGGCCCACGCCCAATGGCTATGGGAATGGTGGCCTGGGTAGTTGTGGCAGGGGTAGCACTCGCCGCGGTGAAGATTACCGGGCTTTGACAGATACCCCCGGGGGTATGGTACTTTTTCCTTAGTCAAGAGATCTAAGGAGATTAATTATGTGTTCACAAGTCACTTGCCATATCTGCAAAAAGGCCACTTGGTCAGGTTGCGGTGAGCATATTGAGCAGGC
>CAZQNP010000039.1:0-4061 GCA_964594645.1 uncultured Candidatus Planktophila sp. | reverse complement strand
GATGTATGGATCAGTTGCGCATGTGCGATGACTGCACGACGATCAGAACGAGGCGATTTTGTGTTGAGTTTTTCAACTAGATCTAAGCCCTGACGTACCGCTGCATCTCCGATTGCATGCAGATGAAGTTGAAAGCCTTGTGCCTCAAAGTGCGTTGCCGCTTCAAGCAAAAGATCATCGGGCCAGATCAATAAACCGTTACTGCTGGGATCATCTAAATATGGTTCAAGTAGCGCTGCCGTTCCGCTAGACAGAGCGCCATCTAAAATGATCTTGATGGTGTTTGCGCGTAGCAAAGATGTTGGCCCAAGATCTTGAATCTCCTTGCGCAGCTGGACGAAGCTGGCCGCGCGCTCTTTCCAGGAATCAGGTTGTGCCAAGAAGAATAGATTCATATCTATGTGTAAGGCTCCTGATGTATCCGCTGCTATATAGGCTTCGGCCATTCCAGGTTCGATCCATGCATCAGTTGCTGCGGTAACACCACAAGCTAGATACTGCTGTGATGCCCAAGCAATTGCTTCGACATCTTTTTCAATTGTTGCCGCAGGAGATTGCCCCATGACAAGGTCCATGGCAGATGGCTCGCGCAAGGTGCCACGGGCTGTGCCATCAGAGTTTCGCGCAATGCTTCCGCCATCTGGATCTGAAGTTGCTGCAGTAATGCCAGCTAATTCAATTGCTTTGCTGTTTACCCAAATAGTGTGGTGATCTACTGCGCGAAGAACAACAGGGCGATCAGGGACAACTTGATCTAGCCATGTTGCAAGAAAGTCGCCGCGTTCGACAATTGCTGCCTCGTATGCGCCACCGATAATCCATGGTTCATCTGGGTGAGTATCTGCAAATCTTTTTACTTCAGCGAGAATTTCATCAACTGTTTGTAGGCCATTTACAAGTGGGCCTTGTGCTTGTCGGCCGGCAAAAAGCGGATGAGCATGGCCATCCATAAATGCAGGGGCTAGAAACTTTCCCTGCAGATCGATGATTTCATCAGCTGCTTGAGGCTGAGCATCGATAGCGACTATGCGGCCACCATCAATGCGCAGCGAGGTTGCCTGCACACCTGCCGAACACCAGATCGTTCCACCTGTAAAGAACTTTGCCATAGGTTTCACCTAACTCACAAGGTTGCGAGTTTTTCTACAACCTGCTTGGCAGATGGATTAGTCATTGCGGTTCCATCAGAGAAAACCAGTGTAGGAACTGTGCGGTTTCCGCCATTTACCTTTTCAACGATCTCAGCGGTGCCTGGAACCTCTTCAATGTTGATCTCTTCGAAAGTTACATCGAGATCAGCTAATTGGGACTTAAGGCGTTGGCAGTAGCCACACCAGGTTGTTGAGTACATAACAAAGGACATTAAAGGTCACTTTCTGTAGTAGTGCGAAGAGTTTACGGGGTTTTGCCTGATAGCGCGCATTTGTCGGTGGTTGGGGCTAGATTTTTGGCATGAGAAGTTTACGGATGTGGGTCGGGCTGATTGTGCTCTCCCTGCTATCTATTTTGATTTTGAACTTTGCGCGCGCGGTTGTTCCTGGCAAGAGTTTTGATAGCACCGGCAGTTACTTAATTTTGGGGCTCTTTGCCTTTGGTGTGATGTGGTGGTTGCGCACGCCAACTATGGCTTACTTCGCGTTGCCTAAGATGCGTTGGAGTTTACTTTTAGCGGTTGTGTTTATGGTCAATTTCATCGTCGTACAAATCCGAAATGAGGATTTTTCTCAGGTTGCACCCGATAAGTGGGTACGTGGCATAATCTTTTTGATCGCTATTGCTGTCGCTGAAGAGATCTTTAGCCGCGGAGTTGTCTTTGGAGTACTACAAAAGCATGGAATGAGCGTTGCAGTGATCGGCTCATCTCTGATGTTTGGCTTGATGCATATAAATAGTTACATCGGAAACTTTGATGCCTGGCCGGCATACTGGCATGTAGTTTCTGCTGCCTCATTTGGTGTCTTTGCCTGTGCCTTAATGGTTGTATCGGGCAGTATTTGGATGCCGATTGTTTTGCACACCTTTGCCAACGCGGGGCTGCTATTGCGAAACGCGGAAGAGGTTCAGGCAGAGCGTGATTCAGTTACCTCAGTAGATTTCTTCACAGGTCTATTGCAACCAGTTCCAGCAGCTTTGACCTTGATAATTCCATCATTGGTTCTGTTTTGGTTTGCAGCGGGAAGGCCTCTGCATCCCGTAGCGCAGCGATTAGCTATTAAGTGGAAGCTGGTCGAACCGATTGGCGATGAGCAACTACCTGTTAAGGAAGGTTAGTACTCTCGTTGCTAACTTAACGGGCCAGGAGTTTCTATGGCTTGCGATCCAGCGGTAGCCAGCTCTTCCTAATCCGCCCGAGATTTTGATGGTGGAAGATAGAACTAAATTCCCACGCTGTTTGAGCAGGAAGGCGATTGCATCTGCTCCCCCGTATGTTCTGTTCGCTGAGATGACATAAACCTGCTTGGCACACTGTTCGCGGGTTAGGTTATAGGCCGATAGATCTGCGCTTTGAAATGGCAGTGCGGTTATAGCTAAGTTGCGTTGAATCCAAAGCACAGATTGTTCACAGAAATGACATTGGCCGTCATATATGACCACTACTTCCAACTCGCGTCTCACACCCCTAAGGGTAGGCTTAATTCACAAGGTTTGCTCCCTGTCCCTTTATGGAGGTTTCAATGCAATTGTGGATGTGGTTTGCCGCAGCGGGTGTGTTGTTGATCGTGGAGATGCTTACAGTTGATCTCCTTTTCGCCTCGCTCGCATTTTCAGCGCTGCTAGCAGCTGGAGCAAATGCACTCGGATACGGTGTTGCGATTCAAGGTGTTGTATTTGGTGTTGGAGCGGTGACCTCGCTTCTATTTTTGCGCCCAATTGCTCTTCGACACTTAAAGAAAAAGCCTGCAGATCATGCGACAAATGTTGAAGCCTTAATTGGTGCACCAGCTGTTGCATTGACTGTGATCACCGAACTTGATGGTCAGGTAAAGCTCAGCGGTGAGCCATGGAGTGCTCGAACAAATAAGGGCGAAATTGAAAGTGGAGCACGTGTAGAAGTTATAGCTATAGAGGGTGTAACAGCAGTAGTTAAGCGAAAGGGATAGATACAGATGGTTTCCTATGGAGTCCTAGCTTTACTGATCGTCATCTTTGGAGTTGTTCTTTCCAGATCGATCAAGATTATTCCGCAGGCAAGTGCTGGAATCGTTGAACGCCTTGGCCGTTACCACCGCACATTAGGTGCTGGCCTTGTTCTAATCATTCCATTTATCGATCGCCTGCGTCCTTTGTTAGATATGCGTGAACGAGTTGTTTCATTTCCACCACAACCAGTTATCACCGAGGACAACCTGGTTGTCTCAATCGATACCGTTATCTACTTCCAGGTGACAAACCCTAAATCTGCTATTTATGAGATCGAGAACTTCATTCAAGGAATTGAACAGCTCACGGTAACTACCCTTCGTAATGTGGTCGGTGGGTTAGATCTTGAGGCTGCGCTGACTTCACGTGATTCCATTAACGCTGCGCTGCGCGGTGTTTTAGATGATGCCACCGGCAAGTGGGGTGTGCGTGTGAACCGTGTTGAGATTAAGGCGATTGATCCACCACCAAGTGTTCAAGAGTCAATGGAAAAGCAGATGCGTGCAGAGCGAGATAAGCGTGCTGCAATTCTGACCGCAGAAGGTGAGAAGCAGAGCCAGATCCTGACCGCAGAAGGTGCACGTCAGGCTGAGATTTTGCGAGCAGAAGGTGATGCCCAAGCTGCAGTTCTTCGCGCAGATGGTGAAGCAGCTGCAATCAAGTTGGTCTTTGATGCGGTGCATGCGGCAAACCCTGATGAAAAGGTTTTGGCGTATCAGTACCTGCAACAGCTCCCTGCAATTGCCAATGGCACTGCAAGCAAGATCTGGGTTATTCCTGCAGAGCTAAGCGGCGGTGTTGAACAGATTATGAAGGCATTTAAATCTAAGTAGACGGTTTAAAAGTTAACCCTCACTTAAGCCAATATGGTTTAGGTGAGGGTTAATTTTATTTCTTGGCCATCATGAAGTTGTTGATCT
>CAZQNP010000038.1:0-5902 GCA_964594645.1 uncultured Candidatus Planktophila sp. | reverse complement strand
TTAGTCAGTAATTTCGACTGTTAACTCAATCTCCACCGGTGAGTTCAGTGGAAGCTCTGCAATACCAACAGCGCTACGTGCATGCTTTGCACCATCGCCCCAGATTGAGATGAACAGCTCTGAAGCGCCATTGACTACTCCTGGATGGCCAATGAAACCAGGCACTCCATTGACATAACCAACAACGCGAACAATCTTTGTAATCTTGTTTACATCTGCAACGGTTTCAACTGCAGCTAAACAGTTGAGTGCACAAATCTGTGCAAGCTCCTTTGCACGCTCAGGAGTGATCGCTCCATCAACCTTTCCAACTCCTGCCATTTCGCCATTAGCTAATGGAAGTTGTCCGGCGGTGAAAACTAAATTACCTGTGCGGATTGCTGGAACGTAAGCAGCAACTGGCTTTGCAGCAACTGGAAGTTCTAGCCCAAGCTCAGCGAGCTTTGCGCGGACATCTACTGTATTCATGCAAGTGGTCGCTTCATGTAAGCAACTAGCTGCTCACCAGTTCCTGGTGCTGGAATAACTTGTACAAGCTCCCAACCATCTGAGCCCCATGTATCAAGAATCTGCTTGGTTGCATGTGAAAGAAGTGGAACTGTTGCATATTCATACTTGGTCATTTGTTGAGACTCTCCTTCACTAGTGATGAAACAAGTGCTCCATCAGCCTTTCCTGCAATCTTTGGCTTAATCGCGCCCATTACCTTGCCCATATCTGCAGGACCTGTAGCACCTGTTGATGCGATCGCATCAGCGATGATCTGCTTGATCTCATCTGCACTTAGCTGAGCGGGTAAATACTTAGCAATTACTTCACCTTCAGCCTTTTCCAGCGCCGCTTTTTCTGCATGGCCTGCACCTTCAAAGGCTTCTGCCGCTTCACGGCGCTTCTTTGCCTCACGTGACAAGACAACGATGACTTCATCATCACTTAGTTGGCGCGCCTCTTTTCCAGCAACCTCTTCATTGGTGATTGCGGTTAGAACCATGCGGATAGTGCTTGATGTAATTTCATTGCGACCACGAATTGCTTCAGTTAGGTCGGTGCGTAGGGTCTCTTTAATGCTCATTTTGTGAACTCTACCGCCAATAGTTCAGCGATCTGAGCCGTATTGAGCGCTGCTCCCTTGCGTAGATTATCGCCGCAAAGGAATAGATCGATCGACTTTTTGTCATCTAGTGACTGGCGAACGCGACCAACCCAGGTCTCATCAGTTCCAACTACATCATTTGGCGTTGGAAACTTCTTGTTTTCTGGGTCATCTAACAAGATAACTCCTGCAGCCTTTTCAAGCACACGTTGAGCAGCCTTGCGTGAGATCTCGGTCTTGAATGTTGCGTGGACAGTTAATGAGTGGGTTGTTAGAACTGGAACACGTACACATGTTGCTGACACCTTGAGCTTTGGCATTCCAAGAATCTTTCGTGATTCATTACGAACCTTGATCTCTTCAGATGTGTACCCGGCCTCTTTTAATGACCCGGCCCATGGAACAACATTGAGAGCAAGTGGTGCAGGGAATGGCCCAGAATCCTTTACAAATTTACGAACATCTCCTGTTGTTTCTCCGGCATTTGTTCCAGCAACCGCTGAAATCTGCTCGCGCAATGCATCAATGCCAGGTTGTCCGGCACCAGATGCTGCTTGGTAAGAAGACACTACTAACTCTTTTAGGCCAAACTTCTTGTTGAGCGCGCCCATGGCGACGATCATTGAAAGAGTTGTGCAGTTTGGATTTGAAATAATTCCCTTAGGACGCTTCTTAATATCCTTTGGATTTACCTCAGGTACTACCAACGGAACCTTTGGATCCATTCGGAATGCACCAGAGTTATCAACTACAACCGCGCCACGTGCAGCTGCAATTGGTGCCCACTCTGCTGAAACCTCATCTGGAACATCAAACATCGCAACATCGATGCCATCAAAGGCTTCAGGTGAAAGAGCTACGACGGTTAGCTCTTCTCCGCGACACATTAACTTCTTGCCCGCACTGCGAGCTGAAGCGATCAGACGGATCTCGCCCCAAACATCTTTACGTTCCGACAAGATGCTGAGCATCACTGTTCCAACGGCACCTGTTGCACCGACAACGGCAAGGGTTGGCTTCTTTGGAGCTGGCTTAGCTGCCTTCTTCTTGATTACCTTCTCTTTAGCAACTTTTTTAGAAACCTTCTTAATCTTTTTGCTCATCGTCCTGTACCTCCGTAAACAACCGCTTCGCTTTGATCAGCATCTAGCTCAAAAGCGGTGTGTGCTGCCTTTGCCCCGCGCTCAAGATCTACCTGACGACAAATGATTGAGATGCGGATTTCAGAGGTAGAGATCATTTCAATATTTACCCCTGCATCTGAAAGTGCACCGAAGAAGGTTGCTGTAACACCGGGATGTGAGCGCATACCAGCGCCAACTAATGACAATTTACCGATCTGATCATCATATTGAATTGATGCAAAGCCAACCTCGCCCTGCAACTTCTGCAAGATTGCGGTTGCACCAGCACCCTCAGATTTTGGCAATGTAAATGAAATATCTGTCAGACCTGTTGCTGCTGCAGAAACATTTTGCACGATCATGTCGATGTTGATATCTGCATCTGCAATTGCTTGGAAGATACGTGCAGCAACACCGGTGCGGTCAGGTACGCCGACGATCGTAATCTTTGCCTCAGATTTATCATGTGCGATTCCTGAGATGATTGCTTGCTCCATGGCTCCTCCTTCAGGATGATCTTTGACCACCCAGGTTCCTTCATTGGTTGAAAAAGATGAACGTACGTGAATTGGTAAGTTGAAACGACGTGCGTATTCGACGCAACGCAAATGCAAAACCTTTGCTCCGCTTGCTGCCAGTTCAAGCATCTCGTCGTAAGTAACTGTCTTCAACTTACGAGCTGCTGGAACCGCACGAGGGTCGGCGCTAAAAACTCCATCAACATCTGTATAAATTTCGCAAACATCTGCATCAAGTGCTGCAGCTAATGCAACCGCTGTTGTGTCACTGCCTCCGCGACCTAAAGTTGTTACATCCTTTGTATCTTGCGAAATTCCTTGGAAGCCAGCAACGATTGCAATCGCACCGCTCTCTAACGCTTCCTTGATTCGACCTGGTGTTACATCGATGATGCGAGCGCGACCATGGGTAGATGTCGTGATCACACCTGCTTGGCTTCCGGTAAATGACAAAGCCTCATGCCCTAAGTTGTTGATCGCCATTGCAAGCAGCGCCATTGAGATTCGCTCACCTGCGGTTAACAACATATCTAGCTCGCGCCCCTGAGGGATTGGCGTGATCTGCTCAGCTAAATCAATAAGTTCATCGGTGGTATCGCCCATCGCTGAAACGACCACGACAACCTGATTTCCATCCCGCTTGGCCGCCACGATTCTGTTGGCTACCCGCTTCATGCCCTCGGCATCTGCGACTGAGGAGCCGCCATATTTCTGAACAATGAGTCCCATGGCTCAATCATGAACTAGATATCTATCTGGGGCTACCCGATTTCAGGCGTTTCTTAAATAATGAGACGGGATACGTTTCAAATAATGAGATTAAACATCCCTGCGGCCTTCAAAGGCGCGACCAAGCGTGACCTCATCGGCGTATTCAAGATCTCCACCAACCGGCAGACCGCTAGCCAAGCGAGAGACCTTGATATCCATCGGCTTGATCAGGCGGGATAAATAGGTAGCTGTCGCCTCGCCCTCAAGGTTTGGATCGGTGGCCAGGATGACCTCAATGATTCCGGCATCTGCCAAACGAACCATGAGTTCGCGAATACGAAGTTGCTCTGGACCAATCCCATCGATCGGAGAAATCGCTCCGCCAAGCACATGGTACTTACCGCGAAATTCGCGGGTACGTTCAATTGCAATTACATCCTTGCTTTCCTCAACAACACAGATGATTGTGTTGTCACGACGAGGATCGCGACAGATGCGGCACTCATCCTCTTCTGAAACATTTCCGCATTGAATACAAAACTTAACCCGCTCTTTTACAACACGGATGGAATCAACTAACGCAGATGCAACCTCAGAATCTGATTGCAAAATGTGAAAAGCGATTCGCTGCGCACTCTTTGGACCAATGCCAGGCAACCGCCCTAACGCATCGATGAGATCTTGAATTGCACCTTCATACATTCCTGACATGTATTACTTACCTTCAATAACTTTTGCGCCAAGCTCTTTTGCGAGCAAGGCAGCACCGGTCAACTGCACAGGATCATTTGGTGCCTCTGATGTTCTGGTCTCGCGAGCAGCCGGCGTATTTGTATCAATGGAAGGATCAACAACCACCGCAATCTTTCTGTCCAACCCCACCACATCAATAAATGCGTTGCGCAGAATCACATCAGATTCAGAACGCTCGAAGCTCTCCTTCGCACCGGCATTAACAATGCCAATGGTGATCGCATTTTCATCAACAGATAGAACCTGTGCAGATGCACTAAGCAGCGACCATGTCAGTCTGCGGCGCTTCTTTACATCCTCAATAACATCCGGCCACGCACGTCTAAGTGCGGCAATATCGAAATTACCAGGAACCTTTGGTGCGGCGGCCGGGGCGGATTCCTTTGCTTTAGCAGCAGGTGCGACTTCTTCAACCTTAGAAGGAGTGACATCTGAAACCGAATGAGCAGAGTTTGTACTTTCTTTTAACTCTGCGGTTCGTGTTTCAGTGGAACGACTGGATGAAAGCGGCGCAATGTTCTCCGCACGTTCAAGTCGCTCAATGCGAGAAAGCATTCCGGCTTCCGTGTTGTCCCCGATCGGCAGCAAAATTCGGCCGCAGATGAGCTCAAGGATTAAGCGCGGCGCAGTGGCCCCACGCATTTGGGTTAAGCCCTCCGCCGCAATATCTGCAGCTCTTGAAAGGTTTGCCGTACCAATTCTGTTTGCCTGATTACGCATACGTTCCATCTGATCATCAGGCATATCGCGCAAGATGGAGTTAGCGGTTGAATCCTTTAGCGCATCAACGATCATCAAATCGCGAATACGTTCCAACATATCGCTAGTAAACCGTCGAGGATCATGGCCAGATTCAATTACTCGATCAATTGTCTTAAACAAAGTTGCACCATCATGTGCTGCAATCGCATCGATGGCATCATCCAAAAGCGCACCATCTGTAAATCCAAGAAGTTGAATAGCTATCTCGTAGCTCACACCATCTTTTCCGGCGCCCGCAAGTAGCTGACCTAAGACAGATAAAGCATCACGAACCGAGCCACCAGATGCACGAACAACTAGTGGAATTACACCCTTTGCAACCTTTACACCTTCAGCGTTGCAAACCTTTTCTAGGTGAGCCGCCAAGGTTCCTGGCGGAACTAAACGGAATGGATAGTGGTGTGTACGTGAACGGATAGTTGCAATTAACTTATCTGGTTCAGTTGTAGCAAAGATAAAAATTACATGTGCAGGCGGCTCTTCAACAACCTTAAGCAATGCGTTTGCTGCACCTGGTCCGAGCTGATGCGCCTCATCAATAATGTAAATCTTGTAACGACTTTGTACTGGTGCAAAAAATGCTTTATCGCGAAGATCGCGTGCATCATCTACTAAACCATGGGTCGCAGCATCTAATTCAATTACATCTAGTGAACCTGGACCGTTGGCAACTAAATCCTTACATGACTGGCATTCACCACATGGATTTGGTGTTGGACCTTTTTCGCAGTTAAGCGAGCGCGCCATGATTCGTGCGCTAGAAGTTTTTCCGCAACCACGTGGACCGCTAAACAAGTATGCGTGGTGTGTGCGACCTGATTCGAGGGCATTTGAAAGTGGAACAGTTACATGCTCTTGTCCGATGACATCTGCAAATACAGAGGGACGATATTTACGATACAAAGCTAATGACATCGCCGTACTCCTCTACTGTTCGTCGC
>CAZQNP010000037.1:0-5921 GCA_964594645.1 uncultured Candidatus Planktophila sp. | reverse complement strand
TCAAGAATGACGAGAAGGTTTTCACCTGTCTTGCCCTGCTTGCGGTTAGCCTCTTCGTAGTAACCACGGAACTGCTTTTCTAGAACACCATAAATACGTGCGCACTTTTGCTTTTCGCGCATCTGCAATAGGTACTCAGATTCCTTTGAACGGCCACGGCCGTGCTGTCCTGGTGGATAAGGACGTGATTCGATCGGACACTTTGGTCCATCGCACTTTGAGCCCTTCAGGAAGAGCTTTACTTTTTCGCGACGGCAACGCTTGCAGTCTGCTCCGGTATAACGAGCCATTTATTCTCTTCCTTCCTTAAACTCGACGTGGTTTCGGTGGGCGGCAGCCGTTGTGTGGAGCTGGAGTTACATCTGAGATGGCTCCAACTTCTAGGCCTGCTGCTTGCAATGAACGGATTGCTGTTTCGCGACCAGATCCTGGTCCCTTAACAAATACATCAACCTTCTTTAGGCCGTGCTCCTGTGCGCGACGAGCCGCTGCTTCTGCCGCAAGCTGTGCTGCGAATGGAGTCGACTTACGTGAGCCCTTGTAACCAACCTGGCCTGATGAAGACCAAGAGATAACAGCGCCCGTTGGGTCTGTAATAGAAATGATTGTGTTGTTGAAAGTGCTCTTGATGAACGCCTTACCAACTGCAATGTTCTTCTTCTCTTTCTTACGAAGCTTAACTTTGCCCTTAGCAGCAGTTGCTGTCTTTGACTTAGGAGCGGCCATTACTTAGTCACCTTCTTCTTACCTGCAATTGCCTTACGAGGTCCCTTACGTGTACGCGCATTTGTGTGTGTGCGCTGACCACGAACAGGTAGTCCCTTGCGGTGACGAATACCTTGGTAGCTCTGGATTTCAACCTTGCGACGAATGTCGCCGGAAATTTCACGACGAAGGTCACCTTCGATTTTGAAGTTTGCTTCGATGTATTCGCGAAGCTTTGCTAGATCCGCTTCTTGCAGATCCTTAACGCGAATATCTGGACTAATGCCAGTTGCTGCTAATGTCTTTTGAGAACGGGTAAGGCCCATTCCAAAGATGTAAGTGAGTGCGATTTCCAAACGCTTTTCGCGTGGAAGATCGACACCGACGAGACGTGCCATGTATCTACCAATCTATATCTGGAGGTCCTCCGCATTACTGTTCTCTGGCCTACCAGTCCAAAGGTCTTCACTTGCGTGAAGTCGTAATGCGAGTTATTTATTAAGTTGTAGAACTATCTAGTGCTTAGCCTTGACGTTGCTTGTGACGCAGGTTTTCGCAAATGACCATGACGCGACCCTTGCGGCGAATGACTTTGCACTTATCGCAAATCTTCTTAACGCTTGGATTAACCTTCATGTCTATTGCTCCCCTTGTTACTTATAACGGTAAATAATTCGACCCTTTGTTAGGTCGTACGGACTCATTTCCACGATCACACGATCGGCAGGAAGAATACGAATGTAGTTCTTTCGCATCTTGCCGCTAATGTGAGCGAGGACTTTATGTCCGTTAGTTAGCTCCACGCGAAACATTGCGTTAGGTAAAGCTTCAGCAACGGTGCCTTCCATCTCGATGGCGCCATCTTTTTTAGCCAAGCTGTACCTACATTTCTGTTTAAGCGTGAAACAAGCGAACTCGTAGTTTAGGGCTCAGGCTCAAATAAGGGAAATCCGCCCAATGAACTACAACCTTGTAATTCAGGCCACAGATCAGTTGCGTTTTACGCTGAATATTGAGCTGGCTAGTAGGACCGCTAAGCCAATAAAGACCGCCCCCGCCCCTGATGCAGCGGCCAAGGTGCCGGCGGTGGCTGGCACCAGGAATTGGCCAAATCTATTGCCCATCAACCGTGCTGAAACGGCAAGTGCCCGCTCATTGCTTTCGGTTTTTTGTGAAATCAGAGACATGGTCAATGGCTGGCCCACTCCTAATGAGAAGCCTGCGATAAAGACAATTACTCCTAAGGAAAGTGGGGTCTGTGCAAATGCCATTGCGCCACAACACAAGGTGGAGATGATGGTGCTCCACCACAGTAGTTGAAAGGTTGAAAAACGCTGACTTAGTCGGCCTAAGAAGAACCTAGACATCATCGTTGTTCCTGCTCGAATAGCAAGAATTGCACCGATTGCATATGAAGAGAAGTTGTTTTCAGTACCAAATAGCGGCAAGAAAACTACCAACACATCAGCTACCGATGAGATTGCTAATGAAATATAGATTGCAGCCATTATTCCCGGACGCTTAACTAATTTCGCTGCAGCTTTAAAGGTGCCATCTGCATTCTCTTTTGCTTCAACGCTAGGTCTTTCATCTCTCCATTTAATGACTGGAACCAAGGCGATTATCGTTAACACAACCCCAAGCAAGAATGCATTAGATGTTGACTTAGGCAGAGTTCCATTGGAGCCTGCAACTATTGTTGCGATGATTGGTCCAAGCATGTGACCAACAGATGCGCTGAAGGTATAGAAGCCAAAGTATCTGTCGTAACTTGCTCGAGGAGCACGCAGTGCAACCATAGATTGACCACCAACCATGCAGGCTAAGTGCGCAAGCCCAGCAGCTGCGGTTGCGATTCCAAGCGTTACGAGATTGTTTGCAAAGATTAAAGCTGCCGATGTAACCATCATGGCTAAAGTGCCATAAATGATGAACTTGGCCTCACCAAGTTTTCCGACCCATGATCCAAATTGCAGAGCCAACAAAACCGGAAAGAGCGCGTACAAAGCAGCGATCAAACCAATTTGCGCCGCATTGGCATCTAATTCAATTGCGCGATAAGTGATCATTGGGCGCAGCACGTAGATCGTTGCTTGGGTAAGCGTGGATGAAACTAGGAGCGGTTTAGCCCACGGAAGTAACTTATCTGCAGCCATTTACTTCTTTATGGCAAAAGTTTTTTTGAAGTTCCAAACAAGAGGGCCAATTATCACAAGAATCAAGATCCCGTAAATCACTTTAGGGAAGGTTCCATCAATCAAGATTCCCCAATCACCCTGGCTGATTTGTAGGGATCTCTTGAAGTACAGCTCAGATAGCGGGCCAAGGATTGCACCGATAATCAGAGGTGTAATCGGCACACCAAAACGTCGGAACAAGAATCCAATAACACCAACTGCCAATGCAACCTGTAAATCAAAGACTGAGTTATTGAGGGCATAAGCGCCCAACAAGGCAAATGTAGTAATTCCCGCATACAGATAATGGGTAGGAATCTTAAGAAGCATTACCCAAAAACGAATCAATGGAAGGTTCAAGACAAGTAGCAAGAAATTTCCTACAAAGAGGGATGCAATCAAGCTCCATACAATTTCAGGATTTGTCTGGAAGAGCATTGGACCTGGCTGGATGTTAAATGATTGGAAAGCAACCAAAACAACTGCTGCCGTTGCCGATGTTGGCAAGCCAAGTGCAAGCATTGGAACCAATACACCTGCAGCGTTTGCATTGTTTGCAGCCTCTGGTCCAGCAACACCTTCAATAGCGCCTTTACCAAACTCATCCTTGTTCTTTGAAAGTGCTTTTTCAACACCGTATGACAAGAAGGTTGGAACCTCAGAACCACCAGCAGGGACGACACCTAGAGGGAATCCAATTGCAGTACCGCGTAGCCAAGGCCTCCATGACCGCTTGAAATCTTGACGTGTCATCCACGCTTTTCCATCTATCTGCAAAACCGATGCCTTCACTAATGTGTGGCGACTAGCAAGGTACAAGGTTTCGCCCAATGCAAAGATTGCAACAATTACAGTAACCGTCTCGATTCCATCGATCGCCTCTAATTTGCCAAAGGTAAGGCGAAGTGCACCTGATTGCAGATCTGCTCCAATTAACCCGATAACAAGGCCCATAGAAAGTGCGATTAATCCACGGATGCGTGAAGTTCCGAGCAAGGTTCCGACCGTTGCAAAAGCCAAGATAATCAGGGCCAAATACCCGGCCGGTTGAATTGTTAAAGCGAATTCAGCTAATAGAGGTGCTCCGAACGCCAGCAAAATTGTTGCAATCGTGCCTGCTACAAATGAACCAATAGCCGCTGTCGCAAGGGCTGCGCCAGCACGCCCAGCTTTGGCCATCTTGTTGCCCTCAAGGGCGGTAATGACCGATCCGCTTTCACCCGGCGTATTTAAGAGAATCGAGGTTGTCGATCCGCCATACATGGCACCGTAAAAAATAGCGGCAAACATGATCAACGCTGAGGTTGGGTTTACCGTCAAGGTAATAGGGAGCAACAAACCAATAGCTAACGCTGGACCGATACCAGGAAGCACTCCAACAAGTGTTCCCAAGAATGTTCCCAACAGACCAAACATTAAGTTTGTAGGTGTAAAGACGGTTTGGAAACCATCCAACAATAATGCGAAGTTATTACCCATTACTTAAGAATCCCTTCAAAGACACCAGAAGGTAAATTGATATTTAAACCTTTGCTAAAAGCGAAGTAAACGATACTTGCGAAAACTGCGCTAATGACAAAGTCCTTCAAAATTCTGCGGGATCCAAAGGCGTAAGCCACACCCCAAAAACACACAGTTGCGGCCATTACATACCCTGCAGTTTCCAGCAAAATTACATGTAGGCCAATTGCTGTGGCAACAATTCCCATCGTCTTCCAATTTATTGGTGAGTAAGGATCCCCTGGTTCAGTTCCATCAGGTACGCCGGTCTTGCCACGCAATACATCCACAATCAATCCAAGGCCAACTAAGGAAGCAAATGCAGCAACCATGTATGGAAATGTTTGTGGGCTAACAATTGAGTTGTCCTGTGGGATATCCATACCTGCGGTATCCCAGGCAACAAAAATTCCAAGCAAGAAGAAGGAGCTGGCAAATGCCAGCTCCCCCTTTCCTTGCTTAGAGAGCTTGTTGAGAATCAAATTAGATTCCAAGACCCTTCATAACAGCGTTGATTTCTGGAATGTGCTTCTCGAGGAATGACTTGAACTTAGTTCCCGCCTCGAACTCGTTATCCCAGTTGTTCTTCTTGAGCTGCTCCTTCCATGAAGGTGAAACATGCATGATGTCCATTACCTTGATGAAGTTGGTGTAATCAGCCCTAGAAATATCGGCGGGAGCCATTACTCCACGCCAGTTTCCGTAGACAAGGTTGTAACCCTGGCGTACGAAAGTCTGTCCCTTAAAGCCAGCTAGTGGGCGTGCAGATGACACTCCAAGAACACGAACTCTTCCTGAAGCAACAAATGCGTTGAACTCAGATGAACCTGAGATACCTACCTGTGTTGAACCAGAAAGGATTGATGTAAGAACTTCCGGACCACCTGAGAACACAACATAGTTCAACTTAGTTGGATCGATACCTGCACCTTGTGCAAGAAGACCCATTACCTGGTGATCGATTCCGCCCTTGCTTCCACCAGCGATTGCAACGCTGTTTGGTCGAGCCTTTAGATCATCCATTAGCTGCTTTAGGTTGCGATACTTTGAGTTAGCAGGAACAACGATTGCGTTGTACTCACGGAGCACCTTTGCAATTGGAGTTGATGCAAGAAGGTTTAGTGGAGACTTATTTGAATAAAGTCCACCAGTCATTGCAATTCCTGTAACAAGAGCAGCCTCTGGCTTACCCTTAATCTCTTGGAATGCGCCAAGTCCTACAGCGCCACCGGCACCTGGCTTGAATGATGATGAGTACTGGCCAAGCAAGCCTTCAGCCTTTAGTGTGTCGCTGATCGCGTTACTTGTAAGCGAGTATCCACCTGGGTTTGCTGGAACTGTCCAGTCAATATTCTTTAGTGGCTTAACATCCTTGTACCACCACTTTGTTTGGCCCTTGAATGAACCTGTTGGTACAACCATGCATGTTAAATCTGAGCCGTCGACTCCACGGCCCTTAGCAACTCTGTTTGAAGCTGCAGATGCTGCTGTGCAGTCATCGCCAACTGTTGCCTTGTTAGCCGGCTTCACAGCAGCTTG
>CAZQNP010000036.1:0-6480 GCA_964594645.1 uncultured Candidatus Planktophila sp. | reverse complement strand
GAAAGAAGAGGTGAGAACATGAGCGTTCTCTTCAGCGAACTACTAGTACCAGGCTGGGCAGATGAGAAGATCGGTTTAGATGCCGTAACGGGCACCTACAGCGATGGCTCATCATTTAACTTGCCATGCCACACAGCAGATCCTGAAACTTTCTTTTCTGAGGATGAGATGCAGGTTGCAGAGGCAAAGTCGCTCTGTGGTGGATGTCCCGTGCGTGCACAGTGCTTAGAGGGTGCGTTATCGCGCCAAGAGCCAGCAGGTGTGTGGGGCGGCGAGCTGTTTGAGGAAGGCCGAATCATCGCCAAGAAGCGCAAAGCTGGGCGACCATCTTTGAAAGAGGTTGCTGAACGCAATGCACAAGGTGAATTGATTGAACTCAATGTGGCAAAGGATGAACGCGAAGAGAGTGCCGCCTAAGTTGCAAAGAGATTTAAATTTGCAAGCGAGGGCCACAGTGCAAAGAGGATGGAGATTGGCAGGATAAGGAATACAACTGGAATCATCATTGAGATTTCAGCTTTACCTGCCGCTCCCATCACTCGGTTTCTCTGATAGCCACGTGCTTCAACTGCGTGGCGGGAGAGAACCTCTACAAGCGGTGCACCACGCAAAGTTGCAGTGACAAGTGCATCAACAAATCTTCTGATCATTACCGATTTCACTCGGCGACCCATTGCATCCAAAGATTCATGCAAAGGTGCGCCAGAACGCACGACGGCAACAACAATTGCAAACTCCTGAGCAATCGCTCCATTGGCGGTATTGGCAACTCGAAGCATCGCGCTCATTGGTGTTTCACCAGCCGCAATGGCAAGGGTTAGCATCTCAACGATGGCAGGAAACTCTGCTTCTATGAGCTCTCGTCGCTTCTTTACATCTTGAGTTAACTGACGATCAATAAGTAAGTAAATTGTGGTCACAGCGGCAATCGAGCCAATGAGAGCAAGAATGAATGATCCTGATACTGCAATTGAGAGGGCGAAGCTAATAGCTGCAGCTGCGGCACAGTACCCATACTGCTTAATTCGAAAATCTTCATAATCCTTTTGGCTACCTCGACCCAACTCTTCGAGTCTGATTCGAAGTTGAGTTTTATCATCACTAGCTCTGGCGGTCTTTCGTGAAAATCTTTTCGCCTCACTCAGAGGATCAACCTGATCGCCAACAAGTATCAAGAGGGCTGCAGGTATTACGAGCAGGGCTGTTACAACAAATGTGATCATCATTTTGAACGGCTCCGAATCGCTAACTTTGTTTCAAAGCTTTGGGTGAAGACTCGTGGTGCCTGAGGTAAGCGACCCAGACGATTCATCCACAGATATGCAATTGCGGTCATAAACAAGCCAGCGATCAAGATAACTGCGCCAGTTGGAGTTGAGTATGCAACCGCAGTACTTGGCTGGGTAGAAAGAAGAAGCAAGAGAATCCAAGGAGCAGCCGCTGAAATATGCGCCGAGTTTTTAATCCATCCATGTTTTACATCGATTTCACGACGAAGTGCTAAATCTTGTCGAAGAAAATCTCCAAGTGTGCGAAGTATCTGCAAGAGCTCACCTCCACCAAGGGTTTTTGCGATAAGCAGCGCCTCAAAAATCTGATCACTGCCATGGTGGGCAAAACCTGCTCGCAACTCCTCGATAGCTTCCGTTAAATCACCACTGTTAAACAATGTTGATTTGAAGCGAACAAATGAAGGTCTCAAGACCTCCGGACCACGAGTTGCTAACCCAGCAAGTGATTCAGATAAAGATAGACCTGATTGAATGCCTGACATCAGGTGATCAATAACTTCCGGCCATGCCGCAACGAGCGCAGCTTCGCTGATAGCGGCTTTAGCTTTCACCGTTACAAATGCGATCCCGGCCGCCAAGGTTCCAAAGGCGGCTGCTATTACTAGAGAACGAGTCATCAGTAGAACAACCGCTGTAGAGATTGAAGCTGAGATACCTATGCGAAGTGAAAGTCTCACACATGCCACCACGAAGCTAAAGGTGCGCCAATATTTGCAAATCTTCCAGGGTGTGGAAGTGCTCCAACTCCACGGATGTACTGGGCCCCATCCCACTTCCACAGCATTTCAATCTCTGCTCGATCATTTTCATAACGGCCGGTGACCGCAGCTACCTCATTGATTCGTCGTACACCTGCAGAATCTAAGGTTGCATGAACAATCAAATCGATTGCAGATGCAACGGTCGGAGCGATGAACTTGTGCGAGATATTTTCTCCCGCAAGTAAAGGCAGGGTTTGTAACTTAACAATTGCATCTCGAGCAGAGTTGGCGTGAAGAGTTCCCATGCCAGGTAAACCAGAGTTCAAGGCAATGAGGAGATCAAGAGCTTCAGCTTCACGAACCTCACCAACAATTATTCTGGATGGCCGCATTCGAAGTGACTCTTTGATCAATCTGCGCAGCGGAATTTCACCTTCGCCCTGCAAGTTCGCGCTACGCGTTTGCATTTGTACAACATCCGGAAGCTGGGGAGTAAGTTCAAAAACCTCCTCAATAGTGATCACCCTTTCACTCCGGGGAACCGCGCCAGCCAATGCGTTGAGAACAGTTGTTTTTCCTGCTTGTGTTCCGCCACAAACCAATATGTTCAGCCCTGCCTTTACGCTATTAACAAGCGCTGTACCGATCTCTTGGCTCATCACAGAGCGATTAACTAAGTCATTGACCGACAGGTTTTTCATCAAGTGTTTGCGAATATTGACCGCCCAATGAGCAGCTGTAATTTCAGGAATTGCTACATGTAAGCGGCTGCCGTCGGGAAGTCGAGCATCAACAAATGGATGGGATAAATCAAGTCTGCGCCCGCTCCACATTAACGCTCGCTCAACTATGTTGCGTACCTCATCAGGGGTAAGCAGGAGATTGGTTAACTCACTGCGTCCTTTGCGGGCGATAAAAACTCTCTCTGGAGCGTTAATCCAAATCTCTTCTACAGTTGAATCATTCATAAACGGGGCGATGGGGCCAAAGGTCACATTGAGATCAAGTTCCATTTCGGAAAGGTAGATCGGTAACTGACAGAATTTATTAGCCTGTGGATACAACTCAACCTTGCTTGAAAGGGTTAAAGGTGAGTTATTGCGGGATCAGTTCTGCCCGATCTAACCTGCTTAACAGGTGCAGGGAATCCTCATCCTCTTCGCTATATACCTTTGCTACCTTGATGAGTAATGTTTTATCGACTGTAAGTGATGTTGAATCCAGCAGCCGCTGCATCAATTGCTCAGCATTGCTATGACCATCTCGAATAATTATTACTACCTCATTTACCCCAAGCCGCCCTATGCACTCTTCCTTTCGTGTCAATTGAGTGAGCTCATGTGAAAAGTGCAAGATGTCATGGGCCCGGACCTGGTCGGTTTGAGGGTTTTCAAAAAGTATCTTAACAAGAGCCAAAGGCTTGTTGCTCCTTGTTGCAAGAGATATCTCGCGACGAAGCTGCTCATAAAAGTAAGGAGGGGAGGCTAAATGTGTTTGGGAGTCATGAATACCATCGTGAGAAAAGAGCATTGCAACCTCCCTTGAGTTAATCTTGTCTCTATGAATAACGATCCTGCCAAAGCAGCCAAAGCTCGCGCACTAGTGGCATCCCTACTTTTTGTTGAGGCAGCGGTAATCGCAGGGTTGGGTTTATGGCTCCTTGTTATGGGCTTTACCCATGAGAATGTTGAGATCTATCCACTACTAGGTGTTCTCTTATTTGCAGTTGCGGGTTCAGCAGGTTTGGCAGTCTCTGCAATGGGCTATCGCCGCGGCAAGTACTTTGGTCGATCCCCAGCGGTTTTGGCTAACTTAATTGCACTTGGTGTTGTTTCATATCAAGTAGAAGCACATTTGTGGTGGGTTGCTGGGCCATTGGCTGCGCTAGCTGGCACAACATTAATCGCTGCACTCCGCGCAATTCCAACTGATATCTAATCAGCTTCTATTCCTAGCAAGAT
Organism: uncultured Candidatus Planktophila sp.; assembly: GCA_964594645.1. Taxonomy (GTDB): domain Bacteria; phylum Actinomycetota; class Actinomycetes; order Nanopelagicales; family Nanopelagicaceae; genus Planktophila. Next base: position 2,526 of record CAZQNP010000036.1, on the reverse strand, counting down.
CAAATTTAGAGCTACCACTCAACAATCTGATTGTCTTCCCACAAAACTCCAGTGGTGTCTCCCGGATTAAATTCGCGAGTTGCTAGCCACAGCGCACATGCAGCACCTTCTTCAGCGCTACGTGGCGCATCTGCTCCTCCCATATCTGTTCTTGAATGATTAGGACAGACCGCATCAACTAACAAGCCACGCGCACCTAAACCAGTTTCATGTGCAAGGTTGCGAACCATTGCATTTACTCCAGCTTTGCTAATTCGATATGGAGCAAGACCTCCAGCATTTCCAGGTCCTGACATTCTTCCAAGACATGCTGAGTAAATAATTACTCGGCCCTTGCGAGCCTCTGCCATTGAAGGAACTACAGCATTAACAAGTATGAAAACAGAATCCAGATTGATCGCCATAACTCTGCGCCACTCCTCATCGGTGGTACGCAAAGTCTTGGACATCTTTTCGCTCATGACTCCATGAGCCAAAATCACCACATCAGCTGCTGGATGCTCTGATGCGATTTGGTCGGCGGTGGCACGGGTAGCGGCAATATCTGCAAGATCAACGGCATAGGTAGAGAAGTGAGTTTCTGGGAATTGTTGTTGAAGAGATTGCGCAGCCGCCGACAATCGGCCTTGATCCTTGGCCACCATGACGATGTCATAGCCCTGAGCTGCTAACCCCTTGGCATTTTCAAAGCCCAGACCACGGCTGGCACCTGTCACTATCGCTGTTGGCATGGCTTAAGGGTGGACTAGATCTACCAACTTTGCAGAGTGAAGCGGCCCCTGAATATGTGGGGCTAGGGGCATCTCCAATGTGGCCAATCTCGCCCAAAGAGCGGCAGATCGAGTTTATTCATGCGGGCTCAGGCCGATAGGCTACGCCCGTAACCAATGCAGAAGGAGTTTGCCAGTGTCGGCACAGGATTTTGGTGCAAATGATTGGCTCGTCGATGAAATGTACGAGCAGTATTTACAGGATCCAACTTCTGTAGACCCTGCATGGGTTGAGTACTTCAAAACAAATAAGCCAGGTGCGCCAGCAGCAGGTGCGACACCTAGTAAAGGTGTTCCACCAATTCCAAAGGCACAACAACAAGCACCCGCACCTGTTGCACAAGCTGCACCAGTTGCAGCCACACCAGTAGCAGCGCCAGTTGCACAAGCAGCACCGGCAGCTCCAGTGTCACAACCAATTGTTCGCGAGACAGCAACTGCGCAACCAACTCCTGCAGATCCTGTTGTAAAGCCTGCTCCAGTTTTGATTACACCAGGTGCATCATCGCTTGAACCAATCCGCGGAGTTGGCGCTCGCGTTGTTCAATCAATGGAGGCTTCACTTTCAGTTCCAACCGCAACATCAGTTCGCGCAATTCCTGCGAAGTTGATGATTGATAATCGAATCGTTATTAACAACCACCTAGCGCGCGGTCGCGGAGGCAAAGTTTCATTCACACACATCATCGCTTACGCAATGATCAAGGCTGTTCGTGCGATGCCAGAGATGAACGCATTCTTTGGCGAGCTCGATGGAAAGCCAGCAATTGGAAAGCCAGAGCACATCAACTTAGGTGTTGCGATCGACTTGGCTAAGCCTGATGGTTCACGTCAGCTTCTTGTTCCATCAGTTAAGGGTTGCGAAGATTTAGATTTCGGACAGTTCTGGGCCGCATATGAAGCGATCATCAAGAAGGCTCGCGCTGGCGCATTAACCGTTGAAGATTTTGCTGGCACAACAATGTCCATCACCAACCCTGGAACAATCGGAACTGTTCACTCAGTTCCACGTCTAGTTCAGGGACAGGGATTGATTCTTGGTGTTGGTGCGATGGATTACCCAGCTGAGTTCCAGGGTGCGAGCGAAGAAACCCTCGTCAACATGGCTGTTAGCAAGGTAATCACCCTTACCAGCACATACGACCACCGCATTATTCAGGGTGCACAATCCGGTGATTTCTTGCGCCGTATGCACGAGTACTTACTTGGTGCTGAAGGTTTTTACGATGAGATCTTCTCTGCACTTCGCATTCCTTACGAGCCAATCCGTTGGGCAAATGACTTTGCATTTACTCGTGATGAGCAGATCAACAAGACTGCACGTGTTCAGCAGTTGATTCAGGCTTACCGCACATTTGGCCACCTCATGGCAGATGTTGATCCACTCGAATATGTTCAACGTTCACACCCAGATCTTGATGTAGTTACACATGGTTTAACTCTGTGGGATCTTGATCGTGAGTTTGCAACCGGTGGCTTTGGTGGCAAGAAGTTCATGACACTTCGCAAAATACTTGGAATCCTTCGTGACTCATACTGCCGCTCTGTCGGTGTTGAGTACATGTACATCCAAGATCCAGTTGAACGTAAGTGGATTCAAGACAAGGTTGAGGTTGGCTACGCCAAGCTTCCGCGCGAAGAGCAGTTGCGTGTACTACGCAAGCTCAACAGCGCAGAGTCATTTGAATCATTCCTACATACAAAGTTTGTTGGTCAAAAGCGATTCTCACTCGAAGGTGGCGAATCTGTAATTCCA
>CAZQNP010000035.1:0-6653 GCA_964594645.1 uncultured Candidatus Planktophila sp. | reverse complement strand
GTGGTTTTAGGGTAAATTACCCAATCCGCTCTAAAAAGCCCTTTACACCCGAAGTTACAAATATCGAGCATTGATTGGAGGACACGCCGAGATGAACTGCCCATTCTGTCGCAATGAAGATTCCCGCGTTGTGGACTCCCGTCCTGTTGAAGATGGCACAGCAATCCGCCGTCGTCGCGAGTGCCCCCAGTGTGGCCAGCGATTCTCAACCCAGGAGCTCTCACTTCTTAACATTATTAAGCGCAGCGGGGCCACAGAGCCTTTCAGTCGCGAGAAGGTGCTGGTTGGTGTTCGTAAAGCCTGCCAGGGACGTCCCGTTAATGAGGATGATTTAGTTTTGCTTGCCCAGCGCGTAGAAGAGTCCCTTCGCCGCACAGGTCAGGCAGAGATCGAGGCTCAAGAGGTGGGCATGGCAATCCTTGCGCCACTCCGAGAGCTCGATGAGGTTGCCTACTTACGTTATGCATCTGTGTACCGTAACTTTGCCTCCCTTGAAGATTTCGAAGGTGAGATCGCTCTTCTCCGCGCTCTACCTTCAAGCAATTCCCCAATTGCTTCAGAAACACAACGCACCACAAGTAACACAGAACAAAGTAATACTCAAAAAATTAAGAACTAACTAGAAGACGGGGAAATAAATATGTCAGAGACGGTCATCAACCGACCAGCGAAAATCAAGGCCCACAACACTCTTAAGGGTAAGGGCTTGACGATCGAACGCATCTACACAAATGAAGGTGTGCACCCATACGATGAAGTGAAGTGGGAGCGCCGCGATGTGGTGCAGCAGAACTGGAGAACGGGTGAGACTGTTTTCGAACAACGCGGTGTTGAGTACCCAGACACATGGTCTGTAAACGCTTCAACAATCGTTACAACAAAGTACTTCCGTGGCGCAGTTGGTGCAGAAAACCGCGAGTGGTCTTTGAAGCAGGTAATCGATCGCGTTGTGTTGACATACACAAAGGCTGGAAAAGAGCACGGCTACTTTGCAACTGATAAGGATGCTTTGGTTTTCGAGCACGAGCTAACACACATGCTCTTGCACCAGATCTTTTCATTTAACTCACCAGTGTGGTTCAACGTTGGAACACAGGAGCCACAGCAGGTTTCAGCATGTTTCATCCTGTCAGTTGATGACACTATGGACAGCATTCTTAACTGGTACCGCGAAGAAGGAATGATCTTCAAGGGTGGATCAGGAGCAGGACTTAACTTGTCTCGCATCCGCTCATCAAAGGAGCTTCTCAAGTCTGGCGGAACAGCTTCAGGCCCAGTTTCATTTATGCGTGGTGCAGATGCATCAGCAGGAACAATCAAATCAGGAGGCGCAACCCGTCGCGCTGCAAAGATGGTTGTTCTTGATGTTTCACACCCAGATATCGAAGAGTTTATTGAGACCAAGGTTAAGGAAGAGGACAAGATTCGCGCACTTCGCGATGCTGGCTTCGACATGGACCTAGGTGGAAAAGACATCATCTCTGTTCAGTACCAGAACGCAAACAACTCAGTTCGCGTATCAGATGATTTCATGCGCGCAGTTGAAAAGGGAGAGCAGTTTGGTTTAACAGCTCGCTCAACTGGCGAAGTTATCGAAACTGTTGATGCACGCAAGCTATTTACAAAGATGGCTGAAGCTGCATGGGCATGTGCTGATCCAGGAATTCAGTACGACGACACAATCAATGATTGGCACACAAACCCAGAGACAGGTCGCATCAATGCGTCAAACCCTTGCTCTGAGTACATGTCACTAGATAACTCATCATGTAACTTGGCTTCACTTAACTTGATGAAGTTCCTCAAGGCTGATGGCTCATTTGATGCCAAGACATTTGGTAAGGCAGCAGAGCTGATCATCACAGCGATGGATATCTCAATCTGCTTCGCTGATTTCCCAACAGAGGCGATCGGTGACACTACAAAGGCTTACCGTCAGCTCGGTATCGGTTACGCAAACCTTGGTGCACTTCTTATGGCATCAGGTCTTGCATACGATTCAGAGGGTGGACGCGCTCTAGCTGGTGCGATCACATCATTGATGTCAGGTATTACCTACAAGCGTTCAGCAGAGCTTGCTGGAATTGTCGGACCATACGCAGGCTTTGCACAAAATGCTAAGCCACATGCACGTGTAATGCGCAAGCATGCAGCTGCATCATCATCTGCAAAGTCAGAGACAACTCTTGACCGCGATGTATGGACAGAGGCGAACAAGGCGTGGGATGCATGTCTTGCAACAGGAGATAAGAATGGATGGCGCAACGCGCAGATCTCAGTACTTGCTCCAACTGGAACAATCGGTTTGATGATGGATTGCGATACAACTGGTATCGAGCCTGACTTCTCATTGGTTAAGTTCAAGAAGCTTGTCGGTGGCGGATCTATGCAGATCGTTAACCAGACAGTCCCAGCAGCGCTTGTAAAGCTTGGATACGCACAGGAGACAATCGAAGCGATCGTCGAATACATCGCAGCAAATGGTCACGTTATCGATGCACCAGGCCTCAAGCTTGAGCACTACGACGTATTTGACTGTGCGCTTGGTGCTCGTTCAATCGCTCCAATGGGTCACGTACGCATGATGGCTGCATGCCAGCCATTCCTTTCAGGTGCGATCTCAAAGACAGTTAACCTCCCAGAGGATGCAACTGTTGAAGAGGTTGAAGATGTGTACTTCCAGGGATGGAAGCTAGGACTTAAGGCGCTCGCGGTTTACCGTGACAACTGCAAGGTTGGTCAGCCTTTGTCTGATGGAAAGGCGAAGAAGAAAGATGTAGTTGTTGAGGAAGTTGCAGCAACTCCAGTTCGTAAGCGTCTTCCAAAGGCACGTCCTGCAACAACAACATCATTCTCAGTTGGTGGCGCAGAGGGTTACATGACCGCTGGTGCTTACGCAGATGGCGCACTTGGTGAAGTGTTCTTGAAGCTTGGCAAGCAGGGTTCAACCCTTGCAGGTGTAATGGATGCCTTCTCAATCGCAGTATCTATCGGACTTCAGTACGGAGTTCCACTAGAGACATTTGTAGAGAAGTTCACAAACTTGCGCTTCGAGCCAGCTGGTATGACAGATGATCAAGATATTCGCATGGCACAGTCAATGATGGATTACATCTTCCGTCGCTTGGCGCTTGATTACCTACCATTTGAACAGCGTTCAGCGATGGGTCTCTACACAGCAGCAGAGCGTGCAGCAGCACTCGACAATGGTGGCGAGTACGCACCTGTAGCGGCGGCTGATACCCCAAAAGCACCAGCGGCTCCGGTTGCTGCGGCGGCTCCTGTAGCTGCTCCAGCTAAAGCGGTAGAGGTAAAGATTGAGGCTGCTCCAGCCGCACAAACAATCGGATCATCATCTGATCTACTGGAATCAATGGGAATCAAATCTGATGCACCACTATGTATGACATGTGGAGTAAAGATGAGAATGTCAGGAGCATGCTTTGTATGCGAAGGTTGTGGAAACACATCTGGTTGCAGCTAAGCAATAACATGATTTAACCAACCCCGTTAAAAACCCCGCCAATCACTGCGATTGGCGGGGTTTTTTTACTGTTCGGGACAGCTGATTAATGGGGGTAGAATTACGACGTTGTTTTCGGGGTCGATGTAATTTCGAACCGGCGGTTAAAGTCCGCGACCCGATACCCGCCAGGTATCGGTTGACTCAGTGAAACTCTGAGACCGACGGTTAAAGTCCGGATGAGAGAAAACAAATAAAGGGTTGGCCTATGCCTACCCTTATGGTGCATTTTCCATTTCTGGAAAATCTTGTGCACCCACCCCGGAAACTCGTATCTAGAGTTAGGGGCATACATGGATTACACAGTTGCGATGCAACGTGCCATTGCCCTTGCCGAAAAAGGATTAGGAAAGACCGCTCCCAATCCAATTGTTGGTGCGGTAATTCTTGATTCAACCGGCGCAGTTATTGCTGAAGGCTTTCATGATCGAAGCCAATCGAGCGATCACGCTGAAGTTGTTGCCCTTAAAGCTGCGGGTGCGAAAGCCAAGGGTTCAACAGTTGTTGTAACCCTTGAACCATGTAACCACACAGGTAGCACCGGCCCATGTGTTCAGGCAATCATCGATGCAGGCATTACAACAGTTGTCTTTGCAGTTACCGATCCCAATGAAAAAGCAGCAGGGGGAGCGGCAGCACTTCGCGCAGCTGGAATCACAGTTGTTGAAGGTGTCTTGAAGGATGAGGCGGCTTTTTCAAACCGCGCTTGGCTGATGAAGATTCGCAAGAATCGCCCCTTCTTTACCTGGAAGGTTGCAGCAACCCTAGATGGAAAGGTTGCAGCTGCAGATGGAACATCACAGTGGATCACCAATGAAGCATCCCGCGCAGATGTGCAGCAGCTTCGTCGCCAAGCAGATGCAATTCTTGTGGGCACAAACACTGTTCTTGTAGATAACCCCCACCTTGTTCCGCGCGGAGATTTCCCTGGATATAGAGGCAACCCAATCCGCGTGATTTGCGGCGAACAGGAGCTACCAAAGAATGCACAAGTCTTTGATGATGCAGCCCGTACCGTTGTTGTTAAATCCAAAGATCTTGATGTGTTAGTTGAAAAGCTCAATGAACTAGGTGTTAACCATGTCTTTGTTGAAGCGGGTCCAACCCTAGGCAGTGCGATGCTCGATGGCTGTTTGCTCGATGAGTTAATCATCTACCAAGCACCTGCGCTGCTGGGTACCGGAAAGCATTGGTTTGCTTTTGATTACCCAACAACGATCACCGACCAAATGCGCATGGATCACCTGGGCACACAGGTTTTTGATGGCGATGTTAAATCGGTCTATCGCATAAGGAACGGTGAGTGATGTTTACTGGATTAATTGCAGAACTCGGTCGCATCACCGCAATCGAAAAGGGTGAAAGCTCAGCGGTATTTACCGTAGCGGCCCCTGCCTTGATTTCACAGATCGCATTGGGTGATTCTGTTGCGGTTAACGGAGTCTGTTTAACCGCTACAACTATTGCAGGGGATAGCTTTACCGCAGATGTAATGGTTCAAACCTTGGCGGTTACCTCCTTGTCACAGCTAACAGTTGGCAGCCCAGTAAACCTGGAATTAGCAGCGCTGCTCAATACCCGTATGGGTGGCCACATGGTGCAGGGACATGTCGATGGCGTGGCAACTGTTGTTGGCTTAACGCCGGGTGAAAAGTGGGCACAGTTTGATATCACCGTGCCAGAAAAACTTGCCAAGTATATTGTTAATCAAGGCTCAATCTGCCTTGATGGTATTTCCCTAACCGTTGGTGAAATCAATGATGCAAACAACGTTGTAACTGTCTGGTTAATTCCGGAAACCCTAGAGCGCACCAACCTGTCTACTAAAAAACCAGCAGATTTGATCAACGTCGAAGTCGATGTCCTGGCTAAGTATGTAGAGCGTCTTTTAGCTAAGGGTGAGAAAAATGAGTAACCTGCAGAAAGCCTTAGATGCTTACAAGAATGGTGATCTCATCATCGTCACCGATGATGCTGATCGCGAAAATGAGGGCGACTTAATGTTGCGCGCTGATATGGCAACACCTGAAAAGGTTGCTTTTATGGTTCGCCACACAACCGGAATCTTGTGTGTTGCCATGACGGCAGAGCGCGCACGCAGCTTGCGCCTGCCTTTGATGGTTGAGGAAAACCAGGATTCAAAGAAGACCGCATTTACAGTCAGCGTTGATTACAAGGTTGGAATAACAACGGGTGTAAGCGCTACAGAGCGTTCAAATACTGTGCGCGCTTTGGCTGATAACACGGTCACGCATTTAGATTTCATTCGCCCAGGCCACATCTTTCCTTTGATTGCAGATGTCGGGGGATTAGCAGCACGTGGCGGCCATACCGAAGCAGGTGTCGCGTTGTCACACCTAGTCGGTGCGCAGCCTTTGTGTTTGTTGTCTGAAATCGTCAATGATGATGGATCAATGGCACGGGGAGCATCTTTGGATGCATTTGCCGCCCATCATGCAATCCCAATGATCTCGGTGGAAGAGTTAAAAGGGCTAGCACCTGTTGCCCCAACTGAATCAATCTCATTTGAGTTTGCCTGGGCCGAGCTTCCATTGCGAACTGGCAATTGGAAGATCGCAACCTACCCAGGGCTACGCCAACGTGAGCACGCAGTTATTGCATTTGGACAAGCTGGCACAGCGCCTATGGTTCGAATTCATAGCGAATGCTTTACCGGCGATGTTGTTCATTCGCAGCGTTGCGATTGTGGCGAGCAGCTAGAAAAATCAATTTCAATGATCGAACACTATGGTCATGGTTACATTGTTTACCTTCGTGATCACGAGGGTCGCGGCATTGGTCTTACTGAAAAGATCAAGGCGTATCAATTACAAGATGCGGGCATGGACACCATCGATGCCAATTTACATCTTGGACATGAAATCGATGCGCGTGATTGGTTTGATGCGATCGCCATAATTCATAGCTTGGGTCTTAAGGAGTTAACCCTCTTGACCAACAACCCCAACAAGGTTCAAGCGCTGCGCAATGCAGGGGTTGAGGTAACGCAAACAAACTTAACCGTTGCGCCCAATAAATTTAATGAAAAGTATCTAGCTACCAAGGAAGAAAAACTTGGTCACTTACGAGGAGGCAAGTAAATGGCAGGACATGCACCAGAAATCGGTAT
>CAZQNP010000034.1:2961-7396 GCA_964594645.1 uncultured Candidatus Planktophila sp. | reverse complement strand
AGTGAGCTCACTTGAGATCTCCCATCTAAAGGTTTCCTTTGGCAACCGGGTAATTCTTGATGATCTTTCATTCTCATTGGCGGAAGGTCAGATCGCAGCGCTCTTGGGCCCATCTGGTTGCGGCAAGACAACACTGCTTCGCAGTATCGCCGGGTTAATCCAGCCATCTGAGGGAACAATTCGTTTCGGTAAGCAGCTTGTCTCGCTCTCTTCTCTGGTCATGCCATCGCACAAGCGAAAGATTGGTTATGTTCCACAAGAAGGCGCGCTCTTTCCGCACTTGAGCGTTGCCGACAATATTGCCTTTGGTCTAGATCGCTCTGTTTTCACCAAGGATCAGATTCGTCAGACCACCAAAGAGATGCTTAGCTTGATTGGCCTTAACGGTTATGAAAACCGTATGCCAAATCAGTTATCTGGTGGACAGCAAACTCGTGTAGCACTAGCCCGCGCTCTTGCCATTAAGCCCGCCATTGTTTTGCTCGATGAGCCATTCTCAGCACTCGATGCCGCACTTCGTGGTGATCTACGTGCCGATGTTATTGACCTTTTGCGCAAGAGTAACGCCACCGCGATCTTGGTTACCCATGATCGTGAAGAGGCTTTGGTTTCAGCAGATGTTGTTGCACTTATGCGCGATGGCCAGATCATTCAGCAAGGTTCTCCTGAAGCTGTGTACTCAACTCCAATTTCTCCTGCAATGGCGATTAGCACAGGTGATGCACTTGTTTTAGATGCAGCACAAGCAGCCGATGGATCTACGGCATATCTTTTTAACTCAACCACCGTTACATCACCTAATGGCCACATCGTTATTCGGCCAGAAGAGATCAAACTTGATCGCAATCTGGTTGGCGCACAATCTGTTGGCCGTATTTCCAAGATCGATTACTACGGTCACGATGCGATGGTCACCCTTGAACTACTTGGTCAAGCCATCAAGGTTCGTATCCCAGGGCCATTTGATTACACCGTCGGCGAAGAGGTTGCCGTAAACCACGCTGGTCCGGTCAGATTCTTCGCAACTGCAACACCTAACTAGCCTGTCTGGCAGGAGCCTTGATTTAGGCCAGCTGATTTCCTACACTTTTCCCATCTACTAAGGAGATTCATATGTGCGTTGGGTGTGCCGCAGCGTATGCAGCAATCGCTGCATCAACAGTTACTTACTCTTTAAGCGACCTTAACGGCAAAGAGTCAGCGTTTAGCTTCACCGTTACAAGTGCAGATCTCGCAAAAGCTGCTGCCATGACGACCACACCTGCTGGCGCCACCGCTATCACCATTAACTCCGCTGCTCCTGAAGTTAAGACAACCGCGGTTAATCGCGGTATTGATCCAACCTCACACCAAGCAATTTAGCTTTTCGACAAACTACCCACCACTCTCGGTAAATCCCATGCCTAAGGATTCAACCCGCGAAGCCCACTTTCCAGCTATTGAAAAGCGTTATGGTGAAAAGATGGCCTATTGGTTCAAGGTCATGGCAAAGCTTGAGGGCAAGAAGTACGCCGAGCAAGTTGCGCACCTAAAGGAGAATTACGGCTTTTCGCAAGCCCATGCCAACGCTCTTGTTATGTATAGCCGCGGCTCTGAATCATCACAGCGCTTTAGTACTCCAGCAGATTTTTACAAATCAGTAACGCCTGAGCAAGCAAAAACGATCAAGGCGATCTTCAAAGCAATAACCAGCAAGTTTCCGCAGGTTGAGATCGTTATCGCTTGGAATGTACCGATGGCCAAAGTAGGCAAGAACTACATTTTTGGTGTTTCCGCTTCAAGTAAACATATTGCTATTGCACCATGGGATCAGGAGATACAAAAGGCCTTCGCACCCAAATTCAAGGAAGGCAAAGCGCTAAAAAAGATTATCCAGCTCCCAAATGACTGGGAAGTAGATGCCAAACTTATTCAAGCAGTCATTAAGGCCAGCCTGGCCAACCTAAAGTAAAGCGATAGTTACCGTCCGGTACGTTCAAGAAAGTTTGATGTCTCTCTAGACCGCCCTGAAGGCTCAGATGTACCCTTACATATGACTAAAAAAGAAGAGCCGGAATACACCCGAGTTGAAAAATCAATTCTGCCACTTAAGTATGTAGATCTGATTGAAGATGTCTTTCACGGGATCTTGGCAGTATCCCTTTTGGGTATTGGCATCGGCGCTTTCTATTTCAGCATCGAACGTATTTTTACCACAGCGCCATTTTTTCCTAATGGAATGATCCAGGGAATTAATGACATCTTATTCATCGTCATCATCCTTGAAATCCTGCGCACCGTTATTTCACGGTTTACCGATGGTGTTTACCAGCTCGATAAGTTTCTTATCATCGGAGTCATCGCAGCGGTACGGCATATCTTGACCGTTGGTGCCTCACTTACTCTTCAAACAGGTAAGAGCGATACCGCCTTTGAAAGAGCAGTCATTGAACTAGGGCTTAACGCCTTGATCGTTATCGCTCTGGTCTTTGCCATCTTTATGTCAAAGGCAGCGCATCGTAAACGGTAGAGGCTAGGACTCGAAGTCCCCGCCCCTACCGGTTAGCTTGTTCCTTGATTTACCAGGACGCTCGTAGGCAATAAGTAACGCAGCTACGATCATGATAAACACACCTACGACAATGAACTTGTCCATTGAATTAACCGAGTACTGCCCATACCACCAATGCAAATACGCCAATACCAAGGCCTACGATTGCGATAGCCGATAGCGACAGTAGGTGTCGTGATTCTGAGATCTTCTTTGATAGCTCTGAAGGGTTCTCAACGCGCTTCAAATCAATCAGTAAAACCTCTGCTTCGCGGATAGTTGCATACTGTGTGATGATTGCAAGAATTCCAGTAGCTGCAGCAACACCGATAGCTAAATATTTAGCAGGATCTGAAGCTGTTTCGAAGAAACCTAATGCAGCAAGTACAAAAATACCGATCAACATGAAGTTTGGTGCTTGTTGTGCCTTAATAATCTGTGAGCGCTTTGTGTTCCACAGCTCTAATAGATCATCTTCATCCATGGTTTTCTCCTATACCTAGAAGCCCTCAGTAGGGCTTACTGACAAGGGTATGCCTCAAACCTCAAAACCAGACCCTTCATCTGGCAGATTTGCGCACTATCTTCGCAAGTTAGGCTGCAAAGTTAGATTAAGAGAGAACATCCTTGGTGGTAAACCGGCTGTAGGCCAGCGAGCCAAAGATTGCGATGTATGCAAGTTGCAACAGGGCGTTGCTAAGCATCGAACTTAAATCCATCGGGTTGCGCAAGATATCTGCAAAACCAAGCCAGTAGTAGCTAATCAAGTAAGGGTGAATTACCGCGATCTGTGGCAACGCTCCCAAGATCTGGGTAACCGTTGAAACAACAACGGTTGCAGCCATTGCTCCAACCGGAATCACGGTCAGGGTTGAGATAAACAAACCAATTGCAGATAAACCCAAAAGCGAAATAGTTACGTAGATCGCTACCAAGAAGATTCGAAGCAGCGCCGCCGGGATAGAAACCACATCTCCTGATAACAAGGTAACAGGGCCTACCGGAAACAAGATCGCACCGATAATGATGCCGGCGATCATCAAGGTAAAGGTGGCTGCTAAACAAAATGCAGCAGCCCCCAAAAACTTAACAACCAACAAACGTGCACGGTTTACAGGTGCAATTAGCAGATAGCGCAAGGTGCCGGTATTTGCTTCACCTGCAATGGTGTCACCTGCCACCACACCAATGGTGAGCGGCAAGAACAACGGAATCGCCATGATCATGGCGGTAAAGCCAACAAACAATCCATTTTGGCTAACACGGTCTAAAAATGGTGGTCCTTCACCTGGCGGAATAGTTGAGCCCGATGCCAAAACAGCAAAGGCTAAACAGATCGGAATTAGAGCCACGGTAAATAACATCGCCCATGTACGACGACGACGGAACAACACAGATAACTCTGAGTACATCAAAGAGCCGCGGAAAGAGCTAACGCGCAACATCAAAGCCCTCCCCTGTTAATCCAACAAAACGCTCTTCTAGGGTTGGAGCTGCCAGTGAAAATGATTTGATACCAACACCTAGCTCAACAAGCACAGAGACAATGCGCTCTGGCTCAATCTGACCGGCTGCAACAGTTGCAGTTACATGTTCGCCTTCAACTAAGGCGTTAATGCCTAAGGATTTCAAACAATCAAAAGCAAGAGCGGTCTGCGCGGTGATCAGGTTCAAACTCAAAACCTCAGCCTGCGATAGCTCTTCTACGCTGCCCTGGGCCACGATCTTTCCTTGGCTCATTACCGCCAAGTGGGTACAGATCTGTTCGATCTCTACTAGCAAGTGGCTCGAGATAAAGATGGTGATTCCCTCTGATGCCAACAGACGGATTAAGTTTCGAACCTCGCGGGTACCTTGTGGATCTAAACCATTAGTTGGCTCATCAAGTACTAATAGTTCACGTGG
>CAZQNP010000034.1:0-2861 GCA_964594645.1 uncultured Candidatus Planktophila sp. | reverse complement strand
ACGCATTTGCAATTCCTAAGCGCTGCTTCATGCCAAGCGAGTATGCATGAACCTTCTTGCCTTCAGCCTGGGTTAAACCAACCTTGGCCAACGCTGCATCTACTCGAGCAGAGCGTGTTGCCGGATCTGCGTAACGATCTGCCGAGTCAAAACGAATTAAGTTATCCCGTCCAGATAGGTATGGATAAAAGGCAGGGCCTTCAACAAGTGCGCCAACCTTTGGCAAGGCTTTACCGATTTCATCAGGCACTTTGTACCCAAGAAGAGAAACATCACCTGCTGAAATATTGGCAAGACCCATCAACATTCGAATAGTTGTTGTCTTACCGGATCCATTAGGACCTAAGAAGCCAAAGATGGAACCCTTGGGAACTTGTAGATCAATGGCATCAACAGCGTTGTGCGAGCCAAAGCTCTTGGTTAATCCAACAGTGCGTATTGCCCACTGTTGATCAAGGCTTTGAATCACTACTTCTTGGCTGCTTCAAGCAGTCTCTGCTGTGTTACAGAGCCTGCAAAGATGCGGCCATCATCTCCGATGAAGATATTCATTAATGTTGTTGAGAAAATACGACCACCAGCAACTGGCTTTGTGAGCTCTGCAAACAACTTGTTCTGCTGTAGCTCTGCAAACTGCGCAGGGATCATGTCGGCAGGTATTTCTGCTACCGCAGACCAGCCCTGTGCGATCAGCTTTTCCGCCTCTGCTCGTACACGAGCCTCATCTGCAGCTGTTGGAGCCTTACCCGCTACTAGCTTTTCAACGCTAGCGCGTGTTGGTGCAGGGATCTTTTCTACCTTTGAACCAACAGGTACAACAAAGTTGAAGTTTGCTGCATCTGGCTTTGCAAAAGTAATTGATTCGAAGGCAACTTCAAAGGCTGGTGTTGTTTCACCAACAGCCTTAACAACAACTGCCAATGGCAAACCTGTTGCAGCGTCAACTGAAATACTTACAGATGCAACCAAAGAACCGGGCTTACTTGGTGCACCAGTGATCTGATAAACCCCGCGGCCTGCGATCTTTGCATCCTTGCCTACTGAAAACACTGTGTCCTTGCCAGCCTCATTTAAGAAGTAGTCGGCAACTGCAGCAGGTGATGTTGCATCAAAGGGAAGCTTTGCTGAGTTTGCATTAAACAACGCCAACCCATCTTTCTTTGCCTGTGCTTCCTCTGCTGGATCAATAACGCTGTGGCGAACTAGCGCCTTGCTCGCATCGTAAAACCATAGATCTGAACCGTTGCGAATAAAGTTTCGCTCAGAAATTAAATCGAGAACCTGCAGACGCGCCTTGTTAGGACCATCTACATAAATATTTGCGGTGTGAACTCCTGCAAAAAACTCAAGCGCTAAAGCAAGCTCGCCTTGCGCACTAGCTCTGGGCAAGAAATCCATCATCTCTTTTGGCATGTTCTTTGCCATCTGATCAATTGATGCCTGTGATACATCAGGAACAATGTTCATCGGTGGCAATCCAAGGGCTGCCTTCTTCACAACACGACCGCTAAATGCGATATCTGGGTTGGTGTTGATCAGCTGCAGAATCTGCGATGCGCTCTTGTCTGGCAGATCAACAGCAGCAGTTGCCGATACGGAAAAACCAACCGCAGTAGCTGCTACTAAAACTGGTGCCATAACCGCTGGAATCCAACGGACAAGGTTGCGCTTCATAAATCCTCTTCTCAATACCTATAGAAGTAAGCCTTCTGAGGTTAAGAATAAAGAGGTCCCCATAACCCCTCTACTTGAAATGGGCCTTACCGCTGTGACCTGTAGCGCAGTAATGAGCCACCCGACCTACCATTGACCTATGTCCCGCACAGCAAAGGTTAAAAATGGCTTTGAGCCAAAGATCTGCGTGCGTTGCGGCCTGCCCTTTGAATGGCGCAAGAAGTGGGCCAAAAACTGGACCGAGGTTAAGTACTGCTCCGATCGCTGTCGTGAAAACAAATGAAGCGCATTATCTATATTCCCTTTGATCACCTGCACCGCAAATTTGGTGCGCTAAAGGATGCAGATCCAAAGAGTGATGTAATTGCATTTGTTGAAAGTGCGCGCATGACCACGGGTCGTAACTGGCACCCCGAACGTCTCTTCTTTTTAATCTCATCCGCCCGCCACTTTGCTAAATCCCTTGAAGATGAGGGCTTCACCATTGAGTATGTAAAAGCCCCAACAACAGTTGATGGTTTAAAAACAATTCAGAAGAAGCACAAAGCCCCTCCCATTATTTGCGCAGAGCCCTCTTCATTTAGACAGTACGACCAGTTGAAAGCCTTTGGTGTTTCCTTTGTTCCCAATGATTTCTTCTTAACTCCCCGCGACCTGTTTTCCCAATGGGCAGATACCCAAAAGAGCTACCTGATGGAGAACTTCTACCGAAAGCAACGCACGCGGCTTAACATCTTGATGGAAGGCAATGACCCAGTTGGGGGTTCGTGGAACTTTGATAAGGAAAACCGTTTGCCGCCGCCAAAGAAGTATGAAGGCCCGGCATACATTGAACACAAGCGCGATGAGATTGATGAACAGGTTGCCGCTGAACTTGGCCACACGATGACAACCACCTGGGCTACAACCCGCAAGGGCGCACTAGCTCAAATGAAAAACTTCTTCGACAACCACTTTTCCGAATTCGGCCCGCTAGAAGATGCGATGACAACCGATAACTGGGCGCTACACCACAGCCTGCTTTCCCCTTACATAAACAACAACTTGATTCATCCATCAGAGGTCATTCATGCCGCAGTGAAAGCTTTTAACTCCGGCAAAGTTCCGATTGAATCTGCCGAAGGTTTTATCCGGCAGATCATTGGCTGGCGCGAATATGTAAACGGGATGTACTGGTTCTTGGGTCC
>CAZQNP010000033.1:0-8162 GCA_964594645.1 uncultured Candidatus Planktophila sp. | reverse complement strand
CTGTTCTAAGCGTGGAATAGAGATTTCGCGCAGCGCCTTTGGAATATCTGGTGAGCTCACAATGTCAGCCCACACTGCACGGCCTGCAAGGAAACCACTTGCTCCACCCATTGCACATGCCTTTACCGCATCGTTGAAGAATGGTTGCTTCACACCATTTGATAGAACAACCCAAGGAGAACCAATAGCCTCTGAAATTCGTTCGGCGTTCTTTGTCACAAGGTTTAAATCACCCTCACCATGGAAAGGAACCTCAGCCTTGTAGAGATCTGGCTTCCAAGCAGCCGCTTCACGTGCTGCAATGATCAACTCTTCTTCACGGTTGAAGCTGCGAGATGAATCTGTTGGTGGCTTAACAATGATTTCAATAATTGATGGAAGACCAGAAATATCACAGAGCTTATTGAAGTCTTCAACCAACTTAGCGCGCATATCTGGTGATTCATCATTGCGCCATAGAACTAGAAACTTAAGTCCAACACTGCCGATATCACGCATACGAATTGGATCAACATCTGGATCGATAGCTGTATCTGTTGCAGCACCGCCTGCTGGACCTACTAAAAGATCTGCGGCTGCAATTAATCCGCAGCCACCTTGCAAAGCCTTTTGATCAATAATTGCATCGATACCAAACTCTTGGTCAACAAGCAGCGCTGATGCAAATGGTGATAGCTCGCGTGCAACATCTACCTTAAATTGAGTTAACTGTGAGTCAGGAACTGGAGTGCTCTGGTGAGCAGCAAACATGCCGCGCAAAGCCTCACGCTGATCAACAGCAACCATTGCTAACGCTCCAGATGGACGTGCCAATTTAGTTAGTGGTTTTCTCATCAGTGTGCCTCCAGGTATGCATCGAGTTCAGTTGTTGTTGGAATCTTTGATTGCCCATCTAGGCCTGTGCATGAAAGCGCAGCTACCGCGTTGGCTCGTCGCATCGCATCCTGCAATGAATGGCCCTGAATCAATTGGGCTACTAGAGCGCCATGAAATACATCGCCCGCACCTAAGGTGCTTGTTACTTCGACCTTAAATCCGGGTGCTGTTACTAACCCTGTTTCTGGTGAAAAACCAGCACTGCCAGCTGATCCTTGGGTGGCGACAACTGTATTGCCAGCCTTCAATGAATCATTCTCCAGCGCTACCGCAAGATCTACGCCTGGATAACGAAGCGCCATTTGTCGATCGGTCGGAACAAATAAATCAACAACTATTGGATCAAAGCTTTCAACCCCATAACCTGCATCAAATGAGATTTGAGGCCCTTTGCCGCGGCTGACTCCGATCTCATCCAAACGCTTGATCCCGACATGATCAACATGCAGCCACTGCGCATTAGCAATTAACTTTTTAGCGGCCTCATTGATTGGTGCTTGAACAACTGGCTGACGGGTACTAATCGCACGAGCGCTGTGTTCCTTTGAGGCAACAATCACGCTACCTGCAGTTGCAGTCGTTCCAATCGAAATACCCGAGGTATCAACACCCTCTTCGGCAAAAATTCTTAGCACCTCTTTACCGTCGGCATCATCGCCGATAGTTCCAACGATCGCGCTCTTAACACCGAGCCGGCTTAATGCCACCGCTGCTACCGCTGCAGGTCCTCCTCCAGCGCGAGAAATTTCATCTGCGAGGATTCGCTCATCTTCACCTGGGTATTTATCTACTAATGCGATCGTATCAATTGTAATTACACCAACGCATACAGCTTGAATAGAACTCAATTGTTCTCTCTCATCTTTGCATCTGCAAGTGCGGTAGCGCGAGCACCTGTGATGTGTTGCAGAGTTAACTTTGAAGCTAAATCACCGTTTCCACTTTCGATTGCAGCCAAAATCTCATTGTGTTCATTACGTGAGATTTCAGAACGACCAGGCAAACGCAATGTTGTCTCCATCGACATCTTCATTACATCCTGCAAGACATTGAGAGTTTGATTGATAAAGCGGTTACCGGCGATACCAACAATAGTTAAGTGGAACTTGGCATCCAACGCCTGAAGCTGATCGAAATCAATTGGCTCAATTGCCGTAATTGTGTCTATCTGATTCAGGGTTGCACGCAGCAGGCGAATATCCTCTTTTGTAGCCTTTTCCGCCGCCCATTTTGATGCAGGTACTTCAAGAACTTCACGAGCATCAAAAAGTTCATTGAGTCCATGAGTCTTTGTCATTACAGATGCGCGAAGCTCTTGCGCAACTACAGGCTCTTGAACAAAGGTTCCCTGCCCATGCTTAATCTGAACTAATCCCTGCGCTTGCAGAATGTGCAACGCCTCACGCAAACTTGGCCGACTTACCTCGAGCAGATCGGCAAGCTGACGCTCTGGCGGCAACTTGTCACCAGGCAACAGTTTTTGCAACTCAATCAACTCCATCAATTGAGTTGCAATTCGTGCAGCTCTTTGTGGAGCTAGTTGAGTTATTGCACTCACAACTATCCCTTAACCGCACCAGCTGTTAGACCAGCAATAAATGATCGTTGAGCAAAGATGTACATCAAAATCATTGGAATTGACGCCACCAAGATCGCCGTAAAGAGCATTGAGTAACTAGTCGCAAACTCTCCGCGGTAGTCGATCAAGGTCAATGGCAAGGTCTTCTTATCTAACTCATTAATCAACATCAATGGATACAGCAGATCATTCCAGTTGATCACAAAGAGGAAGATAGAGGTTGCACCGATTGCTGGTCGAGCAAGCGGCATTGCAATGGAGCGATAAACGCGCCAATGATTAGCACCATCAATACTTGCTACCTCAAACATCTCCTTCGGAAGGTCTTTGAAGAAGGCTGAGATGATGAAAACGGAAATCGGAAGAGTTAAAGCAATATTTACCAAGATCAAACCAAAGAGGGAGTTGTTCAACCCCAAATCAGTGAAAAGGGTAAAGATTGGAATGATGTTTACCTGACCTGGAATAGCAAGCCCTAGTGCAAAGAGTCCGAAAAGAACCTTGCCCGAAACAGTAACGGAACGTGCGATTGCGTACGCAACCAAGCTTGCAAAAAGAATGGTGAAAAACACCGAAAAGACAGCAACAATTGTTGAGTTCTTGAATGGCGTAAACACGCTTCCAGAGTCAATCAAGGTGCGGAAGTTATCGAGATTCCAGTTATCTGGCAGTGCCAAAGGCTTGGAGTAGATTTCAACATCCTTCTTAAATGAACCCAGGACGACGATTGAGCTAGGAATTAACACAGCTGCAGCAAAGATAGTGAGCATCGTGTTCTTAAAAATCTTATAGATCATTTTTTCGTCCCATCATCGATGCGCAAAACCCGTCGCTGTAGGTAAGTCACGAGCAAAACAAGAAGAACTAGGAAGATCGTCTGTGTTGCTGCATAGCCAAACTTGTAGCCGACAAATGCTGTGTTGAAAACCATGGTGACTAGTAGGTCTGATGAGTTCAGCGGACCACCTGAAGTCATTGCGTAAATCAGATCAAAGGCGCGGAAGGTTTGAATTGTTGTGTAAGCAACCACGACAGCTGTAGTTGGTAGTGCCATCGGCCAGGTGACATTTTTAAACTGCTGCCAACGGGAGGCCCCATCAACCTCTGCCGCTTCATAAAGCTCTGCAGGAATCTGTTGGAGACCTGCCACATAAATTACAACCATCTGTCCCGTGTGGAACCAAACCTGAGTTAAGGCAACCGCATACAAGGAGTACCTAGAGTCTCCAAGCCAATTCATGGCGAGACTATCTAAGCCAATTGCCTTTAGCGTTGCGTTGATGAAACCGTAATTAGGATCGTATAAGAAGGTCCAAATCAAACCAACCGACACTGAAGAAAGAATCGTTGGGAAGAAATAAACGGTGCGCAGGAAAATATTGGTCCTGGTGTTCTTCAGTAGGAATGTTGCAAACAAAAGTGCAAATCCGGTTTGGAAGATCACAACGATCAAAGAGAAACGAATGTTATTTCCAAGGATCTTTAGGAAAAGATCATCGTTGGTTAACAGGTTCTGAAAGTTCTTTAATCCAACAAATTCAGGGGTGGTAACACCATCCCAGCGCTGTGTTGAGTACAGCAAATTTGTTAATGCTGGATAGAGATATAGGAATGAGTACAGTGCAAATGCTGGTGCCGCCATAAGCAAAAGAATCTTTGAATCCTTTGGCTTTTTTCTTTTAGGCGCACCAGAGGCACCCTTGCCACGCTTGGCAAGGGTGCCCTGGATACGAGTTAGAGAGCTAACTGTTTACTCCTTAGGAAGAAAGACCCTGCTTGATGGTCCTTGATGTGTCTGTCAGAGTCTTATTCACGTCAGCTCCACCTGTGATAGCAATCAATGCATCCTCAAGTGGGTTACGAACGTTATTGACATTGTTGAACAAGAAGCGTGGAGCTAGAAGAAGCTTCTTACCCATGATGTCTGATGTGTTCAATAGATCAACGTTAGCTGAGTAGTCAACGTTAATGATTGATACGTGCTGTGATGTTCCTACAGCGTATGCCTGAGCGTTCTCGGCCTGAGCCAAGAATGAGATAAATGAAGCTGCAATACGTTGATCTGTTGCAGATGCCTTTGCATTTACGCTCAAGATAAATGTGTTGTTAGTGATTCCCTGGTAAAGAGGCTTTGAGTCAGTAGTAATAAGTGACATCATCTTCATCTTTCCTGACATTGATGGGTTGAGACGTGTAACTGTGCTCATACCAAATGTTCCAGTTGGATAAATTGCAGCCTTTCCAGCAGCAAAGTCAGCTGGTGCAACGGTGTCGTTGTAGCCAGTTGGGTTTGCTGGGAAGCAACCGTTATCTGCCATCGCCTTGTACTTGTTCGCGATTTCAACGAACCAAGGAGCTGTTAGATCAGCCTTGCCTGTATCGATTGCAGCAATACGTGATTCAAGTGTTGCTAGATCTGGAGCTGAGTTCATCAAGAATGAGTTGATGATCTGACCTGCGTTACCGCGGGTCGCACCTGGCCAAGCAAATGGGATGAATCCTGCAGCCTTAGCTGTTCTACAGAAAGCAAGTGTCTGGCTCCAAGTTGTTGGAACCTTCCAGCCCTGCTTTGCAAATAGCTCTGCGTTGTATAGCGGGTTGTTAAATAGTGATTGGTATGGAAGTCCGTAGACCTTTCCGCCAACTGTTCCAGGTGTAAGTGCTGATGCAATTACATTCTGGCGCATGAAACGCTGGTTTGAAAGATCAGCAAGCATTCCGCCAGCAAAGAACTGGTTGAACTGTCCACCACGGCTTGTTACAAATACAGCGGCCTTACGGTTAGCGCTGATCTTTGCGTATGCCAAGTTGGTGTAATCAACTGAAGTCATGATGACCTGGTTGATCTTTGTTCCTGGGTAACGTGACTCGTACTTATCGATGATTCCCTGTAGTACCGCTCTGTCCTCTGGACGCCAGTGGTGGAATTCGATTGTTCCCTTTGGAGGTGTTGAAGTTGCAACTGGACGAGCATTTGCTGAACCTAGGCGCACACGCTGCCAGGTTAGTCTTCCATTTGAACCTTCAGTACAGATTAATGATGTTGTCGTCTGGCCTGTGCTTACACCTTCTGTTGTGCAACGCTTACCGAAAGTTGGTGCTTCGGCAGCGTTAGCAACTGCTAGCGATGAAACAACAAGTGCCGCAGCAACTGTTGCAACTACACCAGCACGGAGTGAAGCAAAGGCTTTGTGTCCTTTAGTTTTCATTTTTATCCTTGCTTTCGAGGGTTTGTTGTTGTTTACCATTCTGTGAGGGGAATCCCTAACATCTTTGCCATCTGACGAATACCTGGTCGCACATCGATCCACGAAATGACCAAGTGGTGCGGATATCCACCAGTGACTATTCCATTCACTAACGCAGCGGCATCAGGTTGAGTGATCACCGTTGCTGTATTGCCTTGGAAGTGATTGGGAGCTGGGATTGATTCCCCTCGGCTCACAACCATGCGTAAACCCGTGCTGTTGCTCGGATCTACATCCCGATCAATACGGAACAGCGTTACTGGTCCGGTCTTGAGCGGAAAGTTACCTGCAACGCCTAGTTTGCGGTTGCAGTGGGTTGTTTGTGTTGCATTCTTTGGATCAGCTGCAAGCTTTGTTGCTGCAGATCCACAGTGCCATAAACGTACTAAACCTTGTGAAGCATCGAGATCGACAATATCTACCAGATAGTTTTCATCTGATCCAAGAGCTTCGCACATCATCATTGTGACAGCGCCAAGAACATCGCGTTCGCAGGTTGTTACCGTTCCGCGATCTGCAAGACGACCAAGTGATGAGCAAATACAAGCTCCCATATCTGTTGGGAACTCTGGCCAGCAACGGATAGCGATCGCATCTAGAAGTTCATCCTCGCGCCACTTATCTAGAGCAACCTCTACTCCGTAAACTTTTTTCGCTTCATCAACATTAACTGATGCAAGCGATGGTTGTGCAGCAACAGCATTTGCATAGGCAAGATCACGTGCTTCTTCTTTTACCTCAGAGATTTTCCCAAATGCATCATCAATAGTTATTTGGCGAATATCCAAACCAAATAGCGAACGGATCTGCTGTGCATCATAAACACATGGAGTAAAGCCGACTGGGGCATCTCCAACAGCGCCAATCTTCTTTCCCTTCATCCAATCAAATGCCTTTTGTGCATCAGCTTCTGAACCAAGTTCACCGGAAACATTTTTTGGTGTAGTTGCTTCTGGCAACTTTCCTGCGAGCGCATCTTTGATCGCTGCACGTACTTGTGGCTCATCGGCGTTTCCATGAATGTGACGAATTGATTGACCCACATTCATTAATGCATGTGCAGCTAGATTTACACCGCACATTGAATTCAACTTTAGACGCTCACCAACTTCGCCTGGTTCGCGCATCGACCATCCAAGAACCGGTCCCTTAACTTTTCCAAGTAGTTCAACAGCTGGTGATGCATCTGAAAATGAGGCCATAAACAAGATGTGGAGGTCAGCAGCTGGAAGCGTTACCGCTGCGACATCTTCAACGGTCATTACAAGATCTGTTGGGCCCACAACCGTTGCTCCAAGCTCGGTAAGCAATGCACGAGCGGAATCAAAGTTGGCTTGGGCGCATACGAGGTCGAAGGTAGGGCGCGCTAATGCGACGAGAGCAACGGTGCTCATTTAACCTCCAGTGGTTTGACCTCTTGGCAGAGACTGCCACTGGATTTAGCCTCCGTCAATGCTGAAAGGGGGTTTTTACGCGTTGTTATAAGACTGTGATGGTAGCTATTTCTGTAGTAGAAAGGCTCTGGTCCGACCATTGACCTCAAATGTGGGCCAATCAGGGTCATTGGAGAGCAGTTTTACGCCTGAATCAGTGGCTACGACCGTGTCTTCAGCCTTCCACCCCTTGCCCGTTGGGTTCCAGGCAATGGGTTGGTTGGAGGCGATTAAGCGTGCACTGCCCTGGTTAGCCGGCCAATCTCGGGGCAGGAAGCCGGTCGGGCCACCTTGATGGTGCTTGGTCCATTCATCGCTATCAAAGCCATTTGCTGGGTAGGCCGCGATCGCTGCATTGATGGGATCTGAGAATGGTTTGCCGACCACGGTTGCATCCAGCAGCGCAGCTTCAACTTTAAAGATCGAGGTGTAGTCCGCAACCATCTGAGCTGTGACTTCGCCAAAGGTAACAATTCGAGTGACCGATGCAATGAGACCTTTGCGCTTTGCACAGATTGAAGCCGATACCCGATTACCAACTACTGAATCTGTCGGAAGCGGATGTCTATATTCATGAACGCGATCCTGGCCCGCAACTCCTAAGAATGCAATCTCTAGGTCTGCCTGCCAAAGCGAATGTGTGATTAAACCTGCAACATCGATTTCGCGATCTGTGCTTTCTACCTGCTTCATAGCACTTCCTAATGCAACAGCTGCATCAACACAGATTTCCTTGAATCGTGCAAGATCAGTTTCAATTAATGATGCGCGAATCATTTCTACTTCGGCACCAAGATCAATTCGATCGCCGCCAGGTTGATCACTGCCGACCTTTGATCCAGTTGGAAGAAGCGGGTCGCGGCCTTCTGACCACTTAATTGTTTGGACGGTTACTTCGGCAGGCAACTCTTCAGCAATTAAACGAGGTGCTTCTACAACATTGGTAATCGCAGTCGCTGAATCTTGAGTGATAATCAAATCAAAGCAAGCCATATCAATAGTTGTTGGTACATGCGCCCGACCAGC
>CAZQNP010000032.1:0-8561 GCA_964594645.1 uncultured Candidatus Planktophila sp. | reverse complement strand
CAGCTTTGTCAGCTAAATCAAATCGCTTGAGCAGGTGCATCGCATGAGCATTGGCCTCATCCTTGCTCTTGCCATGAACTTTAATCGGCGACAAGGTGATGTTCCCTAATACTGTTTTGTGAGGAAACAAGTTAAAGGATTGAAAAACCATGCCTAGTCGGCGACGAACATCATCAACGTTAATATGTGGATCGGAAATCTCTAGTCCATCCAGAAAGATCTGCCCATCATCAATAGATTCAAGCAAGTTGATGCAGCGCAGTAAGGTTGATTTTCCAGAGCCTGATGCTCCAATCAAAACAGTTGCTGTGTGCTCCGGAACGGTCAGCGATAAATCATTGAGAACAAGCTCGGGACCAAAGGATTTGCGGATATTTACCAGCTCAAGAACATTGCTCATTAGATCGCACCTTCTGAGTTCTGAGCGCTTGTGCGTTGTCTGATTACTCTGTCTGTGTAGCGGGTTAATGGAATAGTTATCAGAAGGAACAAAATTGCTGCCACTACATATGGGGTGTAGTTAAATGTGCGGCTGGCATTGATTTGAGCTGCGCGAACAGCATCTGTAACACCCAGAATTGATACCAAGCCTGTGTCTTTCAGTAGTGAAACAAAGTCATTGAGTAGCGGTGGAACAACTCGTCGAATTGCCTGTGGCAGCACAACAAAGCGCATGGTCTGTCCTGAGGTTAGACCTAGAGAACGTGCTGCAGCGCGCTGGCTTGGATGAATGGAAAGAATTCCGCTTCGTATTACTTCGGCGACATAGGCAGAGTAAGTAAGTACAACAGCAACTGTTCCCAAGAAAATTACATTGCTTGAAACTCCACGAAGACCAAGCGCAGGAACTCCAAAACCAACTAACAAGATAATCAAGATCAGGGGTGCGCCACGGAATATATCGACGTAGGCAGTTGCAAGAAATCTAAATGGTGTTAGTGCTGGGGATTTAGTTGTCCGCATAAGTGCGAGACCAAGAGCGATAACTCCGATCGCCGCTCCCCCAATAAATGTGAGCTGCAGATTGATCCATAATCCTTTAACAACAGTTGGAAAAACCTCTTTGCCATAATCAATATCAAAGAAGGTCGCCTTAACAGTTTCCCAACCCGGACTTGTTACAAGAATTACTAGAAGTGTTCCTAGAACAAGAATGGAAGAAGCCGCAGCAATACCTGCTTGCTTGCGGCTTATTGCACGCCGAGACTTACGGCGTTGAATTTCGCGTGAGCTTGGCGACCACGCAGAGCTTTGCTTCTCTGACATGGTCGCCAAACTACCGCTTCTACTTCTTATTCTCTATTAAGGCTTCAATACAGGTGCGCCAGCATCAGTTGCTAGCCACTTATCTGTAATTGCTGCCAATGTGCCATCTGCAGTGATTGCATCAACTGCGCCAGATACACATGAAGTCAGCTTGCTGCCCTTGCTGAGCAAGAGACCGAACTGATCTCCTGAGCCTGTTGATGGCAACTGACCAACGATTAATCCATTTGGAACTTCAACGCCTGCAAGGTAGAAAGCAGTTGGTAGATCTACTACTAGACCATCGATTTGCTTGTTCTTAAGCGCTGATACACCAGCAGCGTTGTCATTGAATACCTGAGGTGTTGAACCAATCTGGTTTTGGATTGCATCAAGTGATGTGGTTCCAACAGCTGCACCTAGCTTTGCGCCCTTAAGTTCAGCAAGAGTTGTCTTTCCTTCGATCTTGCTTCCCTTGAATGAAACAATTGCTTGTGGTGCTGTGTAGTAAGGAGATGAGAAATCAACTGCATTCTTGCGCTCTTCTGTAATTGAGAATTGCTGCAAGTTAAAGTCGAAGTTCTTTTCTCCTGGTGCTATCGCAGAATCAAATGTTGTACGAACCCATACGACATCTGCTGCATCAAATCCGAGTTGCTTTGCAACTGCGTATGCAACAGCACCTTCAAAACCATTTCCGGTTTGTGGTGCATCATCGATAACCCATGGGTAGTAAGCAGGCTCACCAGTTGCAATTGTTAGCTTGCCTTCAGTAATAGTTGCAAGATCTGCCTTTTCGCATGATGCAGCTTCAGATGTTGATGAATCTGATGATGCACATCCTGAAAGGAATAGCGCTGCTGCAACTACAACAGCTGAAAAAATTCCGAAACGCTTGTTCACGTAATCTCCTAAAGTGTCAGGGGATCATCACTAACTAAACTAACTAGATCAGAACAGTTAGTTAGACCCACGCTTGCCGATGATGGTGGCTATCGGCCTGGTCTTCACCCGGAGCACCCCGCCGCGGTGGAGGGTTGCCGTCCAGTTAGCCGGGGCTTGATGCTGGAACTCGTGACCACTGCAAATGTTATTGATGGGTATGCCAGTTGTCGACTTGCAAATGAGATGCATAAGGCAGAGCTAGGAAAGCTGTGGTGGCGGGTGAAGGATTTGAACCTTCGAAGGCAGAGCCGGGGGATTTACAGTCCCCTCCCATTGGCCGCTCGGGCAACCCGCCAAGGTCGAACAAGTAGTGCGGCAATTATGGATAGTGCGAGGGGAAAGGATACCTTAGGCAGGTACACGCACAAAATGCGTTTTTAGAGTGAAGGAGCCATCACCATGGCAGCAGATAGCAGTTTTGACGTAACCTCCAAGATCGACCGTATGGAGCTCGATAACGCCATTAATCAGGCGGTCCGTGAGATCGAGACCCGCTTTGATTTCAAAAACACAGGTTCAAAGATTGAACTTGAAGGCGACAAGGTTTTGATTGAGGCAGACACTGAAGAGCGCGCAAAGGCGGCTTTAGATGTTGTGAAGGACAAAATGATCAAGCGTGGAGTTTCTCTAAAGCACCTTGATGCTGGAGATCCACAATTATCAGGAAAGATTTACAAGATTGCTGCTCCTTTGAAGGAAGGCATCTCAACTGAGAATGCAAAGAAGATTGCAAAGAAGATTCGTGATGAGGGTCCAAAATCAGTAAAGACTCAGATTCAAGGTGATGAGCTTCGTGTAACTTCAAAGAGTCGTGATGATTTGCAGGAAACCATGGCCCTGATCAAAGATGGTGGCTGGGACTTCGCTGTTCAGTTCACGAACTTTAGATAATTGAGTAAAAACAAGCTCGGTCTTCTATTTGGTGTAAGTGCATACTCTTTGTGGGGTGCATTTCCACTGTACTGGCCGCTGCTTGAACCCGCTAATCCCCTAGAGATTGTTTCTCACCGTGCAGTGTGGAGCTTGGTTTTCTGTTTCATTATTTTGGCGGCAACTAAGGCTTTGAAATCAACCCTTGCAACCCTGAAGCGCCCAACTGTTGCAGTAAAACTTTTTTTATCTTCACTGTTGATCTCGGTTAATTGGTTGGTTTATATCTGGGCAACCAATAATGAACATGTGGTTGAAGCATCACTTGGTTACTACATCAACCCCTTGATCATAATTGGCTTTGGCGTTATCTTCTTGAAAGAAAAGATGCGTCCTTTGCAGTGGATAGCGGTAACTATTGCAACTCTTGGTGTTTTGGTTTTGACCTTTGATTACGGCCGCTTACCTTGGATCGCTTTAGCGTTAGCGGTTTCATGGGGAAGTTACGGTCTCATCAAGAAGCAGTTGGGGCTCGGCGCCCTTGAGGGGCTAGCAATTGAGACCCTTATTTCCTCTGTTTTCTACCTTAGCTACCTGATTTATATAGGCAATCAAGGCGCCGGCCAGTTTGGCCATGGATGGGGCATGACCGCACTTTTAATCAGCGCCGGCGCGGTAACCGCTATCCCGCTTCTACTTTTCAATGGTTCAACCAACAGACTTCCGTTTACCACAATTGGATTACTGCAATACATCACACCAACTCTTCAGTTTTCTATTGGTGTTTGGGTTCTTAATGAGGATATGCCAACTGCGCGATGGGTTGGTTTCTTAATTATTTGGGCGGCGCTCGTTGCCCTTGCCCTAGATCTAATTAGATCAAGCAGAACGGTCAATAACAGCGTCGCATAGCGACATCAATGCACCTGTTGCATCATTGATAGGTAGCGGCCCTAAAGCGTTGCGCGCTTCTCTTGCAATCATGAACAACTGCTCACGTGACTCATCAAGTGCCTTGTGATTACGAAGTGCTACCAAAACCTGTTGAACTGTTGCTTCATCTTCGATCGGTGCGCTCAATAACTTCTTAAGCTCAGCATCTGCCGGGTCATTTGACTTCATAACATTGAGAGTTACTAGGGTTGGAACACCCTCGCGCAAATCTGTGCCAGGAGTCTTTCCTGATTGATTTGATTCGCTTGCAATGTCAATAACATCATCTGCTAACTGAAATGCAACGCCAATCTTTTCTCCAAAGATAGTAACGGTGTCGGTTATTTCAGCAGGTGCTCCAGAGATCATTCCGCCATAGCGTGCAGATGCTGCAATCAAAGAACCGGTCTTATCTGCAACAACCTTTAGGTAATGCTCTAGCGGATCTTGACCTGGGTTTGGTCCCTGAGTTTCCATGATCTGTCCGATAACTAAACGTTCAAAGGTGCGAGCTTGTAGACGAACTGCCGCTGGACCCAGATCTGCCAAAAGATCTGATGATTTTGCAAAGAGAAAATCGCCGGT
Source organism: uncultured Candidatus Planktophila sp. (assembly GCA_964594645.1). GTDB lineage: Bacteria > Actinomycetota > Actinomycetes > Nanopelagicales > Nanopelagicaceae > Planktophila. Next base: position 3,983 of record CAZQNP010000032.1, on the reverse strand, counting down.
CAAGATTGCGATTGTGTTTCCCCAACGCATATTCGCGCTCTCTACTCCGCGACGAAGCGGAGCTTCATCCATAACATCATCGTGATACAGGGTTGCAAGGTGGGTAATCTCGCAGGCAACAGCTGCTGCGATTACTCCCTGGCCTGTTGGATCACCGTATTGAGCGGTTAATAGGGTCAATAAGGGGCGTAAACGCTTGCCACCGGCTGCCACCAGGTGGTGAGCGGTCTCATCAACAAATGGGTACTCGCTGCGGGTGTGGCTGCGCAGAAGTGATTCAACCTCGGCCATTTGGCTAACAAGTTGCGTGGCTAATGCTGGTGCAACGTTAGGAATGCCGAATGTGGACATTAGCGAATGAAGACAGCTAAGTCGGTAATGAAATCAAGTACTGGCGCTGGATAGATACCCAAGGCCAAGGTAATTACCGCTGAGATAACCACAGTCGCACGGGTGAGAATTGATGGAACTTCAACCGCTGTTCCATCTTCAACCGGATCTGTAAAGAACATCAACACAATAACGCGAATATAGAAGAAGGCTGCGATCGCACTTGAAAGCACACCTGTGATTACAACCGCTGTCGCACCATTTTCATATGCTGCCGAGAAGATTGAAAACTTACCAATGAATCCACTTGTTAATGGAATTCCGGCAAAGGCAAGCAGGAAGAGCGCAAATGCTGAAGCTGCAAATGGTGAACGCTTACCAAGACCCTTCCAACGATTAAGGTCGGTAACTTCTCCAGCTGAATCGCGAACCAAAGTAACAACTGCAAATCCTCCAACTGTTGCTACACCATATGCAAAGAGATAGAAGATTGTTGCATCAAGTCCGGCCTTGTTAAGGGCGATGATTCCTGAAAGTAAGAAACCAGCATGAGCAATTGAGGAGTAGGCCAACATACGCTTAACATCACGTTGAGCAATCGCAACAAGTGATCCCAAGACCATGCTGACAATTGCAATCGCTGAGATAACTGGAATCCAGGACCATTCAGCGTTTGCAAAAACTGTGTAGTAAATGCGAAGCATCGCACCGAAAGCTGCAACCTTGGTTGCTGCTGCCATAAATGCTGTGATTGGAGTTGGTGCACCTTGGTAAACATCAGGTGCCCAAGAGTGGAATGGCACTGCGCCAACCTTGAAGAGCAAGCCGATCGACAGGAATGACATACCGATCAGAAGAAGGACATCATTTCCGGTGCCACCAACTACCGCTGCTTGAATGCCTGAGAAGGTAATTGAGCCTGAGTAACCGTATAAATAGGCGGCTCCAAAAAGGAAGAAGGCTGATGCAAATGAGCCAAGAAGGAAGTACTTAAGTGCTGACTCTTGAGATGCCAGGCGACGGCGACGTGAAAGTCCTGCCATCAAGTACAAAGGTAATGACAAAACTTCGAGCGCAACAAAAAGCATGATCAAGTCAGTTGCGATTGGGAAGATCATCATTCCTGAAACTGCAAACAAGGTAAGCGGGTAAACCTCTGTAACCTGTTTTCCAGCACGCGCCGCTTCACGCTCTTCTTCAGAGCCTGGTAACGCTGCTGGAAGTGGTGTGAACTGTTCGGTATCTGCGATCAAGAAAATCGAAATTATTGCGATGATAAGGATTGATCCTTGAATCAGAACTGCAGGTCCATCAATTACCAATGAGCCCATGGCCGGGGTTAATGACTCTTCGCCACGAATTCTCCAGAGTTGCATTAGTGAAAGAATCAGAGTTCCGAGTGAAAGTGTCAATTGAAATGCAGGGCGACGCTCCTTAGATGCAAAGGCCTCAACAAGCACGCCAATCACAGCTCCAGCGAGCAAGATCAAGATAGGTGACAGCAGTGTGTAATCAAGAACTGGTGTTACGAATGTCATTACTTGCCCCCATTGGTTGGTGCAGGATCAGTGAAGCCCATTTGTGAAATCACGTGTTTAGCCGCCGGATTGATTACATTCAACAAAGGTTGAGGGTAGAAGCCCAACACAACGATGATTGCAATAACAGGAGCGATCACCACCTTCTCGCGAAGGTTGAGATCCTTAAGATTTTCATTACCTGGCGTTGTTGGACCATGCAAAGCCTTTTGAACCGGAATCAAGATGTATAGCGCAGCTAAAACAATTCCGAAGGTTGCAATAATCGCATGCACTGGATAACGAGTAAATGTTCCAACTAGAACCAGGAACTCGCTCACAAAGCTGGAAAGCCCCGGCAAGGCCAGAGATGACAACCCTGCAATAAAGAAGCTCCACGCCATTATTGGAGTAACTCGCTGTAGGCCACCAAAATCTGCGATCGTTGAAGATCCTCGACGATAAATCATCCAGCCAGCCACTATGAATAGCGCTGCGGTAGAGAATCCATGGTTAAACATGTACAAAATCGCACCGCTTTGTGCCTGGCTTGTCATGGCAAAGATACCCATGGTGATGAAACCAAAGTGTGAGATAGATGTGTATGCGATCAATCGCTTGATGTCCTTTGCGCCAATCGCCAAGAAAGCACCGTAAAGGATTGAGATAACAGCAAGCACCATAATCAATGGTGTAAATGTCTTACTTGCATCTGGGAACAAGGTTAGGCAGTAACGGATCATTCCGAAGGTACCGACCTTGTCGAGCACACCAAGAAGTAGAACCGAAGTACCTGGTGTTGCTGATTTGGCTGCATCTGGCAACCAGGTATGGAACGGCCAGAGTGGAGCCTTGATTGCAAAGGCGATAAAGAATCCAAGGAACAACAGGTTCTGAGTTGTTGAACTCATTTCAAGTTGAGAGAGCTTGTCGATATCGAAGGTATGTCCACCTTGGTTACCTGACATTACATAGAGCGCGATGATTGACGCGAGCATCAACAATCCACCAAATAGTGAGTACAGCAAGAACTTAACAGCTGCTGCTGCGCGCTCCCCTGTTCCGTAACCGCCAATGAGGAAGTACACCGGAATCAACATCGCTTCAAAGATTACGTAGAACAGGAAGAGATCTGTTGCGGCAAAAACACCGATCATCATTGTCTCTAGAACAAGGATGAGGATGTAAAAAGTCTTAACGCTCCAACGGCCACCGTGGGCTTCATCCCAACCGGCAAGCACAACGATTGGAGCAAGGATGGTTGACATCAAAATCAAGACGAGTGCGATTGCATCTACACCTAATGAAAAATTGATTCCAAAGCTTGGGATCCAGGCGTAACTTTCAACAAACTGCAGATCAACGTTGTCGCGCTGGAAGCCAACCGCCATTGCGATGGTTGCAGCCATTACAACAAGGGTTGTACCTAGCGCTGCCTGCTTTGCCGCCTTTTCATTGCTCTTTGGTAGGGCAGCGATAATTGTTGCACCCGCTAGAGGCAGAAGCATTAATAGTGATAACCACTTCATTACTGAACCACCACCCAAATAGCGCTGATTAACACAATAGCGCCAACCAAAATCATTGCTGCATAGCTTCGAACATAGCCGTTTTGTAGGCCTCGTAGCGCTGAACCAGAGCCCATCGCCATCTGCCCAACACCACGAACAGCGCCATCTACAACCGCATCATCGGCTGCAACCAATGTGGTTGTTAACGCTTGGCCTGGTCGCATAAAGACAGCCTCGTTAAATCGGTCCTGCAGCAAATCTTGACGCGCAGCCTTGGTGAAGATTGAAACATTCTCAGGTGCAACGGCAGGAACCTCTTGACGCGCATACTTAAAGTAAGCGATAGAGGCACCGATGATCACCATCGTTAGCGCCATTGCCGATACAACGATCGGCTCAAGCAAATGCTTTTGATACTCATCGCTGTGATTGAAGAGTGGGTGTAGCCAGTTTTCAAGAGCATCACCGCGTGAAAGAAGGTAACCAGATGAAACTGAACCGATTGCAAGAATCGCCATCGGTAGCCACATTAGCCATGGTGACTCGTGAGGATGTGCATCCTCATCCCAGCGCTTTGTTCCAGCAAATGTAAGGATCATTACTCGCGTCATGTAAAACGCTGTAA
>CAZQNP010000031.1:8854-10811 GCA_964594645.1 uncultured Candidatus Planktophila sp. | reverse complement strand
GCGAGCAATCCTGGAGTTACTAGCTCACGTAGTGAATCGCGAGTACAGATATCAACTACGCGTGCGTAATCTGGCTTCTCTGTACCCTTCATGATTCCTGGACGTAAGCGGAACTGTTCACGAACTTCAACAACAACCGCACCCGCTGCGCGAGATACAGCGTTAACTGCAAGACCTGAGAACAGGAATACAACAGCAGCACCGATGATCAGACCAACCAAGTTACGTGGATCTGCAACATCTAGCACGCCCTGGAACTGTAGGCCAACTTCAGCAGCAGTCTTACCTGCATCGATTACAGCTTGCTTGATCGCATCTGTGAATGCACCGAATAGCGCTGTTGCTGCAAGTACCGCGGTTGCGATTGCAATTCCCTTAGTGATCGCCTTAGTTGTGTTACCAACTGCATCAAGGCTTGTAAGGATCTCTGCGCCTTCGCCATCAACATCGCCTGACATTTCAGCAACGCCTTGTGCGTTATCTGAGATTGGGCCAAATGTATCCATCGCAACGATTACACCTACTGTTGTAAGCAAACCTGTACCTGCGAGCGCGATTGCAAGAAGTGAAAGAACGATGCTTCCACCACCGAGCAAGAATGCTCCGAATACCGCTGATGCGATGAGAAGTGCTGAGTAAACAGCTGATTCAAAACCAACTGAGATACCAGCCAAAATTACTGTTGCTGCACCTGTTTCAGATGAAGCTGCAACATCATTTACTGGACGCTTTCCGGTCTCAGTAAAGAAGCCTGTAAGTATCTGAATTGCAGCAGCTAGTGCGATACCGATCAATACTGCGCCAAGTGCTAGAACACGTGGGTTGGTATCTCCTGCAGCAGCGATTGCCTCTGGTGACAAACCTGTCATCAACTTGAAATCAGATGGAAGGTAGGTAAATGTTGCAAGTGCTGTTAGACCGGCAGAGATAATTGCTGATAAGAAGAATGAGCGGTTAATCGCTGTCATCGCTGACTTATCTGTGCTGCGTAGCTTGGTTAGGAAGATTCCGATAACCGCTGTAACTGTTCCGATTGCTGGAACGATTAGTGGGTAGATCAGACCTGCATCACCAAATGCGGCCTTACCAAGAATGAGCGCTGCAACAAGTGTTACCGCGTATGACTCGAACAAGTCTGCAGCCATACCAGCACAGTCACCAACGTTGTCTCCTACGTTGTCTGCGATTGTTGCTGCGTTGCGTGGGTCATCTTCTGGGATGTGCTTTTCAACCTTACCTACAAGGTCAGCTCCGACATCTGCTGCCTTTGTAAAGATTCCGCCACCGACGCGCATAAACATTGCGAGCATCGCTGCACCGAAACCAAAGCCTTCAAGAACCGCTGGTGCGTTTTCGCGGTAGATAATCACAACAAGTGATGCACCGATGAGTCCAAGACCCACAGTTGTCATACCAACAACGCCACCTGTACGGAATGCGATCTGTACAGCCTTCTGGCCATCCTTGTTACGTGCTGCATCTGCAACGCGAACATTTGCGCGCACTGCAAGCCACATACCGTTGTATCCAACGAGTGCAGAAAACGCTGCACCTAGAAGGAAGAAGATTGAACGGCCGACACGGATTTCAGTATCGCCAGGTAGAGCGAACAAAAGGAAAAATACGATTACAACAAAGAATGACAAGGTGCGGAACTGGCGAGCCAAGAACGCGGCTGCACCTTCCTGAATCGCTTCGGCGATTTCGCGCATCTTGGCTGTGCCATCGCTAGCTGCCAAAACTTGGGCGCGTAGTCCGTAGGCGATTGCAAGAGCGGCTAGGGAAATACCTAGAACGATGTATGCATATGTCAGATTGGATCCGGTTACTTGGACCAGTGATACGGTGCTTGAAGCACGCATAGGTTCTCCTCCGTTGGAGTTTGTGCGCCCTAAAACTTAGGGTCAGGCGCGAGACTGACGAAGTGTAAGCGTAGATACCCCGAATCGGGCAAATT
>CAZQNP010000031.1:0-8754 GCA_964594645.1 uncultured Candidatus Planktophila sp. | reverse complement strand
ACCGCTCCGGCGGTTAGGCCCCGTACGAAGTAGCGCTGCAGGGTGAAGAAGACCAGCAGCGGAACGGACAGGCTGATGAAGGATCCAGCGGCTACCGCCTGCCAGCCCTCGCCGTACTGACCCAACATGGCAAGCAGTGTGTAGGTCAAAACTGGGCGCTCATTGCCAACGAAGACGAAGGCGATCAGGTAATCATTCCAAACCCACAAGAACTGGAAGATCGCAAAGGAGGCAAGTGCTGGAACTGAGATTGGTAGAACTAATCTCCAGAAGATTGTGAAGTTACTTGCACCATCTACACGAGCCGCCTCGATCAAGGTATTTGGAATTGTCATCATGTAGTTACGCAAAATATAAATTGCAAGTGGCATCGCAAAGGCCGAGTGCACAAACCAGGCGGCGGCGTACTGACCAGATATTTCAATACCCGTTCTATCTGTAAATGAGATAAACATTTTTAGAACCGGAACAAGTGCGCCCTGTAGTGGCACAACCAATAAACCAATAATGATTGAGAAGAAAAATTCGCGGCCCTTAAACTTCAAGAAGGTAAATCCAAAGGCAGCATATGCTGCAAAGAGCAGCGGCAAAATTGTTGCCGGAATTGTTACAGCCATTGAGGATATGAAGCTGGTTGCTAACTTATTTTCGGTGAGAACCGTTGTGTATGAACTTAAATCCCAGTTTTGTGAGAAGGGATTAAAGAGCACATCCCACCAGCCGGAGGTTTGTGCCTCACCCTTTGCACGCAATGAGGTTATAAACAATCCAACCGTTGGAAGCAACCATAGGGCTGCCAAAACAACCAATACGATGAAGGAGCCGCGACCTTGCTTCTTTTGTTTGGTCTGGTTCATCGCGCCGCCTCAAACTTTCGGTAGTGACGAACTTGGTAAAACATCACCGGAATAATCGCCAAAATCAAGAACACGACGGCGGACATCGCCTTTCCGGTGTTTCCGTAAATAAAGTACTCAAGATAGAAGGTCTGAGCCAACACAGTGGTGTTGTAGTTTCCGCCTGTCATCGCCAAGACGATGTCGAAGACCTTCATGGCACCGATCAAAACAGTGATAAATACTGCGATTGCGGTAGGCCAGATTTGTGGAAGCACGATCTTGAAGAAGATTTGTCCTGTGTTTGCGCCATCTACACGGCCAGCTTCAAGGGTATCTTCTGGCACGCTCTTGATGGCGGCAGATAGCAAGACCATGGCATAGCCAGCGCTAAGCCAGATCAAAATAATCATTAAAAGTAGGTTGTTAAATTTAAAGGCTTCGATCTGGAACCAAGCTTGTGGGCTTCCGCCTAGCTTCATCCAAAGAGTATTGAGCAAACCAACTTGATCTTGGCCTTCTGGGGCATAGGCGTAGATGTAACGCCAGATAACCGCTGCGCTAACAAATGAAATTGTCATCGGCATAAAGAAGATTGACTTAAAGATCTTCTCAGCCTTTGAGCCCACGTTATTTGCAAATTGTGCGATCGCTAAACCAATTGAAACGGTCAAGATCGGCACAATCACAATCCACATAAGGTTGTTAATCACCATGCTGGCAAAGTACTCAGAGCCAATTAAGTCTCGATAGTTTTGCAGTCCAACAAAGGTTGTCGATCCATCAATCTCTTCGAGCATAAAGCTGAGGCGGATAGATTGAATTGTTGGGATAACAATAAATACTCCGATTAACAGAAGTACTGGACCGATAAAGATAAATGGTTCAACTTTTTTCTTAATTTTTTCAGGAAGAAGATGAATAACCTTATTCATCAACCAATAAGAAAGAGCGGTGATTGCAATACCGGCTACTACAGCCTGTAATGCAGTCAGTAAATCCTTCATTGGTATTCCTTAATTTCTAGTTGTACAACATTAATTCGATTGAAATTCTAGAGCAATCAGCGCCAGCGGGATATACCCACTGGCGCTGATTTTTACGCTCTAGTTTTTAGCGAAAGCTAAAAGCTTTACGCTCTCTTCCAAGAAGCATCAATCGCGGCAAATGCCTGACGTTGAGTCTTCTTTCCTGCTACCCAGTTGGTTAGCTCTGTCCACTGTGTTGCGTTAACAACAGCAGGTGCTAGATCTGAACCATCAAAACCGAAGAGCTTTGCAGAAGAAAGAATTCCTGCGATGTTCTTTGTGATTGGGTTCTTGTAACCAGCGTTAGGGAATGTCTTGTGAGCTGATAGGTATGAAGGGTAGTTAGCAAGCATTGCGCCTTGACCTAGCTTGTCAGAAAGGATGAAGTTCAAAACCTTCTGAGTTGCTGGGTTTGCATCAAATGCTGCAGCTAGATCTCCACCACCGAGTACCGCATCAGTTGTTCCAGCTGGTGCTGGAAGCTTGAAGACGCCTACGCGTGAGAAGTTGTTTGCCTTGTACTCAGCCTTTACTGCATCTGGGAAGAAGTCAGTGATGAATGAGCCTTGACGCATCATGAAGCACTTGTTCTTGTCAGTTGCAAATAGGTTAGCTGTTGCACCGAAGCCAGTTGCTGCGATTGCCTTACCGCCACCATTTACGTTACCTGGTGTTAGTGCGATGCTTGCAAACTTTGCTGCAGCGCGCTGAACTACTGGTGATGACCAAGGTAGCTGGCCCTTCCACCATGCTGTGTACTGAGCTTCTCCGCCGTAACGAAGTACATACTCTTCCATCCAGTCAGTTGCAGCCCAACCTGTTGCGCCGCCTGACTCGATACCGATACACCATGGGAAGCCAAGCTTCTTAGACTTAATTGTGTTTGTTAGACGTGTCATTTCTGCATCTGTCTTTGGAACAGTCAGTCCTGCCGCCTTGAAGTTTGCTGGGTTGTACCAAACAAGTGACTTCACATTTGCTGAAACTGGAAGACCGTAAGTCTTTCCACCCTTAACAGCAAGGTTTGCCCAACCTGGAACAAGTGTGCGCTTGATTGCTGCAAGGTTTACAGACTTCAATGAATCGATTGGCTCTAGTACAGATGAGTACTCAAGCAATCCACCTGGCTGTGGCCACATACCGATGTTTGGAGCCTGACCTGCCTTCACCTTTACACGAATATCTGTGTCGTATGAAGCAAGTGTTGTGTAAGTAATTTTGATTCCGTTAGCTGCACCAAATGCATCAAGCTCGGCTTGGAAGCCCTTAGCTTGATCTCCACCGAAGCCACCGAAAATGGTTACTTCGTCATTTGCATGAGCCGATGGCAGAACAGCAACTGATGCTGCTACCGCAACTGCAACTATTGCAGCGCCTAATTTCTTCATGAAGATTCCTTTCGAAAGGGGTACTCAACGCACGAGAGCGCGCTGGGTGTGGACAGAAAATTACAGGGGCGTGCCCCTGTTGAATAGCCCAGGCTGGTAACGCTTTGCAAAAGATTTACAGGGGTTTTTGCAGTTTCTTGCATAGGGGTTCACGCTCAAAATCGCCCCTGGTTGGCCTACTTCTGGAAGATCTTCAACTCGCGGCTAAGACCAGGCTCAGGAAAGAGCGCCAAAGAGATGCTGCGAACCCCATCGCCGGTAAAGAGTTCAACTGATGCCCGATCGACAACGACCTGCAGATGAAGCTCATCTGAGTTGGGCGCATAACTAGCCTCGTACTCATTTACAAAAACGGTTTTCTTATCTGCGTTGTATCCCGCTGTAACAAAACCTTGTAAACCAATTACTCCAGTTGTTGGAAGCTTTGCTTTAAGTTCGTACTGCGCGGCACAAATTGGTTGCTGCGTTACAACAATTTCACCGTTGTATTCGGTTAAGGCTAATGCGCGTGGAATTGTCATTTGGTTTGTCCACGAAGTTGCCGGATGGTTTTTCACATCGCTCCAATTGGAAAGCCAACCAATTAAAATTCTTTTTCCGTTCGGTTCATTGCTAAATGTCACGCCGGCGTAATTATCTTTTCCAAAATCTAACCAACGTGGTTCATCGGTTGAGTAACGAGGTGTAAAAGTTGTTCCGTCAAAATCTCCAACAAAGTATTGAGTTCCTGATCCGTACAAACCACCCGGATTTAAAGAAACGATTAAGACCCACAGCTCTTGATTATTGAATTGAAGTGGAAATAAATCTGGGCACTCCCAGACACCACCTATAGCTGCGGTTGGTCCAAAGTTACTTAGGTGTTTCCAGTTAATCAGATCTGGTGATGAGTAAAAAGATATTTGATGATCATGTGGTTGTGCAGCGCACATGATCCAGTGATCTTGGTATTTGAAAACTTTAGGGTCGCGGAAATCTTTTTTGCCTTCATCCAAAACTGGGTTGTTTTCATATTTAACAAAGGTGCGACCATTATCTTTGCTGCGCGCAATGCACTGCGATTGGTTGGTTTCGGTATGACGAGTGTAAATCGCAACTATGTCATCACCATCGCTAACTGCGCTTCCGGAAAAGATAGCTCCATCTTCTCCTTCTGCTATTGCAACTGGTAACTCTTCCCAGGTGAGTAAATCCTTGGAAACTGCGTGGCCCCATGACATATGGCCCCACTGTGTTCCATGCGGATTGTGCTGAAAAAATAGATGGTATTCGCCTTTATGCCATACAAGACCGTTGGGATCATTCATCCAATTTTTTGCAGGGGTGAAATGGTTGCGAGGGCGATACTCATGATCCAGTTCCACGCGCTGATATTAGGCTAATCTCTATTCAATGAACCTCTTAGATGCCAACTCAGTTATTTCAACGCTTGGTTTACTCGGCGTTCTTGGCATCATCTTTATGGAAACAGGCCTACTTATTGGGTTGGTATTTCCGGGAGGTGAAATTGTTTTCTTGGCAGGTATCGCAGCTTCAGGTTCGGGTGCTGCTTTATTAGGTGATGCAAAGCTTTCCACCCCGCTTTTATTTGCGCTAGCACCAATTGCAGCCATTGTCGGCGGTGAGGTTGGTTACTGGTTTGGCAAAAAGTATGGCCGTAAGTTTTTTGACCGCCCCGACAGCAGATTCTTTAATCAAAAGATGGTTACAACCATTGAAAAGTGGTTAATCAAGTACGGCCCACGCAAGGCTTTAGTTTTTGGTCGCTTTATTCCATTTGCAAGAACTCTGATAAACCCAGTGTGTGGTGTTGCTAATTTAGAGCGAAAGCTTTTTTCAACCTGGAATGCAATTGGTGCAATCATTTGGACGCAGAGCGCTATGGGAATTGGTTACTTCTTGGGTGATGTCTTCAAGGAAAATGGCCACTACTTCATCTTTGGCATCGTGGTGCTAATTGTTGTCGGTACTTCAATTCCGCTAGCCCGCGAGATTTTTAAAGAGTGGCAGTCGAAGCGTTACAGACCTAAATCAGATAGCTGATAAGCGGCGCGGTACTCATAACCGGCCTCTTTGATCTTTGGTTCTGCGCCTCGTTCAACAATTACGGCAACACCAACAACGATTGCACCAGCTTCAACAAGCGCCTCAACGGCGGTAAGAACTGAGCCGCCAGTTGTAGATGTATCTTCAACAGCCAAAACGCGCTTGCCCTTTACATCTGGGCCTTCGATACGACGTTGCAGGCCATGTGCTTTTTCAGCTTTACGAACTACAAATGAATCAATCTTCTTTCCTTGTTGCGCAGCTACATGCATCATCGCTGTTGCAACTGGGTCTGCGCCAAGTGTTAATCCGCCGACTGCATCAAAATCAAGGTCTGCAGTTAGATCCAGCATTACCTGGCCAACAAGGGGAGCCGCCTCTGAATCCAGGGTCACGCGGCGAAGATCGACGTAGTAGTCAGCCTCTTTCCCGCTTGAAAGAATGACTTTGCCATGTACAACCGCCTTGGTAAGGATCTGTTCCTTGAGTGTTTCACGTGAATTCATAGGGAAACTGTACCGCGGTGTAAATGCGGGTTTACTCTCATCACATGAACGCACAGAGGTTAGAGACCTCCCGTCTTTTGCACCGATTTGGCTTCGGTCCGCGGCCGGGCGAGTATGCGCAGGCACTTGCTGATGGCGTAGCTGCAACACGTAGCAAAGTTTTAACAGTTCCTGCAGTTGATGCAGGTGCAGCCAAAGTTATTGAGCCAGAGATTACAGATTTAGGACCACGACCTAAACCAAATACAAAAGAGGTTGTTCCCTTTGCAATTGCGATGCGTTACCAATCGCAGCAAATGGTTATGTGGTGGCTAGATCGAATGGCTGCAAGTGATCATGGTTTAACAGAGCGCATGACCTGGTTTTGGCATGGACACTGGGCAACATCGATTCAGAAGTTGAATTATGCGTTGCCGATGTTTAAGCAAAATAAAACTTTGCGTGCAAACTGTTTAGGCAACTTTGCAACCATGACAAAGGCGATGATCAATGATGGAGCGCTGCAGTTTTGGTTAGATGGACAGGACAACACATTAAAGGCACCTAATGAAAACTTAGGACGCGAGTTAATGGAGCTCTTTACTTTAGGTGTTGGTCGCTACACCGAAGATGATGTAAAAAGTATTTCTCGTGCGCTAACTGGATATCAGGTTGCACGTAGCAGTGGCGAAGTAACTATCAATGAAAGACGTCGCGATAAAAACCCAGTTGCATTGTTGGGAACAACAACGGTTTTTACCGGTGACTCATTGGCTGATTTCCTAGTCGCTCGCGATGACAGTGCACAGTTTGTTGCAGAGCGTTTGTGGTACCGCTTTATTTCAAGTACTGAAGATATGCCAAAGAGTTTCAGCGCAAAGAGCGCATTTGCAGCACGTGATATTTCAGCCGCGGTTGCTGCAATGGCGGCAGATAACGCAATGCGTGATGAAAAGTACGCCATGGTGAAATCACCGGTTGAATGGTTTATCTCTGCCTGCCGTGCGCTCGAGCTAACTCCATCGCAGTTAAAGACCCCTGCGCAGCTGATTAACTATCTAGACAAGCTTGGTCAGGTGCCATTTAGCCCGCCAAATGTGGGTGGTTGGCCTGCCGGAGAAGCCTGGCTTTCATCTGCAACCGCTCAGTATCGAATCGCCTTTGCTACCTGGTTGATTAAGCAAAGTGATTTAACAGTTTTAAAGTCAATGACACCGGCGCAGCGAGTTGTAAAAAGCGCTGATTGGCTAGGTGTTGCTGAATGGAGTCCGCGTACAAAGGCGGCTTTGCGTGATGCACAGAAAGATCCAGCACAGTTTGCCTTGCTTGCACTGTGTAGTCCCGAATACATCGTGAGTGCATAGGAGACGATCATGGATACGGTAACTAGAAGAAAGTTTCTTAAGTTAACAACCGGTGCGGTTGCAGTTGGTGCTGCAGCACCGTTGCTGAGCATTGATGAGATCGCACAAGCTGCCATTGATCGTCCACTGCCAGCGGGTACTCCGATTTTGGTTGTTGTTACCTTGTATGGTGGCAATGATGGATTAAACACAGTTGTGCCATATACAGATCCTTTGTACTACTCATCACGGCCTGAAATTTCATATAAGGCTGATCAGGTATTGCCACTTGATGCTGAACTTGCTTTAAATCCTGCGATGAAAGGTTTAAAAGGTTTGTGGGATCAAAAGAAGGTCGCAATTGTTCGCGGCGTTGGTTATCCAGATCCTGATCGTTCGCACTTTTCTTCGATGGCAAAGTGGCAGACCGCATCTCCTGCCAAGCACATCAACACCGGCTGGCTTGGTCGTTGGGTAGATACCCAAAGTGAAGATCCGATGCTTGCAATCTCTTTGGGTTCAGTTTTGCCACCATTGCTAGCCGGTGCAAAGCGCAGCGGTTCGGCGTTGCCACTTGGTGGCTTGGTAATTCCAAAGGGAACACTTGCTAATCAATGTGCGCAGTTATCGAAGCCATCAAATAAGGATTCAAAGCTCATGGCTGCGGCTGCTACATCGATGCGTAACTTGTTTAATGTTTCCGGCAATGTGCAGCCTGTATTAAGGGCACCGGCACCGGTAAATCCAGATTTGCCCACAACCAATGGCGGAAACGCTGGCGGAGATAGCAATTTGGCCCAGCAGCTAGATGTTGTTTCTAAGTTAATTGCAGCAGGATCACCGACCAAGGTGTGGTCGGTATCGCTCGGTGGTTTTGATACCCATGCCAATGAGGCAAATGCGCAAGCAGAGTTACTTGGTGTTGTTTCAGATTCGCTAACCCGCTTTATGGGTCAGTTAAAATCAACTACACGTAGCAACGATGTGACGATCATGATCTACAGCGAATTTGGTCGACGTGTTGTTGGTAATGGCTCACAAGGAACCGACCATGGAACATCAGGACCAATGTTTCTTATTGGCAACTCGGTTAAGGGTGGCTTCTATGGCGAACAACCATCGCTTAAGAATTTATATAAAGGTGATTTAGCGGTAACAACTGATTTCCGCGATGTCTATGCCACGGTTATTGAAAAGGTTTTGAAATCTCCGGTCGAGCCAACACTTGGCAAATGGTCGGGCCGAATCAACTTCTTGTAGTTACTCATCCTCCTTGTAAACAATGACCTCGCTCTTGCGGCGAGTTACTAATCCCTTAGGCGGATTTTCTTTAAGCAGTGCATCTACTTCAATGCGAAGCTGTGCTACCTCAACAGCCATGTTGGCCATTGCAGATTCAAGTTCGATGATGCGCTTAATACCTGCGTGGTTGATTCCTTCGCCAACAAGTTTTTGAACTGTGCGAAGCAGTGCGATATCGCGCAACGAGTAACGACGATTACGACCTTCGGTGCGCGATGGTGAAACTAAACCTAGCTTGTCATATTGACGAAGTGTTTGTGGGTGCATGCCGGAGATTTCAGCGGCAACTGAAATCACATAAACGCCAGCGTCATCATCTGGCAATG
>CAZQNP010000030.1:0-10858 GCA_964594645.1 uncultured Candidatus Planktophila sp. | reverse complement strand
CACATTGCATCCACCGCTTCCTACACAGGAAAACAGGGTTATCCACCTACTTATACACAGCCTTGTGCACAGGCTCGATCAAGGATTCTCGCTTGCGATAGGGGTGAAGGCCTAAGTTACGCACCAGGCCAAGAGGCCTATTTGTCAGTCCTATACGGGAGGTTATGAGCGTGAGCATCGCCGAACTTCCCAACAACCGCCCAGCCCGCGACCCTAACATCAACTCAGTTGGTGCCGAGTTTGAGCGCACACCTCCACAGGATCTAATCGCAGAACAATCTGTTCTCGGCGGAATGTTGTTATCTAAGGATGCAATCGCAGATGTCATCGAAATTATTCGTGATCGCGATTTTTATCGCCCTGCACATGAATTAATTTACGACGCAATTATTGATTTGTACGGCCGCGGCGAACCCGCAGATGCGGTAACTGTCTCTGCAGAGCTTTCAAAGCGCGGAGATATTGCACGTGCAGGTGGTGCACCATATTTGCACACCTTGATCTCATCTGTACCAACAGCTGCTAACGCTGGTTACTACGCAAAGATTGTTCGCGAACATGCAATCATGCGCCGCTTAGTTGAAGCGGGAACAAAGATTGTTCAATACGGTTACACAACTGAAGGCGAAGTCGACGATATGGTCGACATGGCGCAAGCTGAAGTCTATGCAGTTACTGAACGTCGATCATCTGAAGATTATGTTCAACTATCAACGCTCTTGCCACAAGCACTCGATGAGATCGAAGCGATCTCAAAGGGAATTGGTGTTGAAGGTGTTAAAACTGGATTTAAAGATCTTGATGCGTTAACACATGGTTTGCATCCAGGAAACATGATCATCTTGGCTGCGCGTCCTGCTATGGGTAAGTCAACACTTGGTTTGGATATTGCGCGTCACGCATCAATTCATGATGGACAAACCTCTGTCATCTTCTCTCTTGAAATGTCAAAGAGTGAAATCACAATGCGTATGTTGTCCGCCGAAGCACGTGTTGGCCTTAACAATATTCGCTCAGGATCTTTATCTGATGATGAATGGTCACGTCTTGCACGTCGTATGGGTGAAATTTCAGAGGCACCACTTTTTATCGATGACTCACCTAACCTTTCCATGATGGAGATCCGTGCAAAGGCGCGTCGTCTTAAACAACGTCACGATCTCAAACTAATTGTTATTGATTACCTGCAGTTGATGAGTAGCGGTAAAAAGGTTGAAAACCGCCAACAAGAGGTTTCCGAGTTCTCCCGACAGCTCAAACTGATGGCCAAGGAGCTAAATATTCCTGTTATCGCTATCTCTCAGCTCAACCGCGGACCAGAGCAACGAACAGATAAGCGACCTATGTTGTCCGACCTCCGCGAATCTGGTTCTATCGAACAGGATGCTGACGTAGTCATTATGTTGCACCGCGATGATATGTATGACTCACAAAACCGAACAGGTGAAGCAGATCTAATCGTTGCAAAGCACCGTAACGGACCAACAAGAACAATTACAGTTTCTGCGCAGCTTCACTACGCACGTTTCTATGACATGCCACAAAACCCAGGTGGCGGACAAGACTGGACGCAACAACGCGAAGCTACAAATACTCCGCCAGAGGACTCTTTCGGCGCTTAATCAGTGGCAGATCGCGCACGATCTGCGATGTAAATTCCAACAAGTACAACCGCGGCACCAACCAACTGAACTCCATTCCAGCTTTGGTTTAACCAGATCCAAGCAAAGACTCCTGCAAAAACCGGCTCTAACATTCCAATAACACTAGAAGTGGATGCAGATAACAAACGCAATCCTGAGATAACAAACAGGTACGGCACGATCGTTCCCATAATGATGATCCAAAGGATTAAGAACCAACCCGGCATCGTGTTTCCAGCAAATACACCCTGAAGATCCATATCAATTGTGAAAACCTCAACCGGGAAGTTCCACAGCGGCATCGATGAGCTCCAAGCAAGGGATGCCATGCCAAGTCCCCATACCGTCAGCGATAACGCCGTTCGGCTAGTTCCAAAACTCTTACCAATTAAAAAGTAAGCGGTCAGAGCAAAGGCGCTCAACAATGCGCCGATCAAACCCAGCAGATCAAAGCTCAAACCATTCCAGACCTGTGCAAGCAGAATTAATCCAAGTAGCGAAAGCGCAATCGCACCCCACATCGAGGTTGGAACAAACTTCTTACGCACATACTTGATCCAGAGCGTGATCCAGATAGGTGCGGTGAACTCAATAATGAGCACCAGGCTCAGCGGTACTCCACGTTGGATACCCAGGAAATAACCAGCCTGAACCGCTGCAAAACCAATGATTCCGTAGGCGGCCAGCCTTGGAATCAACTGCTTGGGAGCTCTTAATGAGTGGCGATCGATAAAGAGCGCAATGACTAAGAGAATGAAAAATGCACCGATAGAGCGCACCTGCGCCAAGCGAAAGGGCGAGATGTGTTCTAAAACAACGGTAGAGATAATCCCGTTAAAGGAGAAAACCAACCCTCCCATAACAAGGTAAAACTCTCCGCGGTGCTTTGTAAGCATCCGAGAAGGCTACATCACAAAGTTAGAAAGCTGATTCAGGCCTAAAACGCTGATTCTGGCAACTCCATGATTGATCCATCAGTTGCTTCGACGATCTTACGATCAGCGGTGATGTGTGGCAGGTAGTTCTGAACAAAGAACTTAGCTGCTGCAATCTTGCCGGTGTAGAAATCAGCATCCTTACCAGCGTTAGGCAACTTCTCTACGGCGATATCAGCCTGACGTAGCAACAACCACGATGTGATGATGTCACCAACAGCCATTAAGCAACGTGAGGTGTTAAGACCAACCTGATAAATCTTTACTGGATCTGATTGTGACTCCATCGCGTGTCCGACAAGAACACCAACGATTCCATTGAGATCGCCAAGCGCCTTAAGCAACATCTGCTTTTCAGCAGCATGTACTCCACCAGTCTCAGCAAAGGCTGCAATCTCTTTACCTAGTAGACCAATTGCACGTCCACCATCCTTAACAACCTTACGGAAGAAGAAATCCAAACCTTGAATCGCAGTTGTGCCTTCATACAAGGTATCGATCTTTGCATCACGCACATACTGCTCTAGTGGCCAGTCGCGAGTAAATCCCGCTCCACCAAATGTTTGTAGTGATTCAGTTCCAAGAAGTGTCCAAGACTTTTCAGATCCGTAACCCTTAACAACTGGAAGCAAAAGATCGTTGAGCTTTTCCATATCCTCTGCGCGCTCTTTATCGCCAGCCTGAATTGCAAGTTCGATCTCATCTTGAATCGATGCGGTGTACAGAACAAGTGCACGCATTCCTTCGGCGTATGACTTCTGAACCATTAATGAACGACGCACATCTGGGTGTTTAATAATGGTTACACGAGGCGATGCCTTGTCATTCATAACCTTCATATCGCCACCCTGTACACGCTCCTTGGCATAAGCCAAAGCTTGTAAGTATCCAGTAGAAAGTGTTGCAATCGCCTTTGTTCCCACCATCATGCGAGCAAACTCGATGACCTTGAACATCTGCGCAATACCTTCGTGGACATCACCTAGCAAGTAACCAACAGCTGGCTCTTTTTCGCCAAGGTTTACTTCGCAAGTTGCCGAAACATTGAGACCCATCTTGTCTTCAAGTTGAGTTACATATACACCGTTGCGCTTACCTAGCTCACCTGTTTCAAAATCAAACATGAACTTAGGAATTAAGAATAATGAAAGACCCTTTGTTCCTGGTCCGCCACCTTCACGACGTGCTAATACAAAGTGAACAATATTGTCGTAGAAATCGGCATCTCCCGATGTGATGTAACGCTTTGTTCCGGTGATATGCCAAGTTCCATCTGGTTGCTGCACAGCTTTAGTGCGTCCTGCACCAACATCTGAACCTGCATCAGGCTCTGTTAGCTGCATCGTTGCACCCCAGTGCTTTTCAACCATGTGCTTTGCAATCTTCTTTTGCTCATCAGTTCCAAGAACATAAGCAACCTGCGCAAATGCATAACCAGATGCGTAGATATGAATTGCAGGGTTTGAACCCAAAACCATTTCAGCGATCGCCCAACGAACAGATGGAGGAATCTTCATTCCACCTAAATCAACTGGTGCATCAACGCGCCACCACTCACCATCAACATATGCCTTGTATGACTTCTTAAAACTTTCAGGCAGTGTGACATTGCCGGTTTCCTTGTTAAGAATCGCACCAACGCGATCACCTTCAACAAAGGATGCTGCAAGATCGTTTTCACATAAACGCTTTACCTCTTCAAGCATTCCCATTGATGTATCGCGATCAACTTCACCGTATGGAGCGGTGCCCATAACTTTGTCGCGACCCAATAGGTCAAAGAGGCAGAATTCAATGTCACGGAGGTTTGCTTTGTAATGGCTCATGGCGTAATAGTCCTACCCGCCAGTAACTTACGCAACCCTATTTGAGCGTGGGTTTTGGGGCTGGGCTCGTATAGGCTCACGCCCGTGTTACTTAGCGATCGCGATATCCGCGCAGAGATAGCAGCTGGCCGAGTCGGCTGCGAGCCCTTCCACGAGGCGATGATCCAGCCATCATCTGTAGATGTGCGCCTGGACAAGTTCTTCCGTGTTTTTGAAAACCACAAGTACAGCGTCATCGACCCATCGATTGAGCAACCAGAGCTAACCCGCGAGGTTGTTGCAGATGGCGATGAGCCATTCATCTTGCACCCTGGTGAGTTTGTTTTGGCTAGCACCTACGAGGTCATCACACTGCCTGATGACATCGCAGGACGTCTAGAGGGTAAGTCATCACTTGGTCGCCTTGGTCTGCTCACACACAGCACCGCAGGCTTTATCGATCCAGGGTTTAGCGGTCACATCACCCTTGAGCTTTCAAACGTTGCCAACCTGCCGGTTAAGTTGTTTGCCGGCATGAAGATCGGTCAACTGTGTCTCATCAAACTCTCATCTCCCGCTGAGCATCCTTACGGCAGCGAGAAGTACGGTTCTAGGTACCAAGGTCAACGCGGCCCAACACCAAGCCGTTCATTCCTCAACTTTCACCGATCGCAAATTAAATAAAGTTTGGTCAATTAACAGTCGGAATAAACCGACGGAAAGCGCGGTTTAATTAGGTATGGAAATCATTATTGGTTTAGCACTAGTTGCACTTCTTGCCGTCTTCTTTATCTCGCAATACAACCGCCTTATTCGCCTGAACATCACAGTTGATGAAGCATGGGCGCAGATCGAGGTACAACTCAAGCGTCGCGCTGACTTAATCCCTAACCTGGTTGAAACAGTGAAGGGATATGCAAAGCATGAGCAATCAACCTTTGATGCAGTTGTCGCCGCTCGTGCAAAGGCAACTACAGCATCAACAGTTGCAGATACCGCAGCAGCTGATGGAATGTTGACACAAGCACTTCGTGGATTACTAGCAGTTGCTGAGGCCTACCCAGATCTAAAAGCTTCATCAAACTTTTTATCATTACAAGAAGAGCTTGCAACAACTGAGAACAAGGTTGCCTTCTCACGTCAGTTCTACAACGACAATGTTCGTAACCTCAACACCGCTGTAAAAACCATCCCGAGCAGCTTTTTCGCTGGCTTTGCAAAGGTTACAGAGCGCGAGTTTTATGAGGTTGAAGATCCGCAAGATCGCAACGTTCCAAATGTTTCCTTTAACTAACGATGAACTTTAGAACGATGCAAGCGGCTAACCGCCGCAAAACAATTGGTCTGCTCATGGGAATGGGCGCGTTGATGTGGTTTGTTGTCTACGCTGCGATGTCCTACTTTGGTGGAACCGGTGCGGGCATTGTTCCGATCGCAGTTGGTATCTCATTAGTTTCAGTGTGGGGTGCCTACTACGGATCAGACAAACTGGTTTTAACAATGACCGGTGCGAAGTTGATTCAAGAATCAGATAACCCAAAGCTCTTTGATTTAATTCAAGAGATAACAATCGCATCAGGTTTGCCGATGCCAAAGGTTGCAGTTGTTATTGATGATGCACCAAACGCCTTTGCAACTGGAAGAAACCCAGAACATGCGCTGATCGCATTTACAACTGGAATTTTAGATGTGATGGATCGCGATCAACTGCAGGGCGTTATCGCTCATGAATTGGCACATGTTGCTAACCGCGACACCTTAGTAAGCGCAGTTGCTGCAACAACAGCTGGTGCAATTGCAATTGTTTCCGATGTATTAGCACGCATGATGTTCTTTGGTGGTCGTCGCGATAACAACAATGCAAACCCAATCGCACTGCTGGTATCCCTTGTCATTTTGATCATGGCACCACTTGCCGCCGTAATGCTCAAATCTGCAATCTCACGCAAGCGCGAATCTTTGGCTGATGCGACCGCGGTTTCCTTTACCCGTAACCCTGCCGGTCTTCGCTCTGCGCTAGAGGTACTTGCCGCCGATTCAACCGTTGTTCAACAACGCTCAACCGCTGTTGCTCACATCTGGATTGAGTCACCACTTGATGCAAAATCGGTATCAAAGATGTTCTCTACACATCCACCGATTCAAGAACGTATCGCCGTTCTAAAGAGCATGGAAAAGCTAGGTTAGTTTTTAAACCGCAGCGTAAAAGCTGCACCTTTTCCAAGCTCTGAAGCCACAGTTACCTCGCCGCCATGAGCACGCATAACCGCATCAACAATAGACAGCCCTAAACCGCTGCCTTCCTTGCTGTTGCGCTGGCGTGAAGCATCAACTCGATAGAAACGTTCAAAGATTCGCGCTTGATCCTGCGCCGATAGCCCAGGGCCATTATCGGCAACGATAATTAGTGAATCCGCGCCATCTTTGCTAACTGAAACATTAATCGCTGTACCTGCAGGGGTATGTGTACGTGCATTTGCTAAAAGATTTGTAACTACCTGATAAATCTTGTCGCCATCACCCTTTGTTGCAACACCAGAATCAATGCTTGTTGTAATTGTGTGATCAGGACCTGCAGCTTGTGCCGATGTCACCGCTTCTTGCACAAGCTCACTTAAGTTCACATCATTAATCTCAAGTTCACGTGATTGATCCATACGGGCAAGCATCAAGAGGTCTTCAACGAGATAGCCCATGCGCATTGATTCCTTTTCAATACGCGCGATTAACTCATTGGTCTTTTCACCATCTGGCACCGCGCCTTGACGATGTAGCTCTGCAAAACCACGAATCGCGGTAAGCGGTGTACGAAGCTCATGGCTGGCATCTGCAACAAAGCGACGCAACTTATCCTCGCTACGCATACGGGCATCAAACGCCTCTTCAATACGGGAGAGCATTATGTTGAGCGAGGTACTTAAGCGACCAACCTCGGTATCTGGTTCAAAGTTATCAAGACGCGCAGATAGATCTCCCGCGGCAATCTGTTCAGCGGTCTCTTCAATTCGCTCTAGCGGTCGCATACCAACCTTGATCACCTGTCTTGATGCAAAGGCGATAAAGAGCAGTACAAGGCTTCCGATAATTAAAAATACCGAACCGATTTGTCGGGTGGTTTTATCAAAGTCAGCTAATGATTGAGAGACAAACACCGAACCAAGTGATGAGGGCAAAACAGTTGTTGCTACTCGAAAATCTGAGCCCGGTGCTTCAATAGTAAAAGGCTTGCTTCCATACGCCTCTACCTCTCCCGGCAGTAAACCCTTCACATAATCAGTGATTTGATTGGAGTTAAAGTCACCACCAATACCTCCGATGAGGTTTCCAAATGGATCTAAAACCGTTACCGAGATAGAGGTTGGAATTCGATTGAGTGGTGTAACAGCTCTGGTAGCTGCAGATTCATCATCTCTATTTCGTTCAATACCAGCTTGATCCAGTCGTTCGGCGGTACCAGCGATAACGCTAAGAAGCTGCTCATCTACCTGATTAATTAAGTAATCACGAAGCAAAGCTTGTGAACCAACACCTGCCCCCACAAACCCAATTGCAGAAAGAACGAGTACTCCGATCGTTAAACGATTTCGAAGACTTGAATTCGCCCAATCATTTTTGAGTTTGCGTGATCTCATTTACTACTTAGGCGGCATCCGTAATCGATAACCAACTCCACGGACTGTGTGAATTAGTGGCGGCTCGAAGGCATCAACCTTCTTGCGCAGATATGAAATATAGGTTTCGACAATTCCCA
This sequence comes from uncultured Candidatus Planktophila sp., assembly GCA_964594645.1. Taxonomy (GTDB): domain Bacteria; phylum Actinomycetota; class Actinomycetes; order Nanopelagicales; family Nanopelagicaceae; genus Planktophila. The sequence goes on along the minus strand of CAZQNP010000030.1, from coordinate 2,724 downwards.
TGTCACCACGGAAGTCGTACTGCCATACGTGATCAAGGATCTGCGCCTTTGATACAACGCGATCGGCGTTAATAATTAGGTAGCGCAGTAATGCAAACTCAGTTGGAGAAAGATCTAATAACTCGCCTGCACGACGAACCTCATGAGTTGCCTCATCTAATTCAAGATCGGCAAAACGCATCTTCTCATCATCAACATCAATTTGATCCACACCTGTGCGTCGGAGAAGTGCGCGCAAACGTGCAACAAGTTCCTCCAATGAAAACGGCTTAGTCATGTAATCATCACCGCCAAGGGTTAAACCCTTAACCTTGTCATCCATGCCATCTTTAGCTGTCAGGAATAAAACTCCCGTATCAACACCTTCATTACGAATCTTCTTGCACACTTCAAAACCATCAAGATCAGGCAACATGACATCAAGAACCATTGCATGTGGCTTGAAATCTTCAGCTACACGAAGTGCTTCTGCACCATTGGCCGCAGTGCGGACATCAAAGCCCACAAAACGCAGGCTTGTAGAAATGAGCTCGCTGATGCTGGCTTCGTCATCAACAACGAGAATGCGCTGGCTGTTCTTGTCTAATGTTGTAGTCATGACCAGAGAATGCTCTCACAGTCTGTGTCTTTGCTGAGAACCGGTGGAGTTTGCGCCCAGTTTTTCTGCCCGTTCTTAGCTCTCCTTAACCGAGCGCAGCAGCACCTGCGCAACATCTAAGACCTCAACGGCAGACTCTTTCGCATTCATTCCATCGCTGGTCATAACGCGGCAGAAAGGACAGGCAACGGCGAGCTCTGTAGCACCCGTTGCGATCGCCTCTTCAACACGGTTGATGTTGATGCGAGTACCGATCTTCTCCTCCATCCACATACGTCCACCACCTGCACCACAGCAGAATGAACGCTCCTTGTTACGCGGCATCTCAGTTAACTCAACACCAGTTGCTTCAAGAATTTCACGAGGTGGTTGGTAGATCTCATTGTGACGACCTAAGTAGCAAGGATCATGGAATGTCATCGCGGTGTGAGACATCTTGATCGGCAGCAATCTTTTTTCACGAAGTAACTGATTGAGCAACTGGGTGTGGTGAACCATTTCAAGTTCATACCCCTGTTGTCCGTAATCGCGACCAATTGTTGTAAAGCAATGAGGGCAGGTAACAACAACCTTCTTCTTACCCTTTGGTCGATCACCAAATGTCTCTTTGAATGTTTCAATGTTCTCACGAGCAAGAATTTGATACAGGAACTCATTACCAGCACGACGTGCAGGATCTCCGGTACAGGTTTCTTTTTTACCAAGTACTGCAAAGTTCACACCAGCCATGTACAGCAGCTCTGCAACAGCCTTAGTTGTCTTCTTTGCGCGCTCTTCATATGCACCAGCACAACCAACCCAGAATAAGTACTCAACCTCTTCTGGTAGTTCGCCTTCAACAACATTGATTGGGAAATCACACTCTGCGATCCATGCTTCGCGATCTGAACGATTAGCACCCCAAGGGTTACCAGCCTTTTCCAGATTTCTAAATGTTCCACCAAGCTCTGATGGGAACTCAGATTCAACGAGAACCTGGAAGCGACGCATATTAACGATGTGATCAACATGCTCGATATCAACTGGGCACTCATTCACACATGCACCACATGTTGTACATGACCACAAAACATCCAAACTAATTGGTGAGCTCTCACCAACAAGTGCTTCATTTTCAACGGTTTTCGCAAAGGCGTGATCGCGCATAGCCATGATTAAAAGCTTTGGTGACAATGGTTTTTCAGTGTGCCACGCAGGGCACTGAGATTGGCAACGTCCACACTCGGTACATGTAGACATATCGAGCAGACCCTTCCAAGAAATATCTGCACGTGTTCCAAGACCAAAGACATCATCTTCCTTTGGATCCTCAAAATCAATCTCTTTGCCATGAGACATCATCGGAGGCAACGCACCTAGCGATGACTTTCCATCAGCGTTACGACGGAAGAAGATGTTAAATGGAGCTAAGAAACGGTGCCATGCAATACCCATGGTCAAGTTGCTTGCAATAACAATGAACCAGGTCATCGATCCAACGATCTTGATCGCTGCAACGATTTGAATCCAGTTTTCAAGTTGAGTCAATGTCATCGACTTAAACATCGCTGCAATAAACCAGGTTGTAATGAAGTGGCGGTTCCATGATGTGTAATCAGAGATAGCACCCTCTAGTCCGCGCAGCGCGATGACACAGAAGACAATAAGCAAAATAGTTGCTTCAACGTAATAGGCCTTGCCATTTCCGGAACCGGCAAAACGTGAACGCTTGTTTCGGCGCAGCGTTACCTGGCGAATTCCGATCAACGCAACAATTGAAATACCTGTCGCCCAAGCAACTAATTCAGTGAAGTACTCGTAAACCCAGAAATGTCCGATAAACGGTAATGCAAAACGTGGATCAATCAACTGACCATATGCGGTGATCAAGGTTCCAAACAAACCAAAGAAACCGATCATGACAAACCAGTGTGCAAATCCGACAACTGAGAAGTTGAACATCTTGGTGTGACCAAAGATTTCAGAAAAGGCCATCTTGAAGCGCAGCTTTTTATCGTTGCCACGTGTTGGATCTGGTTGACCCTTCTTATAGATACCGACCAGCTTCTTGGTACGGATAGCTAAAAGGACAAGGGCTACAACTGTGATGCCATAGGACAGGCCTGCGAGTGCGAGGTTCATGGGGT
>CAZQNP010000029.1:0-10885 GCA_964594645.1 uncultured Candidatus Planktophila sp. | reverse complement strand
CGTCCATCAAGGGCGTTCTCGGTAAGAAGCTGGGCATGACCCAGGTATTTGATGCCAACAACAAGATGGTTCCAGTAACCGTTGTTGAAGCAGGTCCATGTGTAGTTACGCAGATCCGCACACCTGAGAAGGATGGTTACTCAGCTGTACAGATCGCTTTCGGCGCAATCGACCCAAAGAAGATTACAAAGCCACTTGCAGGACATTTTGCCAAGGCTGGTGTTACACCACGCCGTTCAGTAGCAGAACTTCGCACACTCGATACCTCTAACTACACAGTTGGACAAGAGCTTGGTGCATCAGTTTTCGCAGCTGGCGAATTGGTCGATGCAACTGGAACAAGCACAGGTAAGGGAACTGCTGGTGTTATGAAGCGCCACGGTTTCGGTGGTCTTGGTTCATCTCACGGTGTTGATCGTAAGCACCGTATGCCAGGTTCAATCGGTGCATGTTCAACACCAGGTCGTGTTTTCAAGGGTATGCGAATGGCTGGAGTTATGGGTGGCGTTCGCGTTACAACTCAGAACCTTGTTGTTCACGCTGTTGATGCAGACCGCAACCTACTTCTTATCAAGGGATCAGTTCCTGGCCCAGACGGACAGCTTGTTTTCATCCGCTCTGCAGCTAAGCACGCGATCTATGAAACAGCAGGAAAGGCTGGCAACTAATCATGGCGCTTACTGTTGAAGTAAAGAACGCAGAAGGCAAGAAGGTTGGATCAGTAGATCTTCCTTCAGAGATCTTCGATGCGCAGACAAACATTCCTTTGATTCACCAGGTAGTAACTGCACAACTTGCAGCTGCTCGCCAGGGAACACAGAAGGCAAAGAACCGTGGTGAAACATCTGGTTCAGGAAAGAAGCCTTTCAAGCAGAAGGGAACAGGCCGTGCTCGTCAAGGTTCTGTTCGTGCTCCGCTACAACGCGGTGGTGGTGCAGCACACGCTGTTCGCCCACGTACATATTTCCAACGCACACCAAAGAAGATGATCGCAGCAGCTCTGCGCGGAGTTCTTTCAGACCGCCAGCGTCACGATCGTATTCACGTGCTTGATTCAATCGCTACAACTGCATCGACAAAGTCAGCCATTGCAGCGGTTCGTCAGTTCAGCGATCGCAAGAACCTTCTCGTTGTCGTCTCACGTACTGAGGATCTTGCATGGCGTTCACTTCGTAACGCTGATGACATGCACCTACTTGTTCCAGATCAGTTGAACGCATACGACATCCTCAAGAGCGATGACGTTGTCTTCTCAGAGGCTGCGATCAAAGATTTCCTAAAGGCTCCTTCAAAGGGCAAGGGTGCAACATCTGTTGCACGCGAGAGTGAGGTCAGCGCATGAAAGATTACCGCGACGTTCTAGTTGCACCAGTAGTTTCTGAAAAGAGCTACGGGTTGCTAGATGAGAACAAGTACACCTTCATCGTTGCACCAGATGCAAACAAGACAGAGATCAAAATCGCTGTTGAAAAGGTATTTAACGTAAAGGTAGTAAGCGTTAACACAATGAACCGTCAGGGCAAGAACAAGAAGACACGTTTTGGTGATGGAAAGCGTAAAGACACCAAGCGCGCGATTGTTCAAGTTGCAGCTGGCGACCGCATCGACATCTTCGGAGGACCGGTTTCCTAACGGGAACTGGACCTTGAAAAGAAAAGGATCATCATGGCACTTCGTAAATTAAAGCCAACGACCCCTGGTCAACGCGGCGCAAGCGTTCCTGATTTCGCTGAAATCACTCGCTCGACTCCTGAAAAGTCACTTGTTCGTCCAATTCACTCAAAGGGTGGACGTAACAACCAAGGTCGCGTAACTGTTCGTCACCAAGGTGGCGGTCACAAGCGTGCATACCGTCTCATCGATTTTGTACGTAACGATAAGGATGGCGTTCCAGCGAAGGTCGCTCACATTGAGTACGACCCAAACCGCACAGCGCGCATCGCTCTTCTGCACTACGCAGATGGAGAAAAGCGTTACATCATCGCACCGGACAAGCTAGTTCAGGGTGCAACGGTTGAGAATGGTCCAAAGGCAGATATCAAGCCAGGAAACAATCTTCCACTTCGCAACATTCCAGTAGGTACAACAGTTCACGCAATTGAACTACGTCCAGGTGGAGGAGCGAAGATCGCTCGTTCAGCTGGTGCATCTGTACAGCTGGTTGCCAAGGATGGTCCATACGCACAACTACGTATGCCATCTGGCGAAATCCGTAACGTTGATGTTCGTTGCCGCGCAACTGTTGGTGAAGTTGGAAACGCTGAGCAGGCAAACATTAACTACGGAAAAGCTGGTCGTAAGCGTTGGTTAGGTGTTCGTCCAACAACACGTGGTGTTGTTATGAACCCTGTTGATCACCCACACGGTGGTGGTGAAGGTAAGACCTCTGGTGGACGTCACCCAGTGACTCCTTGGGGTAAGCCTGAAGGCCGTACCCGTAAGAAGAAAGCATCAGATTCAATGATCGTCCGTCGTCGCAAGTCGAATAAGAAGCGGTAGGTAGGAGCCCTTATGCCAAGAAGTCTCAAGAAGGGTCCATTCGTTGATGGACATCTACTCAAGAAGGTAGATGCGCAAAACGATGCCAACACAAAAAATGTGATCAAGACCTGGTCACGTCGCTCAATGATCATTCCTTCAATGATCGGACACACCATTGCAGTTCACGATGGCCGTAAGCACATTCCGGTTTTCGTAACTGACGCAATGATCGGACACAAGTTAGGCGAATTCGCACCAACACGTACCTTCCGCGGTCACGTTAAGGGCGACGATCGAAAGGCATCTCGTGGCTAATACACAAGACAACGCATTGATTGCACGCGCAGTACTGCGCGACATTCGTCATACACCACAAAAGGCACGTCGTATCGTCGACCTAATTCGTGGACAACGTGCTGATGAGGCACTCAACATTTTGAAGTTCGCACCACAGGCTGCAGGACAAGATGTGTTCACACTTCTTAACTCTGCAGTTGCAAATGCGAAGGCCAAGAACCCAGCAATCCGTGATGCTTCAGAGCTCTGGGTTGTAGAAGCGCTAGTAGATGAGGGCCGCACAATGAAGCGTTTCCGTCCACGTGCACAGGGTCGCGGTTTCCGTATCTTGAAGCGTTCATCACACATCTCAGTTGCAGTTAGCGATGTAAAAGCTTCATCCAAAACTCTCAACTTGAAGAAAACAACTCAGAAGGGAGCGACCAAGTAATGGGTCAAAAAGTAAACCCACACGGCTTCCGTCTCGGCATTACAACTGAATTCAAGTCACGTTGGTACGCAGACAAGCTATACAAGGATTACGTCAAGGAAGATGTCGAAATCCGTCGCTTGATGCAGAAGGGTATGGAGCGCGCTGGCGTATCTCGAATTGAAATCGAGCGCACACGTGATCGCGTCCGTATCGATCTACACACTGCACGTCCAGGAATCGTTATTGGCCGTCGTGGTCAAGAAGCAGACATCCTTCGTCAGCGTCTAGAGAAGCTAACTGGCAAGCAAGTACAGCTAAACATTCTTGAGGTTAAGAACCCAGAGATCGATGCACAACTTGTTGCACAAGGAATCGCGGAGCAGCTAGCTGCACGTGTTTCATTCCGTCGCGCAATGAAGAAGTCAATGCAAACAGCAATGAAGTCTGGCGCACAGGGCATCCGTGTTCAGTGTGGTGGTCGTCTTGGTGGTGCAGAAATGTCACGTTCTGAGTTCTACCGTGAAGGTCGTGTACCTCTACATACACTTCGCGCCGATATTGATTATGGCTTCTACGAGGCACATACAACATTCGGTCGCTTGGGTGTAAAGGTCTGGATCTACAAGGGCGAAGTAATTGGTTCACGTACAGAGCGTGCTGAAAAGGCACTTGCAGAAGCTCGTGCACCAAAGCCAGAGCGCCGCGGACCACGTACACCTCGCGCACCAAAGGCAGAGGTAACTGTTTCTCAGGGAACACCTACTGCAACTGCGGAAGGAGAATCTAACTAATGTTGATTCCACGTCGTGTTAAGCACCGTAAGCAACACCACCCATCCCGTAAGGGCGCAGCAAAGGGCGGATCAACAGTTGCATTTGGTGACTTCGGTATTCAAGCTCTCGCTCCTGCTTATGTAACTAACCGTCAGATTGAAGCGGCTCGTATCGCTATGACTCGTTACATCAAGCGTGGTGGAAAGGTTTGGATCAATATTTATCCAGATCGCCCACTAACAAAGAAGCCTGCTGAAACTCGTATGGGTTCCGGTAAGGGTTCTCCAGAGTGGTGGATTGCAAACGTTAAGCCAGGTCGCGTGATGTTCGAGATCTCAGGTGTATCAGAAGCAATCGCAACTGAAGCAATGCGTCTTGCGATGCACAAGCTTCCAATGAAGTGTCGTGTAGTAAAGCGTGAGGAGGCATAAGTGGCTACTACAACTAATGAAGTACTACGCCAGTTAACAGCTGATGAGTTGACCAGCAAGGTGCGCGAGTTGAAGGAAGAACTCTTCAACCTACGTTTCCAGGCAGCAACAGGACAGCTAGAAAGCCACGGTCGTCTTAGCGAGGTTCGCAAAGAGATCGCACGTGTCTACACAATTATTCGCGAACGCGAACTAGGAATCGGAGGAGCTGCGTAATGACTACTAACAATGCAGATCGCAGCGACCGTAAGGTCCGTGAAGGAATTGTTGTAAGCGACAAGATGGATAAGACCATCACCGTTGAGGTTTCAAACCGTGTAAAGCACGGCATGTACTCAAAGGTTATGTCTCGCTCAAGCAAGCTAAAAGCACATGACGAGCAGAACTCTGCTGGCATGGGCGATCGTGTACTCATCATGGAAACTCGTCCATTGTCAGCAACAAAGCGCTGGCGTTTGGTCGAGATTCTCGAGAAGGCAAAGTAAGGGTTCGGTGGATAACTAATGATTCAACAAGAATCGCGCCTACGCGTCGCGGATAACACAGGAGCAAAAGAGCTTCTCTGTATTCGTGTGCTCGGTGGATCCAAGCGCCGCTATGCCGGTATCGGAGACATCATCGTTTGCTCTGTTAAGGATGCAATTCCTGGCGGACAGGTAAAGAAGGGTGAGGTCGTGAAGGCTGTCATCGTTCGTACAGTTAAGGAACGTCGTCGTCCAGATGGTTCCTACATCAAGTTTGACGAGAATGCTGCAGTGATTTTGAAGGCTGATGGCGAGCCACGTGGAACCCGTATCTTCGGACCAGTTGCACGTGAACTCCGCGATAAGCGCTTCATGAAGATCATCTCGCTAGCTCCGGAGGTGCTCTAATAATGGCAAAGATTAAGAAGGATGACACCGTTCTTGTTATCGCGGGTAAAGATCGCGGAACAACAGGAAAGGTAATTTCAGTTGATGGCAACCGTGTAACAGTTGAAGGCGTTAACCGCCAGAAGCGTCACACGAAGGAGACAACTGGTGATCGCGGCGTAAAGGTCGGCGGAATCATCACTGTTGAAGCATCACTACACATTTCAAATGTCATGGTTGTCGATGGGGATGGCAAGGCAACTCGCCTTGGTGTTCGCAAAGATGAAGAAGGCAAGAATGTTCGTATCTCACGTCGCACCGGAAAGGACATCTAATGTCAACCAAGGTAGATGTACGTCTAAAAGCTAAGTACAAGAGCGATATCGCTCCTGCACTAAAGAGCGAGTTTGGATTTAAGAATCCAATGATGGTTCCAACACTTGTAAAGGTCATCGTGAACATGGGTGTCGGCGACGCTGCTCGTGATTCAAAGTTGATCGAAGGAGCTATCCGCGACCTAACAACAATCACTGGCCAAAAGCCACAGGTTACTAAGGCGCGTAAATCAATCGCTCAGTTCAAGCTTCGTGAGGGTCAGCCAATTGGCGCACACGTAACTTTGCGCGGAGATCGTATGTGGGAGTTTGCAGATCGTTTGCTTTCAATCTCACTTCCACGTATCCGTGACTTCCGTGGTCTTTCACCAAAGCAGTTTGATGGAAATGGAAACTACACATTCGGTCTAACCGAGCAGGTTGTATTCCCAGAAATCGAACAGGACAAGGTTGATCGTCCACGCGGTATGGATATTACTTTCGTAACGACAGCAAAGAATGATGCTGAAGGTCGCGCACTACTCAAGGCGCTCGGCTTTCCATTCAAGGAGGCATAAGCCATGGCAAAGACATCGCTCAAGGTAAAGGCAGCTCGCAAGCCTAAGTTCAAGGTTCGCGGCTATACACGTTGCCAGCGTTGCGGACGTCCACACTCTGTTTATCAGAAGTTTGGCATCTGCCGTGTGTGCTTCCGCGAGATGGCTCACCGTGGTGAGCTTCCAGGTATCACCAAGGCTTCTTGGTAGTACAGCAGTAAAGAAAAAGATTCTGACCTATCCAAATAACTACAACGAACAAGGTCTGTAGAAAGAAACCAGTTCGAGAAAGGCCACGAGGCCACGTATGACAATGACAGATCCGATCGCAGACATGTTGACACGTCTGCGCAACGCGAACTCTGCCTACCATGATTCGGTTTCAATGCCGTCATCATCGGTCAAGGTACGTATCGCTGCGATCCTTCAACAAGAGGGATACATCGCGGGATACCGTGTTGAAGATGCAGAAAATGGAGTAGGGAAGAACCTTGTTCTTGACCTTAAGTTTGGTGCAAACCGTGAGCGTTCAATCGCTGGTTTGCGTCGCGTAAGCAAGCCAGGACTTCGCGTTTACGCAAAGTCAACATCGCTACCTAAGGTACTTGGTGGACTAGGCGTTGCAATTATTTCAACCTCATCTGGATTGCTTACTGATAAGCAGGCCAACAAGCAGGGCGTAGGCGGAGAAGTTCTCGCCTACGTATGGTGATCATCTAATGTCACGTATTGGTCGCATGCCTATCGCCGTACCAAGCGGCGTAGAAGTAACAATCGCTGGACAGCATGTTGCAGTGAAGGGTCCAAAGGGTTCTCTTTCACTTAACGTTGCTGAGCCAATTCAAGTTACCCAAGAAGCTGGTGTTATCACCGTTGCTCGTCCAAACGAGGAGCGCGTAACACGCTCACTTCACGGTCTATCTCGCACACTTGTTGCGAACATGGTCGAGGGCGTAACTAACGGTTACACATTAACTATTGAAATCGTCGGTGTTGGTTACCGTGTAGCTGAAAAGGGCCAGGATCTAGAGTTCCAGCTTGGTTACAGCCACAACATCCAATTCCCAGCACCTGAAGGAATCACCTTCAAGGTTGAGTCACCAACAAAGTTCCATATCTCTGGAATTGATAAGCAGTTGGTTGGCGAAGTTGCTGCAAAGATAAAGAAGCTTCGCAAGGCTGATCCTTACAAGGGCAAGGGCTTGCGTCTCTCAGGTGAAGTAGTTCGCCGTAAGCAAGGAAAGACAGGTAAGAAGTAATGGCTATTGGTGTAAAGGTCCGCAAAGGTTCGGCAACAAACGCCCGTGCCCGTCGTGCTTTCCGCGTTCGCAAGAAGGTTTCCGGAACAGCATCTCGTCCACGTTTAGTCGTTTCTCGCTCATCACGTCACTTGTTCGTGCAGGTTATTGATGACACACAGGGCAAGACTCTTGCCTATGCATCCACAATGGAATCTGATCTTCGTGCCGATAAGGGCGACAAGACTGCAAAGTCAAAGGCTGTTGGTGCGTTGATCGCATCACGCGCTAAGGCTGCTGGAGTTTCAACTGTCGTCTTCGATCGTGCAGGAAATAAGTACCACGGTCGTATTGCAGCTGTAGCTGACAGTGCACGAGAGAACGGATTGGAGTTCTAATGTCTACTAATCCAACTACTGCGCCAGCATCAGCAGGCAACGAGCGAGGTAAGGGACGCCCAGAGCGTCGCGAGCGTCGTGATGATCGTGAGAAGGAAAAGAATCCATTCATGGAGCGCGTTGTATTTATCAACCGCGTATCTAAGGTTGTTAAGGGTGGACGTCGTTTCTCATTCACCGCACTTGTAGTTGTCGGCGACGGCAATGGTCAGGTCGGTATTGGTTACGGAAAGTCTAAGGAAGTTCCAGCAGCGATTGCTAAGGCAGTGGAAGAAGCGAAGAAGTCATTCTTCACAGTTCCACGTGTTCAAGGAACTGTTCCTCACCCAGTACAAGGTGAAACTGCAGCGGGTGTAGTTCTTCTACGTCCAGCTAGCCCAGGTACCGGAGTTATCGCCGGTGGTCCAGTGCGTGCAGTTCTTGAGTGTGCAGGCATCACAGATGTTTTGACTAAGTCACTTGGATCTAACAATGCAATCAACATGGTTCACGCAACCGTTGCTGCATTGAAGATGCTTGAGAGCCCAGCACAGATCGCTGCGCGACGTGGTCGTCCATTGGAAGATGTTGCACCTGCAGCAATTATCCGCGCTTCACAGATCACGGTAGGTGCCTAATGCCACGTTTGAAAGTAACTCAGATTCGCTCAAAGGTTGGAAACAAGCCTGAGCAGCGCGACACTCTTCGTTCATTGGGCCTAAAGCGCATTAACGATGTTGTTGTTAAAGAAGATCGTCCAGAAATTCGTGGCATGGTTTACGCCGTTCGCCACCTGATTAAGGTTGAGGAGGTCGAATAAAGATGACACTAAAACTTCATCATCTTCGCCCAGCTCCAGGTGCAAAGAAGGCCAAGACTCGTAAGGGTCGCGGTGAGGCATCAAAGGGTAAGACCGCAGGTCGCGGTGGTAAGGGAACACGTGCTCGTAACACAGTTCGTGCAGGTTTCGAAGGTGGTCAGCTACCTCTCGTAATGCGCTTGCCAAAGCTTCGCGGATTTAAGAATCCAGCACGTATTGAGTACCAAGCGGTGAATGTTTCAACAATTAATGCGCTATTCCCTAAGGGTGGCGATGTAACTGTTGCAGATCTCATTGCAAAGGGCGCTGTACGCGATAGCTTGCCTGTGAAGGTCCTTGGAAATGGCGAAATCGATGTCAAGGTGAGTGTTACTGCACACGCTTTCTCATCTTCTGCTGTAGACAAGATCACTGCAGCCGGCGGCAAGACAAACGTTCTCTAATAAGCGAACTGTTTAAAACGAAAGAGACAGAGGAGAAGATAAATGCTTTCAGCATTTGCTACAGCTTTTAAGACACCAGATCTGCGAAAGAAGATCTTCTTCACTCTCTCAATCATGGCCTTGTTCCGCTTTGGCTCACTTGTACCAACACCTGGTGTCTCATATACAAATGTGAGGCAGTGTCTGGCAACAGCTGAGACTGGTGGATTGTTTGGTTTGATCAACCTATTTAGTGGTGGCGCGCTTATCCAGCTCTCTGTTTTCGCACTAGGAATCATGCCTTACATCACCGCATCGATCATCGTGCAGTTGTTAACAGTTGTAATTCCTCGCTTTGAAACCCTCAAGAAAGAGGGGCAATCAGGAACGGCAAAGCTAACCCAGTACACACGTTACTTAACAATTGGTTTGGCAGTGTTGCAGTCAACAGGTCTGATCGCAGTTGCACGTACACCAGGACGCTTAATTGCAGGTTGCGACCTTGCAATTATTCCTGACACTTCATGGCAGCGAATCGTCACAATGATCGTGGTTATGACAGCTGGTACATCTGTTGTTATGTGGCTTGGTGAGCTCATCACCGATCGTGGTGTTGGCAACGGTATGTCTATCTTGATCTTCACATCAATTGCAGCAACCTTCCCAAGCCAGCTCTGGTCAATTCGTCTACAAAAGGGTCTCTTCGCCTTCTTCTTCATCTTGGCGGTAGGTGTTCTTATCGTTGCTGCGGTTGTCTTTGTTGAGCAGGCTCAACGTCGTATCCCAGTTCAATATGCAAAGCGCATGGTTGGACGTCAGGCGTACGGTGGAACAAGCACATACATTCCAATCAAGGTAAACCAAGCTGGTGTTATCCCAGTAATTTTCGCCTCATCATTGCTGTACATCCCTTCACTCATAGTGAACTTCACAGCAAGCACAGCTCCTTGGGCTGTATGGGTTAGCCGTAACTTTGTAAATGGTGACAACATTATTTATGTAGCGACTTATGCTGCTCTCATCATCTTCTTCACATACTTCTATGTAGCAATTACCTTCAACCCAGATGAGGTTGCAGATAATATGAAGAAGTACGGTGGATTCGTTCCAGGTATCCGTGCAGGAAAGCCAACATCTGAGTACCTACAGTATGTTCTTTCACGCATTACAGCCCCTGGTTCTATGTACCTTGCCTTGGTTGCAGTTATTCCAATCGGTGCGCTTGTGCTCTTTGGTGCAACACAGAACTTCCCATTTGGTGGAACCGCGATCTTGATCGTTGTTGGTGTTGGTCTAGATACTGCAAAGCAGATTGAATCTCAGCTACAACAACGTTCATACGAGGGATTCCTTAAGTAATGCGTCTAGTCCTGGTAGGTCCACCAGGTGCTGGCAAGGGAACGCAAGCGCAATTCCTGGCTGAGCACTTTTCTATTCCACACATCTCAACTGGCGACATCTTCCGTGCCAATTTGAAGGCTGGAACAGATTTAGGAAAACAGGCACAAACATTTATGGATCGTGGAGAGTTAGTTCCAGATTCAGTTACAAATGAGATGGTTAAAGATCGTCTTACCTATGATGATGTTGCTAATGGATTTATTCTCGATGGCTTCCCACGCAATGTTGCGCAAGCTGAGGTCCTGCGAGCAATCCTTGCTGAAAAGAAGACCCCACTTCAGGCGGTTTTGGAGTTCTCAGCACCAGATGCTGAAATCATCGCCCGGTTATTGCAACGTGCAGAGATCGAAAAGCGTGTTGATGACAAGGAAGATGTGATCAAGCGACGCCTCGAGGTTTATGCAGAGCAGACAGCTCCAATTATCTCTTTCTATCGCAACGAGGGATTACTGATCTCTGTAAGCGCAGTTGGAAATATTGAAGACATCACCGCTAGCGCAATTTCTGCACT
>CAZQNP010000028.1:0-11555 GCA_964594645.1 uncultured Candidatus Planktophila sp. | reverse complement strand
TTGAGGCAAGGTGCGCGTGATTTGCGCAAGCGTGGATTTATAACGCCTAGATAACCATTGACTGAGAAAACCAATAAATCCTCTAATAATGGGGTGAGCCTTGGGCTACTTGGTGGCCTCTACTCGAACGTTGATACCCATGAAAAATTTGATGGAGCTAATAGCAATAACGGTGGCGATGACTCCTCCAACATACAAAGGAATTCGAAGGCCGTATTGGGCAAGGACTCCACCCAAGACAGATCCAATAGGCATTAAACCCCACACCAAAGTTCGGCGGGTTCCATGGATTCGTCCATACAACTCGTTAGGAATGACTGTTTGATAGGTAGCCATTAACAAGATGTTCCATTGTGCGATCGCAAATCCACCAAAGGTGGCAAGAGCCACAAAGATAAAGATGTTGGGTGCAAATCCCTGTAGTAACAATACGACTGAACTAAGGACGATTCCTAGAGTCATCATGATGCTTCTGCCAAATCGTTGTGAGGCTCGAGGCGCGACGATTGCACCCAGTAGCGCGCCAACCCCTTGAATCGAAAGCACCACACCAAAGTACGCAGGTGCAAGCTCCAACTCTTTAATAATGAAAAGTGCCATGGTTGCAGTGCCCATGGAATAACACACACCAATTGTTGCCGTTGTTAAAACCAAGCGGCGCAATGTGATGTGGTTATAAAGGTATTTGATTCCAAACTTTATATCTGCAACAAATCCTGGCTTGTCCTGTTCTGCAACATCTCTTCGGACCTGCTGCAGATATTGAATTGGAATTGACAGAGCCAAGATCGCAGCAACTGCATACCCAATACTGTTAACAAAAAATGGTAGGTAGATAGCCAAGGCATACAGAAAACCACTTAAGGGAGCGCCAACAAATCCCTGAACAACTGTCTCTGAAATCTGAAGCCTTGAGTTTCCTTTTTCATAATGCTTCTCATCTAGAATTTGTGGAATCAGTGATTGGGCGGTTGTGTCGTTGGCCACCTCACAAACTCCAATAACAAATGCTGCGGCGATCAACCAATAGATAGTGAGTCGATCTGTGGCAATAGCCAAAGCCGAAGCTCCAACTACAGCGCTTCGAATAGCGTTAGAGGTTGCCAAGATGTATCGGCGGTCGATGCGGTCGACCATTGCACCAATCGGGATCGCAAACAGCAACCATGGGAGCATCACCATTGCACCGGTGATTGAGATTAATACGGTGCTATCTGTCAGAGATATCGCAATAAGTGGGGCTGCGGCCATAAGAACACCGTCTGCCAAGTTTGAAACCAAGCTGCTGGCCCATAAACGATTGAAAGCTGGACCCATGAATAAAACCCTAGCACTAGCGCTCTAGATAAGAAGCAACCTCTTTGCCTTTTCGACCGCTGTATGTCGCCCGTCTACACCGAGTTTTCTGTAAACATTTCGAAGGTGGGTTTTCATGGTGTTCTGCGAAATGTGTAGCTGCTTTGCAATTACACTCAATGGAACTCCGGTTGTCAGATGCTTGAGAATTTCGAGCTCTCTTGATGTTAACTTCTCTTCAAGTGCACCAGTATCGCTATTCATGGCACGTATTCGCTCTGTCATTTCATGAACCACACTTTCTCTAAAGACGGTGGGCTGAGCGGCTGCTGCTTTCACCATGATCGGATATAAACGGTGTTGCCTTACGAAATACTCGTGATAACCAACTTCAGCACCGATCTCTAGCGCCTTGTTCAGATGCGTCAGCGCTAAGTTTTCATGATCGATATTGATAGTGGCTTGATACAGGAACTTGTTAACCTGTTCCCGCGGTGTTCTTTCCGGAAAGGCTTCAACGATCGCCGGAATCTTCTTGGGGTCAGCCTGAAACTTTGCATTTATTTCAATCTGCCGAACCATTTCAGTCTTAGGCATGCGACTCAAAAGCTCTTCTGCTCGCTCCCAATCATCGAGAGTAAAGCGCAAGAAAACTTCGGTCATATCGATGAGCCAGCTAAGTTCATTAGGCGACTTCAGCTTTGCCACACGTTCTCTCTGTTGCTTAATGATCTCCATCATCTGAGGGATCTGACCCTTAGTGATATTGATTCGCGCCCTCGTTCCCTCTGCCATTAAGAACCACGGCCACATCTGTGAATCACTAGATTTCTCCATGATCAATGTCAGGGTTTCGGTTGCTTCCTCGATCCGTGAAAGCTCTAACTGGCATCGCGCAAGAACCATGTACGCATCTAGCGGAGCACTAATCGACGAGTATCCGGTAAGTATTGCTTGATTTATTGCGATATCGGCCTGTTCTGCAGCTTCAAAAAATCTACCTTCGCTCCATAGCGCAACCGCTGTGAGGCAGGTTAAGTTATAAGGAGCGTTGATGATATTGCCCTGAGCCATTAATGCACGTGCCGCTTTTAGCGCCGAATCAACTTCTTCGGGTTGGTCGTATAAGAAGTTAATAGATCCTTTGAGGCGCAGTAAAGCTATCAAATCTGTGCTCTCTAAAGAGGGCGTCGGGGATTTGTGGTTCAGCGCTTTATCGATCATTTCAAGCGATCGCGAAAACTCACCGCGCGCAAAGTAAATATGTGCAAAAACCATTGAGGTTAGCTGGGTGAGAAATTCAAGCTCTTTGCTCTGAGTTGAAATCAATTCGAGCTCTGTTGCCATAGCTTCTGCGGTAGCAAAATCTAAGTTAACCAAGTGACCTACAACTTTGATGGTCTTCTTCATGACCTCACCGCGCATCGAAGAATCTGCAGAATACTCAGACCATTTGATGAGCTGATCGCCTCGACCAATTGCTGCCATTTCCCTGATACTTGTTTGCAAAATTTTATCTATGCGATCACCGTTACCTGCCTTAAATGCATGCTCTAAAGCCTTGCTGGAATTACCCTTCGACAGGTAGTGATTAGCAAGCTTGTCATGAATTTGAATGGAGGCATCGCTCTTTTCTACGTGCAGACTAGATAAACCTTCATAGACAATCTCGTTAAATCGAAAAACTCGGTTGGAACCGGAGGAGACGGAGACGAACATTCCATCTGTTGCCAACTTATTAATGTAACTCTCTGAAAAATCTTCGCCCAAAATGATTGAAGCGGTTTCTAAATCAAACTCTTGTACAAGTAATAATCTCGAAATCTTAGATCTATTCTCTTCGTTGAGTGAGTTAAAAGTTTCTAGAGCCAGAATTGCAAGTGGGTTAGATGTTGCACCCAGATCAAATTGTGAGCTCTGCTGACCTCTAGCTATTGAGCGGGTCATCATCTGAACCGCAGCCGGCCAACCCTCGCATCGATCAATCAACTTTGATGAGTTTGTGTCAATCATCTGGAGCCCATTGAGTTCGGCGATCCTTGAAACCTCTGCCTCTGAGAACTTGAGATCTTGACTTGTTATCAAACTGAGATTTCCAAGGCTTGCATACCTAGCAAGTGATGTTGCGGGGGTCATTCTTCGAACAATAATGAGATGAACATTGTTAGGAAGAAAATCAACCAGTGCCTGTGCAACAGTTGTTACATCTGGACTATCTGCCGGACCGTTATCTAAAACAAAGTTGAACGCCTCTTTTAACTCTCCTGCAGCACCCGTTAACTTCTGCACATTTAACAAAGGATTTGCGCTTGGCTCATTTTCAAAATCAGATCCAAAATCAGGAAATTGGACTCTAATTGCGGCCAAAACATGTGCAAAGAAGCTCTGGGTTGAGTCTGCGGCACTTACGTTGAGCCAGACCGTTGGTAGTGGCGAAGTTTCAATCCATTGAGAAACAAGTGAGCTCTTGCCATACCCCGCAGGGGCTGCCACAACGGTGACACCCGGTAGTCCTGTTTCAAAGAGGTGAAATAGGTGCTTTCTGGAGATGAAGTTGGCGGGAATGGCTGGGGCAACTATGCGTGAGCGATCAATTGATGGGGTGATCACATCCTTTGGGCTCATTGCTTAAGGGTGAGGCTAAGCCGGTTGAGAATCAAGGCAACCTCACCCCGTTAGGGGTGATCTCTACAGGCTATTTACTGTGAACCTTGTGCTAAGCGAAGGTGCCAGTTACCAAGAAATACACACGGCGGGCAACTGAAACAGCGTGGTCTGCGTACCGCTCGTAGTATCGGCCAAGCAGGGTGAGATCAATAGCTGTCTCAACGCTCAATTCATTGCTTTGGTCAATGATGGTTGAAATCGCCTTTTTGTGGAGATCATCCATTTCATCATCATCTTTTTCTACCTGTAGCGCCATATTTGTATCTCGAGTTGTAATCACAGCGGCCACCATCAAGGAAAGTTTTTCCGCGACATGGCCCATTTCAGTAAAGGTCAAAAGACAGGAATCGGGAATTGCTCGACCTGGATGACGCAAGCGTGCGACCTTTGCAATGTGGTGGGCTAAGTCGCCCATTCGCTCAAGATCGGCGCTCATACGCATTGCGGTTACCAGCGCTCGAAGATCAGATGCCACAGGCTGCTGACGGGCGATGATGTCAATGATTCTTGCATCTAGCTCATGCTGAAAATCATCAATCTTTAAGTCGGCGGCTATGACCTCTTCGGCCAAAGCAAGATCGGCAGACTGGACCGCCTTCGATGCCTTAACAACCGAGGCTGTAACCATGTTTGTTAGGTCAACAAGAGACTGGGAAACGCTGTCGAGTTCATCCTGGTATGCCGAGCGAATAAGAGCCATGCGTAAAAGGTAGAGGTAATTGCTGAACATAAGCAAGCCAAACGGTTAACGGAAGGTTAACTCGCGTTTTGTACCGATACAGTTAATTTATGAGGTTCAAGCGTCAGGTTATTGAGTCGCCAGCGCCTACCGGATTGCCTGATTTACTCCTCCGCACCCTTGAAAACCTTGAAGGTGACTCAATAATCCTGGCCCCGGGTGATGTTGCCATGTTTAAAACATCGGGTGTCGACAAGTTAGGAATCCTAAAGGATGGTCGTTTAGATAACCCCGAGCTGTTGGCAACTGTTCGTGTTGTTAGGCGCTCAAACACGAAGCAAACAGGACGAATTGATCTTCCTCGAGGACCAATTGGTGAAGGTAAGCATGAGCTAACTGTCAACGTTCTGCCCTTAACCGAGAATCAGTATGTGCTTGTCTTAATCTCCGACGAGAGTGAGGCGCAAAGAATTCATGATGTGCGTCGAGACTTTGTAGCAAATATCTCTCATGAGTTAAAGACCCCAATCGGTGCACTGTCACTACTGAGTGAAGCGGTTCTTGGTTCGAAGGATGAACCTGAATCAGTTGTCAAATTCGCAACCCGCATGCAATCTGAAGCAAAGCGACTTACAGATTTAGTTCAGGAGATCATAAATCTCTCTAGGCTTCAAGACTCTGACCCGCTGCAAGAGCCCGCTGAGGTTTCCGTTTCATATTTAATAAAAGAGGCGATTGATCAATCACAAATTAATGCTGACAATCGAGGTATCACCGTTACCTACGCCGAAGATGCTCCAGCACTACTACTTGGTGATCGCGATCAGTTAACGATGGCCATTCAAAATCTCATTGAAAACGCCATTAATTACTCTCCTGAAAATACCAAGGTTTCTGTCACCAGCAAGATCAGAGATGGAATTGTTGAGATCTCGATTACAGATCAGGGCATCGGAATACCCGAAGATGACCTAGCCAGAATCTTCGAACGTTTTTATCGGGTTGACCCAGCTAGATCTCGCCAAACAGGTGGTACTGGTCTTGGGCTTTCAATAGTCAAACATGTCGCTGCCAAGCATGGTGGAGATGTAAAGGTATGGAGCGCAGAGAATGTTGGAAGTACCTTCACATTGATGCTGCCTTTGTACACAGGATCATCGGAGGAATCACAATGACTCGAATCTTAATTGTTGAGGATGAAGCATCATTTTCAGAGGCGTTAGCTTTCTTGCTTACGAAAGAAGGCTTTGAAGTCTCAGTGGCTGAAGATGGGCGCCAAGCACTAGATATGTTCAATGCTAAAGGCGCAGATTTGATTTTGCTGGATTTAATGATTCCTGTTGTTTCCGGCGTCGAAGTGTGTCGGACAATTAGAACCCAGTCGCAAGTCCCCATCATTATGTTGACCGCTAAAGATGCTGAAATTGACAAGGTAGTTGGTCTTGAACTGGGTGCAGATGATTATGTAACAAAGCCATATTCATCTCGTGAATTAATTGCCCGTATCAAGGCTGTGCTGCGTCGAGGAATTCCCGATGATGGCTCAATTCAAGATCAGGATTTGATGGAGGTAGGTCCAATCAAATTGAACACTGGCAAGCATCAAGTGTTTGTTAACGGCAATCCTGTTGCACTTCCATTGAAAGAGTTTGAATTACTTGAGTTCCTCATGCGCAACTCCGGTCGAGTTCTAACCCGTTCGCAATTAATTGATCGCGTATGGGGTGGGGATTACTACGGTGATACAAAGACTTTGGACGTTCACATCAAGCGTTTGCGTGCGAAGGTTGAGGCTGATCCTGCGAACCCTGTTTTGATTCAAACTATCCGTGGTTTGGGCTACAAACTAGAGAACGCTTAAGGCTTACTCTTTCGAATCATCCGCTGAAAAAACTTTCCTGGTTGTCGAGTGCTCGCGGTGTCTTCCCCCATCTTCACAAAACCTAACTTTTCGTAAGCTGCTATCGCGCTGAAGTTGTCGGTCCAAACGCCTAGTCCTTGGATTTTCCAATCCTTGTCTTGCTTGTCGATATAGGTAAAGAGCGAGCGCAATAAACCTTTGCCTCGATAATCTGGATTGCTCCAGCAACTGCCTATCCAGCAGGTTGCACCAAAATCGCCGTCGAGAACCTCGATAGACAACATAGCAACATCTTTTCCATTAATCGATGCAATCAAATAATCATTTTTTACAAACTTTGTGCGCCAATCAGATTCATTCTCTGCGCTTTCACCTTCTAATGTCCCTCCGAAGGCATGGCCACTATCTGTTAATGCTTGCAGCCGAATCGCGCGCAAACGTTGCCAATCATTTGGCTCTAGGAGCTCAACGATTGCAATCTGATTCATGGATTTATTGTGCCACTTGCAATTCGTTCACGGGCAACCTGCATTGCAGGTGGCTCTGGGCCCAGGATTGCCAAGAAGATATCAAGACTTACTCGAGAGATGCGAAGCCAAGTTTTTGAGCGAGGCTTGAGCCCTAACAGGGCAAGTTCTCTCGGATCCAAGGTCGCAATCGCTGCATTTGCAATTACCTTGTAAAAGAACTTACCCGCTCCCCCAAATGGTGGGTTCAAGATAAAACGTACAACCTCATCGGTTCGAGCAACATGGGCTAAATCATTGACTCTGAAATCATCCAGAGTTGCTTCAAGCTCTGCGACCGACATCGGAGCCTTTGTTAACCCAAGCGGAACTGCGCTCTTACTCCATTCGGCAATATAGGCATCTGCTCCCTTATCAATTGGATAACCAAGAGCTAGGTGCGCCTTTAAAAATGAATCGGTAAATGCGCAATGTACCCACAGTAAAAATCTTGGATCTTTGGCTTTGTAACTTTGCCCTTGACCTTGCTTGTCGGTGTACTTTCCCTTTACATGATCATGCATCGCATTAACCCGCGCTGCCTCGCGCGTAATAACCTCTTCAGCAGCAAAGGTTGTAACTGTTAACCAGCGAGTTGTTCCCGCCAGACGTCCTAATGGATCGGTTTCATACCGTGAATGTTCAGCAACTCCAGACAATGGTGCTGGGTGTGCAGCTTGTAACAACAGGGCTCGAACCCCACCAACTAAAGTTGCGATAGTTCCATGTACCTGCCACACCGCACTGTCTGGACCAAATAATCCATCTCCAGAACCTTCACCAATTGTCTTTACCCAATCAGGACGACCATCACGTGAGCCTGAGACATTTTCGCGAAACTTGTCCGCCAATGGTTTAGTCAGTGGGAATCTATGAAGCGCCAACACATGCCAATGCTATGCAAAAGTTAATTCTTGCGCCAATTAAGAAGTGTTTGTACTTAAGAACCGAAATTTGTCTTCTTATATGGCTTACCTTGTTGGTCGTATGTGATCCATACTCCAGTTTGCCGCCCAGCATTAAAGGATCCTGAGCGCATTATCACGCCATCTTTTCTAAACCATTTCCAATCACCATGGAGTTTTTCAGCCTTCATTCTTCCTTTTGCTTTCAATACTCCATTTCCGTAGAACTCTAGGTACTCGCCTGTCCGTTTTGGATAGCTCGAGTTAATTTGGGTAATTCGAGCTTTAATGATCTTTTTCAGAAGCGGTTTGGGGAATTTCTTATCGATTGCAAAGTGAATAGAGCCTTTTGTCTGCTCATATCCTGCTAACTCCTTGGCAAGCATCAAATTTATTGAGCCGCTATAGGGAAACAAACTGTTGTGCTTTTTGAATCCATCAAACCCAATGATTGCTACATCTTCAATCATGAAGGTGGGGATTCCATACTTAATCACTTCGGTAGCAGTAGGAAGCTCTGCTGCAATCATCTCTCGAAGCTCTTTAAGAATTTGACGTTGGCCGATCTCAAAGCCTCGCAAATGCGTATCCACCTGCGCCTTACTCATGCTGAAATAACACCTGTTCCCAAGAGAATAAGCAGCATTGTGCCTAAAGCAATTCTGTAGATGATAAAGGGCATAAAGCTTCTTGTTGAAACAAACTTCAGCAACCAAGCAATCACCAGGTACCCAACTACAAATGCAATTGCTGTGGCTGCAGCTGTCTCGGCCAGTGAAAAGACATTTGAACTATCTGATGATGTGAGCGCGCCCTGAAGTTGGTAGAAACCACTTCCGAAAACTGCAGGTAGCGCTAACAAGAATGAGTAACGAAGTGCAGCTTCGCGCTTGTATCCAAGGATGCGGCCCATAGCGATGGTTGCACCAGAACGGGAAACACCGGGCATGAGGGCTAGCGCTTGCGCTGCTCCATACAAAATACCGTGGCGATTAGACAGCTGATCTAAGGTGCGTTCTTTCTTTCCGTAGGTATCTGCCAAACCAAGGATTACGCCGAAGACAATCAAGGTAGTTGCAATAAGCCACAGCGAGCGAAGATTGTTTTCAATGATGTCACTGCCTAGGTATCCAAGTACAACAATTGGAATGGTTCCAATGACGATTAACCAACCCATTCGAGCCTGAGATTTAGCCTCTCCGACTAACTCTTTACGTTGAACCGTCTGTCCAAACCAGGAGCGAAGTATGGCTGCAATATCTTTTCTAAAGTAAATGAGAACCGCTAACTCGGTGCCAATTTGAGTAATCGCAGTAAAACGCGCCCCTGGATCATTTGCTCCATCCATGAATTCGCCAAATATGCGGATATGGGCGCTAGATGAGATTGGCAGGAATTCGGTGAGGCCTTGAACAATTCCGAGAATGATCGCTTCGAGCAAAGCACGCCTCCAATCTGCAATTAGAGCCCAATAGTAACGAGCAAACCCTGATTAATCAGCGAAAGGTATATTTATGGCATGAAAGCAAGCCTGGCACTTGAGGAACTAAAGGGCTACGCAAAGACAAGCAGGGTAAGCGATCTTGCGCGCTTCTACAGAACTGGCCCTGGTGAATATGCCGAAGGAGATCTATTTCTGGGTGGAACCGTTCCTCAAACTCGATCGGTTGCCAAGAACTTCAAGAATCTAAGTTTCGATGAGCTAGATAAACTCTTCAAATCTCCATTTCATGAAGCCCGTTTGTGTGCTGCGATTATTCTCAACCTGCAATTCAAGGCAGCAAAATCATTAATAGAACGTAAGAAAATCTTTGAGTTCTACCTGAAGCAAGTGCGAGCTGAGCGAATCAATAACTGGGACATCGTTGATGTATCCGCTCCCTGGATGGGTGTTTACCTGACAGAGGTTGAAGATCCCATGCCCTTGCTGATTAAGCTCTCCAAATCAAAATCACTATGGCAAAGACGAGTTTCAATCATCCTCACCTTTGCACTTATTCGAGCAGGAGATTTAGAGCCAACAGTTATTATTTCAGAAGCACTTCTCAAGGATGATCAGGATCTAATTCACAAAGCTGTGGGTTGGATGCTCCGTGAATTAGGCAAGAAAGATGTGATGTTGCTGAGAAGTTTTCTTGCAAACCATTCGCATGAAATGCCCCGCACAATGCTTCGATATTCAATAGAAAAACTTCCAGAGCGGGAGCGCAAGAAATGGCTGACAGAAAGTAAATAGTCAAAACATGTAACTGCAAGTATTTCGCATGTTGCACTCTGTAACTCATCTGTGTAATTTTCCTCTGTAATTTCGTTACCTAGAAATTCTTAGCGAGGGAGTGAACATGTTCTTTACAAAACGACGTGTTATCGACTTCTGCCGCGTTAACAGCACAAGCTGCTGAATTCACTTTAATTTCCGCTTCTTTTTTACTCTTTTTAGTTATACCCAAAATTTCAACTCAAACAAAGGATAAACATGTTTAAAACTAGAAAACTTTTGGTAGGTGCAATCGCACTTTCTCTCTTGGCTTCATTAGGTGTTCAAACATCTAACGCAGCACCAAAGAATCTTTCTCGAGCTGTAGCTCAGGCAGATTGGCTAGAACAAAATCTTGACAACCCAAAGGTTCGAATCATTGAAGTAAGTACCGAGCCAGGTTTGTACGAGCGTGGACATATTAAGAATGCGGCGAAGATTGTTTGGCACACAGATCTGGTCGATACCGTGAATCGTGATATCGCATCAGCCCGAAAGTTCCAGCAGCTAGCTCAGAGAATTGGCATCAACCAAGACACAACAATCGTTCTGTACGGTGATAAGAACAACTGGTTTGCAGCATGGGGTGCATGGTTGTTCAACATTTACGGTGCCAAGGATGTCCGTATTCTTGATGGTGGCCGTGTGAAGTGGGAAAAGGATGGTCGTGCACTGACAACCGCCGTTCCAACATTCAAGCAAGGAAACTTCACAACTCGTGTTGCAGATAAGAGCCTTCGTGCGACATTACTCAAGGATGTACTTCCAGTTGCAAAGAAGCGCGTAAAGGCAGATCTGATCGATATCCGCGGCGCAGATGAGTTCAGCGGAAAGATCTTTGCTGCACCTGGTTTCCAGGAGCTTGCAGTCCGTGCAGGACACATTCCTGGAGCGATCAATGTGCCATGGGGACTAAATGTAAATGCAGATGGAACCTTTAAGTCTGTTGCAGAGCTAAGAAAGTTGTACGCAGACAGGGGCGTTGATGGAAAGCAAAACATTATTACTTACTGCCGAATTGGCGAGCGCTCATCCCTTACCTGGTTTGTGCTCAGCGAAATCCTTGGTTACAACGTGAAGAACTACGATGGTTCTTGGACTGAGTACGGAAACACTGTTGGGGTGCCAATTAACAATCCAGCAGGAACTATCTGGGGTAACTCCTAATTAATAGCGATCAATTACAGAGTAACGGCCTCGGTTCGACCGGGGCCGTTACTCCGCTATGGAGTAAAGCCGAAAAGGTTCGTACCCTCTTTTCTGCACTAATTGTTGCGGGCTTACTAGCAACGGCTTTCGTACTTTCATCTGGTGAAAAAGCTAACACCGCTCCCATCTCACTACTTATGGGAGCGGCCTTGGGAATTCTCTTTGAACGAGGTCG
>CAZQNP010000027.1:0-11763 GCA_964594645.1 uncultured Candidatus Planktophila sp. | reverse complement strand
GCAACTGAAAGAAGCGAGAGAATCTTTACTTTCTTCATTAGTTAGGTAATCCCTTCGCTGGCATTGGAGGGCGCTTGTAGGTTGACTTAATAACTGGCCCTGTTCCTGAATCGGTTGTGTAAGTGACATATGTGCCACCAATTGGAGCTAGATCTCCAGTTGATGAGTAACGTCCAACCCAGTATCCGGTTAAACCGACCTGGCTAGTACGTGAGTACGCAGCCGGCACCAATGCAGAGTTTGCAAATGTTGCACCACGTGTGTTGATCGCATTGATCAATGACTTGCGTGTTGGGCGTGGACCAGCTGCCTTGAGCGCCTGAGCGGTCATGAACGCTGTATTCATTCCAAGAAGTACGTTGAGATCAAAAGGTGATCCCGGTACTGCCTTTGCGTAGATATCGGAGAAGAACTTTACGTACTCATCCTTCATGTCTGTTGTCGCTGGAACTGGTGAGAATCCGATTGCATTAGTCAAAACCGCTGCTGGAACTCCAGTTGCACGAATAGTTGTTGCATCTCCACCAACTGAGCCAAGCATCCACTGTGGTGCGTAGCGAAGTTGTGCTGCTGTTCCGAGCATTGCTGATGTTGCACTTGATACACCGAAGAGAATAACTACATCTACTTCAGCTGCTCTAAAGCGTGTGATCCAGCCTGCTGCTGCAGTTGCTGATTGTGAACCTGATGCGTATGGAACACGAACTGCAAAGTTAATTCCTGCAGTTCTGAAACCAGCTAGCGCATCTGTTCCGAAATCATCATCCTGGTATAGAAGACCGATCTTCTTACCGGCAAAGTTTTCCTTGATGTACTCACCCATGATCTTTGCTTCCATGATGTAGGAAGGAAGAACTGTGTAAGTAGTTGGGTACTTTCGCTTGTCTGCGAATCCACTAAATCCTGTGTTTACAAAGAGAACAGGGATTCCACGGCGACCTGGGTTGACAGATGAAGCAACCGCCTTCACATTTGCAGTACCGAGAGGTGCAAGCAGAGCCATGACCTTATCCTTAAGGATTAATTCATTTGTCTTTGCTACCGCTTCAGTTGGAACATAACGATCATCCTTAACAACCAAGGTGACCTTACGTCCATTGATTCCACCATTTGCATTGAGGTAATCAAAGTATGCCTTTGCTGCACCTGGAATCTTGTTATAGCCAAGTGATGCTGTACCAGTTAGAGGAAGAGTCATTCCGAGTTTGATCTCTGTAGAGCTGACTCCAACCTCTGACGCTTGCGCAGGAATTGCTGTTGCAGCCAATCCAACTATCGCCAGTACCGCTGAAGCTGTAATCAGCTTGCGACGGTTAAGTGCTTTCATGTGTTTCCTTCCATCGAGGGTTTTGTCCGAGATTACTGCATTTACTTGTGAGTACTACCCAGTAATGCTTCATGTTTTGCCTTACGAGCGCGATGCTGCTCGACCGGCCCGTTTGGAACAAAGAGAACGGTCAGAATCAATAGCCCGCTTACGATCAAGCCAGGCAGATTGGTCGTCACGCTCTCTGAGGTTCCAAGTCTGTGGGCAATTACATCAGCAATTTCAGGAATAATCACTAGTACAAAGGCGCCGACAATTACTCCGCCAAGGGTGGTGATTCCAGCCAAAACCGCTCCTGTCAGCAGGGCAAAGGACAGGGTAAGCGGGAAGGCGCTTGGTGACACGGTGCCGATAGTCATCGAGAGCAAGGCACCGGCAAGGCCAGCGATTCCTGCACTTATCGTAAAGGCCAAAACCTTAGAACGTGCTGTGTTAATTCCTGCCAGCTGTGCTGCGACCTCATGGCCACGGCCAGCTCTCCACGCACGTCCGTAGCGAGAGCCCAAAATGTTTTTTACTACCCACATTGCAAGCAGGGCTGCCAAGGCTGCGATGCAGAAGAACCATCTATATTGAGTGAACTCTTCACCTAAAGAAAGTGGTGGAAATCCAACATCAAAGATCAAGCCTTGCTCTCCGCCTAAAACTGTAAATTGATTAGCAAGAGATGGAAGACCAATAGCAAGCGCCAAGGTTGTTCCAGCAAGGTATGGACCACTGAGTCGAGCTGCAGCTGCTCCCAACATCGCTCCACCAATTGCGGCAGCTAAAACCGCGACAACGAAACACAAAACAATTGGAAGGTTGAACTCGATGCGAAGTACCGCGGCTGCGTATGCACCAACCGCCATTAACGCACCATGCCCAAGTGATACCTGACCTGAATAACCTGTTAGCAAAATAATTGAAGAGATTGCAATTACATAAACCGCAATCGATGCTCCTTGGTAAACACGTAGTTCATCAACCATTCCACTCAGGAAGTACAGGACGATTCCGCCAAGAATAAAGAGCGAAAGATGGGTGGTGTCTTTTTTCTTCTTATAAGAATCCTTCTTTTTAAGCACGGCGACCCGCCTTCACTCCGATGATTCCTTGAGGGCGTAAGAACAAGACAGCTAACAAAATAACAAATGGTGCGATAAAGAAGAGTCCGCCACTGACATAGATCAGAATGAATGAGATCAAGATTCCAAGAATCAAACCGCCGAGCACCGCTCCAAGCAGGCTATCTAGTCCACCAATGACCGCGGCAATAAATCCACACACTAGAAGCAATGAGAAATCAATTGAGTCTGGAGAGAAGCTTCCATTTCCATTTACCGTTTGGAAAAGACCCGCTACAGCACCTGCGGCACCCGCCAGAGCCCAACCCAGGGTTCTAACCGCATCAACTCTGACACCCGAAAGACGTGCGATTTCGGGAGCGTGGGCAGATGCACGAAGAGCAAGGCCCAGGTTGGTTTTTTGGAAGAGAATCGAGAGCAGGATAAGCAAGACAACTACAGCTACAAGAATCACGAGCTTCATCGGTGAGAACACCAAGGTAGAGCCATTAATTGTGTAGCCAACATTTGATACAGGAGGAACGATTCTTTGCTCCTGCCCACCCCAGATCATGCTGATCACTGCACGAATAACACCAAGTAGTCCAAGTGTTGCAATGATGGGAGCAACACCTGCGATTGGACCAGAGGATGCATGCTTTACTAGTAAGCGCATCAAAATCAATTCAACAAGTGCAGCAAATAGTGCGCCGCCAATCATCGCAATCGGCAATGCAACCCAGAAGGAACCAACTATGGAAACCGCTTCATACCCAAAGTAGGTAGCAAGCAGAGCCATACCTGCCTGTGCAAAGTTAACAACTCGTGTACTGCGCCATACCAAAACAAAGGCAATCGCCATGAGGGCGTAGATAGAACCGGCGGTAATACCGATTAACAAAGTATTAAGTAGTTGCATCTTTAGTACCCCAAGTAAGCAGCGCGCACTGCTGGGTCATCAATTAGCGCTTGTGCATGATTTACCGCGACAACTTTTCCTAAATTCAAAACAATTCCAAGATCGGCAATCTTGAGCGCACCCATGGCATTCTGCTCAACCAGAACAACGGTTAGACGAAGTTCGGTAGTTAGATCTTTGATGGTCTGGAAGATCTGTTCAACAACCAAAGGTGCCAAACCTAAAGAAGGCTCATCTAGTAACAGAAGTTTTGGCTTTGCCATGATCGCTCTGCCGATTGCAAGCATCTGACGTTCACCACCTGACAAGGTGTCAGATCGCTGATTGATGCGCTCTCCTAAACGAGGAAATATCTCGATGGTCTGTTCTAGCGAAGCCTTCATCTCTTTTGCATCTCTGCGCCAAATTGCACCGAGCTCAAGATTCTCTTTAACCGTTAACTCAGGAATAACTGACTTGCCTTCTGAGACATGTGAGATACCTCGGCGAACCAACTTTTCTGGCTTAACTCCGGTAACTGTTTCGCCCATCCAGTTGATAACGCCGCTGGTTGGCTTATTGAGCCCTGACAAGGTGCGAAGAAGTGTGGTTTTACCTGCGCCATTTGAGCCAATGATCGCTGCAAGCTTTCCGGTAGGAACAGCCAATGAAACTTGATTAACAGCGCAGATCGCACCGTGGTGCACCGTTAGATTGGAAACATTAAGCGACATCTGTGCTTCCCGTTCCTAGATAGGCAGCCATAACAGCTGGATCGCGACGAACTGTTTCGGCATCTCCGCTTGCAATAACTTCTCCGAAATTCAAAACGTACAACTTGCTACACACGGACATAACAACATCCATATGATGTTCAACCAAAAGAACTGACATATCAACACTGAGATTCTTAATGAGAGCGTTCATCCACTCAATATCTTGTGCACCTAGACCACCAGCAGGTTCATCCAGCATCAAGATCGTTGGTTCGCTAACAAGTGCGCGTGCAATCGAAACTCGCTTTGTATCTGGATATGACAATGTGTCAGCGCGACGATGTGCGATTCCACCTGCATATACACGCTCTAAGGCAACACGTGCCTTGTCGCGAATACGAGCCTCATCTTTTTTGTTTCTTCCAAAAGCCGCAGAGATTAATCCGGTTTCTGAAAGGTGTTGCGCACCGATCATTACATTTTCAAGAACGGTTAAATCACCGAAGAGGCCTACACCTTGCAGGGTTCTTGCAATTCCTAAATCAACCAACTCGAATGGTTTTGGGAAATCACTCTTCTTGCCATTGAGATGGAACTTGCCTGAATCTGGTGTTACTAATCCACACAAGGCGTTAAACATGGTTGTCTTGCCAGCACCATTGGGACCGATTAAACCAACGACCTCATTTTTGCCAACCTCTAGATACACATCGCGAAGAGCGCGAAGTCCGCCGAAGGAGACATTAACTCCTTCGACTTGCAGCGCTGCAGTTTTATTTGTCATGAGGTGCGTAGATTCTAGGCACACGAGGGCCTATTCGTGTAACTATTTCATAATTTATGCTGCCACTTGCCGCTCCCCAGTCATCGGCTGTGTACTCCCCGGTAGCGCCATCGCCAAAAACAATCACCCAATCACCCGTATTTGCCTTGGAATCAGCTCCCAAATCCACCACAAATTGATCCATGGAGACTCGACCGATGATTGGGACGCGTTTTCCATCAACAAAAACACCAGCGCCCTGGGAGATTCGTGGAATCCCATCGGCATATCCCATTGCAACAACTCCCAGTTTTGTCTCAGCGGATGTGAAGGCGGTTGCTCCATAGCCCACAGGGGTATTGGCGGGCACGGTCTTTACCAAATGTAGTTTGGCCCGAAGTTGCATCGCAGCTTTTAACCCGAGCGAGGTGCTATCACCCAAGTTTTTTATATCTGGCGAGAGTCCGTACATTGCAATTCCGACTCTGACCATATCAAAACGAGAGTTTTCATCCTTTAAGGTTGCTGCAGAGTTAGAGAGATGGCGAACAATATTTGTGTATCCAAATGATTCTAGCGTCGCAATCATTTCCTTAAATCGATTACGTTGTAAATCATTTTGCGTTTCGTGTGGCTCATCTGCTCGTGCAAAGTGCGAGAAGATTCCGACAATATCTATATTTGCTACATGGTGAGCATCAAGCTTTCCCCACTCACTTAAGAATCCACCACGACTCATTCCGGTATCTACCTCTAAATGAACCTTCGGACGAAACTCTGATTTCACAGCACCAATCTCTTCAAGAGCCTTAATTGAAGATGCGGCTAACTCAATCTGATTATCTACTGCTAATGTAAAATCTGATCCGGGCGGCACCAGCCATGCAAGAATCGGTGCGGTAATGCCAGCCTCGCGCAGAGTTATTGCCTCTTCAAGAAGTGCAACACCAAGAGCGCTTGCACCTGCTTCAAGTGCTGTCTTTGCCACCGGTACTAATCCGTGGCCATATGCATCTGCCTTTACGACAGCCATTACAGGGGTGCCCGAAAGCTCCATGAGATGCTTGATATTGGCTGCAATTCGCGCAAGATCGATGCGTGCTTCAGCTCGATTGAACATTGGTGAAGCCTAGTGCAGCTGACTTTTCGAGGGAACATACCTATCGATTGCAATAACCGCCACCAGTAAAGCGCTACCAACAAATAGGCCGCCCAAAAGATCGGTAAACCAATGGGTATGTCGAATCAATGAAACTACACATACTGTGAGACTGATGAGAGCGACACCTGCGCTAGCTAAACGACCTTGATAACGATCTACCTTCGCATAGCGATAGAGCAGATAAGCCAGAATTCCCCAAGATAAAACCGCATTGGAAGCATGTCCACTTGGGTATGACATGCCACCTGCGTGCAAGAGATCAAAACCATCGCGCGGCTTAGTGCGACCTAAAACAATTTTAAATGAGCCAACAACAACATTAAGGGATAACAATGAAATCATCGCTAAGTTAAGCGGGCGCCAAGTTTTAAACTTGTAAGCGATGATTGAAGCAGCAATTAACAAGATAGTTGCGGTTAAGCTGCGTAGGCCTAAATCATCTAAGCGTCTAAGAATAAATCCTGCTAAGCCTTCAAATTGAGGTTTAGGTTGGCTATTGATCTCTTTGTCATAAGCAACCAATGGGCCATTTGTAACAACCTGTTGCGTTACAACCAGAAAACCAAAAAACAGAATAAGGGACCAGCGAAGTGCTCGGTCCATCTGACGTCGACGGGTCTGTGCCAATTTTTCCATTACTCAACCGTTACAGATTTTGCCAAGTTTCTAGGTTGATCAACATCATTGCCACGCACAACAGCCATTTCGTAAGCAAATACCTGCAGTGGAACAGTTGCTAACACCGGCTGAAACAACGCTGGTGCGATTGGAATTCGAATAATGTGCTCTGCGCCCTCAACATGTGCGCCTTCTTCAGCGATAACAATGACACGTGCTCCACGGGCCTTTACCTCTTGAATATTGCTGAGCATCTTTTCATCAAGTGCATGCTCATGTCCGGCAGGCAAGATTGCAATAACTGGAGTTCCCTGATCAATTAATGCGATCGGGCCATGCTTGAGCTCTCCCCCAGCAAAACCTTCGGCGTGGATATAGGCAAGCTCTTTTAGCTTGAGAGCGCCTTCGAGAGCTACTGGATATCCAATGTTTCTACCTAAAAATAAAACGGTGTTGTTCTGGGCAAATTTTCTCGTTAATTCTCGAAGCGGTTCTACGGTTTCTAGAATCTGCTCAATCTTTCCGGGAAGCTCTAGGAGTTCTTTGTAAAGATCGCGTACCTCAGAATCCTTGAGCGAGCCATTAACCTGTCCTAGATGTAAACCAATGAGGTAAACGGCAATGATCTGAGTTAGCAACGCTTTTGTTGATGCCACTGCGATTTCAGGTCCTGCGTGGGTGTAAAGAACAGCATCTGATTCGCGAGGAATAGTCGAACTATTTGTATTGCATATTGCCAAGACTCTTCCGCCTGCAGCCTTTGCGTGACGTACAGCCATCAAGGTGTCCATAGTTTCACCCGATTGTGAGATCGCAATAATTAAAGTGCTTGGGTCGATGATTGGATCGCGGTATCTGAACTCGCTAGCGATCTCAACATCAACTGGAATCTTTGCCCACTTTTCAATCGCATACTTGGCAACCATTCCTGCGTGATATGCGGTGCCGCATGCGATAACGGTAATTTTCTTAAGTGATCTAATCTCATCAGCGCTCATGTGAAGCTCATCTAGCAAAATCTGATTGTTATCGCTTAAACGTCCAATCAAGGTATCTGCTACCGCTTTTGGCTGCTCAAAGATCTCTTTAAGCATGAAATGTGCAAAGCCACCTTTTTGTGCAGCGCTTGCATCCCAAGAGATCTCATAACGCTTTGGTGTTACAGGCTGGCCATCGAGATCTGTGATCTCTACAGATGTAGGTGTCATAGTCACCACCTCATCTTGACCAAGCTCAATTGCCTGCTTAGTAAACTCAATAAAGGCGGCTACATCAGATGCCATGAAGTTCTCGCCATCGCCCAAACCAACCACCAAAGGTGAGTTTCGGCGTACACCCACAATTACATCTGGGGCATCGGCGTGAATAGCTAACAAAGTAAAGGAGCCACGAAGCGCTTTAACTGCATCTCGCATCGCGGCCGTTAAATCTCCGCCATGCTCCTTGCGTAAATCACTGAGCAAATGGGCTACAGATTCAGTATCGGTTTCTGATGAAAACTTGTGGCCCTTTGCTTCTAACTGTGAGCGAAGCTCGGTGTAGTTTTCAATAATTCCATTGTGAATGACTGCAAGCTTTCCTTCATTATCTACATGAGGATGTGCGTTTCCATCGGTTGGTCCACCATGAGTAGCCCAACGTGTGTGACCGATTCCTGAATGCACCTTTGGAAGTGAGGCATCGAGTGAGTTCTCTAGATTGGAGAGCTTTCCCGCCTTCTTTTCAATGAATAGCTTGCCCGGGGTTCCAAGTGCGATACCTGCAGAGTCATATCCACGGTATTCAAGGCGACGGAGGCCTTCGATCAAAGGATGTGAGGCAGATTGTGGCCCTGTGTAACCCACAATTCCGCACATACTTAATTACTCCTAGTTCGTCGAAATAGAAAGCTCTGCTTGAACTACATCTGCAAGATCTTGTGCAACTTCTTGCGCAAGGCTATCACTGGCGGCTTCAACCATGACTCTTACAAGGGGTTCTGTTCCAGATGCTCTTAATAAAACTCGGCCTGAATCACCCAAGCGATCCTCAGCTTTCTTGACCGCCGCTGCAATAGTTGCATTTCCTGGCAAATTATCCTTGGCCACATTTTTAACGTTAATCAATACTTGCGGGAATCGCACCATGGTGGCGGCTAGCTCTTGAAGAGTCTTACCTGTACGCACGACCTCTTGCATCAGTTGAAGAGCGGTTAACAACCCATCGCCGGTGTTTGCCAGTTGGCGCATGATTACATGGCCAGATTGTTCCCCACCTAATGAGTAATCATTTGCGATCATGTTTTCCAAAACGTATCGGTCGCCGACCGGAGTCGTGACTACATTGATTGCCGCATCCTTCATCGCATGCATAAATCCAAGGTTGCTCATTACCGTTCCGACTACGGTGTCAGATTTCAAAACTCCACGTGCTTTAAATCCACGAGCCAGGATTGTAAGAATGTGATCTCCATCGATCTCATTACCTGCTGCATCAATAGCTAAGCAGCGGTCAGCATCACCATCATGTGCGATTCCAAGATCTGCGCCCTCTTTAAGTACCGCCGAACGCAGTTGGTGAAGATGGGTGGATCCGCAATCATCATTGATATTCCAACCATCTGGTTGATTAAAGATTGCAATTACTTCAGCACCTGCTCGACGATAAACCTCAGGCGCAACATATGAGGATGCGCCATTTGCACAATCGACAACAATCTTTAGACCCTTTAGTGGAGTCTCTACGGAGGACAAAAGATGGTTCAAATACTTTTCAGTGACAGCATCATCATTAATGACTCGGCCAACATTTCGACCAGTTGGTCGTTCCCAAGCTTCGCCCATGCGAGCCTCGATGCGTGCTTCGATCGCATCATCTAACTTGCCACCACCTCGTGCAAACAACTTGATTCCGTTGTCAGGCATTGGGTTGTGTGAAGCAGAGATCATTACGCCTAGGTCGCACTTCATTTCAGCAACAAGGTGTGCGATTGCAGGAGTAGGCAGAACTCCGACTCGGTAAACATTGATTCCGGCGCTGGTTAATCCAGCAACGACAGCCGCCTCTAGAAACTCGCCAGATGCGCGTGAATCCTGGCCAACAATTGCCGTTGGCTGGTGGTCTTTATTTGATGAGCTCTCTACCAATATATGTGCAGCAGCAACAGAAACATCTAATGCGAGTTCTGCGGTGAGATCACGATTGGCTAAGCCACGGATTCCATCGGTGCCAAAAAGCGCCATTGGAACTCCTTTGATAAAAGTGAATTAACGCTTTGAGTATTGAGAACGCTTACGTGCCTTCTTAAGGCCGTACTTCTTGCGCTCAATAACACGTGCATCACGTGAAAGGAATCCAGCCTTCTTAAGCGCTGGACGGTTTGCTTCTTCATCAATCTGGTTGAGTGAACGAGCAACACCTAAACGAAGTGCGCCAGCTTGACCTGAAACTCCACCACCGTTGATGCGAGCAAAAACATCGTACTGATTCTCAGCACCAACTGTGCGGAATGGCTCTGACACTAGTTGTTGGTGAACCTTGTTTGGGAAGTAGTTCTCAAGAGTCTTACCGTTTACAACCCAACGACCTGTTCCTGGAACAAGACGAACACGTGCCACAGCTTCCTTACGACGACCAGTACCTGCACCTGGTGCCTTGATAGCTGGACGGTTAGTTGCTGGAGCTGGTGATGATGTTGAGTATGAAGTAGGAGCTTCTTCGTTGTCGATTAGATCAAAGTTCTCTGACATTTACTTTTCCCTTACTTCACGATTTGTGAAACTTGATTGAATACATATGGCTTTGGTGCTTGAGCAGCATGTGGATGCTCTGGACCTGCGTAAACCTTTAGCTTTGATGCGATCTGCTTTCCGAGAGAGTTCTTTGGAAGCATTCCCTTGATCGCCTTTTCGACTGCACGTGTTGGGTGCTTCTCAAGAAGCTCGCCGTACACAGTAGATGTTAAGCCGCCTGGAAAACCTGAGTGCTGGTGAGCCCACTTCTGTGCTGCCTTGTTACCTGACAATGAGATCTTTTCTGCATTGATAACAATGACGAAGTCACCCATGTCCATGTGAGGAGCAAATGTTGGCTTGTGCTTTCCACGAAGTAGAACAGCAGCATGTGTTGCAAGACGGCCCAAGACCACATCTTGTGCATCGATGATGTGCCAGTTACGGACCGCATCACCGGCTTTTGGACTGTATGTACGCACGCTCTTGCCTACCTTCTTTTAGTAATTAATGACGGTGCCTTTGTCAGGCACAGAGGAGTAAGGGTACCTGCGCCAGGCTCAGGGGTCAAAATGGCCCTTTAAATCACGCTCGGATACTCAACCTGGACAAGGGTGAGCCCGCAGGCTGGAAAGACCAAGCTATCTGAGATCCGAACCTTGTTTGCCAGGGTCTGCTCGATCCACTCTGGGCCAAAGCGCCCATCTGCCACGCAGACCACCGCTCCCACCAAGTTTCGAACCATTGAATAACAAAATGAATCAGCAACAACATCACCGATGAGAAAGCCGGAGGAGTCTCTGCTCCATTGGAAGCGTTGAAGATTGCGGATAGTTGTCGAGCCTTCACGGAACTTGCAGTAGGCGGCAAAGTCGTGGCTACCTAGCAATAAGGCGCTCGCCTGATTCATCAGCTCTACATCTAAATCACGGTACCAAGGGGCTACATCTAGCCGATCAAGTGGCGGGATGGTTCGGTTTCCATCCAAAATTTTGTAGGTGTAGTGGCGACTAAGAGCTGAGAACCTGGCGTTAAAAGGGCCGGTAACAACTGCGACCTTCATAATTCGCACATCGGTATCTAACATACGATTTAACTTGTAGCTCAACTCATCTAAATTAAATGTGTTTGGTACATCGACATGTATGACTTGACCTGTTGCATGTACGCCCGCATCTGTGCGCCCCGCAACAATGGTTTCGATCTTTGATTGAGTTGCAGTTGTAAGCGCCTTCTCAACCTCTTCCTGCACAGTTCGGCGATCTGGTTGCTTTCCCCAGCCAGAAAAGTTTGTTCCATCGTATGCAAGATCTATCCGCAAACGAAGAAACCCACTCTCAGGGTAGAGAGTGGGTTCCGTCATGATAATTATTTCTAAAAAAGAAAGTTTTACTTATCTTTCTCAGTTAGTAGCTCAATTACCGCCATAGGTGCGTTGTCACCCTTGCGAGGACCGACCTTAGTAATACGTGTGTATCCGCCTTCGCGTGTTGCAAAGCGTGGACCGATTTCAGTGAAGAGTG
>CAZQNP010000026.1:12479-15359 GCA_964594645.1 uncultured Candidatus Planktophila sp. | reverse complement strand
CCCGCCATGTGAGTGATCACTTGGCGGGTTTTTCTTTCCCCGTGGCAAGATGGGCACATGCGCATTCATATTGGAAGTGACCATGCAGGCTTAGAGTTAAAGGCAGCTCTCGTTGAGTACCTGCAGAGCAAAGGCCATGAAGTAAAAGATCATGGCCCACACGAGTATGACGCGGTTGATGATTACCCAGACTTTTGCATCCCAGCAGCGATTGCAACTGTTGCAGACCCTTCATCACTTGGAATTGTGCTTGGAGGCTCTGGAAATGGTGAGCAGATTGCAGCTAACAAGGTAAAGGGTGTTCGCGCAGTTCTAGCCTGGAGCGTTGAAACGGCAAAGCTTGGTCGCGATCACAACAATGCGAATGTTGTTGGTATCGGCGGGCGTATGCACTCAATTGAGGATTGCAAGGCGATCATTGATGCATTCATCGAAACGCCATTTTCAAATGATGAGCGCCATATTCGCAGAATCAACAAGATCGCCAAGTATGAAAATGAGAGTTCGCTCTAAGCCTTTACATACATCATGTCGTTAACGGCATGATCCTTATCGATTCCTTGTCCTTCAAAGCGAGTTACCGGTCGCCATTCGGGTTTTTCAATTACTCCCCCAGTAAACAAGGTTGAGGCTGCAAAGACTTCCTGGATACTTATGGCATATGGCACCCAGTCTGTTGCAATATGAATGAATCCGCCTTTTTTAATCTTTGGATGGATTAAAGATAAAAAGCTCTGATTCACAATTCTTCGCTTGTTGTGTTTTTTCTTGGGCCATGGATCTGGAAAGAAAAGATGGATTCCATCTAGGGATTCATCTTTAATCATGTGTTGCAAAACAACATGCACATCTTCCTCAATAACTTTAAGGTTTGTTAAGTCATTTTCAACGATGCGAGCCAGCAGCTTTCCAATTCCTGGCGGGTGAACATCAACTGCGATGTAACCATTGTTGGGGTGATTCTTGGCAATGATTGCCGTGGCCTCGCCCATGCCAAAGCCGATCTCCATGATGACCTTGTCACTTGTTGGAAAAATCTCAGAAATCTCTATCTGTTCCTGTTTGAACTCGATTCCGTGAACCTTTTGCAGGGCATCCTTGGCTGTTCGCTGGGCATCTGTAATTCGGGAGCCGCGGATACTGTAGCTGCGTACCGATGGGCGTTCCATGGGGCAACTGTGTCATGGTTGGATAAGAACCTACAAAATCACCAAAGGAGCAACAAGTGCCAGGTCTAAATTTGAGCCGTGCCGAAGCAAAAGAGCGTGCGGACCATCTCTATGTAAACAGTTACGTAGTAACCCTTGATGTAACAAAGGGGGAAGAAACCTTCTATTCAAAGTCTGAGGTTTCCTTTACTTGTAACAAGCCTGGTTTTTCTACCTTTATCGATGCTGTTGGCCGCAAAGTTATTAGTGCAACCCTTAATGGTGTTGCGGTAGATACCAGTAACTTTGATGGCGAGAGCATCTTCATCAACAACCTAGCCGCAGACAATCTCTTGGTGATTGAGATTGAAGCTGAGTACTCAAAGTCTGGCGAAGGTTTACAGCGTTCAGTTGATCCATCTGATGGTGAGGTCTACTTGTACTCACAAGGCGAGACAGCGCACATTCGCAACATGTTCCCTTGCTTTGATCAGCCAGCGCTAAAGGCAACTTTCTCGCTAACTGTTACAACTCCAGGACATTGGGAAGCCGTTTCTAACAACCCAGTTGAATCAAAGGTTGCAAAGGGCGATTTCGTTGAATGGAAGTTCTCAACAACACCTCGCATTGCAACTTATCTTGATGCCTTGATCGCAGGTCCTTACTCATCTGTTCACGATGTTTACAAGGGCCAAAAGGAGATTCCACTTGGAATTTACTGCCGCAAGTCAATGATGCAGTACCTAGATCCAGAAGATATCTTCCTGATTACTAAGCAAGGTTTTGAATACTTTGAGAAGACATTTGGTTTGGCGTATCCATTTGAGAAGTACGACCAGATTGCTGTAGTTGACTTTAACTTTGGCGCAATGGAGAACGCTGGCGCGGTTACCTTCCGCGAAGATGTTCTTGTATTCCGCAGTCACATGCCAGATAAGGCTTACCTGTCACGTGCCAACACGATTCTGCACGAGATGGCACACATGTGGTTTGGTGACATGGTCACCATGTCATGGTGGGATGATCTATGGCTCAATGAATCATTTGCAGAGTGGTCTTCATACCTAGCCCTTGCTGAGTCAACACGTTTCAAGGGCGCATGGTCTGAGTTCAACTCCGCTCGCAAGAACTGGGCATATCGCCAAGATCAGCTGTCATCTACCCACCCGATCATTGCTGACATGGTTGATATGGAAGCTGTTAATGCAAACTTTGATGGAATTACATATGCAAAGGGCGCATCTGTTCTGCACCAATTAGTTGCACACGTAGGCCGCCCACAATTTATTGCCGGTTTGCAGAAGTACTTTGCAAAGCATGCTTGGGGAAATACCACCCTTGAAGATCTCCTCGTTGAACTAGAAGCATCAAGTGGTCGCAAGCTTGATAGCTGGGTAAATACTTGGCTTCAAACTGCGGGTGTAAACACGCTTCGCCCATCACTTGAAATCGATGGCGATGTTTATAAGAGCATCACAATTAAGCAGGAGGCACCATTAGTTCCTGCAGGTTCAAAGGAGCTACGACCTCACCGTCTTGCTGTTGGCTTGTATGACATCAGCGGAGACTCGCTCAAGTTGCGCAAGAGCGTTGAGCTAGATGTTGCTGGTGAGGCAACCGTTGTTACAGAGCTAGCGGGTGAAAAGGTTGCAGATCTATTGCTCATCAATGATCGCGATCTTTCATACGCAAAGCTTCGCTTTGATGATCTTTCTATTGCAACGCTCAAGAC
>CAZQNP010000026.1:0-12379 GCA_964594645.1 uncultured Candidatus Planktophila sp. | reverse complement strand
CTGCAGGGGTTAAAGGTCGATACAGATCTTCGTTGGTACTTCCTGATTGCACTTACTGAGCGCGGAGCGGCAACAAAGGCTGAACTCGATGCAGAGCTTGCAAAGGACAACACAACAAGCGGAAACATCGCCTTTGAAACCTGTTTAGCAGCTATGCCAAACAATGAGGCTAAGGCATATGCTTTTAACAAGGTCTTGAATGAAGACATCGTTACATCAATGAGAAGTGCATTGATCGCTGGTTTCCAACGCCCAATTCAGCGTGATCTACTAGAACCATTTGTAACTCTGTACTTCGACAATCTGATTAACGCTTGGGAATCTAAGTCCTATGAAGGTGCGGCTAAGTACGTGACAGGTTTCTATCCAAACTGGATTGTGAAGCAATCAACAGTTGATGCGACTAATGCGTGGCTCAATGGTGCTGGAAAAGATTCACCAGCGGTGCTTCGTAAACTTGTGAAAGAGTCCCAGGATGGCTTAATCCGTGCGCTCAAGGTGCAAGCACTAGATCGCTAATTACTCGATTGTTGTAAGTGATGATGTCTTCGCCTTTCGAGGCTTAGACATCGCATAAGCAAGAACTGAGATCACAACAAACATAACTGTTGGAATTACAAAAAAAGTTACAACCGTTTCTAGAACTGACAGTTGTGTGTATTCGACGATTGGGCCTTCATTGCGCATGGTGGAAGTGTAATTTACTTACGCAGTTGCCGCAGCCACACCAAATGGCTCTAGGTACTGCAACCACCTGTGATCTGTACGACCCGTTCCCAGAATTCTCCATGCCGCGCCAACTGGCTCGCGCGGCAAGGTGCGAAGTCTCCAGCCGAGCTCCTTCAGTTGCTTGTCTGCCTTAATGTGATTGCACTTGTGGCATGCAGAAACCACATTTTCCCAATTGTGCCCACCACCGCGACTTCTAGGAATCACGTGGTCAATTGAGGTAGCAGGTGCGGAACAGTAAACACACCGACCACCATCGCGAGCAAATATTGCACGACGCGAAAGCGGAACTGAGTGTCGATATGGAATGCGAACAAATTTATTAAGGCGAACAACTGAAGGCAGTGAAATCTCGCCACCGGCAAAGCGTAAAACTTCGCCTGAATCTTCAACCATTGTTGCTCTGTGATTGAGAACTAAAATGAGCGCGCGACGATCTGTGATGACACCCAATGGTTCGTAGGTGGCATTGAGAACAAGTGTGCGCGACATAAATCGCTCCCGATCTGGCGCGTGGCTCGCGCCGATTGGTTTATCTTGCCCCAAAACACCCGACCGCGTGGGTATTTGATAGCGGTATTTAGATGACATTTTGGATACAGTCTTGTCATTATGAGCGACTCTATGCGTGACTTCCTGGACTGGATGGCGGGAACTCCCCTTCGGGTTCTGACCATCCTTGTCGCGGCGGCCCTAATTCAAACCTTTGGCTCACGAGCCATCGAACGAGCGATGACGAAGCTGGCCTCTGTTGATCTGGTTCCCGGCCCGCGCAACATCGCCCGCCAAAAAGAACGGGCAAGCACTATCGGTGGAGTTCTCTCAGCAACTCTTAAAAGTTCAACCTGGATTATCGCAATCGCGATGGCACTTGGTGAGTTTGGCTTTGATCTAGGCCCACTCATTGCATCTGCAGGTATTGTCGGCGTTGCGTTAGGTCTTGGCGCTCAGACTTTGGTGCGCGATATCTTGTCCGGAATCTTTATGTTGATTGAAGATCAGTACGGTGTCGGCGATTCGATTTCAGTGCTTGAAGTAGAAGGCGTTGTTGAAAAGGTTGGGCTACGTGTTACAACTGTTCGCGATGGCCAAGGAACCCTGTGGTACTTACGTAACGGTGAAATTCTTAAGGTTGGAAATCAATCTCAATCTGGTTGATTA
Source organism: uncultured Candidatus Planktophila sp. (assembly GCA_964594645.1). Lineage (GTDB taxonomy): Bacteria > Actinomycetota > Actinomycetes > Nanopelagicales > Nanopelagicaceae > Planktophila. The sequence goes on along the minus strand of CAZQNP010000026.1, from coordinate 10,489 downwards.
ACTAGCGAATTGGCTGCCATCTCTAGATAGCTCCATAGCTCAGCTTTTAGCGCAGTATCCATTTCAATACCACTTACCGCTGTGTGCATTGCATTGAGCCATGCATCGCGAGCGGCTTGATTGATTGGAAACTCAGCATGGCGCATTCGCAAACGTGGATGTCCGCGGTTTTCCTGATAGGTACTTGGTCCGCCCCAGTACTGTTCTAGGAACCATTGCAAACGTTGGGCAGCACCCTTCATATCTGTTTCAGGGTACATCGGGCGCAAAATGGGATCTGTAGCAACTACTGCATAGAACTGTGAAACAAGATCTGCGAAAAACTTCTCGCCACCAACCTCTTCGTAAAAAGTACTCATAGCGGCAGATTGCTTTCGGCAGTTGCTTGCGAAGTTGATTTAAATTTAAGAGACATAACTCCAAGTGCTAACACAGGTATCGCTGCAGCAAAGCAGAGCCACCCGTAGCTAAGGGTTCCAATAATTACTCCAGCCAGTGCGCCTCCACCTGCTCCTGCAAGGTTCATCACTAAATCACTTGCGCCCTGCGAAGAAGCTTTAAAGGCTGGATCCACGCTTTCGGAGAGAAATGCAGAGCCTGCGATCAAGGTGCATGACCAACCAAGTCCCAGTAAAAATAGGCCAACACCTAATGTGTAGGCATCATCAGCGCGAGCAAAGCCAGAGATAAGTGTTGATAGCAAAAGAGTAACAACACCGATTTGAATCACTCGAACGCGACCTAATCGATCGCTGAGGGCTCCAACTAGCGGTGAGAATGCGTACATACCCAAAACGTGGATGCTGATTACCAAACCAATAATTGTCAGAGTCACATCAACATGTGCCATATGCACTGGTGTCATTACCATCACTGAAACCATTGCAACGTGACCTATTGCGATAGAAAGAATGGCAAAGAGCGCACTTGGGTTACTTCGAATATGTGCAAGGGCCTTCTTGGTTGAACCCTTTTCTCTCTTTGTTACTGACTCTTTATTAGCAACCAAGTAAGGATCAGGCTTTAGAAAGAGCGCAATAACAATGGTGGCCAATACAAGTGTTGCGGCTGAAATCAAATAAGGGCCAACTAGTCGCGGTAAACCAAAACTTTCTGCAAGATTTCCTGAAGGCTGCATCAGATTAGGACCGGTGACCGCACCGATGGTTGAACCCCACACCACAAAGGAGAGTTGCTTGGCACGGGTTTGATCGGTAGCTAAATCAATCGCAGCAAAACGCGCTTGGTATCCAGCGGCAGAGGCTGCACCAACCATAAATGTACCGATCAACATCAAAAAGATATTACTCAGTGAGCCACCAAGGATTGCAAATAGCGAACCGATCGCACCTGCTGTGTAACCAACAGATAGCGCCATTCTGCGTCCGCCTCGAGCGGTCAATCGTGCAAGCGGCAGCGCTAAAGCAGCAGCGCCTAAAACAGCGCTTGTTTGAGCAAGGCCGGCAAGAGTTTCAGAGTCTGTAATTGAAGAGACAAGAAGTGAGCCAGCTGCAACTGTTCCTGCAACGCCAACACCGCTCAAAATCTGCGCAACAGAAAGAGTTTTTACAACTCTATTTTGCAGCGCTGAATTTGGCATTACGGAACCAATCGCAACCAAACAGCGGTATCGGTTGGCAATGTGTGTCCTGTTACTGGACCACTTGCTACCAAAATCTGACTATTGCTTGGAAGTTCAATGGGTGCACCAAAGTTGATGTAGCAAGCAAAATCTCCAGGACGTTCAAAGGCAACAACATCCTTACCCGCTTCAATCCATTCCATTGGGCCATCGCCAAGACCGGGCTCTAACTTTCGCAGCGCTAACGCTTCGCGATACATAGAAAGGGTTGATCCTTCAACACCATCTTGGCTATCTACTGAGTACTTGCCCCACCATGATGACTGTGGCAACCACGCCTCTTCTGGCTTTAATGAATCATTAGTTGAAAATCCAAAAGCACCCTTTGGATCTGAAGACCAAGGAATTGGAACACGGCAACCATCGCGACCGCGATCTTGGTATCCACTCATCTTCCAACGAGGATCTGTTAAACGATCTTCAGGGATATCGCGGACTTCTGGAACCGCTAACTCTTCACCTTGGTAAAGGTAGGTTCCACCAGGCAAGGCAAGAGTCATCAAAGTTGCACTACGTGCACGCAAGGTGCCACGTGCAATGTTGAGCTTTGATGCATCACCTTGACGAGACAAGGTTGTGTCACCGTGATTTGTTAAGCCAAGATCTAGGCGATCTACCGAGCGCACAACATCGTGATTGTTAAACACCCATGAAGTCGGTGCACCAACTTCAGCCAAGGCATCGATTGAGTTATCAATCTTCTTCTTGATCTCGGCTGCATCCCACAAAGTTGTAAGCATTTCAAAGTTAAATGAGTTCTGAAGTTCATCTGGGCGTACATAACGAGCGATACGAGAAGCTGGACTTACCCAGGCTTCTGCAACAGCCATCCGATCTCCAGGGTATGAATCAAAGATCTTGCGCCATGAGCGATAGATATCGTGAACACCTTCTTGATCCCAGAATGGTTTGTGTTCTGTTCCAAGCATTGTTGCTGCTGGATCTTTTCTAATATCTGGTAGACCTGCTTCTTTTATCATTCCGTGTGCAACATCGATGCGGAATCCATCGACTCCGCGATCTAGCCAAAACTTCAAAACATCTTCTAGATGATCCTTAACCTCTTGGTTTTCCCAATTGAGATCTGGTTGTTCAACTGCAAAGAGGTGTAAGTACCACTGACCAGGTGTTCCATCAGCTTCGATCACACGTTCCCATGCCGGACCGCCAAAGACCGCTTCCCAGTTATTTGGCGGAAGATCTCCATTAGCTCCTTTGCCATCGCGGAAGATATAGCGATTACGTTCCTTCGAACCCGGCTTTGCAGCTAGCGCTTCTTTAAACCACTTGTGCTCATTTGATGTGTGGTTAGGAACGATGTCCACAATGAACTTAATTCCAAAATCATGTGCCTCTTTAATCAGTTGCTCTGCCTGTGCCAATGTTCCGTAAGCAGGTTCGATATTCATGTAATCAGATACGTCATAACCATGATCATGTTGTGGTGATGGATACCAAGGTGAAATCCAGATCGCATCAATTCCAAGTGATTTTAGGTATGGAAGTCGTGAACGAATACCTTCTACATCGCCGATGCCATCGCCATTTGAGTCAGCAAATGAGCGTGGATAGATCTGGTAGGTAACCGCATCTCTCCACCAAGGACGTTCTTCGCGCGATGCTAGCTGTGCCATCGTTACTTCTCCTCTTCAAGGTACTTTGCAAGGAATTCACGCTCAGCATCTGTTAGCGGGCGAGACTTCTTGGTGTCCATGGAAACGGTTACCTGCACAGTTTTAATCCGTGCAAGAAGATCATCGCCATTTTTCATTTCATAGGTAAGTCCAAAAGAAGAGTTACCTATCTTGTTTACCCAAATCTCTACATCGATGAAGATATCCCCGGTGTAAATCGGAGCGATGAAATCTACTTCGGCGCGAGCAACAACCATCTCGATCATCTTCGACCAAGCAAAGCGAGCCTCTTGTGCATAGACAAGATAGGTGGCGTTGTTTACATGTCCGAAAGCATCAAGGTCTCCCCAGCGAACATATTGTTTATTCTGATACTTCATTAGCGAGTCAACTTTCGGTATGTCATGCGGTGAGGGCGTGATGCTTCAGAGCCCAAACGCTCAATCTTGTTAGCTTCGTAGCTTTCAAAGTTTCCTTCAAACCAGAACCACTTTGCATCGCCTTCGTAAGCCAAGATGTGTGTTGCTACACGGTCAAGGAACCAGCGATCGTGAGAGATCACAACTGCACATCCTGGAAATTCAAGAAGTGCGTTTTCTAATGAACCCAAGGTTTCAACATCAAGGTCGTTTGTTGGCTCATCCAGAAGCAATAGGTTTCCACCCTGCTTCAGGGTTAACGCCAAGTTCAAACGGTTGCGCTCTCCACCAGATAGAACTCCGGCAGGCTTTTGCTGATCTGGACCCTTGAAACCAAAGCAAGAAACATATGCACGTGAAGGCATTTCAACTTGACCGACCTTAATAAAGTCATTGCCATCCGAAACAACTTCCCACAGTGATTTCTTTGCATCGATTCCGCCACGGCTCTGATCAACATATGAAATCTTTACAGTTTCACCGATCTTTACCGAACCAGAATCTGGTTGCTCCATGCCCATAAGGGTCTTAAATAGCGTTGTTTTACCAGCACCATTTGGACCAATGATTCCAACGATTCCGTTGCGTGGCAGAGTAAATGAGAGATCTTCAATCAGAACGCGATCGCCAAAGCCCTTAGTTAAGTTATTAACCTCAATAACTACATTTCCAAGGCGTGGGCCAGGTGGAATCTGAATCTCTTCAAAGTCCAACTTACGCATCTTGTCTGCTTCAGCTGCCATCTCTTCGTAACGTGCAAGACGTGCCTTTGACTTTGCTTGGCGACCCTTTGCATTTTGGCGAACCCAATCGAGTTCTTCTGCCAAACGCTTTGCGCGCTTTGCATCCTTTTGTCCTTCAACCTTAAGACGTGCTGCTTTTGTCTCTAGGTAGGTTGAGTAATTTCCTTCATATGGATATGCACGACCACGGTCGAGTTCAAGAATCCACTGGGCAACATTGTCCAGGAAGTATCTATCGTGAGTAATCGCAACTACCGCACCTGCATACTTATTCAAATGCTGCTCAAGCCACAAAACAGATTCTGCATCTAAGTGGTTTGTAGGCTCATCAAGTAGTAAAAGATCTGGTGCTTGCAAAAGCAACTTGCACAATGCAACGCGACGCTTTTCTCCACCAGACAAAACTGAAACATCTGCATCAGGCGGTGGGCAACGAAGTGCATCCATCGCTTGCTCTAACTGTGAATCAAGTTCCCAAGCGTTGCGATGATCGAGCTGCTCCTGCAGCTCGCCCATTTCAGCTAACAACTTGTCGTAATCTGCATCAGGGTTTGCCATCTCGGCGCTGATCTCATCAAAGCGGGCAAGCATCGCAACTGTTTCTGCCACACCCTCTTTAACGTTATCGATTACATTCTTGGTCTCATCAAGTTGTGGCTCCTGAAGCAAGATTCCGACTGTGTAACCGGGTGTCAGGTACGCCTCACCATTGGATGGTTGCTGCAGGCCGGCCATGATCTGCAAAACGGTGGACTTACCCGCTCCGTTGGGACCGACCACGCCGATCTTGGCGCCTGGATAAAACATGATTGTGACGTCATCAAGGATGACCTTGTCACCGTGCGCTTTTCGCGCCTTCTTCATCGTATAAATGAACTCAGCCATGGGATGAAACCTTAGTGGTTCATGTCGGTAGACTTGGCATTCGACCCCTACAGGCGCCTGTAGCTCAGTCGGATAGAGCACCCGCCTTCTAAGCGGGTTGTCGCAGGTTCGATTCCTGCCAGGCGCGCACCGCGTTTTAGGCACAAAAGGTCTTGGGCATAAAAGAACCCAGGGCCACCCTCGTTGCCCTGGGTTCTTTTATATAGTTATTAAGTAATTAAATTACTTGTTTGCGCGAGCGATTAACTGCTTCGCCTTCGCAAGGAATGTGCCTTCAATCACGATGAAGCCTGTTGAAGCTGCACCTAGTGAACACTCTGGAGAAAGTAGGTACTCAGCTAGTTCAACTACTGCCTTGCCCTTTTCTTTGTTCTTGTATGAAGTCTCTAGCAACATGTAACTCACGATTCCTAGCGGGTAAGCACCTGGAACCTTTGTGTCGTAGTCGTAGGTCACGATTCCGTCAGCAGATTGCTTAGCCTCGCCCAAGAAGGCCGAAACTGCAGCTGAATCTGGCAGTGCGAAGTTACCTGATGCGTTACCGACGTATGCAGCGCGGAGACCAAATGAGGTTCCCCATTGCTTCTCAGCGTATGTGATTGAGTATGGAGTTCTAGATGCAAGTGTTGCCACACCTTGTGATCCATTTGCACCAACGATGCGACCGATGTTTGTTGTTGCGTTGATGTTGCCAGGGAATGCTGTTGTGAAAGCGTCGTTAGCTGGCTTGGTCCAAACTCTAGGAGCTACGCCCGCTAAGTAGCGAACAAAGTTATTTGTTGTTCCTGAAGTATCTGAACGGAAAACAACCTTGATTGGCTGGTTTGGAAGTGTGTATCTCACTCTTGTAGTTGCATTACGTAGCACGATTGGCTTGCCGCTCTTGTCAAGTCTCACATTTCCATTTGCATCCTTGCGGTAAATCACGCTAGAAATGCTGCGGTTGTTATCTGCAACAATTGCTGGGTCATTCCACTTTGTGATTTCGCCAGCAAAAATCTTTGCAATTGTCTCGCCTGAAAGGTAGATATCTTTCTTTGCAGGAAGATTTACTAATACTGCTATTGGCGCAGCAACGATTGGTGCATGGAAAATTGTTGAGCGCTTCTTAGCGCCTGTGTGTGCTGAATCTGAAAACCAAAAATCTCCGATTTCATTATCAGAGTTGTTCTTTCCTGTACCAGAACCAGTTGATGTGTAAACAAATGAGTGTCCAGTCTTCTTAGCAAAGCCCGCCTTGCACGCTTCTACTAGAGGAACAACGAATGATGCGCCTGATCCAGCTAGATCAACGGCGTGGGCTGGCGTTGCGCCAGAAACTGCAACTACTGTGGCAAGGACTAGAGCCTTTACCTTGTTTGAAAACTTCATGAACAACCTTTCGTAGGAGGGTAAAAACCTTTACATCCCCGAAAGTAGTTAAAGCTGGTTACATCACGGCAAGAGTTAGGTAAACAAAGCCCTAGCCTTAGGTGAACAATTGGTGTTAGCCAAAACGCCCTGTCACGTAATCTTCTGTACGCTTGTCTGAAGGTGAAGAGAAGATCTTGCTAGTAGGTGCGGTCTCAACCATCACGCCTGGGCCACCGTCAGATAGGAAGAAAGCGGTGTAGTCAGAGACACGAGCAGCCTGCTGCATGTTGTGGGTCACGATGATGATCGTCATTGACTTGGCTAGCTCAGAAATCGTCTCTTCGATTCTAAAGGTTGAGCCTGGATCTAGCGCTGAACATGGCTCATCCATCAAAAGAACTTGAGGCTCAACTGCGAGGGAGCGCGCGATACATAGACGCTGTTGCTGCCCACCAGATAGAGCGCCACCATGCTCGCCCAAGCGATCCTTAACCTCGCTCCATAAACCGGCACGCATCAAACATGATTCAAGTAACTCATCTGTGTTGCTCTTCTTCAGCTGAGCCAACTTTAGACCCGACAAAACATTCTCACCGATAGTCATTGATGGGAATGGATTTGGCTTTTGAAAAACCATTCCGACCTTCAGACGAATTTTTGTTACATCTGTACCAGGCGCATAAATATCTTGGCCATCTAGCAAAACTTCACCAGCCAAAGCAGCTGTCGGAATAAACTCGTGCATTCGATTAAGCGTGCGCAAATAAGTTGACTTTCCACAACCTGATGGACCGATAAGAGCGGTCACCGTGCCTGCAGCAAAATCAAGAGACACATCTGAGAGAACATGCTTCTTGCCGAACCAAGCATGCACACCACGAGTTTCAAGCCCTGTACCTAGCAAATTTGTACCAGGTACCCGTTGCTCGCGATTGTTTGCAACTGAGGCAAGTGATGAGGGTGTTGTTGCTTGCATTTTTTTCTCCATGTTGTTTTCGTTTGATGAATTCTCTGTAGGTGTCATGTTAGGCAACCTTTCTTCCACTGAGGTAGCGAGCTAAGCTAAATAAAACAACAATGAAAATGAGCAAGATCAACATTCCACCCCATGCTCGAGCATAAGCCTCTTCTGTACCACCCGTTAGAAACGCCTTCCAGATGTAGAAAGGAAGTGAACCCATTGGACCGGATGCTGGATTGAAGTTGAGTGCATCGGCACCACCTGAAACAAGCAAGATTGGTGCGGTTTCACCAATGATACGAGCGATACCTAGAATTACTGCGGTCACCAATCCACTCTTAGCTGCAGGAACTACTACGCCTGAAACTGTGCGCCACTGAGTTGCACCAAGTGCTACACCTGCTTCGCGAAGTTCGTTCGGGATCAGCAGGAGCATTTCCTCAGCTGTTCGTGCAATCGTTGGAATCATCAAAATACTGAGTGCCAATGAACCCATCAAACCAGTTAATTCTTGGGTGACTGGAATTACCAGAATTGAGAGAATAAATAGACCTGCGACGATTGATGGCACACCGCTCATTGCTTGAACAAGAAACTTGATTGGGCGCGCTAACTTTCCACGGATCTCGGTTAGGTAAAGCGCTGTTAATAAACCGATTGGAAAACTAATCAACAGGGCGACACCGACCATAATTATGGTGCCGACCAGAGCATGGAGCAATCCACCCGCTGTAACCGGGTCATTCACTGAGGCCATAGTCATGTCGTTAGTAAACATTCCAAAGTGAATGCCTTGATAGCCCTTCATCACAACCGTTGAAACGATGCTAACGATCGGTATAAGGGTTAAAACTATGGCAAGTGAAGCAAAGCTGCTCAGCAGTGAATCCTTGGCGGCAGCCATATCCCTTAAGCGTAATTGTTGAATAAAGATGAGCAAAGAGGCGATCACGAAAAATGAAATGGCAAAACCCAATTTGCCACTCAGCCCCGTGGTTTTAACCGCAACTCCAGCTAGGCCTGCGCCCAACAAAATCAAACCAGCGGTGTTTAGGCGTTGTTGGATTGAGGTCGCCCAAGGAGTTTGCGGGCTGGGAATACTTGTCTGTGTCATCGTCCCTTTTTCCCAAATGTGTTAATCAAGATATCGGAAATTGCATTAACCACAAGCGTTAACAAGAAGAGAACTAGACCGGCAGCCATGAGTGCATCAACCTCTTCTGGGCCAGCTTCACCAAACTTCAAGAGAATCAGCGATGCCACATTTCCGCCTGCACCAAACAAAATCTGCCAATTGATCTGATAAACAACATTCAGAACTGTGTACACGGCAACGGTTTCACCCATTGCACGGCCAAGACCCAACATAGCTCCACCTACAACACCACCACGACCATAAGGAATCACGACGGCACGGATCATTGAGAGCTTCGATGCACCTAACGCGTAAGCCGCTTGAATACGGTCTAAAGGAGTTTGGTCAAAGATTTCTCGAGAGATAGCGGTAACGATTGGAATAATCATGATTGCAAGGACAACGCCTGCGATAAATGGTGAGCGCGAAAAGATAGGGGCGGGAACATCAAACAGTGGGATGAAGCCCAAATACTTATTGAGAAGTTTCGCCCAATACTCGGCACTACTCATTAACACTATGAAACCCCAGAACCCAAATAGGAGTGAGGGAAATGCTGCCATTAAATCAATAAGTGAAACTAGAAATTTTTTGACAGAGCCGCGTGCATAAAAAGTCAGGTATAGCGCGCTAAGAACAGCGATCGGAACGCCAATAATTACTGCAATCAACGCAGAAAGGAATGTACCGACCAACATCGCACCTAAGCCAAAGGTGCTCTCGGCAATCTTGCCTTCGCCATCTTGCAATACTTCCCACTTTGATTCTGTTATGAAGGAGAGCTGCTCCTCCCTAAGAACGTGGAAACCTTTTATGGATAAAAAAATTGCAATTAACCCAAGAACAACCAATGAAGACATGCCACCCAGAGTGACGATTGCGCGGAATATCCGGTCCGATAAGCGCGGCTTCGTGGTGATCTCCCGAGGATCAGGAATAGAGGCCGACCGATTTTCCATCATTGTCATGCGGGAATCTTGTATCCCTTGGGCAAGGATTGGGTGGAGCCAAGGTGTCTGGAAGGTAAACAGACGGTGAAATCACCCTGAGTGCCCTAGGGTTTGCGCCGTGGCTAATGAACAACCCAATCTGATCTGGATCGACTGCGAAATGACGGGGCTCTCGCTCGAGAAAGATGTCCTAGTCGAAATCGCCGTACTGGTTACCGACTCAGATTTAAATGTGATCGGCGAAGGAGTCGATGTTGTCATCAAGGCAACATCCGAGCAGCTTGCTGGCATGAATGAGTTTGTCACTCAGATGCACACAACCTCAGGGCTCATCACAGAGATTCCAAATGGCATCTCTGTGCAAGAAGCAGAGGCCCGCGTTATCGCCTATCTTGAAAGTACAGTTACTCAGCCTGGAAAATCTCCATTAGCCGGAAACTCTGTCAGCGTCGATCGCTCTTTCATCGCTCGCGATATGCCGCTGCTAAACGAGTACCTTCACTACCGAACCGTTGATGTTTCATCGATTAAAGAGTTAACCAGGCGTTGGTTTCCAAAGGCGTACTTTGGGGCTCCAGCAAAAACTGGCAACCACAGAGCCCTTGGTGATATTCAGGATTCAATCGCTGAATTAGCGTATTACCGCCAAACCGTCTTCATCTCCGCACAAAACGAGGCATCAAGCACAACGGAATAACAGGTACACTTTGCGTTACATGGTGGGCGTAGCTCAGCTGGTAGAGCACTCGGTTGTGGTCCGAGATGTC
>CAZQNP010000025.1:8342-15817 GCA_964594645.1 uncultured Candidatus Planktophila sp. | reverse complement strand
CGCTTTGTTCCAGCAAATGTAAGGATCATTACTCGCGTCATGTAAAACGCTGTAATTGATGCTCCGATCAAAGTTGTAATGCCCAAAATGATTCCCTTGGCACCACCTGCATCAAATGCGGTTTCAATAATCAAATCCTTTGAGTAGAAACCTGCAAATGGTGGAACACCCAAGATTGCAAGGTAACCGAGCCCAAAGGTTATAAATGTAATTGGCATGAACTTACGAAGTGCGCCGTATTTACGCATATTTACTTCATCATTCATACCGTGCATTACAGAACCAGCACCCAAGAACATTCCGGCCTTAAAGAAACCATGCGTTAGTAAGTGCATGATTGCAAAGGCATAACCAACTGGACCTAACCCAGCCGCCAATGTCATGTAGCCGATCTGAGACATTGTTGAAGCAGCTAGAGCCTTCTTAATGTCATCCTTTGCGGTACCGATTACTGCACCAAACATCAGGGTAATTGCACCAACAATCACGACTACAAGCTGAGCTGTAGGTGCAGCATCAAAGACAAAGTTAGAGCGAGTAATGAGGTACACACCTGCGGTAACCATCGTCGCTGCGTGAATCAACGCTGAAACAGGGGTTGGGCCAGCCATCGCATCGCCAAGCCATGCCTGCAATGGGAACTGCGCTGACTTTCCAGCCGCCGCTACCAGAAGCATGATTCCCATTGCTGTCAGGGCTCCTTGAGAGGTGTTATTTACCTGCTCTTGAACTCCTGCAAATGAAACGGTGCCCATGGTTGCAAAGGCGATCATGATTGCAAATGACAATCCCATATCGCCGACGCGGTTCATAACAAATGCTTTCTTTGAAGCTGTTGCATAAGCCGGCTTTTGATTCCAGAAGCCAATAAGTAGGTAAGAAGCAAGACCTACGCCTTCCCAACCAACATACAAACTAAGGTAGCTATCACCGAGAACCAAGAGCAACATCGCTGCAATAAAGAGGTTCAGATAAGCAAAGAATCGTCTGCGATCTTTGTCTTCAGACATATACGAGATTGAGTAAATGTGGATCAGCGTTCCAACACCAGTGATGAGAAGAACGAAACAGATTGAAAGCTGATCAAGCAACAAGCCTGCATCAACCTTGAAATCTCCGACATGAATCCACTCAAAAAGCTTTTGTGTAATCGGGCGCTGCTCAGTTGGGCGATCGAGCATCAACATCAATTGGTACAGACCCACGCCAAATGAAGATGCAGACATTGCAGTTCCAAGCAGGTGACCCCACTTGTTTGTGCGACGGCCACCCAAAAGAAGAATTGCTGCACCAGCAAGTGGGAGTGCAATGAGATAAATCAATGAAGTTGAAGTTGTCATAGTTATCGCTTCAACAAACTAGCATCATCAACAGATGCTGAACGGCGGGAACGGTAAATCGCCACGATGATGGCTAGGCCAACTACAACCTCACAAGCCGCCACAACCATCGTAAAGAAAGCCATGACCTGGCCATCAAGATTTCCATTGATTCTTGAGAAGGTCACGAGTGAGAGATTTGCAGCGTTGAGCATCAGTTCGATGCACATGAAAACAACAATTGCGTTACGGCGAACAACAACGCCAACAGCGCCGATTGTAAAGAGAAGGGCTGAGATATACAGGTAATTGGAGGCGTCCATTACTTCTCCTCCTCAATCTGAGTATTCACTTCAGCAAGATCAAATTTCTTGTAATCCAACATATCTCCGCGTGCCTCAAGGCTGGCGTTTACTGAGGATGGAGCAGGTGTTCCATCTGGAAGCAGCGCCGGAACATCAACCGCGTTATGGCGTGCATAAACACCAGGTCCAGGAAGTCCTGCTGCGGTGCCCAATGATTTGCCGCGGAAGCGATTGATTGAAAGCTGACGCTGTGTTGGGCGCGCAGTTGTGCGTTGACTATGTGCAAGAACCATCGCGCCCATAGCTGCGGTGATCAACAAGGCAGAGACGACTTCAAATGGGAATACAAATGTTGAGAAGAGTGAGAATGCGATTCCCTCAACATTTCCATTTGCATTTGCTGCAGCTAACCCAACAGCATCGCGACCCAATGTGGCTCGTCCTAATAATGCAACCATTAATCCACCAAAACCAACCGCGGCTGTAATTGCAATTGGGCGAAGCCCTGAAATAGTTTCAGTCAAAGAATCAGATGTATCTACACCGACCAACATCAAAATGAAGAGGAAGAGCATCATTACAGCACCGGTATAGACGACTACCTGGACAATTCCTAGGAAAACCGCATCTTGTGCGATGTAAAAGATCGCCAAAACAACCATTACAAATGCCATCAAGATCGCAGAGTGAACCGCTTTCTTAACAAGCAACATTCCAAGTGCTGCGGCAACAGACAGTGGACCAAGGATCCAAAACATAACCGCTTCAGGGGTCGCTGTTTGTCCTACTTCAAGTGCTAGTTGCATCATGGTTGGACATCCTTAGCCTGTGATGGGTGCGCACCTTTCACATCACCGTTGTAATAATTGGTATCTGTCATATCTGGATACATTGGGTGTGGAGGCATGAGCATTCCTTGGCGCAATGGAGCCAATAAATCTTGCTTTTCAAAGATCAGTTTTGCACGTGAATCATCTGCAAGCTCATACTCATTTGTCATAGTTAGTGCACGAGTTGGACAGGCTTCAATACACAAACCGCAGAAAACGCAGCGCAGATAGTTAATTTGATACACCTTGCCGTAGCGCTCACCTGGAGACATACGATTTTCTTCAGTATTGCTTTCACCTTCAACATAAATCGCATCGGCTGGACATGCCCAAGCACATAGCTCACAACCGATGCACTTTTCTAAACCATCTGGGTGACGGTTGAGTTGGTGACGGCCGTGGAAACGCTCCTCAGTTGGCGCTTTAACCTCTGGATACTCAACGGTCAAAGGCTTCTTGAACATCGTTGAGAAGGTAACCCAGAAACCTTTCATGGCACCAAGGAAGCCCACTGGAGGTGTTTGCTCTACTTCATAAAATTCAACATCGTTAATTCCAAGATCCTTTGGCTTTAACGGTTCGAGGTTTTCAGCCACGGTCGCCTCCTGTGCTCTTTGAGACATTAATAGTTGAAACCTCCATCGGTAATGAAGGAACTGCAAAGGAAGGAGCATCTTTGTTGTCGCCATCGGCAACAGCATCTTGCTTTCGCTTCTTTGAATTCTCAAATCCGATATTGACCGCCATGATCAGAACCACCACGGTGCTTGCAAATGCGATTACCACTGAACGTGGAGCTCCCTGCAGTGAAAGAACACGCAGCGTTGCAACAACCAAGATCCAAAGAATCGAAATTGGAATCAAAACCTTCCAACCAAACTGCATGAACTGGTCGTAACGAAGGCGTGGAAGTGTTCCACGCAGCCATACGAATACAAAGAAGAATGTAATTACCTTGGCAAAGAACCAGACCGCGGTGAACCAACCACCAAGCCACTGCTCTGTGAATCCAAGTCCCGGAGGAGCCTTGTATCCACCCAAGAACAATGTGGTTGCAAGGGCTGATACCGCCACAATGTTGATGTATTCGGCGAGGAAGAAGAGCGCAAACTTGAGTGATGAGTACTCGGTGTGGAAACCACCTACGAGCTCACCTTCAGCTTCTGCGAGGTCAAATGGTGCACGGTTGGTTTCGCCAACCATTGAGATCGCATAGATCGCAAATGATGGGAAGAGAACAACCGCATACCACCAAGAAGATTGAGCTGCGACGATCTCTGAGGTTGACATTGAACCTGCGTAAATAAAGACAGCAACAAGTGAAAGTCCCATAGCGATTTCATATGAAATAACTTGTGCGCTCGAGCGAAGACCACCAAGCAATGGATAAGTAGACCCCGAAGACCAACCAGCCAAAACAATTCCGTAAACACCAACTGCAGCTACGGCAAGGATGTAAAGAACACCAACCGGCAAATCAGTCAGCTGCATAGCGGTCTGCTTGCCAAACAAATTAACTTCGCCTGTAATTGGAATTACTGCAAATGCCATAAATGCTGCTGTTGCACTAATGATTGGTGCCATAACAAAAACAATCTTGTCTGCAGCTGTAGGAATGATGTCTTCCTTGAGCGCAAGCTTTACGCCATCTGCCAATGATTGAATCAAGCCGAATGGGCCTACACGGTTTGGTCCTGGACGTTGTTGCATGCGAGCAACCAAGCGACGCTCTCCCCATACCGCCATGAGTGTCAGTAGTACGCAGATTCCAAAGACCATAAAGGCCTTGACTGTAATGAGCCAGCCTGGATCTGCTGCAATTAGTTCTGCATTTGTCATGCCTTCACCACCGTAACTACTGCGCCATGTGCGACGCCTAGGTTTACCAACAATTGAGAACCACGTGAGTTACGAGGTGCCCAAACAGCATCATCATGAATATTTTCAACTATCGCTGAAAGGGTTACAGAACCTTGAGCTGTTGAGATCTTCAGCAGATCTCCATCAATTACGCCCATTGTTTGAGCGCGCTTTGGCGAAATAACCGCAACAGTTCTGCGAGCGGTGCCAGCAAGGTGTTCTTCACCCTCTTGCAAAGTACCAAGATCCAACAAACGACGCCAAGAAGTGATCAAAGCTTGATCACTGTTGAGCGATGGTTGTGGTTGTGGTGCAACCTTGTTGAAGCTTGCACGTGCACCATCCCAAGCACCAAGAGATGCAATCTCTTTAGCAGCTGCAGTAACGGTTCCAAGGTTCAGAGAGATTCCCATCTCTTCAGCGATCATTGAAAGAATTCGCAAATCACTGCGATTGAGTGAATCGGCGACCGCTGCATCAAATGACCGTGCGCGACCTTCCCAGTTTAAGAATGATCCTGATTTTTCAGTTACAGCAGCAACCGGCAAAACAACATTTGCTCTAGCTGTTACCGCACTTGGTGCAATTTCAAGGGAAACAACAAAAGCCTTTTCAAGAGCTGCAAGTGCGGCGCCGCTGTTATCGCCATCAAGTGGATCGACTCCACCAACTAATAGCGCACCGATCTGACCGGCATTAACTGCATCAATGATCTGCGAAGTTGAGCGACCAATTTCAGAAGGAATTGAATCGGTATTCCAAACCGCTGCGATATCTACGCGAGCAGCTGCATCTGTAACTGGACGGCCACCAGGCAGAAGATTGCCAATAGCGCCAGCTTCAATCGCTCCGCGCTCACCTGCACGACGTGGAATCCAAGCAAGCTTGGCACCCGTTGAATCCGCAAGAGCTGCTACAGCTGTAAGTGCGCCTGCACTTTCTGCGGCACGTTCGCCAACAAGAATCACAGATTTTTCGGTCAGCTTCTGCACAGCAATTGCTGCAGCTTCTTGACCTGGGGCAACCTTTACAAACTCAGCCTTTAGCTTGTCTACTGCAATTGACTCCTTTGAACCGATGGAAACAACCTTCAAAGCACGCTTGCGGAACTGCTTATTGATGCGCAAGAAAACAATTGGTGACTCTTCTTCTGGCTCAAAGCCAACAAGAAGGATCTGATCTGCCTTATCGATATCGCGGTATGTCGTTGATGAACCAACAACACGAGCAGCGATGAATTCACGCTCTTCATCTGAAGCAAGACGTGAACGGAAATCAATGTCATTTGTACCTAACGCAACACGAGCAAACTTGCTGTAGCCGTATGCATCTTCATGTGTTACACGACCGCCAACAAGAACCGCAGCCTTTGCAGACTTAAGTCCTTCAGCAGCAACAGCTAGAGCCTCTGGCCATGATGCTTCAACTAATTCACCTAAACCATTACGAATCATTGGAACCTTAAGGCGATCAACCGCGGTCACATACTTAAATGCCCAACGGCCCTTATCGCAGTTCCACTCTTCATTAACTGATGCATCTTCTCCAGCTAAACGACGCAAAGTCTTGCCGCGTCGAACATCAGTGCGCATATCGCAACCAGATGCACAGTGCTCACAAGCTGACGGGGTTGAAACTAAATCAAATGGACGTGCACGGAAACGGTAAGCAGCACCAGTGAGTGCACCTACCGGACAGATCTGAACTGTGTTTCCAGAAAAGTATGACTCAAATGGCTGGTTCTCGTAGATACCAACTTGTTGCAATGCACCGCGCTCATTCAAGGTAATGAAAGGATCGCTGGCAATCTGCTCTGAGAATCGTGTACAACGTGCACAAAGAACGCAACGTTCACGATCAAGCAGAACCTGTGATGAAATATTGATTGGCTTTTCAAATGTGCGCTTTACACCTTCAAAACGTGAAGAGCCCTGACCATTGCTCATCGCTTGGTTCTGGAGTGGGCACTCGCCACCCTTGTCACACACTGGGCAATCAAGTGGGTGGTTTACAAGCAAAAGCTCCATTACTCCACGCTGTGCTTTTTCAGCGACAGGTGAGGTTAATTGGGTCTTTACGATCATTCCGGTTTCTACCGGAATCGTGCAAGAAGCCTGTGGTTTTGGAAATGCGCGACCATTGATTTCAATATCAACCAAGCACTGACGGCATGCGCCAACTGGATCAAGAAGTGGGTGATCGCAAAAACGTGGAATTTGAATACCAAGTTGTTCTGCGGCACGAATAACCAAGGTTCCCTTTGGAACTGTTACTTCAAAACCATCAATTACAAGGGTGATCATCTCTGAAACTTCAGTACTCACTTATGCACCTGCCCCAACAAATAGTGTTGATGCAACTGGATCAAATGGGCATGAACCATTTGTTACGTGTGCAATGTACTCATCACGGAAATACTTAATTGAAGATGTAATTGGGCTTGTTGCTCCATCGCCGAGTGCACAGAATGAACGGCCCATGATGTTGTCGCAGAGATCGAGCAACTTAGCAAGATCTGCTTCGGTGCCCTTTCCTTCTTCAAGGTCACGTAGAATCTGTACCAACCACCAAGTACCTTCACGGCACGGTGTGCACTTTCCGCATGACTCGTGCTTGTAGAACTCAGTCCAGCGAAGCACTGCGCGCACTACACAAGTTGTTTCATCAAAGATTTGAAGTGCCTTAGTTCCAAGCATTGAACCAGCTGCAGCTACACCTTCGTAATCCAATGGAACATCAAGGTGTGCATCTGTAAACAATGGAGTTGAAGATCCACCTGGTGTCCAGAACTTCAACTTATGTCCTGGGCGTACTCCCCCTGCAAGCTCCAAAATCTCACGAAGTGTGATTCCTAGAGGTGCTTCAAACTGTCCTGGGTTAACAACATGGCCTGAAAGTGAGTAAAGGGTTGTTCCCTTGCTCTTTTCAGTTCCCATTGATTGGTACCACTCAGCACCATTCATAACGATTGCCGGAACAGATGCGATTGATTCCACATTGTTTACAACTGTTGGGCGTGCATAAAGGCCTGCAATAGCAGGGAAAGGTGGGCGTAAACGAGGTTGTCCGCGGAAACCTTCTAGTGAATCAAGTAACGC
Source organism: uncultured Candidatus Planktophila sp. (assembly GCA_964594645.1). Classification (GTDB taxonomy): domain Bacteria; phylum Actinomycetota; class Actinomycetes; order Nanopelagicales; family Nanopelagicaceae; genus Planktophila. The sequence goes on along the minus strand of CAZQNP010000025.1, from coordinate 8,405 downwards.
GGTTTCTTCACCACAAATGTAGGCACCAGCACCAACGTGTAGAACAACATCGATTCCATTTCC
>CAZQNP010000025.1:0-8242 GCA_964594645.1 uncultured Candidatus Planktophila sp. | reverse complement strand
CACCACAAATGTAGGCACCAGCACCAACGTGTAGAACAACATCGATTCCATTTCCGAGGATTCCTGCGGCATATGCATCAGCGATCGCTTGATTTACTCGACGAGCAACATGTGTAACTTCTCCGCGAATGTAAATAAATGCATGCTTTGCACGAATTGCATGGCAAGCGATGATGCAACCTTCAATCAACACATGTGGATTAGCCATTAAGAGCGGAGTGTCTTTACAAGTTCCTGGCTCTGATTCGTCGGCATTTACAACTAAGTAGTGATCCTTGTTATCACCTTGTGGAATAAATCCCCACTTCATTCCAGTTGGGAAACCTGCACCGCCTCGACCGCGAAGCCCTGAATCCTTAACAAGCTGAATGACCGCATCTGGATCCATCGCTAGCGCCTTTTCAGCAGCCTTGTATCCACCATGACGCTTATAGCCTTCGAGAGTAAATGAATCTTTTTCATCCCAGTGTGCAGATAAAACTGGAGCTAGCTTTGTCATTACTTGCCCTCTTTCGAAAGTTTCAAACCAAGCAGTGTTGGTTCGCCAGCTTGTACACCTTCGTGTGCAAGCCCATCATTTAATCCAGCAAGAACAGCTGACGCCTCTTTGTAGGTTACTAATCGACTTGGTCCACGTGTTGGTGGCTTTGGATTACCTGCACGCATTGAATCAACTAAATCCTTTGCAGACTCAACTGTTTGGTTGTCGTAGAACTCCCAGTTAGCCATAACAACAGGTGCGTAATCACATGCAGCGTTACATTCGATGTGCTCCAATGAGACTTTTCCATCAGCTGTAACCTCATCATTACCAATTCCAAGGTGATCCTTGAGAGATGCAAAGATCGCATCTCCACCCATGATTGCGCACAAGGTATTTGTGCAAACACCTACGTGGTACTCGCCTACTGGAGTTGGCTTGTACTGGGTGTAAAAGGTAGATACAGCAGTTACTTCAGCAGCTTCTAGCTCTAATAGTTTTGCAATTACTTCGATACCTTCGTTGGTTACATAACCAGCCTTTGATTGAACAAAGTGAAGCAAAGGCATGATTGCAGAACGAGAACGTGGATAACGCTTGATGATCGAATCCATGATTTGTAGATCTTCAGATGAAAATGCCATTAGCGATCAACGCCTCCCATAACTGGATCGATTGAAGCTACTGCACCAACAATGTCAGCAACCATTCCGCCCTCACTCATGGCAGGAGTTGACTGCAGGTTATTGAAAGATGGTTCACGGAAGTGAACACGGTATGGCTTGGTACCGCCATCGGAAACAACTGAAGCACCTAGCTCGCCACGAGGAGATTCGATAGCAACATATGCCTGGCCAGCAGGAACATGGAAACCTTCTGTGACAAGTTTGAAGTGGTGAATCAATGACTCCATTGATGTGCCCATAATCTGGCGAATGTGATCTAGTGAGTTACCGAGACCATCTCCACCTAGAGCAAGCTGTGCAGGCCATGCAATCTTCTTATCTGCAACCATCACTGGCGCACCTTCAAGCTTTTCCAACTTGTCAACACATTGTTCAACAATTCGAAGTGATTGCTCTAGTTCATTCATGCGAATCAAGAAGCGGCCATATACATCGCAGGTATCAGCGGTAACAACATCAAAGTTATAGTTTTCGTAACCGCAGTAAGGCTGCAACTTGCGAAGATCCCAAGGCATACCTGTCGCGCGTAGAACTGGACCTGTGATGCCCAATGTTGTGCAACCTGCAAGATCGAGATAACCAATTCCTTGAGTGCGCTTCATCCAAATCGAGTTACCAATAAGCAGGGTTGCGTTGTCCTTAAAGTTCTTGCGCATCAACTTAACGCCATCGCGAATCTTTGTTAACGCACCATCTGGAAGATCCTGTGCAACTCCACCCGGACGGACATAAGCCATGTTCATACGAAGTCCGGTGATCATTTCAAAGATCTCCAGCACAGTTTCACGGTCACGGAAGGCAAAGAACATAGGGCCCATAGCCCCTAGTTCTAGCGCTCCTGTGCCAAGTGCAACCATGTGTGAAGAAATTCGGTTGAGCTCCATCATCATTACGCGGATAACCGATGCGCGCTCTGGAACATCATCAGTGATTCCCAAAAGCTTTTCTATCGCAAGACAGTAAGCAGTCTCATTGTGCAATGGGCTTAGGTAATCCATTCGAGTTACAAATGTTGTTCCCTGAGTCCAGCTGCGGTACTCCATGTTCTTTTCAATACCTGTGTGTAGGTATCCAATTCCGCAACGTGCCTCAGTTACTGTCTCGCCCTCTAGCTCTAGAACTAGGCGAAGTACACCGTGAGTCGATGGGTGCTGTGGTCCCATGTTGACGACAACGCGCTCTTCTTTAGCTGCACCAATCTCTTGAACAAGTGCATCCCAGTCTCCGCCTGTAACGGAGAAAACTTTTCCTTCAGTTGTATCACGCGATGGTGCGTATGGATCAAAGGTTGTCACTTGTAACTCCTTCTTTCACTAGGAGGTGGCGTTGTAGCACCCTTGTACTCAATTGCGATTCCGCCTAATGAGTAATCCTTGCGTTGCGGGTGACCTTCCCAGTCATCTGGCATCAAGATGCGAGTTAAACCTGGGTGACCATCAAAAATAATTCCGAACATGTCGTATGTCTCGCGCTCGTGCCAATTGTTACCTGCCCACACCTCAACAACTGATGGAATGTGTGCGTCGGCATCTGGAACTGAAACCTCTAGGCGAATGCGTTGATTCTTTGACATTGAAAGCAATGGATAAACAGCGTGTAGTTCGCGGCCAGTTTGATCTGGGTAGTGAACACCGTTAACACCCATGCACATTTCAAACTTCAACTTATCGCGAAGAATGAAGGCAACTTCAACTAACTTTTCACGCTTTATATGAAGAGTTAATTCGCCACGATCAACAACAACTCGTTCGATCGCATCGGAAAACTCTGGGTAAGCGCGCTCAAGGTCATCGGCTACCTCATCAAAATATGAGCCGTATGGACGCTCAGAAGAGCCAAAAGTAGCGGCCTGGCGAACTAATCCACCGTACCCTGATGTATCTCCCGTGCCCTTTGCGCCAAACATTCCATCTGTCATGCAAGCAAGCCCTTCATCTCATGGGTTGGCTTTGCATTCATTGCTGCAAGTTCAACTTCCTTGATGACCTGTGCACGGTTTGCGCCGAGCTTTGTATCGCTGATTTGTTCATGCAACTTCAAAATTGCATCCAGCAACATCTCAGGACGTGGTGGGCAGCCAGGAAGATAAATATCAACTGGAACAACGTGATCTACGCCCTGAACAATGGCGTAGTTGTTAAACATTCCACCTGAAGATGCGCAAGCACCCATTGCAATAACCCACTTAGGTGCTGACATTTGATCATAAATTTGACGTAAAACTGGAGCCATCTTGTTTGAAACACGACCTGCAACGATCATGAGATCTGCTTGTCGTGGGGAGGCGCGGAAAACTTCTCCACCAAAACGAGCGATGTCGTACTTAGCTGCTGATCCAACAGCCATCATTTCAATTGCACAGCATGCAAGACCAAATGTTGCTGGCCACAATGAGTTTTTACGCATGTAACCTGCAAGTTTTTCAACAGAGGTTAGGACAAACCCACTTGGGATTTTTTCTTCAAGACCCATTTTTTAATCCCATTCCAATCCGCCGCGGCGCCATACATATGCAAAGGCAACAAAAACCGTTCCAATGAAGATCACCATTTCAACCAAACCAAAAATTCCGAGTGAATCAAAAGCAACCGCCCATGGATACAAAAAGACCATTTCAATATCAAAGATGATGAAGAGCATCGCGGTTAAGAAGTATTTAATTGGGAAGCGTCCACCTTCTGCTGCTTGAGGAGAAGGTTCGATTCCGCACTCATAAGCATCGAGTTTGGCTCGGTTGTAGCGCTTCGGACCTGTGAGCGCGCCAGCTGCAACTGAGAAAACCGCAAAACCGAGGCCAATAGCGCCGATCACCAAGATTGGAATGTATGGATTGGAGCTCACAGTCGAAATCCTAAGGTCGAAAGGCGTATGCCTGTGACCGCTAGCCCTTAATCCCGCTGTGAACTGCAACAACACCAAAGGTCAGGTTTTTCCAGGTGACCCCGGTCCAACCAGCCTTCTCCATGCGGGCTGCGAGCGCCGCCTGATCTGGCCAGGCTCTGATCGACTCAGCCAGGTAGATATAGGCCTCTGGGTTGGAGCTGGTCCGCTTTGCGATAGCAGGCAGGAGCTTCATCAGATATTCGGTATAAATGGTGCGAAACGGACGCCATGTTGGGTGGCTGAACTCAACCACCACCATGCGGCCCCCTGGCTTGGTGACCCGGCGGGCCTCAGCCAGCGCCTTATCAAAATCGGCGGTATTTCTAAGACCATAAGAAATAGTTGTTACATCAAAGGTATCGGCCTCAAAGGGAAGGTTCAGAGCATCGGCCTTAGAGAAGTTCAGGTATGGACGGGCCTTTCGCCCTTGGGCGATCATCCCCTCGCTGAAATCTGTGGCAAAGACGGTGGCCCCGGCTTTAAAGAGAGGCTCAGATGAGGAGCCTGGTCCAGCTGCTAAATCCAGGATCACCATTCCGGGTTTTGGGGCGATGATCTTTGTCGCCGCTTTTCTCCAGGCCTTTGTGCGACCCAAACTCAACAGATCATTTACCAGGTCATACCTCTTGGCGACCCCATCAAACATAGCCGCAACCTCATCGGGATCTTTGTTGAGATTAGCGCGGGACATGGTCCTATTCTCCCTTGAAGTAGGCTCATCCACAACTCAAGGCCACAGCAAATGCGGCCACGATTTACAAGGAGATTGCTTCCCCCATGGCTCAACTAGTTCCAATTACAACAACTCGCCTTGGCGAGCATTTGTCGTTGTTGGATTTACTTCCAGATTCACAACCACTCGCATGGGTTCGAAGTGGTGAAGGTCTAGTTGGTTGGGGCACATACGCAACAACAACGGTTAGCGGTCCTCATAGATTTGCTGATGCACGACATTGGTGGCAGAAGCAGTTAGAAAAGTTCACTGTAAACAACACGGTGCATGGAAGCGGTACCGGGCCGGTTCTGTTTGCCTCATTCTCATTTTCACCCGAAGATGTTTCTGTACTTGTTATCCCTCAAGTAGTTGTTGGAACAAAGAGTGGAAAATCTTGGATTACCTGGATCGGTTCAGATTCACAACCAGATCTCAAGAGCGAGCCAGAACATTTCTCTAATGGAGATATGAAATGGAATGAAGAGCCTCAGGCAGATTCATTGTGGAAGGAACGAGTTGCAACAGCGGTTACTCGAATTCAACACGGTGATTTAGACAAGGTTGTACTTGCGCGCGACATTACTGTGACATCAAGTAAAGCAATTGATCCACGTTCTATTTTGCACAAACTCGCATTTGAATACCCAACGACCTGGAAGTTTGCGGTTTCAGGGTTAGTTGGTGCAACTCCAGAGCTATTGCTGCGCTTATCAAGAGGCATGGTTACATCACGTGTATTAGCGGGAACAATTAGCAAAACCGGCGATGATGCCAAGGATTTAGCTCTGGCTGCCTCGCTTGCACGATCTTCTAAGGATCTTGCAGAGCATGAGTATGCGGTGCGCTCTGTTGCGGATGCGATTGAACCATTTTGCTCATCAACAAATGTTCCAGAATCTCCATTTGTTTTGCACTTAGCCAATGTTATGCATTTAGCAACTGATGTAACTGGGGCCTTGGTTGAAACACTTTCGCATGTGGATGCATTTACTATCCTTGAACAACTTCATCCATCAGCAGCTGTATGTGGAACTCCTCGTCCACAAGCAGCAAAACTAATCGCTGAAATTGAAGGAATGTCACGTGGTCGATATGCAGGCCCAGTTGGTTGGATCGATGCAGCAGGGGATGGCGAGCTTGGAATTGCTCTGCGTTGTGGTCAAATCAATGGAGATTCAATTCGGATCTTTGCAGGATGTGGAATCGTTGATGGATCTGATCCAGAGGTTGAACTTGCCGAGACTTACGCGAAGTTCACACCCATGCGCAGCGCACTCAGTTAAATTGATTTAAGGGATTCGTAAATAGCTTTTAGATTGTCTGCATTACCTTCACGATCTGGAACATCACAAACAACAACACTTACACCAGAAATTGGCGCCTTGATCTCTGCCTCTAACTCTTTGAGATTTGATATCTGCTTTGCTGAAAATCCCATCGACTTTGCAATCTCAGCTGGATTAAGTCCATGTGGGGTACCAAACACTGTTTCGAAACCATGTGAACCTCTTTGAGGCAAGGTCGAGAAGATTCCACCACCATCATTGTTAATCACAACAAATCGACAGTTGATCTCTTCTTTATTGATCAAACCTGTTAAGTCATATAAGAATGAAAGATCGCCAAGTATCGCAATTGTTGATTTGTGCGCAGATGCAATTCCGAGTGCGGTTGAGATATTTCCATCAATGCCAGCTAAACCTCGGTTTGCATAAGTTTCGACCCCGCTCCGTGGAACAGCAAAACCTTCAAGATCGCGGATCGGACGTGATGATGAAACAAATAGCGCTGTGTCATCAGGAATTGCTGCCGCAATTGTTCGTGCAATTACCGCTTCATTCCAACCATCAAGGGCTGCAACTAGCTTCTTGGTTCTTTCGGCAACCTTGTTCCAGGTTGCAATCCAGTCATCGGATTGAATCACGCCTTGTAAATCTGGAAGTGAGGTGAAGACTCGATCAGCTTGGCGATCTGTATCTACCGTTGCTGTACGTGGATCTACAACGTACTGAATTGGGCTTGATTTAATGAATGCATTAACGGAACGAGAAAGGGTGGTTCGACCAATTACCAAGACAGATTGAGGAATCAAAGTACTTCTAATCTCCTGTGAGGTTAAGAAGATCGATGCATGTGCAATTGCATCTGGAAACGACAATGGATCTTCAGCAATAACCGGCCAGCCAAGCAGCTTTGTAAACTTGGTGATCTCTTCAACTGATAGTCCACCACGGTCATGGCCAATAACAACAGCGCCGCGAGCACCTACAAGGCGGAGAGTTCCTGGCTTAGAACGATCTACAAAGCTCTTAGGTGCCACCACGATCTCGGAGACCCAATCAGTTGAGTCATCTGGCAGCAGAGGCTCATCAAATTGCAGGTTGAGGTGAACCGGTCCTTTGCGCAAACTATCGAGTGGAAGCTCCATCGGAAAAACCGGGCCATCGATATCTGCAAAGTAACGAATAGACTTTCCAAATATGCGTGCTTGTTCAGTTGTTTGATTGGCACCTGTTTTGCGCAGCATCGCTGGGCGATCGGCGGTCAATACAAGTAAAGGTGTGTTTGTGTGGTGTGCCTCAAGTACAGCTGGGTGATAGTTCGCAACAGCGGTACCGCTCGTGCACACAACCGCAACGGGTCTGCCCGTAGCTTTAATTACACCCAAAGCAAAAAATGCTGCAGTTCTTTCATCAATACGGACATGAATCTTGATCAAACCGCGCTCTGCTGCTGCAAAAAATGCAAGTGAGAGCGGCGCATTGCGAGAACCCGGTGAGATAACGACATCTGTGATTCCAGATTCAATTATCTGACGTACGACAACGCGTGCTAGCGAGGTTGAGTTATTCACTTCAGCAGCTCCGCGGTTCTCATAATCCGATTCTTCCACCATTCGAAGCGGTCTGCTGCCACATCTAAGCCATCTAACTGTGGGTCAAAATTTCTAATTTCAATCTTTCCATCAACGATTGGAAGAGTAGCCACATCCTTAGCTAGCAGGGAGCCAGTACCTAATCCACAATCAAAGTTGATTTCCTTAAAGGATGCGGCAAGCATCAAGCCATAGTTGATTCCAACTGCACTTTCTAGAGCGCTTGAAACAACTACCGGAAGTTTGTGGTGTTCGGCGATTGAATGTGCTCTCTTTATGCCGCCTAGGGGTTGAACTTTTAACATCAAGTAATCAACCGCGCCATCTAGATTGATATCAAATGGATTGTTTGCCTTGCGCAGAATTTCATCGCCAACGATCTTTGCTGAACTTCTTTTCTTTAACTCGCGTAGCTCTTCAAGGGTTGCGCATGGTTGCTCAACGTATTCAACCTCACCAACTAGAGATAAAAACTTTTCTGCTTGATCTACAGTCCAGAGCCCATTGACATCAACCCTGATCTTTGCCGTTGGACGCAAGTGACGAACCACATTGATGCGCGCCAAATCTTCCGCAAGGTTGCCTCCAACCTTTACCTTAAA
>CAZQNP010000024.1:0-17070 GCA_964594645.1 uncultured Candidatus Planktophila sp. | reverse complement strand
CGCTATAGCCCCGTTTTTTGTGCGAGTGCAGACCTTACCGCATTTGCTGCGGTGGACTTCAAGCCGAACTGCCACCACTTTCCTCGCCATAAACAGGCTCTGGAATAGAGCCGGCGTTGTGTTCGACCAAATTCCATTGACGAGGATTGCGCTCCACTATCGACCATGATGCATTTGAAAGTCCGCCGATGACACCCCAATGGGACATGGGAAGTTGCAGCAAAGAACCTAAGATGCAACGCGCGGTGCCACCATGGGTTGTAACAACTAACAACTGATCTGTCTTATCGCCAAGTGCTTTCTTGATTGCTCGCACTGCGCGATCTGCAACCTCGCTGCGTCGCTCACCTGTAGTTCCTGCGGGATTGTCTTCGCCATCAATCCAACGAATGAAGTTATGGAAATCTTCGGCACGATTTTCCGCACCAGTTTTACCTTCCCACAAACCACCATTTGTTTCGCGAAGATCTGGGTCTATTTCAACAGTTAGTCCTGTCAGGTCGGCAAGTGATTGCGCTGTCTCACGAGCACGACCAAGATCACTTGAAATAATCATCGTTGGATTCATTCCAGCAAGAACCTGTGCAGCATGCTTTGCCTGGAAACGTCCGACTTCATTAAGATCAATATCGGAATGACCCTGAAAGCGGTTTACAACATTCCAATCAGTTTGGCCGTGACGCCATAGAAGCACGCGATTAGCGGCCAAGTGAGGCCCTCACCGCTTCTAACTCAATTACTGGGCAGTCATTCCACAAGCGATCTAACATGTAGTACTTGCGAAGCTCTGCACTTTGCACATGTACAACTAGATCTGAGTAATCCAACAAAATCCATTCTGCACCATGTTCGCGTCGAACCGGCTTGTCTCCAAATGCAGCAAGCTGGCGTTCTACCTCGTCGGCGATTGAATCAACCTGTGCCTCATTTTGCCCAGTCGCAATCAAGAAGACCTCGCTCAGAACCAACTGATCTGATAAATCCAAGGCCACAACATCGACTGCGATCTTGTCGATCGCTGCCTTGGCGGCTATTTGGGTGATCTCGAGTGTTCTGCTGCTAATTGTCATAGAGGTTATTCTCTCGTATAAATGCAGCTACCGATGACGATACCTCTGCGCTCAAACCTTGACGAATAGTGGTGGCTGCAACATCTAAAGCCCCGATATCTACGCCATTTCCGGTGTATCCAGGTCTACCAATTACTAAAAACTCAACCATCTCGCGTAACTCATCTATTCGATGCCATTGATCCAGTTTGTCTGCAGCATCTTGGCCAATGATCAACACAAGTGAGTCATCAGGATAGTTTTGCGCAACAGCTTCAACTGTATCGATCGCATAGCTTGGGCCCATTCGCAAAATTTCGATGGGATTTACTTGAACCTTGGCTGCAATCTCACTTGGTAAATCCGATAAAGCTAACTGGCACATGGCTCGACGTTGTTGTGCAGATGCAACAGGCGCATTATCTCGAAGCAGTGGTTGACCTGCCGGAATAACTAAGAGCTGGTCAACTAAATCTTTTTCAAAGAGCTGGGTAATGACATGCAGATGACCCAGGTGAATCGGGTCAAATGTTCCGCCGTAAATACCTACTCGGGACAAATTAGTCTCGGTCTAGGCGAAGTACTAAATACAAAAAGAGAGACATCACTACAAATGTGACTACTCCAAAGAAAAGCGGTGAGGCTGGAAGTTCGCGAGTAACCTCGCTAGCAAGAGTGATCATGGTCCGAATACTACTACTTGCCCGCCAATAGCTCTTTAAATCGCGTTTCATCGATAACAGGAACCCCTAATTCCTGAGCTTTTGCTAGCTTGGAACCTGGATCGCTTCCGACCAATACATAATCTGTCTTCTTGGAAACCGATGACGCGGCTTTACCGCCATGGGCTGCAATGGTTTCTGAGATTCCATCGCGAGAAAATGAGTCAAGGCCTCCAGTTACTACAAAGGTAAGCCCTGCCAAAGTTTGTGGGAGCTGTTCACTCTGTTGAACAACCATGCAGACCCCAGCTTTTTCCCACTTGCTGATGATCTCTTTATGCCAATCAACCTCAAACCATTCGACAATGGACTCAGCAATAATCTGTCCAACCCCATCGATCTCTGATAACTCTTGAGCACTTGCCTGCGAAATTGCCTTGATGGAACCAAGTGCCGATGCCAAGCCTTGTGCAGCTGTTGGTCCAACATGGCGAATAGACAGGGCAACTAATGTTCGCCATAGTGGACGGGTCTTTGCCTCATCGAGTGCTGCTAACAACTTATCTACATTTGCTGCTGGCGTTCCATCTTTTTTTGTGAAGAAGTCAGATGTCACTAGTTTTGCAGCGGTGAGATCAAATAAATCTGATTCATCGGTAATGATTTTTGCATCAAGTAACGCCGTCGCCGCTTCATAGCCAAGCACATCGATATCTAGCGCTGCACGTGAACCGATGTAATAGATTCGTTCGCGAAGTTGTGCTGGGCAACTTTGAGTATTTGGGCAACGAATATCTACATCGCCTTGGCTAATTGCACGCAGCGCAGAGCCACACTCAGGACATTGGGTTGGCATAACAAATGCACGCTCTGAGCCCTTACGCTTTTCTACAACTGGTCCAAGGACCTCAGGAATTACATCACCGGCTTTACGAATAACAATGGTGTCTCCGATGAGGACGCCTTTGCGAACAATCTCTTCAGCGTTATGCAAGGTTGCATTTGTAACTGTAGATCCTGCAACCTTGACCGGCTCCATGTATGCAAATGGTGTGACTCTGCCGGTGCGACCTACGCTGACCTTGATATCGAGCAACACCGTGGTGACCTCTTCAGGCGGGTACTTATAGGCGATAGCCCATTTAGGAGCGCGCGAGGTGAAACCCAGCTGTTGTTGCTGCGATAGCGAGTCGACCTTGATGACAACTCCATCAATCTCATGCTCTACATCGTGGCGATGATCGGAGTAGAACTTAATAAATTTCAAAACCTCAGCACGCGTTTGGCAAACCTTATAGCGATCACTTGTGGGTAAACCCAACGCCTTTAAGCTTTCATATGCACCGCTTTGAGAGTCGAAATCGATGCCTTGATGCGCACCTACTCCATGTACTACTACTGACAATGGTCGAGAAGCGGTTACACGAGGATCCTTTTGCCGCAAAGATCCGGCTGCACCATTGCGTGGATTTGCAAAGAGCGCCTTACCGGCCTCTTCTAATGACTCATTAAGTTCATTAAATGCCTGTATCGGAAAGAAAACCTCACCACGAACCTCAATTAATGATGGTACAGAGCCCGCCTTTAGTTGGTGTGGAAGGTTTCTGATTGTTTTAACATTAAGAGTTACATCTTCTCCGGTAACACCATTGCCGCGTGTTAATCCGCGAACGAGGACACCATTTTCATAGGTCAAGTTAATCGCTAACCCATCGACCTTAACCTCGCACAAATACTGTGGCTGTGAGATCTCTTTTTCAACGCGATCAAACCATTGTGCTAACTCATCTGCATCAAAAACATTATCCAAGCTCATCATCTTTTCGATGTGATCGCGTTGCTCAAACTGAGTTGAAAAACCCCCACCAACATGTTGGGTCGGAGAATCAGGCTCACGTAGCTCGGGATTTTTCTCTTCGAGGGTTTGAAGTTCGCGCAGTAAAGCATCAAATTGAGCATCGGTAACTGTTGGTTGATCTAAGACGTAATACTTAAATTGATGATCACGGATCTCATTGATCAGTTCGGTCATGCGATGACGGGCTTTGTTGCTCATTGCGTCTCACAAATTGTTGCTGAAGCTACGACGCGATCACCATCGTAAATAACCATCGCTTGGCCTGTTGCCAGCCCCAGTAAAGGCTCTTCAAGGGTTGCAACCAACAAGGTTCCATCAAAGAAATAAGTACATGGCAGGGCGGCACCATGTGCGCGAACCTGGACAAACCCTTTTTTATGCTCAGCTTCAACCGCAGGTCCGCACCACACAGGGCGTTCACCGCGCATGGTTGTGATCGCTAAATCTTCACGAGCACCAACAACCACTGTGTTTGTAATGGGTTCAATCTTGAGTACAAATCGCGGTGAACCATCGGCGGTTGGCACAGTGAGCCCTAAACCTTTTCGTTGGCCGATTGTGTAGGTGTAAGCACCTTTGTGTTCACCAATCTTGTTTCCAACTTGATCCACTATGGGACCAACCTCGCTACCCAGTCGATCGCGAAGCCAACCAGCGTTATCACCTGAAGGCACAAAGCAAATGTCATGGCTATCAGGCTTTTGTGCAACCGCTAATCCGCGCCGCTCAGCCTCTGCACGGATATCTACTTTGGTTGTATCTCCTAATGGAAAGATTGCACCGTTGATCTGTTCAACGGTGAGAACAGATAGAACATAAGACTGGTCCTTTGAGTGATCAACGGCTCGATGGAGTGTTTTTCCATCAGGGCCAATTTGTGTACGTGCATAGTGACCGGTAACTACTCCGTCATATCCCATGGCCCGTGCTCGATCTAGAACAGCTGCAAACTTAATCTTTTCATTGCAGCGCAAACAAGGGTTTGGAGTTCTGCCCGCCGAATACTCAGCTAAGAAATCTTCTACAACTCCATCGTGAAACTCTTCAGCCATATCCCAAATGTAAAAAGGAATACCGATCACATCGGCTGCGCGTCGCGCATCATGGGAATCTTCAATGGTGCAACATCCACGCGCACCGGAACGATACTTTTGTGGATTTGCGGCCAAAGCTAGGTGAACACCAATAACCTCATGACCTGCCTCAACAGCGCGGGCAGCAGCTACTGCAGAATCAACTCCACCACTCATTGCTGCTATCAACTTCATATCTTGTTTGCCGCCCGTCCTGTAGCAATTACACCCGGCAACACTGACATTACATAATCAACATCTGCCTGCGTAGAAGCGGCCCCAAAGGAAAAGCGAAGTGAGGATTGGGCACTGGCTTCGGTGTGGCCCATGGCAAGCAGTACATGGCTAGCCTCATGAACACCTGCGCTACATGCAGAGCCTGTTGATGCTGACACATGTGCATTGTCCAAAAGTAAAAGCAAGGTGTCGCTTTGCGTACCAGGAAAGGTAACGTTAACGATTCCAGGTAAACGTTGGCTGGCTTGACCATTGACATATGCATCTGGAATCTCAGTGCGCAACGCGGTAATGAAATTCTCGCGAAGAGTTTGAACTGCAGCACTTGGATAACTCTCTGTTGCGGCGGCAGAAAATGCGACGATGCTCGGAGCGTTTAAGGTTCCGCTGCGAATCTCGCGCTCTTGCCCCCCGCCATGGAGCAGCGCTGGAATCTCAAAGGCGCGGCGCAAAATCAAAGCTCCAATGCCAAGTGGACCACCAACTTTGTGAGCACTCAACGTTAGGGCGGTAACCCCAAGCTCCTTGTAATTCAGGGGAATCTTCTTAAAACTCTGCACCGCATCAGTGTGTACCGGGATCTGCCCTGCCAGCGAGACGATCTCTTGAACTGGTTGCACCACGCCTGTTTCGTTATTGGAGTGCATAATTGAAATGACAGCAATCTCATCGCCACGTTTTGAGATCAGATCCTTAATGAAATCAAGATCTACAACTCCATGAACATTGACAGGTGCAAGAATTACTTCGGCACCTTCATGTGTTTCTAGCCAATGCGCAGGATCCAGAATTGCGTGATGTTCAATCGCTGAAATAAGTACAAGGCTTTTGCCTTGAGCCTTTCCATTCCACCACAAGCCCTTAAGTGCAATGTTGTTTGCTTCTGTGCCTGAGGCCGTAAAGATAACTTCAGATGGCAGGCAGCCAACTTGCGCAGCAATGGCTTCGCGGGCATCTTCTAAAGCTTTACGGGTCGCACGTCCATGGGTATGCAGACTTGATGGGTTACCCAACTCTTGAAGTTGATAGGTGATTGCCTTAAATGCGGCAGGCGACAGTGGTGTCGTTGCTGCATGGTCGAGATAGATCGAAGGCACGGGCCTAAGTCTATGACTTGCGGGCTTTAACGCCTTCCGTTGCCTTAGGCAGAACGGCAAACAAGTCTCCTACGACGCCAAAATCTGCGATCTCAAAGAGGGGGGCTTCAGGATCTTTATTGATCACAACGATCGTCTTACTTGTCTGCATTCCTGCACGGTGCTGGATCGCGCCTGAAATTCCACATGCTACATAGAGCTGCGGGCTTACCGATTTACCAGTTTGGCCAACTTGATACGAGTGTGGGTACCAACCAGCATCGGTTGCTGCACGTGATGCACCAACTGCAGCTCCTAATGAGTCTGCAAAACCTTCAACCGCTGAGAAATCGCCATTTGTTCCGCGTCCGCCAGAAACCACAATGTTTGCTTCCGTTAACTCTGGACGACCGCCTTGAACTGGAGGTTGCGTTGAAGTAACAGTTGCCTTCTTGGATGCATCTGACACCTGCAATGAAAGTGTTTCAACTGCTGGAGTAGCTGCATCTGTTTGCGCATCGATTGAATTAGGACGCACTGTAATGATTGGAGTTCCGTGTGAAACCTTTGAGTGAACAGTTGTAGAACCACCAAATACAAGTTGAGTAGCGGTTACATCAGAAGCTACATCAACTGCATCTGTGATGATTCCTGAGCCGCTCTTCACCGCGGTGCGCGCTGCAACCTCTTTGCCAAAGGCGTGTGAGGCAACAAGAACTGCCGCTGGCGATTGTGCAGCAATGATTTGGGCAAGGACGTCGGCAACCGCCGCAACACCGTTATTTACAAATGCATCTGACTCAACAACTACAACCTTTGATACTGGACCCTTGTTGATTTCTGCAGCCATGGCGGCGCCTTTTCCAGCAGGCGCAAGAACTACTGCGGTGACCTCGCCAATGCGCGCACCGAGTGTTGCTAATTCAGCATTTGTCTTTGTCGCCTTTGAGCTTACAAAGTCAGCCAAAATCAATACATTGCTCATATCAACTTCTTTTCTGCTAGGAATGAAACCATCTGGTCTGCAGCGTTCTCATCGGTGATCTTGATTCCGGCCGCACGTGGTGGACGAGGTGATGAATCTGCAACTAGTGACCATGCAGAATCGACTGCAACTCCTACCGTTGCTAGATCTCGGTTCTCGATAACCTTCTTCTTCGCCGCCATGATTCCCTTAAATGACGGGTAACGCGGTTCATTGATCTTTTCCACAACTGAAATAACACATGGGAATTGGGCGTTCATCTCTTCTACGCCTGCTTCTGTAACGCGTGTAATTGAAACCTTTTGAGCAGATGGATCAACCTCAACCTTTGAAGCAAAGGTAAGTTGTGCCGCATTCAAACGCTCTGCCAACATCGCAGGAACAACGCTCATACGCGCATCTGTTGACTCTGTTCCGCAAATGACGAGATCAAAGCCGCCCTTTTCAATAACAGCTGCAAGGACTGCAGATGTTGCGAGCGCATCTGCGCCAGCAAGCTTTGAATCGGTCACCAAGATCGCATCATTTGCACCCATTGATAACGCTTTACGAACCGCCTCGGTTGCACGCTCTGGGCCCATTGAGATCACGGTAACTGTGTGAGCTCCACCTTCTTCATTTCCACCATGAGCCTCGGCGATACGCAGCGCTTCTTCAACCGCATACTCATCGAGATCATTGAGAACTGCATCAACGCTCTCGCGATCGAGAACTCCATTGACCATCTTCTTTTCAGCCCATGAATCTGGGACCTGCTTTACGCAAACGGCGATTTTCATACCCAAAGGTTACTGGTGAGTAACCATTTATGCCAGATGGTTCGCAGATTTCACGCATGGTTTGCCGACTCGTAACCTCGACTTCTACTTTAGGTCTGAGAGTTACCTCAATCTCCAACCATGAAGCGCTCACTCCGAGTGGTGGTGGTAACTGAATCCTTCCTGCCTCAGATCAATGGCGTTACCAATTCAGTACTTCGCATTCTGGAGCATCTCAGAGCAGAGGGTCATCAGGCGCTAGTAATCGCTCCCGAAAGTTCTGGCGGGGTCAATGAGTATGCGGGATTTCGCGTTAAGAGAGTTCCCAGTTTGGAAATGAAAGGTTTACTTCCCGTTGGATTTCCGCAAAAAACATTAGAACCACTTATTGATGGCTTCAATCCAGATGTTGTTCACCTGGCATCTCCTTTCTTCCTTGGTAACTACGCATCGAGAGTCGCAGAGAGATTAGATATTCCGACGCTTTCTATTTATCAAACAGATATCGCAGGATTTGCTAGACATTACGGATTAACACTTGCTCATGACTCATTGAAGCGATGGGTTGCAAAGATTCATACCCGCACAACGCGCACCCTTGCTCCATCAAACTGGTCTTGTGAGGATCTCCGAGCCACTGGGGTGTCAAATGTTCATCTATGGCCCCGCGGTGTGGATTCTGAAAAATTCTCACCTGAAAAACGTGACATCAATTTGCGGTGTGAACTACTGGGCGATCGCCCAGATCGAAAACTCATTGGGTACGTTGGACGCCTAGCTAATGAAAAACGTGTTGATGATTTGGCAACACTCGATGCTCGTGATGATGTTCAACTAGTAATTGTCGGAGATGGCCCAGCAAGGTTGCGGCTTGAGAAAGTATTAACCAACGCCAAGTTTGTTGGTTATCAAAGTGGAGAAGATCTAGCCCGTTATTACGCCTCTCTAGATGTTTTCATTCACACCGGAAAACATGAAACCTTCTGTCAAAGTGTTCAGGAAGCTTTGGCAAGTGGAGTCCCAGTTATTGCACCGAATTTTGGTGGGCCTACAGATCTTGTAAAGCATGGTTGGACTGGGTATCTCATCGATACCGCCAACCCGTACAGCCTGAATCACTCCGTCAATCAGATTATCCAGCTTGCAGAACCTGCATTGATGGGGGCAAGAGCCCGCCAATCGGTGATTGAACGCAGTTGGCAGTTTGTTAACAATCAATTGATCAATCATTATCAAGATTTAATCGAGCAAAAAATGCAAAGGGAAGGCGTCAGAGTCGCATGAAGATCGTACATATCGCAAACTTCTATGGCCCAAAATCAGGCGGCATTCGCACGACTTTGCATGAGCTCGGTAAGGGCTATAAGTCTCGTGGCCACGAGTTCACCTATATTGTTCCTGGTAACGGATTCTTCTGTGAAGAGACTGTGCATGGCAAGAAAATTACTGTCCCATCCATAGTTTTGCCATTTAGCGGTGGGTATCGAGTAATACGAAACAACAATGATGTGAAAAAACTGCTGATAACACTAAAGCCCGATGCTCTTGAAGTTTCAGATCGATTTACATTATCCGGTGTCGGTGCTTGGGCTAAAAAGCGAAACATTCATACTGTAGTTTTTAGCCACGAGACGCTGAGCGGCTTAGTGAAATCTCTCCTGCCAGTAAAGTTAGGCAAATTTGTTGATTGGCACAATGCGCGCCTTGCTTCACGCTTCAACCATGTAATTGCCACAACCGCGTTTGCTGCAAAAGAGTTTGAAGCTATCAAGATAGAGAATCTGGTAAATATTCCATTGGGAGTTGATCTTGAGAACTTCTCTCCCAAATTTCGAAATGAGATTGTTCGGCGAGAACTCTTGAAGGAGCAAGAGGTTTTGCTTATTCATCTTGGACGAATGTCGCCCGAAAAAAATCCTCAAAACTCTATTCTTGCTCTTATTGAACTTCGCAAACGTGGAGTCAATGCTCGCCTTGTTTACGTCGGCATGGGACCAATGTTCGCAAAACTTAAAGCTATGGCGGCGGGACATCCAGTTACATTTCTTGGCTACATTGTTGATCGAAAAAAACTTGCTGAGATTATGGCTTGCGCGGATGTTTCAATCGCTCCAGGTCCAATTGAAACTTTTTGCCTAGCTGCGCTTGAATCCTTGGCTTGTGGAACACCTGTTGTTGCTTCAGCCACCAGTGCAGTTGGCGAGTTCTTGATGCTTGATTCCACAAACCCTGTCGGTGCGATCGCCGACAACAAGCCTGAAGCCTTCGCAGATGCAATACAAGGGGTGCTGGCATTAGCTGACAGGAACTCAGATTTATCACAGAGCTGTCACCATCAGGCCGAAAACTTTCCGTGGAGTTCGACATTAATGATGATGCTTCGCCTACATGGTGCAGGACGAGAAGTAACCGCTCTGCATAGAAATCTACGGGCTGCCTAAATGGAGCGCGTCATCACGTTTGCAGTTTTAGGTGATAGCGCAGCATCTGGTGTTGGGGATTCAGATGCAAATGGAGTTAATAAAGGGTGGGCCTACTACCTGACACAAGCTTTTTCTGAACCGATTGTTTACGCAAATCTCTCTCGGCCAGGGGCGCAATCATCCGAAGTTGTCGAACACCAACTTCCTATAGCACTAAATCTAGTACCGGATATTTGCGCTGTAATTGTCGGAGGAAATGATGCCCTTCGCAATGGATTTGATCCTGAGAAATATCGTCAAAATTTAAGGACCACATTACTGGCTCTTCAAAATGCTGGGAGTCAAATTCTTTTGTTGCAACTACATGACCCAACAAAAATTATCAGATTGCCTAAACTGCTTGGTAACATTTTGCTCAGAAGAATCAACGCTGTAAATGGTGTTATCCAAAACCTTGCACGCGAATTTGATGTCGAGGTTTTGTATACTCGTCGTATTTCAGGAATCTACGAAAGAAAAGTTTGGCACATTGATCGGATGCATCCGAGCAAGTATGGGCATCAGTTAATGGCCGGCCATTTCAGACAATTACTTGTCAAGCGCAACTGGCAAATAGCTCCAATTCAGGTGGATCCGATAGAAAGAGTCTCGAAAGCGCAATCCCTAAAGTGGATGTTGCGAAACGGTACGCCTTGGTTCCTCAAACGATCAGTAGATCTCTTACCTGCGGCAATGTTTTTGATGGTCGCTGAGATTTTCAAAATCCTCATAAATCGTTTCCGGAGAACCCAGGCTGATATTTACTACCCCGATTTTGCTTACCAATCTGAACTGAATTTACGAGAAGTTTACGAGGAAAAAGTCTCGTAACCACATAAACAGACTTGGTATAGGGCAAGATACCCACCATGCTTCCTGCAGATCCGCGAACCCTTGGCGCTACCGTCACAGATGGCGGGACCAACTTTGCGATCTGGAGTAACGCCGCAGATGCGGTTGAGCTGTGCCTGTTCAATGAGGTCAATGGCAAGTTGGTTGAAACCCGCTTTGCTTTGTCTCATCGCAACGGCCCGATCTGGCATGGATACCTAGCAGGGGTTCGCCCAGGTCAACGCTACGGGTATCGCGTTTACGGACCCTGGATTCCTGAGTATGGCGTGCGCTTTAACCCCGCGAAGTTACTGCTTGATCCTTACGCCCATGTCATCGATGGAGATGTTGTGTACTCCCCCGAAATTTATGGACATGTTGCACATGACTTTTCCGGTGCTGGAGATTTGAATGAGCGCGATCTGCGGGATAGCGCAGGTAAGGTTCCATACTCGGTTGTAACTGATCACCCGGTTCGCCCAGTAAACCGGCCGCTTGTGCCTTGGGCAAAGACAATTATTTATGAAGCGCATGTTAAAGGGTTAACAGCTTTTAATCAAGAGATTCCAGAAGGTGAACGTGGAAGTTACAAGGCTCTTGGTCATCCCAGCACTATCGCGCATTTGAAATCTATTGGTGTTACCGCCTTGGAACTTTTACCAATTGCACAATCGATAACAGAGCCGATTCTTCATAGTCGTGGTCGCAAAAATCATTGGGGTTATAACTCTCTACTCTTTAGTGCTCCCCATAAAGAGTATGCCTGCACATTAGATCCGATTACCGAACTGCAGTGGTCTGTTGATCAACTGCACGCTGCTGGAATCGAAGTCATCTTGGATGTTGTTTATAACCACACCGCAGAGGGTGGTGTTGGAGGTCCAACCCTTTCGTATAAGGGAATTGATGGCCATGCCTATTACAGGCAGGATGCAAATGGTCGCTATGTAGATGTAACTGGTTGCGGAAATACATTTGCTGCAAGTAAGCCCCACTCTGTACGACAGATTATTGATTCCCTGCGCTGGTGGATTGAAGTTGTCGGAGTCGATGGCTTTCGCTTTGATCTAACCACCGCTTTATACACAAGTGATAGCGCCTTTAACTCATCACTAATGGCAGCCATCGGCGCGGATTCCGTGCTTCGAAACTTCAAAATGATCGCTGAACCTTGGGATATCTCGCGGTATTCATTAGGCGATTTTCCACATCCTTGGCGCGAGTGGAATGACGCCTACCGTGACTCGGTGCGTCAATTTTGGCTTGGTGACTTAGCTCGCGGTTATGGTGAGGGTGTTTCAGATATCGCATCAAGTATTAGCGGCTCTAGCAATATCTTCCATTATCGCGGGCCAACTTCATCGATCAACTTTGTTGCAGCCCATGATGGTTTCACCATCCATGACCTGGTTTCTTACAATGAGAAACACAACTACCCAAACCTTGAAAACAACCTCGATGGCAGTGATTCAAATCGATCGTGGAATGTTGGTCACGAGGGTGAAAGTGATGACCCTGCGATTCAAGAGGTTCGAGCCCGACTTAAAAAATCTTTACTCGCAACTTTAATGCTCTCTTCAGGAGTTCCGATGCTCAACATGGGCGATGAGGTGAGCAGAACTCAAAATGGTTCTAACAATGCATACTCATTGCCGCTCGATCACTTAGTAGAAACAGAGACCTCATTCAATGGTGGTTGGGCCTTGCCTTGGAGTTTAAGCCAGGAGCAACAGGACATTTTGGATTCTGTTAAATCCTTAGCTGAAATCCGCAACTCATACCTGGCCGACGTTGCCTCAGAGTTTTTCACTGGAGCACTAGATAAAGGAACAAACAGAAAAGATATTGCATGGTTTTCCTTAGGCGGAAATGAAATGAGCGACAATCACTGGAGAGATGAAGAAAAGCGAAGCATTACGGTCTTTATCGAAGCAGATCCCAACAAAGCCCTTCTGTTAATGCTCAACTCATCAAGTGAAGAGACAACCTTTACGTTGCCAGATTCAAGTTGGGGTCAAACCTTTAGATGTATCTTTGATGCATCAAAAAAGGTGCAGACCTACGAACCTGTAATTGCCGCTCCATCTGCAAAGATTCAAGTACCTTCACACAGCGTTCTTGTGTGGTTGGTATCTGGCCGTGTTTCCAGCGGCCGCACCACCAATTAACTCTTGTAATTAACTCTTGAAGGTTACAGAAACAGTAGCTGTAACTGTCTTTTCAATAGTTGATGTGTCATATGCACCGTAATCAGCTGTCATAGTTGAATCAGGTGTGGTGATTTGAATGGGACCAGCCTTCACATTAACTAGTGCTCCAATGTTTCCACCGACCGCCTTGGTGAGGGCTTCTGCGCGTACCTTGGCATCCTTCATCGCCTCTGCCATCAACTGTGGGCGAAGCTCTGGAAGGTTAGAGATGTAGTAGGCAGGTCCATAGTTATTGGCGTTGATTCCAGTTGCTAAAAGTGTTCCTATGCCTTGGCTGAGCTTAGAAACTAATTGGACATCCTTAGATCGCACGGTCACCTCGCGAGTTGCGCGGTAGGAAAGAATTCTGCCAGTCGTATTACCGTTGATGTACTCCTCATTTGCAAAGGTAGCAACCGCTCCAAGGGTTAATCCTTCGGCTGGAATTCCACCTTCAGTTAAATATTTAGACAACGCTGCAACATCTGCATCAACCTTTTTTACAGCGGTTGCAACAGTTGGAGATGACAAGCTCACATTAAGTACCCACACCGCGTTATCGGCGGTTGCCGTTGTCTTTGCAGATCCAGTAACGGTAATTCCATCGCTGCTACGGGATGCAAAACCGGAACCTACCTGCATTAATCCGCCACCAATTGCAAGGGACATGATTACCGCTGCAACAATAATTGTTACAGCTTTGCGACGTTCTACGGTGATGATTGGGCTTTCATTTAGTTGAGTCATATTTGCATCCTACTGGCTAGATTGCTCGAAGTTGTGCAATCTCTTGAAGGTCAACACTCCTAAAGCGATCGAGCTCTAACTCCCACGAACTTCCCAGTAGCGCAGCAATAGCTTCGCGAATGCTTTCTTCATCGAAAGCATTTTTTAATGCGTTACCGAGTTGATTTTCGGTAAGGATGACCGCACCTGTCTGATCAACGAGTGAACGATGGATACCAAGTTCAGGGGTGCATCTAAAGAGTTCGCCGCCGTTGTCTGTGTTTTCAATAACCTCAAAGTTCAGGTAATGCCAACTATGAAGCGAGCTTGCAAGTTCAGCGGCAGCGCCTTCGCGATCGCGAAATTCGATTTGAGTTCGATAAGAGCCAGGCAGCAATGGCTGGGGGCTCCATGTTGGCTTCACCCAGGTTCCAAGAACAGCTTGAATCGCCCAATCAATATGGTGGCGCAGCGCGGATGGTGATGAGTGAATTGTTAAGAAACCCCGAACCTGCTGACGGTTTGAGGGCGTGGTTAAACGTTCCATGGTTCTCCTTGCAAGGTTGCCCTAATGCGACCTTCCCCAGCAGCATTTTCGGCTCAAACTTGCTTAATGAACACCTCAATTAGACACCACTGAGCCTAAAACTGTCTACTCCCCCTTTAGGCATACGGGGCTTCAGGCGGTAGAGTTCACCTCAGTCGGACGCTTAATCAGTACCCGTTTCATGTTTTGCATAATCGGTATCGCTGGAGCAAGAGGAAGACCGTGAACCGAGGATTTCTCGGATCACCCACATATCGAAGGAAAATAAATACATGGCAACAGGCACAGTTAAGTGGTTCAACTCTGAAAAGGGTTTCGGTTTCATTGCAGTTGATGGTGGCGGACAAGATGTATTCGTTCACTACTCAGCAATTCAAGGAAACGGTTACAAGTCCCTTGAAGAGGGTCAGGCAGTTTCATTTGAGGTCGTACAGGGTCCAAAAGGTCCTCAGGCTGATGCAGTAAACCCTGCCTAATCAACACTAACTATTAAAAAACCCCGCCGGGTAACTGGCGGGGTTTTTTTATTTACTTCCTTTTCTCGTTAACTGGCTCTGGTGGAAGATCACCAATTTTTAATCTTTTGGCTTCAACCTCTTTTGCAGGTGAAAGATCTCTTCCAGCTTTCCATGCATCCAAGTACCTCCATGGCCAGACCATGCCACGTCGCACCCACCAAGTTTGTGGTGGCGTGCTCCATGAAAGACCAAAGTGAATATGTGGTTTAGTTCCGCGAGCACTTCCTGAAGTTCCGACAGTTCCTAACAGTCGGCCAGCCTTTATCTTTACTCCTGGTTGAATGCTTTGTGGGATTGAGCGCAGATGAGATGCGTAATAGCGAACGCCATCTTCTCCGATGAATGAAACATACAAACCGCCACGATCAATACCTAAGTTAGTTCTACCTGACCATGTATCTACACGATTTACTTCATCAATAACGCCTGCTGTAACTGCAACATATCTACATCCAGCGTTGGCAAAGATATCGGTAGCTGGATAACTATGGTGCGCCTTTGGATATGTGTACTCGCAGCCGGTTATTGGAAAAACATAATTAGGTGCTGCCTGGGCTGGGGTAAAGGTAGTTGCAACCAAGAAGAGAGCGAGTAATAGCGCTTTTGATTTCATGCCGTTAGATTAACGCTGCACGGTCCAATTTTGCTGTAACTGCCATATGAGGAACAGTGAGCGCCCACACAACTACTAGCGCCATCCAGAAAAATTCATCTGAAAAATCTTGCCCACTAAGTGCTAATCCAGCAGCAACGATGAAGGTGCCGACTAGCGCAGGCAAACCAGGAATCACAGCGTTCATAAAGGCTTTTCTCAACATCCCTTGATCTAAATTTTCAACGCATCGAGGAAGTGAGAGTGTGAGGCGAGCTGTATGTCTCATGGCATGCCAGCAACCAAAGTAGACAGCAAATGCGATCAATGGTGGGGTCAGGAGCGAGAGAGCCAGAAGTAAAGACAGATCTAAACTTTCTCGCAACCTTTTCTTGAATGCCAGCACAACAATTGCAAATGTTGTAAAGAAAGAGACACCAAAAAGAATCTGCATGTCAAAGCCTTGGTGCCAATCGATCAAAGCTGGATTTACCTGGGCCAAGGCATCAGTGCTTGCCGAGTTAACTAGTGGAATGAAGACGGGTGTAAACCCAGCCGCCGGGATATAGAGATAACGATTCAGCGAGGCTTTGGTCTGGTTTCTTCTATCAATCTCATTAATGAATGCTGCATCGCCGATACCAAAATGAATCGCACTCATAAATAAAACGACAATAAATCCGATAACACTGAACTTGAGTATTGCAATAACTGCCACCACCGCGACTGCAACATAGACAGTTATAAACAAGGTCATTTTCTTGGGGGAAGACTTTGGCAGGGTCACCAGGTGATCCAGTGCGCCATGAGGGATGCCAATTGCAAGGGCGAGAACCGCCACGATGATCTGCCAACCCATGGACTTGGCTCCCAATAGATCTGAAAACATGATGGAGAGCAGTATGGCGACTCCCACAGAAATGCTTGAGAATCTGCGCACCTGAGAAAAGAGCTTTACCGAGTTTTTCTGCATGTCTCCCCCATTTGCGACAACTCTATCAAAGCCAATGTGAGAAGATCTGGCGTGGAAAAATTTGGCTATGTCGCGATGCTCTTGTTCGTCATTTTTGGATCTTTTTGGTTAGAGATCGTCCTTAAAACAAGCGTGCTTCGAAGGTGGAAGCGGTTGACCATTAGCATCCTGCCAGTATTTGTAATTTTTGTAATTTGGGATGCATATGCAATCTCACAGGGACATTGGTTCTTTAATCCAGAGCGGACCTTGCAAATCATCGGGCCACTCAATATCCCACTAGAAGAGTTTCTATTTTTTATCATCGTACCTATGGCTGCGATTTTGACGATCGAGGGTGTAACGACGGTGAAGCCACATCTTCGAGAAAAAGAGTTTGGAAAGGATGATTCCAAATGAGTTATAGCGACCTCGCGGTCACCGCAGTTTGTGTTGCCATCATCATAGATCTCTTTGTCTTCAAGAACTCTTTACTTACTCGCTTAGCTTTTTGGCTTTCATACATGATTATTCTTCCATTCCAATTAATGACTA
>CAZQNP010000023.1:6852-18528 GCA_964594645.1 uncultured Candidatus Planktophila sp. | reverse complement strand
TTAGCGAGGTACTTCAACCTCATCGAGACGAACAGCCTCACCAGAACCTTGTTGGTCAAATGGTGTGAAGTCGTACTCGTCGTAAGCTGCGTAAACCGCTGCCTTGGCTTCCTCAGTTGGCTCAACACGAATGTTGCGGTAACGAGCAAGACCAGTACCAGCAGGAATCAACTTACCGATGATGACATTCTCCTTCAGACCGAGCAATGGATCGCTCTTCTCTGAAAGTGCTGCATCTGTAAGTACGCGTGTTGTCTCCTGGAATGAAGCCGCTGACAACCATGACTCAGTTGCAAGAGATGCCTTAGTGATACCCATAAGTTCTGGGCGACCTGAAGCAGCCTTTCCACCTGAAGTCACAACGCGACGGTTTTCAGTCTCGAAACGACCACGCTCAACAAGCTCGCCTGGAAGTAGATCTGCATCTCCTGCCTCAAGCACTGTGATGCGCTTTAGCATTTGACGAACAATTACTTCAACGTGCTTATCGTGAATTCCTACACCCTGTGAGCGATACACAGATTGGATCTCATTAACCAAGTGAACCTGAGTTGCACGTGGTCCAAGAATACGAAGAACCTGCTTTGGATCGATCGCGCCAACAACCATCTTCTGGCCAACTTCAACGCGTGAACCTTCTTCTACAAGCAGCTTCTGACGACGAGTGATTGGGTATGCAACCTCTTCGCCTCCATCATCTGGAGTTACGACGATCTTCTTGCCCTTTGCATCCTCGCGGAATGAAACAACACCAGCTGTTTCTGCGATAGGTGCAACACCCTTAGGTGTACGTGCTTCGAAGAGCTCGACGATACGTGGAAGACCGTGAGTGATGTCATCACCCGCAACACCACCAGTGTGGAAGGTACGCATTGTTAGCTGTGTACCAGGCTCACCGATTGACTGTGCTGCAATGATTCCAACCGCTTCACCGACTGCAACGCGCTGTCCAGCTGCAAGTGAACGACCGTAGCAAGCTGCGCACTGTCCGACCTTGCTATCGCAAGTTAGAACTGAGCGAATCTTTACTTCGTCAACACCGGCTGCAACGAGTTCATCAATGTTGCGATCACCAAGATCTGTACCTGCTGGAAGAACAACCTTGCCATCGACTGTCACATCTTCAGACAATGTACGTCCGAATACTGAAGTCTCGACATGGTCATGCTTTACAAGGTTGCCTGACTCTTGACGTACACCGATCTGTAGAACAAGACCGCGATCAGTACCGCAATCCTCTTCACGGATGATTACATCCTGAGCAACGTCGCAGAGACGACGTGTTAGGTAACCAGAGTCAGCGGTACGAAGCGCTGTATCTGCAAGACCCTTACGAGCACCGTGAGTAGAAATGAAGTACTCAAGTACTGAAAGACCTTCGCGGAAGTTTGACTTAATTGGGCTTGGAATAATTTCACCCTTTGGGTTAGCCACAAGTCCACGCATACCCGCGATCTGACGGATCTGCATCATATTTCCACGAGCACCAGAGAAGACCATCATCCAAACTGGGTTAATGCGAGGGAAGTTTTCTTCCATCTCCTTACCCACTTCAGCAGTTGCCTTAGTCCAGATCTCGATCAATTCCTGACGACGCTCGTCATCAGTGATGAGTCCCTTTTCGTATTGTGATTGAACCTTCTCGGCCTGTGTTTCGTAGCCCGCAAGAATTTCCTTCTTGCGTGGAGGTGTCACAACATCTTCGATACCGATAGTTGCACCTGCACGAGTTGCCCAGTGGAAGCCGAGTGACTTCAACGCATCAAGCGTCTCAGCAACAACAACCTTTGGATAGAACTCAGCGAGACGATCAACGATTGCACCAAGCTGCTTCTTTGTGACATCAAGATCAACGTATGGATAATCAGCTGGAAGCGCCTCATTAAATAATGCGCGGCCAATTGTTGTCTCAGTAGTTTCGCCAGTCTTTGAAAGGCGAATCTTGATCTTTGCCTGCAATGAAACTGAGTTTTGATCGTGGGCCATGATCGCTTCTGCGACTGAACCAAATGCACGACCTTCTCCAAGTTCATTGTCACGAACCATTGTTAAGTAGTAGAGACCAAGAACCATGTCCTGTGTAGGAGATGTAATTGGACGACCAGAAGCTGGTGACAAGATGTTGTTTGAAGACAACATCAAGATACGTGCTTCAGCCTGCGCTTCAGCAGATAGAGGTAGGTGAACCGCCATCTGGTCACCGTCGAAGTCAGCGTTGAAAGCTGTACATACGAGTGGGTGAATCTGAATCGCCTTACCTTCAACCAATTGTGGTTCGAAAGCTTGGATACCTAAACGGTGAAGGGTTGGTGCGCGGTTAAGGAGAACAGGATGCTCTGCAATAACCTCTTCTAGAACATCCCAAACGACTGGACGTGCACGCTCAACCATACGCTTTGCAGATTTAATGTTCTGCGCGTGGTTTAGATCTACAAGTCGCTTCATTACGAATGGCTTGAAAAGTTCAAGTGCCATCTGCTTTGGAAGACCGCACTGGTGCAGCTTCAACTGTGGACCTACAACGATTACTGAACGACCTGAGTAGTCAACGCGCTTACCGAGCAAGTTCTGGCGGAAACGTCCTTGCTTACCCTTAAGCATGTCTGACAATGACTTCAGTGCACGGTTACCTGGACCTGTAACTGGACGACCACGACGACCGTTATCGAACAACGCATCTACAGCTTCCTGCAACATACGCTTTTCATTGTTAACGATAATCTCTGGTGCACCGAGATCAGCAAGACGCTTCAAACGGTTGTTACGGTTGATAACGCGACGGTATAGATCGTTGAGATCTGAAGTCGCAAAGCGACCACCATCGAGCTGAACCATTGGACGTAGATCAGGTGGAATAACTGGAACGCAATCAAGAACCATTGATGCTGGCTTGTTGCTTGTTGTAAGGAATGCGTTAACAACCTTCAAACGCTTGATTGCACGAGTCTTCTTTGCGCCCTTTCCATTTTCAGAAAGATCTGTAAGTAGCTTGTGCTCTGTCTCGAGATCAAATGTCTCTAGACGGCGCTTGATTGCAGCTGCACCCATGTCACCCTTGAAGTACATGCCGTAACGGTCACGCATTTCACGGTAAAGGTTCTCATCACCTTCGAGATCCTGAACCTTAAGGTTCTTGAAACGTGCCCACACATCTTCTAGACGTGTGATTTCACGCTCTGCACGATCACGGATCGCCTTGAGTTCACGCTCTGCTGATTCACGAACCTTGCGCTTTACATCAGACTTTGCATCCTCTGCTTCGAGTTCTGCAAGATCTGCTTCTAGCTTCTTGGTGCGTACATCTACATCGTTATCTCGACGTGTTTCGATCTTCTTACGATCGTTAGCAAGCTTCTTCTCAAGCTGTGGCATATCTTCTTCGCGAGCTTCAGCATCAACCTCTGTGATCATGTAAGCAGCGAAGTAAATAACCTTTTCTAGATCCTTTGGAGCAAGATCAAGTAGGTAACCAAGGCGTGATGGAACACCCTTGAAGTACCAGATGTGAGTTACAGGAGCTGCAAGCTCGATGTGACCCATGCGCTCACGACGAACCTTTGCACGTGTGACTTCAACACCACAACGCTCGCAAATGATTCCCTTAAAGCGTACGCGCTTGTACTTACCGCAATAACATTCCCAGTCACGAGTAGGTCCGAAGATCTTCTCGTCAAAGAGTCCATCCTTTTCAGGCTTTAGTGTGCGGTAGTTGATTGTCTCTGGCTTCTTAACCTCACCAAAAGACCACTCGCGAATGTTCTCTGCAGATGCGAGACCGATACGTAGTTCATCAAAGAAGTTGACATCTAACATGTTATTTTCCCTCTCACACTTCTTCTACGCTGCTTGGCTCAACTCGTGACAAGTTGATACCTAGCTCTTCGGCGGCACGGAACACTTCTTCATCTGTATCGCGCATTTCAATTGCGACACCTTCTGAAGAAAGTACTTCTACATTGAGACAGAGTGACTGCATTTCCTTGATAAGTACCTTGAATGACTCAGGGATACCTGGCTCTGGAATGTTTTCACCCTTAACGATCGCTTCGTACACCTTTACGCGGCCGAGAACATCGTCAGACTTAATTGTTAGCAACTCTTGGAGTGTGTAAGCAGCACCATAAGCTTCAAGTGCCCACACCTCCATCTCACCAAATCGCTGACCACCGAACTGCGCCTTACCACCAAGTGGTTGCTGCGTGATCATTGAGTATGGACCAGTTGAACGTGCGTGAATCTTGTCATCGACCAAGTGGTGGAGCTTCAAGATGTACATGTATCCAACTGAAATTGGCGTTGGGTATGGCTCGCCGGAACGACCGTCAAATAGACGAGCCTTTCCGCTCTTACCAATAAGTTGATTTCCATCGCGGTTTGGAAGAGTTGCAGAGAGAAGACCTGAGATTTCATCTTCAAGCGCACCATCGAAAACAGGAGTTGCGAACTTTGTTCCAGGCTCGCCCTTCTCTGCACCGATTGCACGCATGTGCTTCTGCCATGCCTCATCAATACCTGAAAGATCCCAACCAGTCTTTGCAACCCAACCTAAGTGGAGTTCAAGAACCTGACCAACGTTCATACGACCAGGTACACCGAGTGGGTTTAGAACAACATCAACTGGAGTTCCATCTTCAAGGAATGGCATATCTTCAACTGGAAGAATCTTTGAAATAACACCCTTGTTACCGTGGCGACCAGCAAGCTTGTCACCATCTTGAATCTTGCGCTTCTGTGCAACATAAACGCGAACCAATTGGTTAACGCCAGCTGCAAGCTCGAAACCTTCTTCAGATTCAAAGATCTTTACGCCGATAACCTTTCCGGATTCACCGTGTGGAACCTTGAGAGATGTATCGCGAACTTCGCGAGCCTTCTCACCAAAGATTGCACGAAGCAAACGCTCTTCAGGTGTTAGTTCGGTTTCTCCCTTAGGAGTTACCTTTCCAACCAAGATGTCGCCAGGAACAACATCTGCACCTACGCGGATGATTCCTCGCTCATCGAGATCTGCAAGAACTTCTTCAGAAACGTTAGGGATATCGCGAGTGATTTCTTCTGCACCAAGCTTTGTATCGCGAGCATCAACTTCATACTCTTCGATGTGGATTGATGTAAGAACATCATCCTGAACTAGGCGCTGAGAAAGGATGATCGCATCTTCGTAGTTGTGACCTTCCCATGACATAAATGCCACGAGTAGGTTCTTTCCGAGCGCCATTTCACCTTGATCGGTACATGGACCGTCAGCGATAACTGAGCCAAGCTCTACGCGCTGACCTTCAGAAACAACAACCTTCTGGTTGTATGAAGTTCCCTGGTTTGAACGTGTGAACTTGTGTAGAGAATAAGTTTGGTAAGTCGAGTCATCTGCCATGACCTTAACTTCATCAGCAGAAACTTCGGTTACAACGCCAGCCTTAGTTGCAGTAACAACATCGCCTGCATCTACAGCTGCACGGAACTCCATACCTGTACCAATTACTGGTGCTTCTGCACGCATCAAAGGAACAGACTGGCGCATCATGTTAGAACCCATCAACGCACGGTTAGCATCATCGTGCTCAAGGAATGGGATCATCGCTGTTGCAACAGACACCATCTGACGTGGAGATACATCCATGTAATCAACTTCTTCACCTGGAATGTATTCAACTTCTCCACCGCGGCGACGTACTAGTACGCGTGGTTCAGCGAAGTGATTGTCATCTGTAAGTGGAGCGTTTGCCTGCGCGATGATGTGTTCATCTTCTTCATCAGCGGTTAGGTAATCCACCTGATCTGTTACGCGACCCTTAACAACCTTGCGGTAAGGAGTCTCGATAAATCCAAATGCGGTAACGCGACCATATGTTGCAAGTGATCCGATAAGACCAATGTTTGGTCCTTCAGGAGTTTCAATTGGGCACATACGTCCGTAGTGAGATGGGTGAACGTCACGAACTTCGAAACCTGCGCGGTCACGTGAGAGACCACCAGGTCCAAGCGCTGAAAGACGACGCTTGTGTGTAAGTCCTGACAAAGGATTTGTCTGATCCATGAACTGTGACAACTGAGATGTTCCGAAGAACTCCTTGATTGACGCAACTACTGGACGGATGTTGATCAGAGTCTGAGGAGTAATCGCCTCAACATCTTGTGTCGTCATACGTTCGCGAACTACGCGCTCCATACGTGACAGACCGATGCGAACCTGATTCTGAATCAATTCACCAACAGTACGTAGACGACGGTTACCGAAGTGATCGATATCGTCCTTTTCAACGCGAACCTCGCGGCCGTACTCCATCAATAGATCGCCGCGGTGTAGAGCTACTAGGTAGCGCAGTGTTGCCACGATGTCAGAGATAGTAAGTAGTGATGATGAAAGCTCTAGATCAAGACCTAGCTTCTTGTTTACCTTGAAGCGACCGACCTTGGCCAAGTCGTAACGCTTAGGGTTGAAGTAAAGGTTTTCGATCAAGTTTTGTGCAGCTTCCTTTGTTGGAGGCTCACCTGGACGAAGCTTGCGGTAGATATCTAGCAGCGCTTCATCTTGTGTCTTAACAGTGTCTTTTTCAAGAGTTGCGCGCATTGATTCAAACTCGCCGAACTCTTCAAGAATCTGCTCTTCAGTCCAACCAAGTGCCTTTAGGAACACTGTTACAGACTGCTTACGCTTACGGTCGATGCGAACACCAACAAGATCCTTCTTATCAACTTCAAACTCAAGCCATGCACCACGTGAAGGAATTACCTTCGATGTGAATACATCCTTGTCAGAAGCCTTTTCAATTGTGCGCTCGAAGTACACACCAGGTGAACGAACCAACTGAGAAACAACAACGCGCTCGGTTCCGTTAATAACGAATGTTCCGCGAGCTGTCATAACTGGGAAGTCACCCATAAACACTGTCTGTGACTTGATTTCACCAGTGATGTTGTTTGTGAACTCTGCTGTTACGAATAGTGGTTGTGCGTAAGTCATATCGCGCTCTTTGCACTCATCGATTGAGTACTTAGGCGGCTCGAAACGGTGATCGCGGAATGAGAGAGACATAGTTCCCTGGAAATCT
The DNA here is from genome assembly GCA_964594645.1 of uncultured Candidatus Planktophila sp. Classification (GTDB taxonomy): domain Bacteria; phylum Actinomycetota; class Actinomycetes; order Nanopelagicales; family Nanopelagicaceae; genus Planktophila. Next base: position 11,476 of record CAZQNP010000023.1, on the reverse strand, counting down.
TCGATCGGAGAAATCTCTTCAAAGATTTCTTCAAGACCTGAAGTTGTAGGGATTTCTCCACGATTCATTGAATCGGTTGCTGCGATACGTGAACGCCATGCATCGTTACCTAATAGCCAGTCAACGCTTTCAACTTGCAGCGCTAACAGGTTAGGTACTTCTAGGGGTTCGCGGATCTTGGCGAATGAGACTCGACGTGGTGCTACTGAGATTTTTTTAGACGCGGCCAAGAGATGTCCTTTCAGACAATATTCGGGAACACACAACGATTAGGTCTCAGCCGCTATATGCCCTGACCATAGAAATTTGTGCGAACGAGAAGGGTACCGAGTTCACCCCCGCCCTGTCCAACCGGGTGCTTATACCCCTAGGCGGGGGGATTTGTCAGGAGTTTGGGCAAAATTGTGGGCTGCTTGCCTACTTCTTCCAGTCCCAGACATCCTCGCCACGCACAATCCGCTCAAACCCTCCATCTATATAGATGGTCTGTCCGGTGACATGGGTGTTTTGGATCCCGGTCAGCCAGATGAGCAGTGCGGCCACAGTCTCTGGCTCCATAAATCCATTAAGCGGCATCGGCACCAATTTGGATAAGCCTTCACGCTCTTCAGGGGTTTTAATCAGCTGGTCCACCATCGGCGTCTTCACGATCGCAGGACCAACAGCGTTGATTGGGATTCCTGCCGCTGCCCACTGTGGCTTAAGGCATTGCTGACGAATCCATCGACTAATTGCGCGCTTGGTAGATGCGTAAATCAATTGCTCGCCACCCGCAGCTGCATCAACCAGAGCCTGTGCAACTCCAACCGCTTTCGCCTCATCATTGGCCAGCATTGCGTCAACTAGTTCAGAACTGTTGGGCATTATTGATGCCACTGAACTTGTAATGACAACTCGTGGCGTTTTTGATTGCGTTAGTGTTGGCAGTAATTCATTTAGATACTCTGTAACACCAAAGTAATTAACCTTTACCGTAGCTGCAGTTGGATGAGCTAAACCCGCACATGCAATTACCGCATCAATTGAGTTTTTAGAAAGTTCGATTGTCTTCTTGGCTGCCTCAATTCGACCTTGCGGGGTGCTGAGATCTGCAACAACATCGGCATTATGTATATCAACACCAATTACCTTTTGACCAAGGCTCTTTAACTTTTCAGCCGTTGCCTTACCAATTCCGGAAGCTGAACCTGTAATCACATATGTGCGTGTCATTGTCATCTCATCTCTTGTAGATCACTATCTACAACTTTCACTGTACGCGTTATTCATCAATTTGTTAAGGACATTATCAATGCTAGATCTCATGAAAAAACCCCGCTTAGCAAATTGCCAAGCGGGGTTTTTCTAAGTAATTAATTACTTGATTGTGACTGTTGCGCCAGCTGCCTCTAGTGCTGCCTTTGCCTTGTCTGCAGTCTCCTTGCTTGCCTTCTCTAGAAGGGTTGCTGGAGTTGCATCTACGAGGTCCTTTGCCTCCTTCAAGCCAAGGCTTGAATTCAGTCCACGAACTTCCTTGATCACAGCAATCTTCTGTGATCCTGCGTTCTCCAAGATAACTGTGAACTCATCTTGTCCAGCATCTGCTGCGCCACCTGCTGCTGCGCCACCTGCTGCTGCAACCGCTACTGGAGCTGCTGCTGTTACATCGAATTCAGTTTCGAATGACTTAACGAACTCTGAGAGCTCGACCAATGTCATATCTTTGAACTGACCCAATAGGTCTTCTGTGCTGAGCTTTGCCATATTCGTTATTCCTTCTCTTCTGTTTCTGTTGTTAATTCTTCGGTTACTGCAACCGCTTCTGTAGCCGCAGCTTCAGCTGGAACCTCTGCCACAGCATTGTCTGCTACTGGCTCGGACACTTCAGCTACAACTTCTGCAACGGGTGCTGCAGTAGCTTCTTGTTGACTTTCTAGTTTGATGCGAAGTGCGTCAAATACGCGCGCTGCCTTAGCAAGCGATCCCTTCATTGCACCAGCAAGCTTTGCCAACAGAACTTCACGAGACTCGAGGTTAGCGAGCTGCATGATCTCTTCTTTGGTTACAGGCTTGCCTTCGTAGATTCCACCCTTAATAACTAGGAATGGATTCTCCTTTGCAAAATCACGGAGGCTCTTTGCTGCATCAATTGGATCACCCTTGATGAATGCAACAGCTGATGGACCGACGAGAAGATCATCTGCGATCTCTACGCCAGCATCCTTTGCTGCAATCTTTGTGAGAGTGTTCTTCACTACTGAGTACTTGGTGGTTGTACCAAGTGCACGGCGAAGTTCCTTCATTGATGTAACAGAAAGACCACGATATTCAGTTAGCACTGTTGCATTAGCTGTACGGAAATCCTCCGCAAGTTCAGCAACCGCTGATGTCTTATCTGGGCGAGCCATTCGGTTCACCTTTCCTGTTTCATTGGTGACCGTAGGAAATAAAAAAATCCGTAACGCGTAAGCGCCACGGATTAACATGAACACCTACGCGGGCTGAGATTTCCTCATTTATTTAGATCTTCCTTGCGGTTGATCTAGACCTGCGGTCTTTGGTTATGGCGTAAGGCTACGGCCGGTCGGCCTGCGGGGTCAAATCGGCCTTTTAGGCGCTTGTCTAACCAAGATGGTCGAAGCCATGATCGATAGAACCACCGCTACCAACAGCCCCGTGTACTGGGAGATGGAGATGACCTCTTCGGCGAAGGCCAGGCTTCCGAGCACAAATGAGAACTCTCCGATTTGGCTGACTCCGATGCCCAGTCGAATTGGTTTCACATTCATTTTGCTGATTTTTGCTAACGCCATACTTGGAAGCGTCTTTAGCACAATCATTAATCCGAGTATTAGTAGAGCAAATCTCCAGGATTCGCCAAGAAGTGATGGCTGAATCAGAGTTCCAATAACTACAAAGAAGAGGACTGCAAATAAATCCCTGAACGGCAAGATTGCTTTTCTGACATCATCTGTGTCGCGACTCTGATTGATTGCAACTCCGGCAACGAATCCAGCAAGTGCCATTGGTATATCAAAAACAACTGTGCCTAAGGCGGCTAATACAAGTCCAAATGAGACTGAATAGATCAAGAAGAAATCTGTATCCCAGCGCACTGCACGCAAAACAATTGGAAGCAATCGAGAAGCTGCAATTGCGATAGCTCCAAAAGCTACCAAGCCCGCGATTGCTTCAATGATTGATGAATCACCGCTACCAAACAAAGTAAGTACCATTGCAGCGGCTGCTACTCCGACAATGTCCTGCACTAGCGACCAGCCCAACAACGCTTCTTCAGTTGGTGTATCAGTGGCACGACGAGGGCTGCGAGTGATATTGACAATGACAACACTTGAAGACATGGCAATCGATAGTGATAAAAGAAGCGCTCCATAAATTGGAACACCTAGCCAAAGAAAGATTGGTGTGCCGACAATCATTCCAAAAGCCATTTGCGTGGGGACACTCCATAAGAGGGATCTGTACTCACGACTAATTCTCTTAAGATCTAATTCGATTCCCACTTCAAATAAGAGTAAAACAACACCAATATCTGCAAGCAAAGCAAGCTGATTGTTATCTGCAACAAACCCTGGGGTAAATGGTGAAACCAATAAGCCAGTTAACAAATATCCAATGACCGATGGCAAACCTAAACGACGAGCTGCGTAACCCATGGTCGCAGCAGCGGTCAAAACAACACCAACATTTAGAACCAGGGGTGCAGTATCAACGATTGATGCCATGCCGAGAGTCTAGTTAACAAGAGTTCTTCTCGGTAGAAAATAAAAAGGGCCCCGGCGCAATGCCGAGGCCCTTTTCGTAATTCTGCTTAGTTAGCTGATGGTTCGCGAACTAGGTTTGGATCTACCTGAATTCCAGGCCCCATAGTTGTTGAAACTACAGCCTTTTGTACATAGCGACCCTTTGAAGAGTTTGGCTTTGCACGAAGAACCTCATCCATTGCAGCTGCATAGTTCTCGGCAAGCTGCTCAGCTGTAAATGAAACCTTGCCGATTAGGAAGTGAAGGTTTGAGTTCTTATCAACACGGAACTCAATCTTTCCGCCCTTAATATCTTCAACAGCCTTAGCAACATCTGTAGTTACTGTTCCTGTCTTTGGGTTTGGCATCAAACCACGAGGTCCTAGAACCTTACCGAGGCGACCGACCTTACCCATGAGATCTGGTGTTGAAACAACTGCATCGTAGTCAAGACGTCCCTTTGAAACTTCTTCAATCAGTTCATCTCCACCGACGATATCTGCACCTGCAGCACGAGCTGCATCAGCATTTGCACCATTCGCGAAAACCAAAACACGAGCGGTCTTACCTGTTCCGTGTGGAAGGTTAACTGTTGAGCGGATCGCTTGATCTGCCTTCTTTGGGTCAACACCAAGTACCAATGCAACTTCTACAGATGCGTTGTACTTAACTGTTGATGTTTCCTTGGCGAGTGTTACCGCCTCTAGTGGTGTGTAAAGGTGATCCTTCTTTACCTTTTCAGCTGCCGCTAAGTAGTTCTTTGAGCGCTTCATTTCTTCCTCTAATTTCTTCGGAAACTTTTATTCCCGAGTTAGTGGTTGTGGTTAGCGGACCAGCGTGGTCCTCCCACATCTCTTCACCAATTTGGTGATGAGAAATTT
>CAZQNP010000023.1:0-6752 GCA_964594645.1 uncultured Candidatus Planktophila sp. | reverse complement strand
CCGTTTACTGTGATTCCCATTGAGCGAGCTGTACCCGCAATGATCTTCGCAGCTGCATCAATGTCATTTGCATTGAGGTCGGCCATCTTTGTTGTTGCAATCTCATGAACCTGAGCCATGGTGATGTTTGCAACCTTTGTCTTGTGAGGAACAGCTGATCCCTTTTCAACGCCAGCAGCCTTCAAGATCAAACGTGATGCAGGAGGTGTCTTGGTGATGAATGTGAATGAGCGGTCTTCGTAAACAGTGATCTCAACTGGAATGATCTGGCCCTTTTGTGATGCTGTTGCATCGTTATATGCCTTCACAAACTCCATGATGTTGACACCATGCTGACCTAGCGCAGGACCTACTGGTGGTGCAGGTGTTGCTGCTCCAGCCTGAATCTGCAACTTGATAAAGCCGCTTACCTTCTTCTTTGGTGCCATTTCTTTTCCTCTTTTTCTTGGTTTTGTTCTAAAAAATTAGATCTTCTGTACTTGTCCGAATGAAAGCTCTACTGGTGTTTCACGTCCGAAGATAGAAACAAGAACCTTGAGCTTTGCCTGCTCTGGCATGATCTCTGAGATCGATGCTGGAAGGGTTGCAAAAGGGCCATCCATAACTGTTACTGACTCGCCAACTTCGAAGTCAACAACGCGGATCGATTCCTTATCTGACTTCTTCACAGGACGTGGAGCCAGAATCTTTTCTACTTCATCCATGCTTAGTGGTGAAGGGTGGTGAGCATTTCCAACGAAACCCGTAACACCAGGAGTGTTACGAACCGCAGACCATGACTCATCAGTTAAATCCATGCGAACTAAAACGTAGCCTGGGTAGATGTTGCGCTTAACCATCTTGAACTGACCGTTCTTAAGCTCCTTCACCTCTTCTTCAGGAACTTCAATCTGGAAGATGTATTCCTCCATATTGAGTGAAGCGATACGGTTTTGAAGGTTTGCTTTTACCTTCTTCTCGTAACCTGCATAAGAGTGGACCACATACCAATCGCCAAGTGCGGTGCGCAGTGTGCGACGGAACTCTGCATTTGGATCATTCTCATCTGATTCGATGTCGCCATCTTCATCTGATGCGAGCGCAAGCTCTGGCTCACTTGAAGCAACTGGTGCTTCAACGATCTCTTCAACTACTGGAGTTGAAATCTCTGTTGCATTGGCAGCAAGGGCTGCTTCAAATGCATCTGGTTTGATCTCTTCAGTCATCTTCTTCCCTTATCCAAACACCCAGAAGACGAGTCTTCCAAGAACAAGGTCGATGAGTGAAACAACTGCGATGATGAAGGTAACGAACACGAGTACAACAGCTGTGTATGTAGTTAGCTGATTGCGTGTAGGCCAGACAACCTTACGGAGCTCTGAAACTACTTGGCGATAGAAAAGTCCAACGCGCGCAAATAGACCGAGCTTCTCGGCTACTTGTTCAACTGACTCTGTCATCGTCATTTCCTTTCGAACTTCGTTAGTACTTCTTCGTTCATCATTAGGTAAATCTTTAAAGCTTCTTGCAGGGCAGGAGGGACTCGAACCCCCAACCGGCCGCTTTGGAGACGGCAACTCTAGCCAATTGAGCTACTGCCCTTCGCGAGAGCATGGCAAAACCATAGGGAAAAGCAAACCCTCGTGAGCGTCGAAGTGTAGAGGCAAGGTGGGGTTCAGGTCTAACTCGCGCCTGAAATACGGCAGACTTGGGGCCATGACTCCACGTATCTCAGCCCGAATCGCAGCTATCGCAGAATCAGCCACTTTGGCTGTTGATGCAAAGGCCAAGGCGCTCAAAGCAGCTGGTCGCCCAGTAATTGGCTTTGGCGCGGGTGAACCTGATTTCCCAACACCTGATTACATCGTTGAAGCAGCTGCTGCTGCGACAAAGGTTGTGGCAAACCATCGCTACACACCAACACCAGGTTTGCCAGATCTGCGAGATGCGATCGTTGCAAAGACAAAGCGTGACAGCAATTATGAAATCACCGTTGATCAGGTCTTGGTGACAAATGGCGGAAAGCAATCTGTCTACCAGGCATTTGCATCAATTATCGATCCAGGTGATGAGGTGCTTCTTCCATCTCCATACTGGACTACATACCCAGAGTGCATCAAGTTAGCTGGCGGAGTCAGTGTTGATGTTTTCGCCGATGAGACACAGAACTATTTAGTAACTGTTGAGCAGCTAGAGGCTGCTCGTACTCCAAAGACAAAGGCCTTGCTTTTCTGTTCACCATCAAATCCAACAGGTTCTGTCTATTCAGTAGAACAAGTCAAGGCGATCGGTGAATGGGCTGTGAAAAATAATATCTGGGTTATCTCAGATGAGATTTATGAGCACTTGCTATACGACGGTGCTAAGGCTCCATCGATGCCAGTTGTTGTTCCAGCCCTTGCTGATACATGCATCATCATCAATGGTGTTGCAAAGACATATGCAATGACAGGGTGGCGAGTAGGTTGGATGATCGGACCTAAGGATGTCATCAAGGCAGCTACAAATTTGCAATCACACTTAACGTCAAATGTTTCAAATGTTTCACAGCGCGCAGCAATTGCAGCGCTTAATGGAAACCTTGATGCGGTACACAAGATGGGCGAGGCATTTAATCGTCGTCGTAAGTTAATTGTTGACCTGCTCAATGAGATTCCTGGTTTTGAATGCCCAACTCCTACAGGTGCTTTCTACGTTTACCCATCTGTAAAGGGTGTTCTTGGAAAGACGATCCGCGGAAAAACACCTACAACTTCTGCAGAATTAGCAACCTTGATCCTTGAAGAGGTTGAAGTTGCAGCGGTTCCGGGTGAAGCTTTTGGTCCATCTGGTTACCTACGTTTCTCATATGCAACAAGCGATGAGGATATTGTCGAAGGTATTGGACGTATCAAAAAGCTACTTACTGAAGGTTAAATCTCTACTCCCACAAGATTTACCTCTGCTTCAAGGGTGATTCCAAATACCTCTTTGACTTGATTACGTGCGCGCGTTGCAAGCTCTGCAATATCTGCCGCTGTCGCTGTTCCTGAATTTGTTAGCGCTAACACATGCTTTGTGGAAATGCGTGCTCCACCAACCTGATCACCTTTATGCGTGCCAGAGTTTTCAATCAACCAAGCAGCTGAAATCTTTACGCGACCATCGTTAAGGGGCCACTTTGGCGCAGCGTTAGGCAGTTCATCTGCTTGCTGTTGAGAAACAATTGGATTAGTAAAGAAAGAACCCGCTGACCAAGAATCATGATCATCTTGTGACAACAACATTCCCTTGCTTGCACGAAGCTCTAGAACCGCTGCACGTGTTTCTTTCACCGGTGCCTTATCGCCTGGTTCAATCCCTAGCTTCTTTGCAAGCTCCAAGTAAGTAATTGGATCGCTCATTTCGCCGATTCGAATTTGGAACTGCACATCCAAAACAATGTAGCGACCAGGATGTGCCTTGAAGTAAGAGTTTCTGTATGTGAATTCGCATTGACTGTTTGTAAAAGTGTAAATCTCTTTTAGTTGACGATCATACGTGCGCACTCGTGTAATGAACTCTGATACCTCATGACCATACGCACCAATGTTTTGAATCGGTGCTGCGCCCACTGTGCCTGGAATTCCACTCAGGGTTTCTAACCCTGCAAAACCACGATCTATTGTTGTTTGAACAAAGGTATCCCAATCTTCACCGGCACCAATTGTTAACGTTGCACCGCTGCAAGCATCAACTTCGGCTTGTACTGAGTTGTTTGAGATACGAATTACGGTGCCATCAAAGCCTTTATCGGAGATAAGAAGGTTTGTTCCTCCCCCAAGGATGAGTACAGGTGAATCTCCTGCTTCTTCAATCGCTTCAATGATCTGTGATTCTGTAGAAACCTGAACGACCTTTTTTGCCGGTCCACCCACCCGAAGGCTGGTGTATTTGGATAGCTCGGTCATGTAAGAAGGTTACCTGCGTGGAGACAAAATTGCGGTTTTACCTCTGTACTTATCGAGGATGCGGTCGTAATTCTTCTTTGATTGCACTTCGCGGTATTCAGGATCGGCGTCGTGATACCCATGGTGGCGGTCTTGGATTAAAGGCAGCTCCATCTGGAGCAAACGTCCACCTGCTTGGCGAATCTTCAGCGAGTACTCGATATCTGCATTGCGGTAGTACAAAGCGCGAGGATTAAATCCACCAACTTCAATCATCGCTTCGCGATTAAACGCCATGAAGTAAGAGAAGAGGACATCGACCTCACCTGGTCCCTTGTCATCAACACTGCGCCATTCATCTTCGGTATTGATTAATCCCCCGCGCCAACCGACGGCTACGTACTCACCTTTATCTAACTCTTGAACAACTGGAGTAATAGCATCGCCAGTAAATCGTGTTGATGGATCCATAAGGACCACATACTTGCTCTTTACCTTTTCTAGGAAAACATTTGCGCAATCTCCCCATGCAGCACCTGGGTTAACGGCGATTAAATATGTCCGCTTATCCATTTGTTCAAATAATGCACCTGCATCGCCAATTGAAATAATTGCGACGGCGCAATCGCTGTTGGCCTTAATCGTCTTTACCGTTTCAAGTGCGTCATCTGTAAAGCCATCGACAATAAGACCGACAGTTACATCTTTTTCTAAATCAATTGGTCTGATGTCACGTGGGTATGCAAGGGTTATATAAGGCTTCTTTGGTCGAAGTTCATATCCGCCAGCTACATCGACAACCTCAAAGCCAGCCTGTAGTAATTCATCACGGTACTTGTCAGCAAGTCCAAAATCCTTTGCAGCACGTGCATCCATTCGAGCTTGAGCAAGAGCGGTTACTGAATCAGGAATACTCATTTAATCAACACCGCTTGAGAGGATCCGAAAACCTGTACACCTGCAGAGGTTGCGCTGAGTTCAAGAGTTACCTGATTTCCCTCAACTTCAACAATGGTTGCCGAGACAGTCAGATCTACCTTTTGATCAATGGGAACAATGACAGGTTTCATGAAGCGTCCTGAAAACTCTGTTACCTGCTGTGATCCGCCAGCCCATTCAGAAACATACTTGCCAACCAGTGCCATCGTTAACATTCCATGGGCAATCACATTGGGCAGCCCAACAGCTTTTGCAAACTCTTCATTTTGATGAATTGGGTTTTGATCTCCGCTGGCATCGGCATACGCCTTTAGGGTTGCACGATCAAGGTAAAACACCTTTTCTTCTAATGTAGTACCCACGTTAATCATGCGCGAACCACCAAAGTTGACCAGGTTGAAACAACTAAATCATTTGCCGAAAACAAATCTGATCGAACCGAGACAAACTCATTTCCGGATGAAATTTTGTAGCTTTCTATAGTTGAAGAGCACTTGAGTAAATCCCCGGCGACAAGTGGTCGCTTAATTTCAAAACGTTGATCGCCATGAACAACACGACTCCAATCCAAACCAATTTCGGGGTTGGACAAGATCTCTTGAAATTGATCGAGTGTGATTCGAATTGAAAAGGTTGGCGGAGCTACCGTCGTATTGTTTTCTGAGATGACTGCACAAAAGGCATTTATTTGAGATTGTGTAACCGTTACTAACTCAGCACCTTCGAAGGTGCGCCCGACCGAATCGGGATTGAGCATTAGCGAGTTTCGCGGTGAAGAGTTGAAGACTTGCAACGTGGACAGAACTTCTTGAGCTCCATACGGTCTGGATCGTTGCGGCGGTTCTTCTTTGTAATGTAATTACGCTCTTTGCAATCCACGCATGCCATGGTGATCTTTGGACGTACGTCCGCGCTCTTGCTTGCCATGGTCTTACTCCTTCAGTCGATTACGAGAGGCTTAGGTTACCCGAGCCTGCACGTTGCGCGAAATTCACGCGTGTGGAACTAGTAGCGGAGGCGGGATTTGAACCCACGACACAGCGATTATGAGCCGCTTGCTCTACCAAGCTGAGCTACCCCGCCAAGGGTTGTGCGTTTGAAAGAGTAGGTGCTTCTTGGTGAAGAACCTCTTTCGAGCCCCCCACCGGAATCGGACCGGTGACCTTTTCCTTACCATGGAAACGCTCTACCGACTGAGCTAGGGGGGCGAGATCGAGTGCTGAGCCTACCCGCTTACTTCCACTTTGGAAAAATCACCTTACTTATAAGGCGGGATTTAGCGTGATTTTGCCGGTTGTTTCGCGGCTGAGCATCGCCTTGTGGGCCTTGCTTGCTTCGCTCAGACCATAAGTCGCACCGATTACAGGCTTCAACTTTCCTTCAACAACTAGAGCAAAGAGTTGTTCAATCACATCATTCATTAACTCTTTCTTGCCAAAGCAGTGTGACAACCAGAAACCTGTGATGGTTTTGCTGCCACCCATTAGAGATGCGGGCTGAATCATCGTAGGCGCAACGCGTGATGCCATGCCATAGGTTACTAACCGACCAAATGGCGCAAGGATTTCGAGACTGTCATCAAATGTTTTCCCGCCTACCATTTCAAGAATGAGATTTACACGCTTGCCACCATTAGCTGCTTTAATCGTATCGCCTAAGTTTTCATGTGTTGCTTCAACAACCACATCTGCACCAAGTGATGTTGCAAGAGCGCGTTTGCCTTCTGAAGATGCAACAGCAATTACCTTTGCACCCCACATCTTTGCTAATTGAATTGCGATTGTGCCAACTCCACCAGCTGCAGCATGAACTACAACTGTTTCCCCTTGCTTTACGTGGCCAACAGTTTTCAAAATGTGCCAGGCGGTTGATCCCTGAACTAACATGCAAAGTGCTTGCTCATCTGAAACACCATCTGGAATTGGA
>CAZQNP010000022.1:12991-18830 GCA_964594645.1 uncultured Candidatus Planktophila sp. | reverse complement strand
GCTTCAGCGATTCGACCTTCTGGAAGTCCGCCCATACCTGCATTGCGTTGGCCCCACTCGCGAACCATCTTTTCTAACTCTTTATTGTGAGCGGTTTGCGAAACATGAGCATGTAATGCAGCCATCTTTAAATCAAAGGTGTCGGTGATATCAACCCAATGATCTGGCTTTGCAAAACCAGATACCCAGACCTCTTTTACTCGCCAAGGCTGTAGCCCCTCTTTTTCAAGTAAATCTGTGAAGGCAAAAGGGTTTCGGGCATCTGGATAAACAGCTTGGATTGTGGCTTCGCCCGCAGCAAGGTGATCTGGATGGCTTGCACCAATTCGCTCCCAATTGCGTTCAGGACTTTGGCACACAATTCGATCTGGTTGGGATTTACGAATCTGTCTGACAATATCTTTTCGAAGTTCAATGGTTGCCTCTAGATGACCATCGACATAATTTAAAAATGTTATGTCGGTGACTCCGATAGCCGCACCTGCTGCACGTTGCTCCCTTTGGCGGATCGCAGGCATCTCTTCCTTTGTGAAGCCAGAGTCTTCGCCACCCTGATCACCATTTGTGCAAAATACGTACGCGACTTCAATTCCCTTTTTCACCCATTGGGCGATGGTTCCTGATGCACCAAAATCTGAATCATCGGGGTGGGCGTTAACCACCAAAACCCGCTTGATCTCGGTATCTGCCATCGGTTCCATGCATGAAGCCTAATAGACTCACCCTCATGACTGAAATCGATCCGCTTACCGAGGGCTTAAACCCTCAGCAGGCGGAGGCGGTTACTCATGCAGGTGGACCATTGCTTGTTGTTGCAGGTGCAGGATCCGGAAAGACCCGAGTCTTAACTCGCCGAATCGCATACTTGATGTCTCGCAGACATGTTGCTCCATACCAAATCCTTGCAATCACCTTTACCAATAAAGCAGCTGGTGAGATGAAGGAGCGCGTGGCAGAGCTTGTTGGACCAATTGCAAAATCAATGTGGGTCTCAACATTTCACTCTGCATGTGTTCGTATCTTGCGCCAAGAGGCGACACGACTTGGCTACAGCAACTCCTTTAGTATTTATGACTCCGCCGATTCGCAGCGCTTGATAACTATTGTGGCAAAAGAGTTAAACCTTGATCCAAAGCGTTATCCGGCCCGTCAATTTCAATCGATGATCTCTAATGCAAAAAATGAGCTATTAGACCCACAGGATTATCTCAACGCCACAACAAATCAATTTGAGCAGGTAGTTGCCGATGTCTACGCTGTTTATCAACAACGGTTAATGCGGGCGAACGCTATGGATTTTGATGATTTGATCCTGAAGACTGTAGAAGTCTTACAGCGCTTTCCAGAAGCCAAGGCACGATTTAGATCAAGGTTTCGCCATGTATTGGTTGATGAGTACCAGGATACAAATCATGCCCAGTACATCCTTGTAAAGGAGCTAGTAGGTACGGATCTTGAAGGACAGCCACCAGCCGAGCTCTGTGTAGTTGGAGATGCTGATCAATCGATCTATGGCTTCCGAGGCGCAACGATTCGCAACATCTTGCAGTTCGAATTGGATTATCCAAATGCTCGTACCGTTCTGCTGGAACAGAATTATCGATCCACCCAAAACATTCTCAACGCTGCCAACGCGGTAATTACCCGAAATGAAAGCCGCAAGGAAAAGAATTTGTGGTCAGATGCTGGATCTGGCGCACCACTTACTGGGTATGTTGCAGAGAGCGAACATGATGAAGCCAACTTCATCGCCGATGAGATTAGGTCATTGCAAAGAGAAGGGGTCTCCACACCAGGAGACACCGCAATCTTCTATCGCACCAACGCTCAATCTCGTGTTTTTGAAGAAGTCTTTATGCGCAGTGCGCTTCCATACAAAGTTGTTGGCGGGCTTCGCTTTTATGAGCGCCGTGAAGTAAAGGATTTGTTGGCTTATCTACGCGTCTTGGCCAATGTTGAAGATGAGATTTCGCTGCGCAGAATCATTAATGTACCAAAGCGTGGAATCGGCGATACATCTCTGGATTACGTTGATCTCTATGCCCGCGATAACAACATCTCATTTTGGCAAGGCTTGCTCAGGTGTAATGAGATCGCTTCCGTTCCGGGGCGCGCAGCGCAAGCAATTAATGAATTCACTTCAATGATTAGCGCACTCAACGTATTAGTTGAGGCCAAGACAAGGCCATCAGTAATTGTTGAAGCAGCGTTAGAGCAATCAGGTTTGCTGAAAGAGCTTGCAGACAGCACCGACCCACAAGATGAGGTCCGAGTCGAAAACCTTAAGGAGCTTGTTGCTGTTTCCATGGAGTACGAGGAAAGACCATTTGAAGAGCTGGGTGAGGATGAAGAGATCTCACTTGCGGGCTTTTTAGAAAAGGTCTCGCTAGTTGCAGATGCCGATGAGATTCCAGAAGGTGAAGATCATGGGGGAGTCGTAACCATGATGACACTGCACACCGCAAAGGGACTTGAGTTTCCAACGGTTTTCCTAACGGGCATGGAAGATGGAATTTTTCCTCACTCACGTACCTTGGGTGAAAAGGATGAGATCGAAGAAGAGCGACGCCTTGCATATGTTGGTTTAACACGTGCACGACAACGTCTTTATATTTCACGTGCCGAATACAGATCGACATGGGGAGCACCGAATTACAACCCTCCATCACGATTCCTCGACGAGATCCCTGAAGATGTTATTCAGTGGCGAAATCAATCGCGCACATCGGTATCTCCTTCTCTGGTGAAAAAATCCAGAACCGCCACCGCACCGCCACCTCGAGCAACAGGCAAAAAGAGCGTTGCCATGGAGCTAGCTGTCGGCGAGCGTGTGTCACATGACACATTTGGATTAGGCACCGTGGTCTCAGTTGCAGGCGCAGGAGATAAGGCTGAGGCCACCATTAACTTCGGCCAATATGGCGAGAAGCGTTTGCTGCTGCGTTATGCACCCGTGGAGAAGCTCTAGGATTACCCCCATTAGCGCATCAGAACTGAACTGATTGGAAGCCCAGTGGATCTCTTTGAATATCAAGCCCGAGACATCTTTGAAAAGCACGGTGTACCTGTATTAGCCGCAAGCGTTGCAACAACGGCGGATGAGGCAGAAAAAGCTGCAGCAACTATTGGCGGAAAGGTTGTCGTAAAGGCACAGGTCAAAGTTGGAGGACGTGGAAAGGCAGGCGGTGTAAAGCTGGCTGAGAACCCACAAGATGCTCGCGAAAAGGCCGGCGCAATTCTTGGAATGGATATCAAGGGGCACACAGTTCACACAGTGATGATCGCTGCAGCGGCTCCAATTGAATCTGAGTATTACTTAGCGATCTTGCTTGATCGTTCAAACCGTACATTTTTAGTTATGGCATCTGTTTCAGGTGGAATGGATATTGAAGAGGTTGCACATACCGCTCCAGAAAAGCTTGCAAAGATTCCGGTATCTGCAGTTGATGGAATTTCATTAGCCAAGGCAAAAGAGATCGTTGCGGCTGCACAGTTCCCAGCAGATGTTGCAGATCAAGTTGCCGATGTTCTTTTGAAGCTCTGGAATGTTTTCCAGGGTGAGGATGCAACCCTTGTTGAAGTTAACCCATTGGTTAAGACCAAGGATGGCAAAGTCATCGCACTTGATGGCAAGGTAACGCTTGATGACAACGCAGATTTCCGTCAACCAGATCATGAAGCGCTAGTTGATCAAGCTGCAGAAAACCCACTAGAGGCCGCGGCAAAGGAAAAGGGACTTAACTACGTAAAGCTTGAGGGCGAGGTAGGAATCATCGGAAATGGTGCAGGTCTTGTAATGAGCACCCTCGATGTTGTTGCTTACGCCGGAGAAAAGCATGGCGGAGTTCGCCCAGCTAACTTCTTAGATATTGGTGGTGGCGCATCCGCCCAAGTTATGGCTGATGGTTTATCGATCATTCTTGGTGACAAAGATGTAAAGAGTGTCTTTGTAAATGTCTTTGGCGGAATCACCGCGTGCGATGCTGTTGCAAATGGCATCGTTCAAGCCCTTGAATTACTTGGTTCTCAGGCAACAAAGCCAATCGTGGTGCGCCTCGATGGAAACAATGTTGTTGAAGGACGAGCTATTTTGGCAAAGGCTGCACACCCACTGGTTGAGCAGGCAGACACAATGGATGGAGCAGCAAATCGCGCTGCAGAATTGGCGGCGAAGTAATGTCTATTTTCATCAATGATGCAAGCAAGGTAATTGTTCAGGGAATGACAGGTTCTGAAGGAACCAAGCACACCCGTCGCATGTTGGCCTCAGGCACCAAGGTTGTCGGTGGCGTAACACCAGGCAAGGGTGGACAGGTTGTCGATATCGATGGTCACCAACTTCCAGTATTCAACACAGTGGCAGAAGCGATCTCTGCAACTGGTGCAAATGTTTCAGTGGTCTTCGTGCCACCTAAGTTTGCAAAGGCCGCGGTAATCGACGCGGTTGATGCAGCGATGCCGCTAGTTGTTGTGATTACCGAAGGTATTCCAGTTCATGATGCTGCAAGCTTCTACACATATGCGCAGACAAAGGGAACAACTCAGATTATCGGGCCTAACTGCCCAGGTTTGATTAGCCCAGGAAAATCAAATGTTGGAATCATTCCTTCTGATATCACCGGCTCTGGTCCAATTGGTTTGGTATCAAAATCGGGAACTCTTACATATCAAATGATGTACGAGCTTCGTGACATTGGATTTAGCACAGCGGTGGGTATCGGTGGAGATCCAGTAATTGGAACAACTCACATCGATTGCCTTCGCGCATTCCAGGATGATCCAGAGACAACAGCGATCGTAATGATCGGTGAAATCGGTGGAGATGCTGAAGAGCGTGCCGCTGCATTTATCGCTGAGTATGTAACCAAGCCAGTTGTTGGTTATGTAGCAGGATTTACAGCTCCAGAGGGCAAGACTATGGGTCACGCTGGTGCGATTGTTTCGGGTTCATCTGGAACAGCACAAGCTAAAAAGGATGCATTAGAAGCTGCCGGCGTAAAGGTTGGCCAAACACCTAGCGAAACCGCGCGTTTGTTACGCGCAATCATGGGTCGATAACAATGATTGCGCGAGTACTTGGTGCGGCATTGCCCCAAGTCTTGCGCAGCGTTGCATGGCTTTTACTTCCAACATCTTTCATCGCTCTGCTTGCATGGGCAACCGCGGGTAGCGCAACAGGAAATACTGGCGATCCACTACGTGCGGCTTTGTGGATCTGGATCGGTGCCCACTCAATTCCCTTTGATCTTTCACTCCAACCATCGGGATTACCTGGCTACCTTTCCTACCTTCCATTGGGAGCTTTAATCTTTCCAATTTTGGCGATCCGTAGCGGAGTAGCCCGCACAATTGAACGTCTAGATCATGACACCTCACTTGTCGCTCCAGCTCGCGCAGCCTTTGCCGTGCTTTACACACTCTTTGCATTAGCAGCATCTTTTTTCTCAAAAACAGATTCAATTCGTCCTGTTTGGTACTTCGCACTTATTTACGTTCTTCCAATCACCTTGCTCTGTGCAGCAACCGTTGGTAGGCGAGTGGCTTTAGGCCAGGGATTCTTGTATGGCTCGCGCATCATCGCCTTGCTGCTTGGCCTTGCAGCAATTGTCTTTGGAGTTTTGCTCCTTGTGAATATATCTATGGTCAAGAACTTAACAACTGTTTTGCAACCTGGAATATTTGGCGGATTCTTATTGCTGCTACTTAACATCTTGTATATCCCAAACGCGGTTGTCTCTACCCTTGCCTACTTTTCAGGGGTTGGCTTCGCCGTTGGTTCAGGAACTCTGGTTTCTCCGACCTCATTTAGGTTAAACAACATTCCTGCAATGCCGTTGCT
>CAZQNP010000022.1:0-12891 GCA_964594645.1 uncultured Candidatus Planktophila sp. | reverse complement strand
CTCTGGTTTCTCCGACCTCATTTAGGTTAAACAACATTCCTGCAATGCCGTTGCTAGGAGCGTTACCCGAGAATAAGTCCTACATTTCTTTGGTAGGTATTGCCTTTATTGTGGCTGCAGGAGCACTTTTGGTGAACTGGACAGTTTCACTCAATCAACGAGTTCTAATACAGAGTTTGATTGTTGCGATTGTTCTGGCTGCATTTGTTGGTTATTCAGGTAGCGGAGCCCTTATTACAGATGCGATGTCAGCTGTTGGTGTATCTACCTGGAAGTTCACGCTGGCTATCGCTGCACAGTTAGGGCTCGGCGCATTATTGGCAATATATCTTCCTAGAGTTTTAAAACGCACATGAAGAGAGCAATTCGTAGAGCGCTCATCAGTGTTTATGACAAAGAGGGTCTGATCGAGGTTGGCACAGCACTTCATGCAGCTGGAGTTGAAATTCTCTCTACCGGCTCCACATCAAAGGCGTTAATGGCAGCTGGTGTGCCGGTCGTTGAAGTTAGCCAGTACACAGGTTTTCCTGAAATCATGGATGGCAGAGTAAAGAGTCTGCACCCACGAATCCACGCAGGAATCTTGGCTGATCAAAATAATACTGAACATCTTGCCTCTCTTGCGCACCAGGATATTTCTCCCTTTGATTTGGTAATCATCAATCTGTATCCCTTTGCTCAAACAGTTGCATCAGGTGCAACCTTTGAAGCAGCTATTGAGCAGATTGATATTGGTGGTCCTTCAATACTTCGGGGAGCAGCAAAAAACCACAGCTCTGTTGCTGTAATTTCAAATACAACTCAGTATGAACAATTGCTATCTGCTATTTCCGCTGGTGGATTTACCCAACCGCAACGACGTGATTTAGCTCTGCAAGCCTTTCGCACAACAGCAGAGTACGACTTAGCTATTGCCACCTGGCTTGCACAATCAGATTCAAATGAGCTTCCTGATTGGTTTGGCCAGATTTGGAGCCAGAAGAGTTCGCTGCGTTATGGCGAAAATCCTCATCAAAGGGCGGCGATCTATACCGGTGCACATACAGGAATAGTTGATGCACAACAGCTTCATGGAAAAGAGATGTCCTTTAACAACTACACAGATGCTGATGCTGCTTGGCGTGCGGTAAGAGATCATCGCTCTCCGGCGGTTGCGATCATGAAGCATGCAAACCCGTGCGGTATCGCGGTCTGTGATTTAGGGATTGCAGTTGCTTATCAGCATGCACATGAGTGTGATCCGGTATCAGCCTTTGGTGGGGTAGTAGCTGCCAACAGAAAGATCGACCTTGCAATGGCAGAGCCGCTATCAAAGGTCTTCACCGAAGTTGTGATCGCCCCAGATTATGATCAGGATGCTCTGGAACTTTTGATGAAGAAGCCATCTATTCGAATTTTGAAGGCAGAGCTCAACTCACTAGATCGTTTTGAAATGCGCCCAATTTCTGGCGGAGTTTTACTTCAAGAAAGTGATTTAATTGGCGCAGCTGGTGATTCACCGGCTCAATGGAAACAAGTGTGTGGACCACAGGTTGATGAGCAGATGATGAAGGATCTTGAGTTTGCCTGGAGAAGTGTTAGGTCGGTCAAGAGCAATGCGATCATCCTTGCTTCCATGACAACCGCGGTAGGAATCGGAATGGGTCAAGTAAGTCGGGTTGATTCTGCGCGATTGGCGGTTTCTCGTGCAGGTGATCGTGCCAAGGGCACCGTTGCAGCAAGCGATGCCTTTTTCCCTTTTGTAGATGGCCTCCAGATTTTGATTGATGCCGGAATCACCGCGGTGGTTCAACCTGGCGGAAGTGTTCGCGATGAAGAGGTTATCGCCGCAGCGCAATCAGCTGGAATCGCAATGTTTTTCACCAATACCCGACATTTCTCTCACGCTTAATTGACTCGGTAGGCTTAGAGCATGAGCGCACAGATACTTGATGGCAAGGCGGTCGCCGCAGCCATTAAGGCTGAGTTAACTACCCGTGTTGCCGCGCTCAAGTTACAAGGGATCACACCAGGACTAGGAACTGTTTTAGTTGGAGATGATCCAGGTTCGATTTCATATGTAGGTGGCAAGCATCGCGACTGCAAAGAGGTAGGTATCAATTCAATCAGAATTGATCTGCCGGGCAATGCGACGGAAAAAGATGTTCTCGCCGCTATTGCAGATTTAAACTCATCAAAAGAGTGCACCGGCTACATAGTTCAGTTGCCCTTACCCCAAGGTATTAACACCCAAAAAGTTCTTGAAGCTATTGACCCAGCCAAAGATGCAGATGGTTTGCACCCACTCAATTTGGGTCGGTTGGTTTTGGGGTATGAAGCCCCTTTGCCATGTACTCCACGTGCAATTGTCGCGCTGCTAGATCACTACAAGATTTCAACTAAGGGCGCAGATGTAACTGTTATTGGTCGCGGCTTAACAGTTGGTCGCCCGTTAGGACTACTGCTTACTCGCAAACAAGAGAACGCAACCGTAACTTTGACACACACGGGTACTAAAGATTTAGCCAAGCACACAAAAAACGCCGACATTGTTGTTGCCGCTATCGGACAATCTCATTTCTTAAAAGCTGAAATGATTAAAGAGGGTGCTGTCGTTATTGATGTCGGCATTTCCAGAACTGTTAATGGTTTAGATGGCGATGTTTGCCCAGGTGTTTACGAGAAGGCTGCATTTGTTTCACCAATGCCCGGGGGAGTCGGACCCATGACCCGCGCTATGTTGCTCACTAATGTGGTTGATGCATGCAGCTAAATAATCGCTTGCTGGGCCTTCTGAGTTACGGCTTAGTTGTTACTGGAGTAGCTTTAGGGGTGCTTGGATTTGTGCGGGCCGGATCACTGTTTATCGCCGCTGGAACCGCGGGTATCGCTCTGAAATTGCGAGATTTCCGCAGGATCGAGTTTTATCTACCCCTGGGTATTGCTATAGCCCTTTTTGCGCTGGCAATTGCACTTCCTCGCGGACGGTAGAGTTGCCCCATTCGCAATCAGCCATGAATGGAGTCACGATGGGTGGCAAAGTCACAGTAGTCGGTGCAGGTTTCTACGGTTCAACAACAGCTCTTCGCTTAGCTGAATATGATGTTTTCGATACCGTCGTTTTAACAGACATTCTCGAAGGTAAGTCCGAGGGTTTGGCACTGGATATGAATCAGTCTCGTTCAATTGAAGGATTTGAGACAAAGTTGATCGGTGCTACAACAACTCCTGAAGGTGCTGGCTATGAAGCAACAGCTAACTCAGATGTAGTTGTTATTACCGCCGGACTTCCACGCAAGCCTGGTATGAGCCGCATGGACCTAATTGGAGTCAACGCTGGCATCGTTCGCGGAGTTGCAGAAAACATTGCAAAGCATTCGCCAAACGCAGTCATCATCGTGGTTTCAAACCCACTCGACGAGATGACAGCCTTGGCGCAGATCGCAACTAACTTTCCAAAGAATCGCGTAATGGGCCAGGCAGGAATGCTAGATACCGCTCGCTTTACAAACTTTGTTGCTGAAAAGCTTGGCGTAAAGGTTGCATCAGTAAAGACTCTGACACTTGGTTCACACGGAGACACAATGGTTCCAGTTCCAAGTCGCTGCACAGTTGATGGCAAGCCACTGAGCGAGTTACTTTCACCAGAAGAGATCGCAGATCTTGTTGATCGCACACGAAATGGTGGTGCCGAAGTTGTCGCACTGCTAAAGACCGGTTCTGCTTACTACGCACCATCTGCAGCAGCTGCCCGCATGGCCAAGGCTGTCATTGAAGATTCAGGTGCGGTTATGCCTGTCTGTGCATGGGTTGATGGCGAGTACGGAATTTCTGGTGTCTATCTTGGTGTCGAAGCTGAGATCGGTCGCACTGGCGTAAAGAAGGTTGTTGAAAGCGCGTTAACCGATACAGAAGTTGCAGCTCTCAAAGAGGCAGCAGAAGCGGTACGTGCAAAGCAAGCAGATGTTCAAACACTCTAAGAAAACACTTTAATCAGCGCATACTAAGAAAGAGGGAACAATGAGCAAGATCAAGGTAACGGGCACAGTCGTCGAACTCGATGGCGATGAGATGACACGCATCATGTGGCAGTTCATCAAGGATTCATTGATCCTGCCTTACTTAGATGTGAACCTCGAGTACTACGACTTGGGTATGGAACACCGCGATGCAACCGATGATCAGGTAACAATTGATTCAGCCCGTGCGATCCAAAAGCATGGAGTTGGTATCAAGTGCGCAACTATTACTCCAGATGAGGCCCGTGTTGAAGAGTTTGGCCTTAAGAAGATGTGGAAGTCTCCTAACGGAACTATCCGCAACATCCTTGGTGGAGTTATCTTCCGTGAGCCAATCATCATCAGCAATGTTCCACGTTTGGTCCCACACTGGACTAAGCCAATCGTTATCGGTCGTCACGCATTTGGTGATCAGTACCGTGCAACAGATTTCAAGGTTCCAGGTCCAGGAAAGCTGACAATCTCATTTGTTCCAGAAGATGGCTCAGCACCAATCAACACCGAGGTATTCAACTTTGAGTCTTCAGGTGTGGCGATGGCGATGTACAACGTGGATGACTCAATCCGTGATTTTGCACGCGCATCCTTGAACTACGGATTACTGCGTAAGTTCCCTGTATATCTTTCAACTAAGAACACAATTCTTAAGGCATACGATGGTCGCTTCAAGGATATCTTTGAAGAGATCTACCAGGCTGAGTTCAAGACACAGTTTGATGCTGCAGGTATTTGGTACGAGCACCGCTTGATCGATGACATGGTTGCTATGTCATTGCGTATGGAGGGTGGCTACGTCTGGGCATGTAAGAACTATGACGGCGATGTTCAATCAGACACCGTTGCACAGGGTTACGGCTCACTTGGTTTGATGACATCTGTATTGATGACACCAGATGGAAAGGTTTGCGAGTCAGAGGCTGCTCACGGAACTGTGACACGTCACTACCGCGATCACCAGGCTGGGAAAGAGACTTCAACAAATCCAATCGCATCAATCTTTGCGTGGACACAGGGTCTTGCTCACCGTGCCAAGTTAGATAACAACGCTGAGCTTGCAAAGTTCTGTGCAACCCTTGAGCGTGTTTGTATCGAAACAGTTGAACAGGGCAAGATGACAAAGGATCTTGCACTACTCATCTCAAAGGATGCGCCTTACCAAACAACGCAGCAGTTCTTGAACTCAATTGATGAGAACCTAAAGAAGGCAATGGCATAAAGCATTACAAATAAGTAAGAAAAAACCCGCGGTCGCCACTGGCTCCCGCGGGTTTTTTACTTAATGCGTATTAGATGCGCTCACCTGTTGTTGAGTTAAACAAGTGAACTGAGCCCTTAACAGCCTCAACGGTGATTGTGTCACCTGGCTTTGGAGGGTTCTTTGGATCCCAGCGAACAATTACTTGTGCGCCTTCATCAGTTGCATTTGCGAACTTAACATTGGTGTCAGCTGGCTTTCCGTAAACGAATGCATCTGAACCAAGCTCTTCAACAACTTCAACCAGAACATGGAAGCCCTTAGATGATGGTGTAAAGCCTTCTGGGCGAACACCAACAGTTACTGATGAACCAGCAGCTGCAGGTACATCAATAGAAAGATCTCCAAGCTTTGCCTTGCCACCTTCAACTGGTGCAATAAGTAGGTTCATAGCTGGTGAGCCGATGAAGCCTGCAACGAAAGCATTTGCTGGGTTGTCATAAAGGTTACGAGGAGTGTCAACCTGCTGTAGCAAGCCATCCTTCAAAACTGCAACGCGGTCGCCCATTGTCATAGCTTCAACCTGGTCGTGGGTTACATAAACAGTTGTAATTCCTAGACGACGCTGCAACGCGGCGATCTGTGTACGAGTTGCTACACGCAACTTCGCATCGAGGTTAGAAAGCGGCTCATCCATAAGGAATACCTGTGGCTCGCGAACAATTGCGCGACCCATAGCTACACGTTGACGCTGTCCACCAGATAGAGCCTTTGGCTTGCGCTCTAGGTATGGCTCGAGGTCAAGCAACTTTGCAGCCTCTAGAACGCGACGATCGCGCTCTTCCTTTGGAGTTCCTGCGATCTTTAGTGCGAAGCCCATGTTCTCTGCAACTGTCATGTGTGGATACAGTGCATAAGACTGGAACACCATCGCAATATCGCGATCCTTTGGTGCAACATTTGTTACATCGCGATCGCCAATTAAAATACGCCCGCCATCGATCTCTTCAAGTCCTGCCAACATACGAAGTGATGTTGACTTACCGCAACCTGATGGACCAACAAGAACTAGGAACTCTCCATCATTGACGGTGAGGTTTAGCTTGTCGACTGCAGGTGCTGTTGTTCCTGGATAGATACGTGATGCGCCATCAAAAACTACTGATGCCATGAGATTGCTCTCCTTCTCCGGGCAGGTACGTGCCCGACGGTCCGAGGATGAAGGTGATGGCCGGTTGGCCAACGGTGGAAGATTACGCGTAAACCCCGCTTAAGGGAAGGCTTGGCGCCAGCGGCTAACTTTATAAAAAGGGGCTGAGATCGTATACTTGTGACCATAATGGAACCTCCCTCGTTGGCTTCACTATTTTTTGATCTAGCAACTATCGCTGGGCTTATTGTTCTGGCCTCATTCTTCGTAGCCGCTGAAATCGCCCTGATCTCTCTTCGAGATAGCCAGGTCCGCGAGATCGCAAGCCGTGGAAAACGTGGCGCTCGCGTTGCAGCGTTGGCGGCACACCCCAACCGTTTGTTGGCCGCTGTTCAAATTGGTGTAACTGTCAGCGGTTTCCTCTCTGCCGCCCTTGGTGCAGATCAGCTAGGTGATTATGTAATCCCTTGGCTTGAATCCTTGGGTCTTGCATCTGGTTGGGCAGCGACCATTTCACTAATCGGTGTCACCTTGGTGATTGCTTACTTCTCATTGGTCTTTGGTGAGCTTGTTCCAAAGAGAGTAGCGCTGTTGAGAGCGCAAGAGATTGCCTTGGCAACTTCAGGAATAATCAACGTTGTTGCAAATATTTTCCGCCCACTGATCTGGCTGCTTTCACGATCGACCGACATTGTTTTACGAGCATTTGGTGTCGACCCTAAGGTTCAGCGCTCGCAGATGTCTGAAGAGGAGCTGCTCGACCTGGTAACTGGCCACGCCGCCCTTACAGTTGAAGAGCGCGAAATTGTAGAAGAGGTGTTTAACGCCTCTGAACGTCAGATTCACGAGGTTATGGTTCCGCGTACTCAAGTTGATTTCATGGATGCTTCGCTTACCGTTGGTAAGGCGATTGAGCTTGCTGTCGATAAAGCGCATTCTCGTTACCCAGTTGTTCGTGGCTCCTCCGATGAGGTTGTCGGCTTTATCCATGTCCGCGACTTATTGGATACATCTCTTGCAAGTAAGAACACCAAGATTGTCGAACTTGTTCGAAACATTATGTATTTGCCAGGAACAAAGGGGATCTTGCCAGCACTGTCTGAGATGCGTACCCAAGGTCAGCACCTTGCAATTGTTTTGGATGAGTATGGTGGAACCGATGGCATCGTGACCCTTGAAGACCTCGTAGAGGTGCTTATTGGCGATATCCGCGATGAGTATGACGAGGATGACAATGAGGTTTTGGTCGAAGAGCGCACCGGTGACTTTGAGATCGATGGTTTGATTTCAATTGAAGATTTAATTGAAGAGACCAAACTTGATATTCCCGAAGGTCCATACGAGACCGCCAGCGGTTTTGTCATGCACTTCTTGGGTCGAATCCCACAGGTCAATGATGTTGTGAACGTCAATGGGCTTCGAATCACTGTATTAACCATGGAAGGCAAGCGCGCGGGGCAGTTATTGATCTCGCGAACAGCATCTGTGTGAAAGAATTACGCCCATGACACAGAAGCGGGTTCTTTCAGGCATTCAGCCAACAAGTGACTCCTTCCATCTGGGTAATTACTTAGGTGCACTCAAGCAATGGGTAGAGCTGCAAGATGGCAACGATGCCTTTTACTGCATCGTCGATCTGCACGCCCTAACCGGTGAGATCGAACCAGCGCTCTTTAGAAAGCGCACACTGGCTTCAGCTGCGCAGTTAATAGCCCTTGGTATTTCACCTGAAAAATCAACCCTCTTTGTGCAATCTCATGTTGCAGAGCACAATCAATTGGGCTGGATCATGGAGTGCATCGCAGGCTTTGGTGAAGCAAGCCGCATGACTCAGTTCAAAGATAAATCCGCAAAGGGTGGGGCAGATAGCGCTCGTGTAGGACTCTTTACATATCCAATGCTGCAAGCCGCAGATATTCTTTTGTACCAAGCACACTTTGTTCCAGTTGGCGAAGATCAACGACAACACATCGAGTTAACACGCGATCTTGCAACGCGATTTAACTCAAGGTTTGGTGAAACCTTTAGATTGCCAGAAGGTTACATTTTGAAGGCGGGCGCCAAGATTTACGATCTTCAAGAGCCGACATCAAAGATGAGTAAATCCTCGGGTTCTGTTGCAGGTGTTCTAGAAATCATGGACACACCCGAGGCAAACACCAAAAAGATCAAGAGCGCAGCTACTGATGCAGGTCGCGAAGTAAAGTTTGATGAAAAGGGAAAGCCTGGCATTAGTAATTTACTTACTATCCACTCATCACTTTCGGGAAGATCCATTACAGAGCTAGAAAATGAGTTTGCAGGTAAGGGCTACGGAGATTTCAAGGGTGCCGTAGCCGAAGTAGTCGTTGAGTATCTACGTCCAATCCGTGCAAAGGCGCTAGAACTGCTAGAAGATGAGAAGTACCTGACGGAGCTATTGCACCAGGGCGCCGACAAGGCTCGGGTAGTAGCCAGTGCAACTCTCTCAGATGCCTATAAGAATCTGGGATTGGTGAAGTAAACAGCCTCAGGCACCTCAACCATTAGTTGAGAGTTTTCCAAAACGTTACACCCCTGACACCAAAAACGCCCTTGGCGTGTTGAGTTTATTCCTACGCAAGTAATAGGCTCCCAATTACACAAAGCTTCCGTAATTACCTTGTAAAAGTGAGTTATTGAAGATCCCCTTGAATCCTTGGAGGAAAATTGAAAAAAGTATTTCGTCTAGTAGCAGTTGTTGCTGCAACTGTTATGGCAGCGACAGCTTTTGTTGCTCCAGCAACAGCGGCAACAAAGGTAAAGGTAGGCCTTGCTTATGACATCGGTGGACGTGGCGATAAGTCATTCAACGATTCAGCAGCAGCAGGTCTTGACCGTGCAAAGAAGAACCTGAAGGTTACAGCTCGTGAAGTAACTGTTACTCAGGGATCAGATTCAGAGCGTGAAGACAAGCTTCGTTTGCTCGCTAAGGCTGGATTCAACCCAATCATCGCTGTTGGTTTCCTCTACGCAGGACCAATCAAGAAGGTTGCATCAGATTATCCAAATGTTCAGTTCGCAATCATCGATGATGCTTCAGTAGATCTACTGAACGTTGCTGGTCTTGTGTTCGCTGAGCACGAAGGCTCATACCTAGCTGGCGTTGCAGCAGCACTTGCTACAAAGTCAAACAAGGTTGGTTACATCGGTGGAGTTCGTATTCCTCTACTACAGAAGTTTGAAGCAGGATTCGTTGCTGGTGTTAAGGCAACTAAGCGTTCAGTAACTGTTGACGTCAAGTACGTTACAGAGCCACCTGATTTCGGTGGTTTCAATGACCCAGCTAAGGCAAAGGTTATTGCTAAGGGCATGATTGACCGCGGCGTAGATGTAATTTACTCAGCTGCAGGTGGATCAGGTGCAGGTAACTTCCAGGCTGCAACAGATGCTGCAAAGGCTGGCAAGAAGGTTTGGACTATCGGAGTTGACTCTGATCAGTGGCAGACAGCTTCAGCTGCAGAGAAGCGCAACATGCTCACATCAATGGTAAAGCGCGTTGACCGCGCTGTTTACGATGTAATCGCAACAGCTGTTGCTGGTTCATCTGTAAACGACATCCTCGACGAGTCAGGTATCTACGGTCGCGTTTACGACCTCAAGCTTGGTGGCGTTGGCGTGTCTTACTCAGGTGGATACATCAACCGCTTCAAGGCACAGATCGATAGAGCTGCTGCTGGAATTACTTCAGGACGCATCAAGGTTCCAACAAAGCCATAATCTGGCTTAGGTAAGTAGCATTTGGCCCAACAATGGAGTTAGATCTCCTTGTTGGGCCAAATGTTTTCCCGCTCTCTTAGTCAAAGGAGACTTAAAGTGTCAGTAGCAGTAGAACTGCGACACATTACAAAGCGCTTTCCAGGCGTAATTGCGAACAAAGATGTATCAATCAAGGTTGAGGCGGGAACAGTTCACGCACTTGTTGGTGAAAATGGCGCTGGCAAGTCAACCGTGATGAAGATTTTATACGGCATGCAGCGCCCAGATAGCGGCGAAATTTTGGTCAATGGTAAAGAGGTTAACTTCAAGAATCCCAATGATGCGATCGATGCCGGCATCGGTATGGTTCACCAACACTTTATGTTGGCAGATAACTTCACCGTTCTTGAGAACATTATTTTAGGCTCTGAGCCAAAGCATGGAGCCACAATTGATTTTGCAGCTGCCCGCAAGAAGATTGTGGAAATGGCTGCGCAGTACGGATTAGATATTGAACCAGATGTTTTAGTTGAAGAGCTAGGAGTTGGTCAGCGCCAGCGAGTAGAGATCTTGAAGGTTTTGTTTAGAGGCGCAAATATCTTGATCTTTGATGAACCAACAGCTGTGTTAGTTCCACAAGAGGTAGATGATCTTTTCCAAGCACTCGAAGGATTGCGTGCCCAAGGCATGGCGGTCATCTTTATCTCTCACAAACTTGATGAGGTTCTACGCGTTGCCGATGAGGTAACAGTTGTCCGTCAGGGTGCAACAGTTGCTGAAGTTAAATCTAAGGATGTAACAGCTCGCCAATTGGCAGAGCTAATGGTAGGTAGCGAGCTTCCTCAGCCTTCAACTCTTGGACATACCCGTCGCGATGAGATTACATTGGCGTTAAAGGATGTTTCTATCCCAACCGCAACCGGAAGCCGCGATTTGATTTCACATGTTTCATTCAACCTTCATGCTGGCGAGGTTATTGGAATTGCTGGCGTTGAAGGAAATGGCCAGGCAGAGCTAGTAGAGGCGATCATGGGTCTTCGTGATTACACAGGATCCATTGAGTTCCATGGTTCTGCCATCGAAGAGTTAAGTGTTGCAGAGCGCCATGATTTAGGAATCGGTTTGATTCCAGAGGATCGTCAACGCCAAGCATTGATGATGACCTCACCATTATGGGAGAACAGAATTCTTGGTCACCAACGCAGCAAGCCTGTAATGCGCGGCTTTGTAATTGATAAGAAAGCAACCATCGATAGCACCCGCACAATCATGCAGGAGTTCGATGTTCGCGCACCTGGTCCAGATACCTTAGCTGCAGCGCTTTCTGGTGGAAATCAGCAGAAGTTCATTGTCGGTCGCGAAATGAGTAAAGCACCAGATCTATTGGTTGCATCTCATCCAACGCGTGGTGTTGATGTTGGCGCGCAAGGTGCGATTTGGGATGTGCTTCGTAAGGCACGTGAAAAGGGAATGGCGATTGTGCTGATTTCGGCAGATCTCGAGGAGTTGATTGGAATGTCAGATCGATTGCTGGTGATGTTGCGCGGCACCATTACTGCAGAGCTTGATCCTGCAAAAACTACCCCAGAGCAACTAGGTTCTGCGATGACAGGTGCAGCATGAGTAACTCACTTACCAGAAAGCTAACTCCCAGCAAGATCGGTCTTGCAATTGCTGCGCCTTTAGCTGCTGCGGTTTTCTCAATTCTTATTTCAAGCCTTGCTGTTATCGCAAGCAAGAAGTCTCCCTTTGAAGCCTTTAAAACAATGTGGGATTACGGCACTGAGACCGGCTCCTTAATGGAAATCGTTAACACTGCAACTCCTTATTACATTGCAGCGATTGCGATCGCGGTCACCTTTAGAGCAGGTCTCTTTAATATCGGTGTAGAAGGACAACTTCGACTCGGCGCGCTCTTTAGCTGCTACATCGGTGCGATGTTTGTTCTTCCTCCAGTTCTCCATGTTGCAGTTGTATTCATTATTGCTATGACCTTTGGTGGTTTATGGGCTGCCATTGCCGCTTACCTCAAGGTTAAGCGTGGGGTAAATGAGGTTATCTCGACAATCATGCTCAATGCATTGGCTGGTGGTTTATCTGCTTACCTCCTTTCAAGGCACTTTGCTGTAGTCGAAGAAGGCTCAAATAACCTGCAAACAAAGGAGCTGCCCGCTTCTGCACAGATTCCAGATCTCATGCCGTTGTTACGCAAGGTTGGTATTGAAGATCAACCAGGTGGCGGCGTGTATGGAATGTTCTTTGTCGCGGTGGCCCTTGGCCTGATCTTTTGGTTTGTTGTTAACCGCACCCGCTTTGGTTTTGAACTTCGTGCCTCTGGAATGAATCCGATCGCAGCACGGGTCAGCGGTGTTAACTCCAAGAAGATGACCTTCTTGGCACTTGTAATTTCAGGTGCAATCGCAGGACTTGCAGGTCTTCCTGAAGTTCTTGGACAAACCCATACATACAACCTTGGCTTCCGAGCAGGTATTGGATTCTCTGCGATCGCCGTTGCTTTGCTTGGACGTAACTCTGCTGGAGGAATGGCATTTAGCGCTTTGCTATTTGGATTCCTCGAAGTTAGCTCTAGGGCGCTAGAGCTAATTGACATCGCACCTGAAACTTATGTGATTATGCAGGGCTCGATTCTTCTCAGCGCTGTTATCGCTTACGAGGTTGTAAGACGCTTCAAATTAACTCTGCAAAGTAAAGAGCTAGCAAAGGTGGTGCAGGCATGAAAGCCATGAAACTTCTGCGCTACGCAGTAATGCTGGTTTTTGTTTTGGCATCGATTCGAGTCATTACCGGAGCATCAGATCTAACAAGCTCCG
>CAZQNP010000021.1:13581-19374 GCA_964594645.1 uncultured Candidatus Planktophila sp. | reverse complement strand
CGAGTCCCTCACCACCCACTTACGAAAGTAAGCCCGAGCTTCGCATCAAAAGCCCATAAGCATTAACCCTGGAATACCCTTATATGCATGACTATGCATCCACAGACCAAGGCTTATCTCCAATACGTTGCGGCAAATAATCCAATGCCGGCAGATGCGAGCTTAGAAGAGCGCAGAGCAGATACCGCTGATTACATAAGGTATGCAGGTCCGGTTTCAAATGATGTGGACACCGAACACACATACTTCACCTCTCCTACTGCAGATCTACATGCGGTGATTTTCCGCCCGAAAAATGTAAAGCCAAATGCTCCAGCACTTGTTTACTTTCATGGCGGAGGCTGGGTGTTTAGCTGGACGCTTCGTTATGCACCACAGATGTCTAACATCGCAGCAGAGACTGGCTTTGTCGTAATTGGTATTAACTACCAAAAGGCGCCGGAGCATCCATTCCCAACACCTTTTGATGATTGTTATGCAGGATTGCTATGGGTTGCAAAAAATGCTGCTCGTTTTGGAATTGATCCAACAAAGATTGGTGTTGGTGGCGATAGTGCTGGAGGCAACTTGGCCGCCGCGGTTGCACTAAAAGCTGCCGATACCGGTGATGTGAAATTGGCCTACCAAATGCTCATCTACCCATGCCTTGATACTAACTTCCAAGCAAAATCATATTTGGAACATGAAACTGGCTTTGGTTTAGAAAGTGTAGGTATGCAGTGGTGTTGGGGTGCTTATGTGCCTGATGCGCACTTGAACAATAAATATGCAGTTCCTGCACGAGCGACCTCTTTCAAGGATGTTGCTCCTGCGATTATTGGTTTAGCAGAGCACGATGTCTTGCGCGATGATGGCGCTAACTATGCAGCTGCGCTAGAAAAAGCTGGTGTGCCTGTCACGCTTAAGGAGTATCCAGGAATGATCCATGGATTCTTTGGGCATGGATTTATGGTTGATGATGCATACAATCTTCGAAGGTGGCTCAGTGAGCAGATAGTTAAAGCTGTTCAATAGTTAATGTTAGGCCTTGCCCTTATCCTCAGGCTAGATTAAGGTTTTTTGAGTCGCAAGTGAAGGTAATTGGATTTAGATTACATCCATGGCCCTTTGTCTCAACCCCCAGTGTCAAAAGAGGGTTTCATCAAAAAGTAGTAAGTGTGTTTATTGCGGTGGCACAGAGATTTCAGAGTTCAATAGCTACACAAAATCTGAATCGTTAGCTGATGAAATTAGTATTGAAAATTTTCATAAAGTAGCAAAGAGCACTCGCCCATTTATCGAGAGAACAATCGTTACAGGAGACTCCAAAGTCTCATTTAAGTCCAAGCTAATTGTTCGAGTTCAATACTTGGTAAGAAAGATCTTTGGCCGTAGGTAGCCATTCAATTGGGCCACGCACCCACGCTCATGGTGAACTGAGATAAGGCTGTGAATCTCTTTTCACACTGATTTGAGCGTAAGTTCAGGTTGCAGCAGGTACCCCACCCCTTTACCGTTGCTCATACCTAATAGAGGAGAGTAAGCATGCGTTTACGTTCAATTCTTACATCAACACTTATCGCTTTGTTTTTTGCTTCAAATGTGACACCAGCAATTGCTGATGCTGCAAAGCCTGGTCAGAGCATGACCCACATCAAAACCGCTGCCGGAGTTGCCTCAACTCTTGAAGCAGCTGGTGTAATTCTTTATGTCCAGGGCGGTGCAACAGCTGGAGTTATTGGTGATTCCTTGAGCTCTGCGACTAGCCAGTATGTATTCCACATTCCGGTAACAGCCAACAAGGCCGGCGTCCAACATGTTGGTAGCAATATTGTTTTCTTCAACACCGCCAACAATCAGCAACTCACACTGCGCAATCCCGTGATCAATCTAGCCAAGGGCGTGGTCTCAGCCACAATTCCTCAGGCAGACAATGCTTCGGTAGATGTACTGACAATTACAAATGCATCAACCGCCAAGCCAAAGATTAAAAATGATAGAAAAGCAAAGATGCGCACAACCGCATACACAGGTACCACCTTGGTACTTGCTCCTGGAGTGGCTGCAACAATTGCAACTGTTCTAGGTTTGCCAGCAGGTTCACTGCCAGATGGTTTGGCTTTTGGAACCGCTGATGTCTCTCTTTACACCAAATTGAAGTAAGGATCACAGATGGAACCAATCTCGCGTCGTTCTCTCTTTGCAGGTGCATGTGCAGTTGTCGCATTAGCGGGAAGTGAGGTCCCTGCTGCTGCAAATGCGGCGGTGAAGAGACTTCCGGGCGGCAAACTTTCGGTAACGCTAAAGAACTTGCCGGCACTATCAGCAATCGGGGGTGCGATGCGGATTGGTTCTATTAAAGGCGTACCAATCGGAATTGCACGAGTTGGAACAAATAAGTACACGGCCTTTAACCTTCGTTGCCCCCATCAGGGAATCACAGTCTCGAAAACTGAGAGCGGATGGGTGTGCAGTGCACATAATTCAGAGTTTGAGCCAGATGGCGATTTAGTACTGGGGCCTGCCACAACAGGGCTTGCACGAGTACCGATCAAAGTTAGCCGTGGCGTAGCAACTATTGGTTGATCCAAAGATAGGGTCATGAAATGAAGAAGCTTCTACTACTCCTAGTTTGCGCCGTTCTACTTTCAGCCTGTGCATCAACCCCTAAGGCAACTCCGCTGTTTAGTGTGGAGGACCTTAAATTTGCAGAAGAGATGATTCCTCATCATGAACAAGCGGTTTTGATGTCAGATATTGCACTAACAAACTCAACTAGCGATGAGATCCTTGCGTTGGCAAGAGATATCAAAGCAGCGCAGGCACCTGAAATAGAACAAATGGGTAGTTGGGAGGGAGTTCGTCCTTCTACGCATATGGGTCACACGATGGATGGCATGTTAAGTGATGAGCAGATCCAGGAGCTTCGAGATACAGAAGGAGCAGCCTTTGATCGCCTCTTTCTTGAAGGCATGATTCTGCATCACGAAGGTGCGATCAAAATGGCACAAAAGGTAGTGGGGTCAACCAACATAGAGGTTGCTGCCTTGGCAGCTTCTATCATTGCAGCGCAAGAAAAAGAGATCGCATTTATGAAGGAACTCATCAAGTTCTACTAGACTTTCATCATGCTTGGTGGAATCAATAACGGACTCTTTATTCAGTCCTTCGGCGGATTTGCAGCTTTAGCGCTCTTGATTCTCGTTCTTAAGTGGGGATTTTCTTCTAACGGAAAAATGATCATTACCCCGATCAAGGCGGGCAAGAAAGATCAATATGGTTTGCTCAAACCCTTGGAGACACCTAGTAACTACATTGAAGCTCAGATGAATTTGCAGAAGTTAACCGATGCAAATATCAAGGCCACGTTAACCCAAACCTTAGATGGACCTCAGTTAATGGTCTTTGAAAAGGATCTAAAGATTGCAGCGGCGGTTCTAGCCAAGTAGTTCGGCAAGAAGAGCTTCTACGCGACCCTTAATTTCATCGCGAATAACGCGAACAGATTCAATACCTTGCCCTGCAGGATCATCTAGCACCCAGTCCTCGTAACGCTTTCCAGGGTAAATCGGGCAAGCATCTCCGCAACCCATAGTGATCACCGCATCGGAGGCCCTGACGACTTCATCAGTAAGCGGTTTCGGATATTCCTGGGAGATATCAATTCCAACCTCTGCCATTGCTTCAATTACAGTCAATGAAATGCTCTCCTTGGGTGCAGAGCCTGCAGAGCGAACTACTACCTTTTCGCCTCCAAGTTTTGACATAAAACCAGCTGCCATTTGTGAACGGCCCGAGTTATGAACACAAACAAAGAGGACATCGAGGGCACCTGACAGATCAATCTTCTCGCTCTTCAACAATGCATTAAGGCGATCTCGGGAAAATCTCTCAGCTAATGGCAATAAATAGACCTTTACTTCACTTTTGGCGTCCAACAACTCGTATGATTCGAAGACATATTTTTCAACTGTTTCAAGTGAAAGTTTACCCTTGTACAACATCTGGAGCTTCTCTGCGATCCTGATGAGTTGGCCCCGGACATCATCTAGAACTGTAAACCCCTCAAGATGTGAAATTTCGCTCATTCCAACTCCTGTCAATGTGCTTAATGGTTGCTGTGAAGCGTATTCGATTTCTGAATCTAATTCGGTTAAGTTTCGGTGAATAAACTGAAAACTTCTCAGCCAATTAGCTCTGCGAGAAGATTTTCAACACGGCCTTTTATCTCATCGCGAATAACTCGAACTGATTCAATGCCTTGCCCAGCAGGATCATCTAAAACCCAGTCCTCATAACGCTTTCCTGGATAAAACGGACAAACATCGCCGCAACCCATTGTGATCACCGCATCAGATTCTTCAACAGCTTCATTTGTTAGAACCTTTGGGGTGTTGTTCGCAATATCAATTCCAACTTCAGCCATTGCTTCTACCGCTATTGGATTGATCGAATCCTTGGGTGCGCTTCCGGCAGAAAGTACCTCTACCCGACCTTGCCCGAGCTCGCGCATGAAACCGGCTGCCATTTGAGAACGGCCTGCGTTATGAACGCACACAAAGAGAACTGTTGGCTTATTTGTCATGTGTCAGCACTTTCACTAGTCCTAGGCCGATTAAGGCTCCAAGAATTTGGGCAGAAATAAAGGCAGGTGCGCTACCTGGTGCAATACCTGCAAATGAATCACTAAAGGTTCTGCCGATTGTCACGGCAGGGTTTGCGAATGAAGTAGAGCTTGTAAAGAAGTAGGCACTTCCAATCCAGGCAGCGACAGCTGCTGGAATAACGGCTAAGTTCTTTTGGGAAACCAGAAGGTTAATAACCAGAATCAAACCCGCTGTAGCAACAATCTCGGCCAGGAACAGGTTGCTTCCGGAGCGAAGTTTTGTGGCTGTTTCGACAATTGCGTGGTCAAACATCGCATTAGCAAGCAAGGCTCCAGAAATCGCACCCAAAACTTGAGCGAGTATATATTGAATAAATTGAAGTACAGAGCTTTTACCCTGAATTAAATCAACAAGTGTTACCACCGGATTAAAGTGCGCTCCACTTATTGGAGCAAGGATCAGAATCAAGACAGCTAATCCAAATACTGTCGCGATTGTATTGATCAGCAGTTGTAGACCAACATCCTTGGTTAAGTCGGTGGCCATGATTCCGGAGCCAACAACGATTGCAACTAAAAGGGCGGTGCCTAGGTACTCGGCGAGGAGCTTTTTCATGAGATGAGGCTACCCACTACTGGGTAAACGCAGGGTAAACGCAGGGTATCTTTAGAAAAAGAAAAACCCCACCAACCAATTGGTTGATGGGGTTTTTGCTAATCAACTTATGAGACTGCGATGATGTCTACAACGAAGATCAAGGTCTCATTTGGTCCGATTGGTCCGGATCCATTTGGACCGTATCCCTTATCTGCAGGGATAACCAAGAGGCGACGTCCGCCAACCTTTGCTCCTGGCAAACCTTCCTGCCATCCAGCAATCACGCCAGACAATGGGAATGTTGCTGGCTGTCCGCCATTCCAAGAAGATTCAACTAATGCACCATTTGACCATGTCATCAATGTGTAATGAACTGTCAATGTAGAAGTTGGCTGAACTTCAGTTCCAGTTCCAACGATGATGTCCTGTGTTTGCAAGGTTGCTGGAGCTGCACCTGTTGGAGGTGTGATTGTTGGTGCTTCACCTGCGTTACCAGTAACAACTGGAAGTCCTGCTGCTGATTCTGACACTGTGTCATCTCCTCCGAGTGTTGTGATTGATGCAAATCCAATTGCTAATACGGCAAGCACCGCAAATATCTTTAGTACCG
>CAZQNP010000021.1:8900-13481 GCA_964594645.1 uncultured Candidatus Planktophila sp. | reverse complement strand
ATTGATGCAAATCCAATTGCTAATACGGCAAGCACCGCAAATATCTTTAGTACCGTCTTCTTTGGCATGATTCTCCTCGTTATTCGATCTCGCCGATTAATTTAAACTCGCCATCACCGATCTGGCCCTGAGAGCGATAAAGCTCTAACTTGGCACGGGTATCGGCAATATCAAGGTTGCGCATTGTTAGCTGGCCAATGCGATCTACTGGGCCAAATGCAGCGTTTTCTGTGCGCTCCATTGAAAGCTTTTCAGGGTGGTAGCTAAGGCCAGGCCCAGTTGTATTAATGATTGAGTAATCATCACCGCGACGCATGCGGATAGTTACCTCGCCAGTGACTGCAGATGCAACCCAGCGCATCAATGATTCGCGAAGCATCAATGCTTGCGGATCAAACCAGCGACCTTCGTATAACAAACGACCAAGGCGTCGACCCTCTGCATGGTAATTCGCGATTGTGTCCTCATTGTGAATT
The DNA here is from genome assembly GCA_964594645.1 of uncultured Candidatus Planktophila sp. Classification (GTDB taxonomy): domain Bacteria; phylum Actinomycetota; class Actinomycetes; order Nanopelagicales; family Nanopelagicaceae; genus Planktophila. The sequence goes on along the minus strand of CAZQNP010000021.1, from coordinate 13,005 downwards.
GCGCTGATCAGACGCTCATAGGCGATAAACAAAAGCGCCATTCCTGGAGCCTCATAAATTCCACGACTCTTAGCTTCAATAATTCTGTTTTCAATTTGATCAGCCATTCCAAGACCATGGCGACCGCCAACAGCATTGGCTTCCTTCATTAACTCAACAACATCATCAAATGATTTGCCATTGATTGATACTGGGCGACCCTGATTAAAGGTGATCTTTACATCCTCAGTATCAATCTTTACCGCTGGATCCCAGAAGCGAACTCCCATAATTGGTTGAACTAGTTCAACAGATGTATCTAGGTTCTCAAGACTCTTTGCTTCATGAGTAGCACCCAGAATGTTTGCATCTGTTGAGTACGCCTTTTCGGTGCTATCGCGGTATGGAAGACCGTGTGCAACTAGCCACTCAGACATCTCTTTACGTCCACCAAGTTCGGTGACGAAATCCTGATCAAGCCATGGCTTGTAAATTCTTAAGTTTGGATTTGCCAATAGACCGTAACGGTAAAAACGTTCGATGTCATTGCCCTTGTAAGTTGAGCCATCGCCCCAGATTTCAACTGAGTCAGAATGCATTGCGCGAACCAACATGGTTCCGGTAACTGCGCGGCCAAGTGGGGTTGTGTTGAAGTACTGCTTTCCGCCTGAGCGAATATGGAAAGCTCCACATGCAATGGCTGCAAGACCTTCTTCAACTAAAGCGTTTTTGCAATCAACCAGGCGTGAGATTTCTGCGCCGTACTCTTTTGCGCGCCCTGGTACAGAGTCAATATCTGGCTCGTCGTATTGGCCAAGATCTGCGGTGTAGGTGCATGGAACAGCACCCTTATCGCGCATCCAGGCAACCGCTACCGATGTATCGAGACCGCCAGAAAAGGCGATTCCTACCTTTTCACCAACTGGAAGGGATGCGAGGACTTTAGACATGCCTTAAGTCTAACGGATGTTAAGAGTTGAAAGTTTCTGCTCTAGCACAGGCTTTACACCCCACTGAGCGGTGATTTCAAGGTATCTATCGATATCTAACTGTTCGGGCTTTGCATCTGTCTTGACCGCGCGAATCATCAAATTTCGTGGAGTGTGCTCTCCCCCTACAAATTCAATTACTTCAACACGGTATCCGACGAGTCGCAGCAGCTGAGCTCTAAATGAATCAGTTAAGAGATCACCTAGACGTTCCTTCATTAATCCAAACTTTGTGAGCGCTCCCCATGGCTCTGGGGCGGCATCGATCTGCTTTTGAATATCGTGATGACAGCATGGAGCAATCAGCAGAAGTTTGGCTCCGCCATTAACCGCCCAAGCAATTGCATCATCAGTTGCTGTGTCGCAGGCATGCAAGGCTATTGCGATATCTGCTGAATCAGCTGTTGTCTTTGAAATCTCTTCTGCCTTGAAGGAGATTGTTGAAGTGATACCGAGTTTTTCTGCAATGGCATTGTTGCGATCTCTTGAATCTGGGCGCACATCTATACCCGTTACAAGTACAGGTATTCCAGAGTTCATCAAGAATTGATGCGCAGCAAAGGTCAGGTAGGCATGGCCACAACCAAGATCAGTAATGCGAAGAGGGTTTTGAGGCGTTGGCTTATGAATCTGTCCTGCATCTATCGCCGCGTTTAGTGCAGGTGACAACAGACGTAAGAACTCTTCAACCTGCTTGTACTTATCTTGACGAGAAGGCTTGATTATTCCCTTGGCATCAGCGATTCCGACTTCTCGCAAAAAGGGATCACCCGCATCGAGTAAGCGATCCTTTTTCTTGTCATGAGCAAGGTTTTGCTCCAAGGCACGCTTTTCTGTGTGAACCTGGGCATCTCCGCTCTTGGTAATTCTTATGGAGTAAGCCTCATAAGTGCTTTCTACTGTGATGTTTGCGTAACCGCTATTGAGTAGCTGATCAACCTCAATCGCTGATGGCAACAGGTTCTTCGCTGTTGTTGCACGCCCGTCGCTTTGCATTAATTGAAGATGAAAAACACCTTTAATCTCTACAGGACGAATGTCGATTCTTTCAAAATCAACGCTCATGTTTCTGCGTCTACCTGATAAAACGGCGCGAACAAAGGTCGATGTATCTAGAATCTTCGAGGCAGCCTCTTGGAAAGCCTCTTCACGGGTTATTGGCATCTACTTAGCGAGGTGAAATAACCGCTGTTCCTTTTTCATGATCCAAGATGGTTAAGGTGTGGTTTGGTAGTGATTTTGCAAAATCCTCTGCCAACTTTCTTTCACCGTCACGGTTTACATCATCAATAATGATTACCGCCTTTGCAGACAGCTTATCTTTGAACTCTTTAAAGGCTGGATATCTAGCTTCTGGGTTTTTGGATCCTGGTGGGCCATCAACAATCAGTAAATCAATCTTCTTTAAATCCTTGATTGTCGAGATGTCATACCAATCAGAGCCATTTGCGTATGGGCGCAATGGTGCGATTCGAATCTCAACTCCACGCACTTTGTGTTCCTTAAGTAGCTCGCGGGTTTTTCCACCAAACTCTTCAGAGTTATCGATACTGACAACTTTGCGAGCACCAGATTTTGCGGTTACTAACGTTGAAACACCGGAACCAAGTTCTACAACCAATGAAGGCTTAGTTCTCTTTACTGTTTCAGAGATAAGTAGGAGCAAATCAGGGGAAGCGGCCCAGCTACGTGTTGCTGGAATTGGCGCCTTAAACTGGAGCAGATTACTCAACTGGATAAAGGCCTCTGTCTGTCGGTAAGCAATCATGGAGAGTTTCTTATTCTCAACAGATGCCTTATGAATCTCTCGGGAGATCTGCTCACTCTTCTTATTAACTTTTACATGCAGCGCCCTCAAGGAGCGAATGCAGTAAAGGGCTCCGAGCAAGATTAAGAAAAGTAAGACTGAGTAAAGGATTTCCATGCTTAAAGTGTAATGGTATGAATAAACGTTATAAAAGAGAAACATACGAGGGTGAGTTACATCCTTTTTACATTGTTTAGGCGATGTCTAATCCGTAGCCTTTCACCATGCAATCCTCGCCGTGGTGGAAAGAAGCCACTATTTACCAGATCTACCCACGGTCATTTTTTGACAGCAATGGTGATGGTGAGGGTGATCTTCAGGGAATCACCTCAAAACTGCAATATGTGCAGGAACTCGGAGTGGATGCGATCTGGTTGAGCCCTTTCTACACCTCGCCAAATAAAGATGGTGGCTATGACGTTGCCGATCCGCGCGATGTTGATCCACGTTTTGGTGATTTGGCTGATGCAAAAAGATTGATTGATGTCGCGCACTCATTGGGTATGAAGGTTCTTGTTGATGTCGTGCCAAACCATTTCTCAGATCAGCATGTGTGGTTTCAGCAGGCGTTAAAGGCTGGACGCGGTTCGCCCGAGCGAGCTCGCTTTCACTTTTATGATGCTAATGAAGATGGAACTCCCCCAAATAACTGGATCTCACTTTTTGGTGGACCATCCTGGACACAAGTAGAAGATGGCCAGTACTACCTTCATCTCTTTGATTCATCGCAACCTGATCTCAATTGGGAAAATCCTGAGGTGGCTAGTGATTATGAGGTTACCTTACGTTTTTGGTTAGATCTTGGAGTAGATGGCTTCCGTATCGATGTTGCACATGGATTAGTGAAAGAGAATCTTTTAACTAACCACCCTGACCCTCAGGGAATTAGCGATGCACTACGACTAGATGTTTCCATGGATCCTGAGATTCGCTACGCACTACTTCCGACAGTTCCTTACTTTGACCGACAAGGCGTTCATGAGATCTATCGCAAGTGGCGCAAAATCTTTGACTCATACCAAGGTCGCGAAATCATGGCCGTAGCCGAGGCGTGGGTACATCCACCAGTTAATGCAACCCGATATGTACGAAGTGATGAGCTACATCAGGTCTTCAACTTTGATTTATTGGATGCGCCATTTAAAGCAGATTTTCTATATGAGGTTGTAACCCGTTCTATTGATTTAATGGACTCTGTCGGTGCGCTTCCTACATGGGCACTGAGCAACCATGACTCTCCACGTGTTGCTTCACGTATTGGAGAAGTTCAATCACGTGCACTTGCGCTCTTTGTTTTGGCATTACCTGGCTCTTGCTATGTCTTTGCTGG
>CAZQNP010000021.1:6593-8800 GCA_964594645.1 uncultured Candidatus Planktophila sp. | reverse complement strand
GGTGTGCGACGCGGCGACATTTCGATCTATATGAATCTGTCAGATTCACCAGTTGAGGTTGAATTAAGCGGAAAACTTTTGATTGTGAGCGCAGGAACTGTTGATGCACGTGATGGAAAGATGATCATTCCGGCTATTTCAACGGTATGGGTGCATCACTAAGTGACACAATAGCGCCATGGAATCTACGACTACATGGCTATTGACTATTGGAATTCTCTCTCTTGTAATTCTCTTTGACTTAATTCTTGCGATCGTTCGTCGCAACAAAGAGACAACAATGACTGAGGCTGGAATCTGGACCTTCATCTATGTAGCCGCTGCGATTGTTTTTGGAATCATGCTGCCGGGCTGGACATCAGATCCAAATGCACAAAAAGAGTTTTTTGCAGGCTGGTTAACTGAGTATGCCTTGTCGGTAGATAACATCTTCGTTTTTGTCATAATCCTGAGCAGATTGAAAGTGGATAGGACCAAGCAACAACTAGTTCTGCTATTAGGAATCATCATCGCCTTGTTACTGCGTGGTGGATTTATCGCTGCAGGTAGCGCGATCATTGAAAAATTCTCTGGAGCCTTCTTTATCTTTGGAGCATTCCTGGTGTTTACCGCTTATCGCCTACTAGTTGAAGATAAAGGCGAGGAAGAGTGGAAAGAGGATCGGGTTATCACCTTCATGCGCTCCAAGGGTGCAACCACCTTTTTCATCGCACTGGTTTCACTCGGCTTTACCGATTTAGTCTTTGCTTTAGATTCAATTCCGGCAATCTTTGGAATCACTCGTGATCCATACATCGTAGTTTGCGCCAACATCTTTGCTCTTATGGGTCTGCGTCAGTTGTACTTCTTATTGCAAGGCTTGTTGCAGCGCTTGGTATTCCTATCCAAGGGGCTTTCATTCATCCTAGCCTTCATCGGCTTCAAGATGTTTATTGAGGCTTTTCATGGTGTTGGAATCCATGATTTTGGTGGCATCGAGCTGCCTCATGTTCCAATTGAGGTTAGCCTCTTCGTAATCGTTGCGGCATTAACTGTTACGGCAGTGGCAAGTCTTACCGCTACACGAAAGGATGGAAGCGAGATCGTTTAGATCTCAGATTTCATTTTTCGTAGGGTTTGGCGGTCGTAATCCTTTGATCTCTCGTGGATTTTTCTGATCTGTAGTGCAAAAGCTTTAATGGCGGTATCGAAGGCTGCAAGATCATTGAACTCTGCAGCTTCAGCTCTAATCAATGGTCCCGAACCATGTGAAGTTAAAACCACTTTGTGTTTATGTTTTCCCTGATGGGGATTTGCTTCATGAAGCACTTCAACCTCAACGCGATCAATTGTTACGCTAAATCGCTCCATGCTGTTGAGTTTTTCAATTGCAATATCTTTGAAATCTTCTGCTAAATCTGCGTGCCGTGTATGAATTTGTATCTTCATACTAAAAGGGTAGTACTAAGACCACCGCCGTCGCTAGGGCTGCAAGAATAAAAGATTTTCCTAGGATCACTAGCGCAGTCTTACGATCAGCTGCTCTGTCCTCCTTGCTGGCAACACGCTTGATATCTCCCATCTTGCCCATATTGAAGGTTCCAGCAAATCCATAAGCTAGGCAAAACTTTGAACGAGATTGAACAAAGCCAATAGCTGCCACAAACAAAGGAAAGAAAATTCCTAGACGAATCACAGCTGGAGCATCAACGGTATTAAAGGTGAGCAAGGTTGAGATAGAGAAAAGTAGACCAATAACTGCAACTAGCTGACGCTTGCGAACCTCGCCCTTACCTATGTTGCAGGTGCCTGGAATGTATTGAACCTCAGGCATCTTCAAACTCATCTTCATCGACCCAAGTATCGGCAACTGATTCATCTTGATGTTCTACCCATGACAAAAATGAGGCAACCGCCTGAAAGGCAAGAACGGTCACAGTTAATGCTGCGAAGGCGCGTCGGACGGCTTTGAACATAGGATAAAAATACTCGCTAATGCTGAGAAAATCTCTATAAAGAGGCCAGCGCCTGCTCGATATCCTGCCAAAGATCCTCAACATGCTCGCACCCAACTGACAATCTAATCAATTGTTCAGGTACCGATGGACTTTCTAGCGCCCAACGACGTCTGCGCTCCCATAGTGATTCAACGCCGCCGAGGCTTGTTGCATGTGCGATCAAACGTGAGGATTCACAGACCTTCTCTGCCTGCTCTGCGCTTCCATCAA
>CAZQNP010000021.1:0-6493 GCA_964594645.1 uncultured Candidatus Planktophila sp. | reverse complement strand
AGATCTGCAACATCTAGACATGGATTTGTTGGAGACTCAAGCCATAACAAGGCAGCACCCTTTAGTGCAGCAATTACCTCTTCAGTCTTTGTAATATCTACAAAACGAACTTCCAGCCGGCCAGATGTATGAAGTTGATTGAGCAGACCCATAGTTCCGCTGTAACCCTGATTAGACGCAACAACTGGTGCGCCTATTGGCAGAATTGAAAAGACCGCGCTGATCGCAGCCATGCCAGATGAGAATGAAAGGGTTTGTCCACCCTCTAGCTCTGAGATCGCAGCTTCAAGCGCGCTCCAGCTTTCATTTCCGTAACGTCCATATCCAACTGGACCACCAGCGTGATAGGTAGAGGAGAAAACAATTGGAGGATTCAATGAAGCATCAGGTGCTACTTCAGGACGTCCTGCTGTAATTGCCGATGTTTCAGGATGAAGACTCATGGCGCAATCTTAATTGTTAAATGGCATTAATTGTTAGAAAGGATTGCCATGGCAGCATTATGGCCAGGAATCCCACTTACTCCCCCGCCACGAACAGCGCCTGCTCCGCACAAAAAGATACGCGGGTCATCGGTCTCAACACCCCACGATTGTTCTGTTCCATCCTCACGAAATGGCATCGATAGATCCTTATGGAAGATGTTTCCTCGTGGAAGAGATATCGCTTCCTCAATATCAAGCGGTGTTTTGACCTCGATAGCTGCGATCACATCTTCAATCGGTTCAGCTAAGTAATCATTTAAAGACGCCAGCGCAGATTTGAGAGCAGCATCGCGAGCTGCATCGTTATTACCATCAAATAGCGAAGCCGGAGTGTGTAAACCAAACAAGGTCAGGGTTTGATAACCAGCATCTTGTAACTCTTGCCCCAAAATTGATGGGTCGGTCAAGGTGTGGCAGTACATCTCGATCGGCATCTTTTCTGGCATCACACCGTTGCGAGCAGCTTCATACACTGATTCAAACTGCGTAAAGCTTTCATTTGCATGAAAGGTTCCGGCAAAAGCAAGGCGTGGATCAATACCTGATTTGAGCTTTGGCAATCGCTTTAACAAAATATTGATCTTCATTTGTGAGCCATCAAGGCTCTTAGGAGCAGATGTTCCTCGTAGCTTGGCCAAAACCTGTGGTGCAGCATTTGAAAGAAGGTATTCGGCTGATACAAGCTCACCGTTTTCAAGTTGGACATTTACTCCTGTTGATGAGGATTCAACTTTGATTGCCTTTGAGTTCAGCGAGATCTCTACACCGCTTTCTGTTGCAACTCGCAACAACTCATTTACAAGTGCACCCATTCCACCCTTGGGGACCTTCCACTCTCCTGTTCCATTTCCAATGAGATGGTACAAAAAGCAGATATTTGCTTGAATATCAAAGGCTGATGCAAAGGTTCCGATTAATGCATCAGTTAGGACTACACCACGTACAACATCATTGCTAAAGCGTTGCGTAATTACCTTTCCGATTGGCTCTTCAACTAGGTACTGCCAGATGAGATCTAAATCGATCTGCTTGCGTAACTCTGAACGAGTCTTTAACGGCTCAAGTAGTGTTGGTGCGATGCGTTCAGCAAACTGTGCGACCTCGGTGTAAAAATCCTGCCACGCCTTACCCTCTTTACCCGAAGGGTCGATTTCCTTGAATGAGTCTTCCGTGGCTTGATCCCACAACCTTGAGACGTAAAGACCTTGATTCTCTCCGTAAGGGGTATAGCTAGAAACCTCTCGCGAAATACATTCGAAAGATAACCCAAGCTCATTGATGATCCTGTCTGGCAAGAGTGCGATCAGATACGAGTAGCGCGAAAGATTTGCATCATATTCGGGAAAGGATCGAACACTTTGTGAAGCACCACCTATTTCGGGGTTGGCTTCAAGGATCTTTACCGTTTTTCCCGCTCGGGCTAGGTATGTTGCAGCGACCAAGCCATTGTGTCCCCCGCCAATGATGACAACATCATATTTAGAAGACATTTAGATAGTCCGTGCAATACGTTCAATTGCCTCAGTAACAATTTCAGGGCTTGTCGCAAAATTCAGGCGTACATATTGAGAACATTGGGGACCAAAGGTGTGGCCTGCATTAAATGCCACGCGGCCCTTTTCTAGTAGCACCTTTGAAGGATCTTCACCTAGCTGCAAGGCTTCTAGATCTAGCCAAGCCAAGTATCCATTGTCAGGTAGGTGGTATCTAACGCTTGGAAGTTTGGCAGCTAATAGATTTTTTATCAGATGTCGATTCTCATCTAATTGAGACACAACATCATCTAACCATTCTCCACAGTCAGCAAATGCTGTAGCGGTTGCAAAAGCGCCCAACAAAGAGGATCTGTAGTGCACCGCTAAGGGCATTTCACCAAGACGAGCAAAGAGAGTTGAATTCTGAGTCACAATGATGGCGCACTTGAGCCCTGCAATATTCCAGCCTTTTGAAGCTGCAGTAACAACAATGCTCACCTTTCGAGCCTCTTCGCCTAACGACAAAATTGGGGTGAAGGATTTTCCTTTGTAGGTTAACGGCGCATGTAGTTCATTGCTAATGATTAACACATTGTGTTTATTGGCTAGGTCTACAAATTTGGTGAGCTCCTCTTTTGTGTAAATTCTTCCGAGCGGGTTGTGAGGGCTGCACAGCAGATGGACCTTAATCCCCGAGGCATATGCTTTTTCTATACCCTCCCAATTAATCTCCCAAGGGTTAGCGTTTTCATCGCCAGTGCGCTCAAGTGGAACATCAACTTTGTTGAGCTTGGTCTCATTTATCCAGTTATAGAAATTGTGATAAACCGGAGAGTTGATAAGAATCGCATCGCCAGGATTGGTGAAAACACGCAGAATCTCAACAACTGCAACACCAACATCTGTTGCAACTCGAACTTGAGATTCATCTACTGACCAGTTCCAGCGCTCTTGGGCAAACTTCTTGAATCCAAGGCCTAACTCTGGAATTGACCCCAAATATCCGAGATCTGATGTTGCAACCATTTCGGTAAGTAAGGAGCGAATCGGAGCTGCGATCGGGAAATCCATTTCAGCTACCGGTAATGGCAGCACATCAGCCGGGAATCCGCGCCATTTTTCACTTCGATGTGTTTGCAGAATTGAAAGGTGTGGAACAGAAACCAAACGATCACTCATGCCCACAAGGCTACCTCAGAGCAGTTGTTCTTCGGGAGACAATCGACGGGTGGAGTTACGAACAACGAGAGTAGTTGGCAACACAAGCGAAGGCGGATCAAGTACAGGTTTGCGCAATCTCTCCATAATTGACCAAGCAGCCATCTCGCCCATTAATGTCACGGGCTGCTCAATCGTTGTTAGCTCTGAAAACTCCGCCATTTCATGGCCATCAAAACCGATAATTGAAATGTCATCTGGAGCCTTCAAGCCATGGCGGCGTAGCGCCTGCATTGCACCGATTGCCATCTCATCAGATTCGCAAAAGATCGCTGTTGGACGATTAGGACGGGCTAGCAAATCATCCATCGCGCGCGATGCGGTGTGCATGGTGAAATCACCATGGATTTCACGAGATGGCAACCACTCCAAACCATTTTCTGCAAGAACTTGCATAAAGCCTTTGCGTCGATCTTGTGGCACTGAAAAATTAAAGGGATCATCTGGGCGACCCGACATTAATCCAATCTTCTTGTGACCTTGATTTACTAAGTGCTGTGTTGCAGTTCTTGCACCTGCCACATCATCGATTTTGATAGAGGCGCATTTTTCATGGTCCATGCCTACAAGAGCAATTGGAATACCCAAGGAAAGCATTGAATCAAACTCTTCTTCGGTCGGAGGAAGCGAAATAACAATTAATGCATCAACTCGGCCCTTTAGAAGCTGGTGCTGAAAGAGCCGTTCACGGCCCTTCATTTGGCTGAAGTTATACAGAAGTAAATCCATGCCAGCCTCGCGCAGCGCTTGTTCTGCGCCACTGATTACTTGTGAAAAGTACCAACGCGAAATGTAGGGAGCAACAACTCCTACCGAGTTTGTTCGACCACTTGTCGCACCTTGTCGCTCTGTATTGAGCGGATAGTTCAACTTCTGGGCCGCTGCAATGATCTTGTCGCGGGTCTGTTGATTCACATGATGAAGACCGCGAAGTGCGCGTGAAACGGTTGCGGTGGATACGCCAGCCTCTTCAGCGACCTCCTTGATGCCAGCCACTTCATCACCTCCACAGTACCTACAACTGCAAACTATTCTGCAAGAAATCCTGCAACGACTGCAAAAGTACGGCAAAGATGCTGCAAATGGCAATACCAGCTATGAATCAGGAGTACATTGAGGCGCATGAGCAATCAAATTGAGACCCAAGTAGATGTATCCCTTACCGAGCGCAATCGCCTAACCGCATTTTTCCGCATCATTCTGGTGGTCCCAGCCTTTATCTTTCTAGCCTCCTTTGCGCCAACCTCCTTCTCTGAAGACAACTTGGGGTTGTACGCAGGTTTGCTCGCACTTCCTGCAGCCTTAGCAATTGTTGTTCGCCAGGTGTATCCAACTTATGTCTTGGCTTTCAATGAGGCGTTACTGTCACTACAAACCCGCGTAGATACCTATTTGCTTTTGCTAACCGATGAGTACCCATCTATTGAAGAAAATGATGTCGTTAGCGTGACCTTCCCAGAGGTTGATGCCAAGCAGCTCAATCGTTGGTTGCCATTGATTAAGTGGCTACTGGCGCTGCCTTTGTACTTGGTCGGAATCGTCTATGTGATTTATGCAGCGATCTTGACCCTTATTGGGTGGTTCAGCATTTTGTTTACAGGTAACTACCCAGAGTTCTGCGCAGAAGGCGTTGTTGGAACTATCGCTTACTGGAACCGAGTGATTGGTTACGCATTCTTGCTAGTTACAGATGAGTATCCAACCTTTTCTTTGTAAGAGTTAGCGCTCCTCAAGAACCAAGGCAACTGAGTTGATGCACCAACGCTGATCCGTTGGCACCGCATACCCTTCGCCCTCAAAAACATGACCTAGGTGAGAGCCACATGCCGCGCAGCGAACCTCGGTGCGAATACGTGGAGCCAAGGATCGATCCTCTAGTAGTTCAACCGCATCATTTGCAGTTGGAGCGTAAAAAGATGGCCAGCCGCAGCCAGAGTGAAACTTTGTTTCACTTTTAAATAATTCTGCGCTGCAGGCTTTGCACTTGTAAATGCCAATTGTTTCAGTGTCGGTGTATTCACCGGTAAATGCGGTTTCAGTTGCAGCATTTCGAAGCACCGCATATGACAATGGATCTACACGGCTTGCAAGCTCGGCTTCATCAATCTTTACTGGATACTCTTTTTCGCTCATGATTTAGGCAACCGTTTCTGGGTATGGAACACCCGTGCTTGAATGACAATCGTAACCATTAGGATTTTTTAGCAAATACTTTTGATGGTACTCCTCGGCTGGGTAGTACTCGACACCTTCGGCGCTAAGAATCTCTGTGCAGATGGTGCCCATGCCGGCGGCGATTAATGCATCTTGGTACATCTGGCAGGATGCGAGCGCAACCTGCATCTGCTCATGCGTGGTTGTGTAGATAGCGCTGCGGTACTGGGTTCCAATATCTCCACCCTGTTGATTCAGAGATGTTGGATCATGCATGGTCCAAAACTCTTGAAGCAAACGCAGATAGGAAACCTTGGAAGGGTCAAAGACGACCTTCACCATCTCGGCATGCCCAGTTACTCCAGTGCACACCTGCTCATAAGAAGGGTTGGGGCGAACTCCACCCATATAGCCAACACTGGTTTCAATAACGCCATCCATCTGCCAGAAGCGTCGTTCTGCGCCCCAGAAACATCCAGTTGCAAAGTATGCGGTTGAGTTCATGCGTGAATTGTTGCAGTATGCACAGTTATTCGCACCCGCTGATAACCTTCAGGCTGACCCAATGAGCCCCCGTAGCTCAGGGGATAGAGCACTGCCCTCCGGAGGCAGGTGCACAGGTTCGATTCCTGTCGGGGGCACTTGAGATAGATCACCCTTATTTTGAAAACTCATCCTCGTTCATCCTTGTATAACTCCCTCACACGCGAGAGAATTAAGCCCTTGCACACACATCTGTGTGTATTTAGAACTTACTCTTGAACCGAGTCTTACTTCCCTAAGGAGACATGCGATGGATTGGCGTCATCAATCAGCGTGCCGTGATGAAGACCCTGAGCTTTTCTTTCCGGTGGGAAATACAGGTCCTGCCCTCACTCAAATCGAAGAGGCCAAGAAGGTCTGTAATCGATGCATCGTCAAAGAGCCTTGTCTTGCATGGGCTCTTGAGAGCGGTCAGGATGCTGGAGTCTGGGGCGGATTATCTGAGGATGAACGTCGTGCGCTTAAGCGTCGTGCAGCTCGTAACCGCGCTCGCTTGATGGAGCAGCAAAACCAGATTTAAAGTGGGAAGCGCAACTTTGCTTGCGTTCCTTTATCAGTTGATTCCAACTTCAACTCTCCCTTTAACTCATTTTCAGTAAGGGTGCGAACTATTTGTAA
>CAZQNP010000020.1:12215-19781 GCA_964594645.1 uncultured Candidatus Planktophila sp. | reverse complement strand
TATAACTTCATTGCTTCTCAATCACCTTCCTCCATACAAAAATCTCACTATGAGAGAATTCAATTACCTCTCCACGCTTATTGCGCAATGAGTAAGGGGTAAGCAAATGCCCCAAAATGTCACGGAAACCCCCTTGGGCTTCATGAAGCCTGATTGATACCCGTTGGCCAATGAGATCGCTGAATTGAGATTCGAGCTCTGTTGGCATGTGACAACGATAAGCCCACCGCCAAATATCGACTAGCGGTAAATATCGCGCTGTGGTGATACTTGCCATTAGAATTCCCGCTAGAAACCTGTCCCACACTTTGGAGGCCGCTCGTGACCTATGTGATCGCAGACCCATGCGTCGATGTAAAAGATAAGTCCTGCATCGAAGAATGTCCCGTGGATTGCATTTACGAGGGCGATCGAATGCTCTACATCCAGCCAGATGAGTGTGTGGATTGCGGTGCATGTGAGCCGGTCTGCCCAGTAGAAGCTATCTACTACGAAGATGATGTTCCTGGTCAGTGGAAAGAGTTTGGCAAGGTCAACACAGAGTTCTTTATTGAAATCGGTTCCCCAGGTGGCGCTAGCAAGGTTGGTCCAACTGGCACAGATCACGCTTCAATCGCAGCGCGACCACCAAAGAGCGAGTAACCATTGCGTGCCCAGCTCCCAGATTTTCCATGGGATGCGTTAGCGCCATACGGTGAAAAGGCTCGTTCACATCCGCAAGGGATCATCGACCTCTCACAAGGAACCCCTGTAGATCCAACCCCTGAGTTTATTCAGAAAGCTTTGCGCGATGCATCGAACTCTCCAAGTTACCCAGTCACCGCTGGAACTCCAGAGCTTCGTGCAGCAATAAAGAAATGGGCGGTTGAGCGATTAGGTGCAACTGGCGATTTTGATGTCTTGCCAATAATCGGCTCTAAAGAGTTAGTTGCGTGGCTACCAACATATCTTGAGTCAACAAAAGTTTTGATTCCAGAAATTGCATATCCCACCTATCACGTAGGAGCTGTCCTTGCAGGTGCAGAATCTGTTCCAGTTGCAATCGATGCAGCGCAGTGGCCAGCAGCCGACTTAGCATGGTTGAACTCTCCCTCTAATCCAACCGGAAGAGTGCATAACGTTGACGAGATAAAGAGTTGTATTCAATGGTCTCGTCAGAACAAATCGGTTTTGATCTCCGATGAGTGCTATCTCGAGTTTGATCAAACCGCTCACTCCGTTTCGGTCTTGTCGCAAACCGGTGGAGACAACACAAATATTCTTGCGGTGCACTCACTGTCTAAGCGTTCATCGATGGCTGGGTATCGGGCCGCCTTTATGGTCGGAGACTCTGCTCTTATCGCTCGAATTCGTGAGATTAGAAAACATGGAGGAATGATGGTTCCTCTTCCAGTTCAAAAGGCTATGACCGTTGCACTTGCAGATGATTCTCATGTTGCAGAACAACGCGCTCGCTATAACGCTCGCAAAGATGCGATGCGTCCAGCCCTGGCAGCTGCAGGCTTTACAGTTGAATTGAGTGATTCTGGTTTGTACTTGTGGTGTACACGTAATGAAGATGCCTGGACCAGCGTTGCCTGGCTTGCAGAGCGTGGAATTCTGGCAACACCCGGAAGCTTCTATGGCTTACTTGGAGCCAATCACATTCGCATTGCGATGACAGCCTCTGATGCTCAGATCGCAGATGCAGTTCAACGTTTGAAGGCATAAAAAGTGGCGGTAGCAATTCTTTTGGTAGGTGGCTTTGGTACCCGCTTAATGCCATTGACCCGCAACACTCCAAAACCCATGCTTACAGTTGCAGGTTTACCAGTTACCGAACATCAATTGATGATGGCGAAAAAAGCTGGAATAACCCAGGTTGTCTTAGCAACTTCGTATCTTTCAGATGTTTTTACTCCTTACTTTGGAGATGGATCTCAGTGGGGGATGAGCATCAAGTACGCGGTTGAGAAAGAGCCGTTAGGTACCGGTGGTGCGATTCGAAATGCAGCTCAGTTACTTGATACCCAAGAGTCGGTGGTAATTCTCAATGGTGATGTTCTAAGTTCTCATGATTTAACCGAACAAATTCGCCAACATGAAGCACATGATGCCGATGTCACCTTGCACTTAACTCAGGTTCAAGATGCTCGCGCATTTGGCTGTGTTCCAACAGATTCTGAAGGCAGAGTTACGGCCTTTCTTGAGAAAATGGAAAACCCTGTCACCAATCAAATCAATGCAGGGTGTTATGTATTTAACCCACGAGTTATCTCATCAATTCCATTAGACACTGTAGTTTCCGTCGAACGTGAAACCTTTCCCGCCTTGGTAAGCAATGGCGCAAAGGTTTTTGGTTATTTGGAAAATGCATATTGGCTAGATATTGGAACACCAAAAGCACTGCTCAAGGCATCGACAGATATTGTTCTTCGCAGCGGCCCTGGTTTGGTTATGCCAGGTGCCAGCGTTGATTCCACAGCTGAGATCACCGGGGGTAGTTGCATTGGGCGCGGTAGTTCAGTGGCTGCCGGAGCACGGATCGATGGCTCGATCATTGAGGCAGGGGCTGTGATTGGCAGCAATGCGGTAATCACCAACTCATTTGTGGCGGCAGGGGCTTTGGTTGCAAATGAGGCGAAAATAGGCTCATCTTTTGTCACAAAGGGCGAAATTCTTCCGATTCCTCAATAGTTCAGGCGTAAATTGCTTTTCTCGGGCTTGACATGAGGGAGTTACAAGCGTGTAATTCACTCTTAAGAAAGTCTTTTCCAAGAGGGATGAGACAAGATCTAGCTAATGGAGCATCGACGTTATGCCGATTCAACCCGCAGCCCAGAACTCCCCAATCCCCACTTCAGGTCCAACAATCACACTCGCATCTGGCGAGAACATGGAGCTTTCATGGCAGGAGCGCGCTCTGTGTGCGCAAACTGATCCAGAGGCCTTCTTCCCAGAAAAGGGTGGCTCAACTCGCGAAGCAAAGCGCGTATGTCTTTCATGCGATGTTCGTTCAGAGTGTCTTGAGTACGCACTAGCTCATGATGAGCGCTTCGGAATTTGGGGCGGCCTCTCAGAGCGCGAGCGTCGTCGCCTTAAGCGTCGTACTGCGTAAGGTTCACATTTCTCTAACGAGAAAGTGAGTTATACCTATGGCTTCCCAAGCCGCAGTAGATAAGCATCGTGTAACCGCTGTTCTTGTTTCCCACAATGGAGCGGTGTGGTTACCCGAAGTTGTTGCAGCGCTAACCTCCCAAACGCGACCAATTGATTTGATTACCGCCGTTGATACAGGATCGCAGGATGCATCTACAAAACTTTTAAAGTCGGCACGAATCCCATTTCTTTCTGCAGATGTCGAAACTGGTTTTGGTCAAGCGGTTTCATTAGCTGTCAGCAAATTACCAAATGCAGTAGAACATGAATGGATCTGGTTGATCCATGATGATTGCGCTCCTGCTCCAACTGCGCTCGCAGAGTTGTTAAGTGCAATTGATGATCGACCACAAGTTGTAATGGTTGGGCCAAAGTTGTTGGGTTGGCATGACAGAACACATTTGCTTGAAGCAGGAGTTAGCATCGCAGGAAATGGTGCACGTTGGACCGGCCTTGAACCGTTGGAGTACGACCAAGGCCAACATGATGGCAACCACGATGTTCTAGCTGTTAGTACAGCCGGAGCACTTATTCGACGTGATGTTTTTGAAGAGCTTGGTGGGTTAGATCCCAACTTAACTTTGTTTAGAGATGATGTGGATTTCGGATGGCGGGCTCGCGCAGCTGGTCATTCAGTTTTGGTTGCCACAGCTGCGGTAGCTTTTCACGCACAGGCATCTGCAACAGAGCGTCGCGTAGTTGAAGTTGACGGTGCATTTCTTCACAGACCCTTGCTGTTAGATAGACGCAACGCTGCTTATGTTTTATTGGCAAACTCTTCTTGGTGGATTCTGCCCTGGATCGCAATTCAACTTTTCGGAACCGCCGTTGCACGAGCTATTGGCTACCTGTTAGCAAAACTTCCGGGCTATGCCGCAGATGAAATTTTGGCTGTTGGGGCGGTAATCGTAAGACCGGGTTCGATTATTGCCGCACGAAAGTTGCGTAAGAAACAGCGATTTGTTTCAGCAAGAGTAGTTGCAGAGTTTATTCCACCACGCTGGTCTCAGATTCGCCTTGCATCTGAAGGCATGGTTGATCAGGTACGTGCCAAATTGTTTCCTGAAGATAATCAAGCACTCACCACTTCAGTTTTGGATGCAAATGAAGATGAGGATTTGTTAACTCCGGTTAGCACCAGTAACTGGTTCAGCTTTTTCAAGCGCCCAGAGGTAATCGGATTTTCATTAATCATCTTGATTACCCTGCTCTTTTCACGAAACCGCTTTGGTGCACTTGTCGGGGGGGCCCTGCCTATCTCACCAGCTGGTGCAACGGATTTATGGCGCACATACTTTGAATCATGGCACCAAGTAGGTATGGGTTCATCAATTGCTACCCCTACCTGGGTTGCAATTACTGCGACAGCATCACTGTTTTTCTTAGGCAAGGTTCAATTACTGATTACAACATTCTTCTTGGTGGCACCAGTTCTGATGATGTTTACCGCCTCAAAGTTACTCAAGCGCCTGACTTCAAACTCATGGATATCGGTACCTGCAGCCTTTCTTTATGCGATATCACCTGTTGCTATCGCTGCTATTTCGACGGGACACATTGCAACCGTTCTCTTTCTAATTCTGGCTCCATACGCCGCCCTACTGTTACGGGATATTGAAAAGATTGAAGATTTCACCTGGAGGAAAATTGCCGGGATCTCGCTGTTATTGGCCCTTCTTTACGGCTTCTCATTAATGATTTTTGTGATCGGTTTTGTAGCTGGTCTTGTTTCTACCTTAAGCGATTATGAAAAGCATGCAAAGGAAGCCAACTCTGCGCTGTACTCATTACGTTTGCAAAAGCGTGCGGCATTGCTCTTCATACCTTTCATCATGAATATTCCATACTCCTTGGAAGCCTTAAGGCATCCAAGTCGACTTCTAGTTGAGCCAGGTCTGCTTATCTCTGGTGGCGGACCGGTACTTACGCTACTTGGCAACCCAGGGGGCGCAAACTCGCTTCCAATCTGGCTCGTCAGCCCAATTTTGCTTGTTTTACTTGTATCGCTCTTTTCATCAACGCATGCACGACGTATCGCTGAGTATGGAGTTGGAGCACTATTGCTTGCGGTAGTTATCTCTGCGCTTTCAATTTCAACACACGGAAATGAAGCATCATCAAAGGTATGGCCAGGACCAGTGCTTGTGCTTGTCACATTAGCTGCTATTGCATCTGGAACTATCTTGCTAGATCGTTTACGTGAAACCTTGGTTCTTAGCCATGTCCACTACCGTCACATTCTTTCAGCCTTGCTTTTGTTCACGACACTTGCATACTCCATCTTGGCTATGGGTTGGTCGGTTAGTAAAGGTGCGGATTCTCTTGTTCAAGCAAACAAAGAAACAGTTATGCCGGCATTTTTGAGTGTTGAGCAAGACACAAAGATTCTTGTTCTGCGCGAAGTTGGCAGTGCAGGTGACAAGAAGATTCAGTACTACTTGTCACGTGGAAAAGATATTTCCTTAGGTGAGCCAGATGTTGCTCCTGCTCAAACAGCAGCTATCGCCGATGCGGCTCGCGGACTTATCGATGGTTCGGGAGTTACAAGTAGCTCCACGCTAAGTAATTTCGGAGTTAAATATCTTTTCGTTAAGACACCGTTCAAGCGAGAGATCATTCGTTCTATCGATGGATTAGGTGGATTTGCCAGAACATCAGCAACCTCATTGGGAGTTGTTTGGAAGGTTACCGCCCCTGCTTCACGTTTAATGTTTGTCGGAGCAGATGGTGTTCAAAGGGAGTTGCAAGCAGGTGAAGTTGGTGCGCGCACATATGTGCCTACAGCTGGAACTTTAATCCTGACTGAAACCTACAGCCGCTCTTGGCAGATTCTCCAAAATGGATATCGCCTAGAACGAGGTAAGAATGAGCAAGGTTTGCCAACATTTGAGGTGATCGAACCCGGAGAAATCTCTTTGATTCATGATGGAACGGTGCGTCGTGGCTGGCTTTCATTACAGTTAATCTTCTTTGTAATTGTGTTGGTAATGGCGCTGCCAGCGGGCCGACGCAAGAGCGAAATTTCTGAGCGGGAGCTGGCATGAACCTAACTCGCCCGCTTCGTTTTATTGCATTTATTGCGGTCTCAATAATCATCGCATCAGCTCTTAATGTGGCTGTAACCAAGAAGAGTTTTTCTGAAAACTATCCTGCAGTTGTTTGCCCACCAACGCTGCCAGGATTGGCTTCTCAAATCTCTCTGTCTTCAACGAAAACCCAGTTCCAAAGATTGCAAAACAGAAGCACAAAGACCGATCCGGTTAAGGTCTTACGCCTTCCAGTGATGAAGGATTCTTTACTTTTGAACTCTGACGGAACAACCCCTGTGGTGTGGCAGAGCCGCTCTGGCAGTTGGGCGGGAGGAGCGCTGTGTTCAGGGCCAGCATCTTCACAATGGTTTGTCGGTGCTAGTGCAGATATCACTACAAGGGGAAGATTAATCGTTGTTAACAGCGGTTTAAGTGATGCGGTTGTTGATCTGAATGTCTTTACGGAAAATGGAAAACAACCACTTCGTACCCTAAATGTTCCTTCCAAGAATTACCTGGTGATTCCCGTTGACTCACTTGCACCCGGGGATAAGACATTGACTGTCAATGTGCTTCCTCGCTCTGGTCGAATTAATTCATTTTTAATTGATGAACAAGGAAAGGGATTGCGTGCACTTGGCGGAGACCTTGTAAATCCATTCAATGCACCCAGCAGAACTCTCGTTATTCCTGCTATCCCAAATCAAGGAACCAGAGCGGGTCAGACAACAGCACCTGCACATGTACTGCGACTGTTAACTCCAGGTGAGGTAGATGCCAGCGTTACCATTGAACTTCTTTCGGCAGATGGCGTCTTTATTCCAGTTGGACTTAATTCACGCACTATCTCAGCTGGATTAGTTACAGAGTTAAGGTTTTCACCAAAGATCTCATCATCTGCCTTCGCGTTAAAGATAACTTCAACCGAACCCGTTGTAGCTGCCGTTGCATCAACAGTTGTGAGTAACGGACGTAGAGATTTCACATGGAGCACACCAGCACCAGAGTTAACAACTTTCACAATGGCGGTTACGGGTCTGTCTCCGCTTGTCGTCTTTGCCGGCCCTGAGATTAATGTCGCCGTTGATGTGACCTTGGTCAATGGCAAGATCAGCCGCAACACAATAAAAGGAAGCGATGTCGCGACCTGGAGAGTTCCAGATTCAGCTCGCTCCTTCACTATCACCAAGGTGGGCGAGCAGATTTATGCAGGTGCGTTGGTTTCATCTGTTAACGGATATGGATACTTTCCGATTGCACCGGGAAGCGTTCTGACCCGGGTAGAGATTCCAGACTCAAATATTCGCATTTTGAATCCTTGAGAATCCCAAGTTTTACCAGCTACTCCCACTAATGTTTCACTCATGAGAACTCAAGGTGGCCGTGGCTGCTCCCGTGC
>CAZQNP010000020.1:3048-12115 GCA_964594645.1 uncultured Candidatus Planktophila sp. | reverse complement strand
CTGCGCAACAACAAATTGGTCGCCGCGGACACTTACGTGCGGTTCCATCTTAATCATGGAGCAGATTGCAAATATTTTTAAAGCCTATGACATCAGAGGCTTAGTAGATACCGAAATCGATCCTGATTTTGCCTTTGCAACAGGTATGGCCTTTGCTCGATTTCTACAGATAGAACGTGAGCCGGGAACAATCATTATTGGTGAGGATATGCGTCCATCATCACCCGAGTTAGCTGATGCATTTTCAGCTGGTGCAACCTCGCAAGGAATGGATGTTATTCGTATCGGATTAGCATCGACAGATATGTTGTATTTTGCTTCTGGAAAATTGGGATTACCAGGTGCAATGTTTACGGCAAGTCACAACCCTGCTCAGTACAACGGAATAAAGCTATGTTTAAGCAAGGCTCGACCAATCGGTAAAGAATCTGGCTTGCTCACCATCGAGAAGTTTGTGCGTGAGGGCTCACCTATTGCATTGCGCAATGTGGGAGTTGAAAAGCAGCGCAATATGTTAGAAGAGTATGTTGATCATTTATTAACCCTTGTCGATGTTACAAAGATTCGACCACTAAAGATTGTTGTTGATGCCGGAAATGGAATGGCGGGCCACACAGCCCCTGCAATCTTTGCAAGGTTCAATTGTGAAGTCATTCCAATGTACTTTGAGCTTGATGGTTCATTTCCCAACCATGAAGCAAACCCGCTAGATGAATCAACATTGAAGGATTTAAAGCAGGCGATGATTGATCATAAAGCCGATCTTGGGTTGGCATTTGATGGAGATGCTGATCGCTGTTTCTTGGTCGATGAACGCGGGGTAGCGGTTAATCCTTCAGCGCTCACCGCATTGATCGCCCAACGTGAGTTAAAGAAGCGCCCTGGTTCAAAGATCATTTACAACTTAATCACTTCTCGCGCGGTGCAAGAGGTCATTGATGAAAATGGCGGAACTGGACTACGAAGCCGGGTGGGACATTCATACATCAAGAAGATGATGGCTGAAAGCGGAGCAATCTTTGGTGGTGAACACTCAGGTCACTTCTACTTTAAAGAGTTTTGGATGGCAGATAGCGGCGCACTCGCTGCTCTTCATGCGATCGCAGCTCTTGGTGAAGGCACCGCAACAATGTCAGAGCTGTTAGCACCATTCAATCGATACATTTCAAGCGGCGAAATCAACTCAAAGGTTTCAGATACCGCGCAGGCAACTGATCTTGTTCGTGAGAGTTATCAATCGCAGACCGTTGTTATGGATGAACTTGATGGCCTGACGGTCAATGGGGATACCTGGTGGTTTAACCTGCGTCCATCCAATACCGAGCCTCTACTCAGACTTAACGTTGAGGCTTCAACACAGGCTCAAATGGAGTCCATACGTGATGCGGTTCTCTCAGTAATACGCGGCTAACCCCCGTTTTCCAATACATACTTTTCGCAAGAGGGCAGTAACCTATGCCTATAGCCGCCTAGCACAGTAGAGCCCTACGCCTTAGGTATCCAATTAATACTTTGATTACCATTTAAGGAGATTTACGTGAACGTTCCAGTTACCTCAACTCTTCCAAAGCATGACATTGCTGATGCATCACTTGCAGCGCAAGGTCGCCTCAAGATTGAATGGGCTGAGCGCAATATGCCTGTGCTTGCTCAAATCCGTGAGCGCTTTGAAAAGTCACAACCATTCGCAGGTGTTCGCATTTCAGCATGTATGCACGTCACCACTGAGACAGCAAACTTGATGCGCGTGCTTAAGGCAGGCGGAGCAGAGATCGCTCTTTGTGCATCTAACCCACTTTCAACTCAGGATGACACAGCAGCAGCTCTCGTCCACGAGTACGGCATTTCAGTATTTGCCCGCAACGCAGTTGATCGCGATGGTTACTACAAGCACATCAACGCAGCACTTGATATCGAACCACATCAAGTATTTGACGATGGTTGCGACCTTGTAAACACATTGCACACAACCCGTAAGGAATTGATTCCTAACATCTCGGGTGGTTGCGAAGAGACAACAACAGGAGTTATCCGCCTAAACCAGATGGCCAAAGATGGAGCGCTTCAGTTCCCAATGATCGCTGTGAATGACACAGACACAAAGCACATGTTTGATAACCGTTACGGAACAGGTCAATCAACACTTGATGCTGTTTTCCGCGCAACTAATTTCCTGCTTGCAGGTCGCGTTGTTGTAGTAGCTGGATTTGGTTACTGCGGTAAGGGTGTTGCAGAGCGTGCCAAGGGTATGGGCGCAGATGTAATCGTTACTGAGATTGATCCAACTAAGGCACTTGATGCAATGATGCAAGGCTTCCGTGTGATGCCAATGATCGATGCTGCAAAGCTCGGCGATGTGTTCATTACGGTTACAGGTAACCGCGATGTATTGCGTGATGAGCACTTTGCAGTAATGAAGGATGGCGCAATCATGGCTAACTCAGGTCACTTCGACATCGAAATCGATGTTGCTTGGCTTGAGCAAAATGCAAAGACGAAGAATGCAAAGATGCGCCACCAGACAGATGAATATGTACTGTCAGATGGGCGTCGTTTGCTACTTCTAGCTGAAGGTCGCCTCGTAAACCTAGGTGCAGCAGAAGGTCACCCAGCATCTGTAATGGATATGTCATTCTCAGATCAGGCTCTAACAGCTGAGTACCTAGTAAAGGAAGCAAAGAACCTGAAGCCAGGAGTGCATGATGTTCCTTCGTACATCGACAAGGAAGTTGCTTCACTCAAGTTAATCAGCATGGGAGGACGCATCGACGTTCTAACTCCAGCTCAAGATATGTACCTAAACTCTTGGGAGCACGGTAGCTAATGACTTTAGTTATGGTCGTCGATGACGACCAGGATCTCGCAGAGATGCTCGGCATCGTTTTAACCGGTGCCGGCATCGATGTGGATCTAGTAAGCCGTGGTGATGAGGTCATGGATGTATTCCATAACAATCCTCCAGATTTAGTGTTGCTGGATGTTATGTTGCCAGGCCTTGATGGCATCGAAGTCTGTAAGTTGATTCGCGCAGAATCTATGGTTCCCATCGTCATGCTTTCAGCAAAGGGTGACACCCAAGATGTAGTTAAGGGATTAGAGGCAGGTGCTGATGACTACATGGTTAAACCATTTCGTCATCCATCAGAGTTGATTGCTCGCATTAGGACCCGTTTGCGTCGAACAAATGCCGATGTATCTGGGTTGTTAACTATTGGTGATTTAGCTATTGATGTTCAGGCTCATCAGGTTGCACGAGGCGGTAAGCAGATCGCATTAACGAGACTGGAGTTTGATCTTCTCGTTGCCTTGGCAAAGGAGCCAGGACGTGTATTTACTCGTGATGCTTTGCTCAGTGAGGTTTGGGGTTATCGTCACTCAACCGATACTCGACTCGTAAATGTTCACGTTCAGCGCCTGCGTTCAAAGATTGAACATGACGCTGAACACCCTGAAATTGTTGTGACTGTGCGTGGGGTTGGATACAAAGCTGGAGTAATGGGCGGTTCCTAACCATGAACCGAATCTCCAGCAAGATCCGCAACTCCCTTGCCATCAAGGTTATTTTCTCTACAGTTTTACTGTCCTTGGTCGTTATGGGCGCTGCAGGTTCGGCGCTTAATTCTCAGCTATCTGCAGGCATTAAAGAGGTAAATCTCAATACCGCTTTGATCGAAGCTCGTTCAACAATCTTCACCGCAGAGTATCGATTCTTGCTGGCTCAGGGTGAAAAAGATTCAGTAGTGCAAAAGGTTGTAGATGATGTGATTAGTTCAGCAACCACATTGTCAGCGAATGAGAATGCTCGAGAGGTTGTGTTCAAGCGCAGTCCGGGAAACACCAGAGAAATCAATTACGAGATTGCTTCAAATCTCTTAGATCCAACATCCATTCCAGCCACACTTAGTGAGCGAGTGCGCAAGACTCCAGATTTGGTATATCAGTACACCAATATGAATTACCTGACCGGAACTCGAGTACAAGGATTAGCAATCGGTCAAAAGGTTCAGATTCCAAATGCAGGGCAATACGAGATGTACATTATTTTTTCCCTGGCGAATCAAGACAAGACTCTTGATCTCATCAGTAGATCCTTCTTCTTAACTGGATTCTTGCTTTTGTTTCTAGTGGGGCTCATTACCTGGCTGGTAGTTCGACAGGTCGTTAAACCAGTGCGCGAAGCGGCAGCTATTGCGACAGAGTTCACGGCCGGTGATTTCGGAAAGAGATTGAAGGTTGAATCACAGGATGAAATCTCAACATTGGGCTTAGCCTTTAATGAGATGGCTGAATCAATCGAGAAACAGATTGCACGCCTTGAGAACCTTTCGCGCGTTCAACAACGCTTCGTCTCTGACGTATCTCATGAACTACGAACCCCTTTGACAACATTGCGCATGGCATCTGAAGTAATTCACTCATCTAAAGATGGCTTTGATCCAATTGTCGAAAGAAGTGCGGAGCTATTGGTAGCCCAGCTCGATAGATTTGAGCGTTTACTTGAAGATCTGCTTGAAGTCTCACGTTTTGATGCAGAGGTTGCGGTTCTCGAGGCGGTCGATTTCGACATTGTTCTGCTGGTTCAAAGGTGCGCTGATGATCTGGGGTTGGTGGCTAAAGAGCGCAAAACCCAGATTTACGTTAACACCACAGAGCCTGTCATCATGATTAAGGCTGATATCCGCCGGGTAGAGCGCATTTTGCGCAACCTGCTTTCAAATGCGATCGATCATTCCGAAGAGATGCAAATTGATGTTCACATCGTGGCAAGTGAGCACGATGTTGCGGTGGGTGTTCGTGATTACGGTGTTGGATTAGATGAGAATGCATTAACTCGAGTCTTTGATCGATTCTGGCGGGCAGATCCTTCTCGTGCCAGAACTCGAGGCGGAACAGGACTTGGTCTTTCTATCGCACTTGAAGATGCACGTTTGCACAATGGTGAGCTAGAGGCCTGGGGCCGTCCTGGACGTGGCGCACACTTTGTTGTGACTCTTCCACGAAATACATGGGAGAGAATTGATCGACGTTTGATCCCATTGCAACCTGAGGATTACAAAGCTTAATCTCCACAGTTTTTGTGGTCAGAATTCAATACCTTGATTTAGTGCAACACTTTTTCTATGCAGTTACTTTCTGAACTCTCTCAACTTTTATTTCCCAGCAGATGTTTTGGATGCCAAAGGTTAGGCCCAACAATTTGCTCTGGTTGCAGAAGTAGTTGGCACCCTCATTATTACCGAACAAAGTTTGATTCATTAACAGTTCACTCATCTTTGCTGTACACACCAACCGCCTCCAAAATCATTGTTGCAGCCAAGGAGTCGGGTTTAAAGGGTGCTGACGAATTGATCATTAACGCCGTTATTCATGCACTAGAGCGTTCAAAGCTTGATCTGACTTTCTCTCGCTTGGTTCCGGTTCCATCTAGTAAATCCTCACAACGACGCCGAGGTAGAAGTTTTGTGGTCGATCTGGTGCAGCAGATTTCGAAGCGCACAGGTGTGCAGATCTTGGATTGCCTAGAACTTTCCCGAAGAGTTTTGGATCAAAGTGGTTTGGATCGTGATGAGCGAACCGCAAATCTTGCCGGGGCTTTCCGAGTTACTTCTCAGGTGAGGGGAGAGCTGATACTGGTCGATGATGTGGTGACGACTGGAGCCACCCTCAGAGAGGCCTATAGAGCGGTTAAATCACAGGGTTTACACGCGGTTGGCTCGGTTTGTGCGGTTACCGCCTGCGTTGCGCAACCTCTACGATAAGGGCCTGAAGCAGGGTCACACCCTTACTGAGAGGCCAGGTACATGCCAGCGTTTGTAGACAAGATTTTGCGTGCAGGTGAAGGACGCATCCTTCGCGAACTAAGCAAGATCGTCGTACTGGTCAATGCCCAGGAAGCCCGCTTTTCAGCGATGTCAGACTCAGAGCTACGTGAGCAGACCGCGCTATTTCAGGCACGTTATGCCCAGGGTGAGTCACTTGATGATCTACTGCCAGAAGCATTTGCAGTTGTTCGCGAAGCCGGCCGTCGTACATTAGGTCAGCGTCACTACGACGTTCAGATCATGGGTGGTGCAGCGATGCACAAAGGCAATATCGCCGAAATGCGTACAGGTGAAGGAAAGACTTTAGTTGCAACACTTCCTTCATACTTGAATGCAATTGCAGGTCGCGGCGTGCACGTTGTTACAACAAATGATTACTTGGCAGAGCGCGATAGCGAGTGGATGGGCCGCGTTCACAGATTCTTAGGTTTAAAGGTTGGCGTAATTCTTGCAAACATGACACCTGCAGAGCGTCGCGAGGCGTATTCAGCAGATATTACATACGGAACAAATAATGAGTTCGGTTTTGATTACCTGCGCGATAACATGGCATGGTCACTCGATGAGTGCGTACAGCGCGATCACTTCTTTGCAGTAGTAGATGAGGTTGACTCGATTCTTATCGATGAAGCCCGTACTCCTTTGATCATCAGCGGTCCTGCCGATAAGGCAACCAAGTGGTACGTAGAGTTTGCAAACTTGGTTCAAAAACTTCAGCGCGATGTTCATTACGAAGTTGATGAGAAGAAGAAGACCTCTGGAATTCTTGAAGAAGGCGTTACCAAGGTAGAAGAGCTATTGCAGATCGGAAACCTTTACGAGGCTGCCAATACTCCAATGATCGGCTACCTGAACAATGCAATCCGCGCTAAGGAGTTATTCAAGCGCGACAAGGATTACGTAGTCATGAATGGCGAACTGCTTATAGTTGATGAGCACACTGGCCGCATGCTTGCGGGGCGTCGCTACAGCGATGGTTTACACCAAGCACTAGAAGCTAAAGAACGTATTGAAATTAAGGATGAAAATCAGACGCTTGCAACGATTACATTGCAGAACTACTTCCGTTTGTACGACAAATTGTCAGGTATGACCGGAACTGCAACTACAGAAGCCGCTGAATTCCAACAGATTTACAAGTTAGGTGTTGTTCCAATTCCTACGAACCGTCCTTCACAACGTCTTGACTCGGCAGATTTGGTGTACAAGACAGAGGTCGGAAAGTTTGCAGCGGTTACCGCAGATATTGTCGAACGCCATCGCAAGGGTCAGCCAGTCTTGGTCGGAACTGTAAGCGTTGAAAAATCTGAAGAGCTATCCGCCTTCCTTCGTAAATCTGGTGTTCCACACGAAGTTCTCAATGCAAAGCACCATGAACGTGAAGCGGCAATTATTGCTCGTGCAGGTGTTAAGGGCGCTGTAACTGTTGCTACCAACATGGCCGGTCGTGGTACCGACATCATGTTGGGTGGAAACCCAGAGTTCATGGCAGATTTTGAATTACAACGTCGTGGAATTTCTCCAGTAGATAATGCTGAAGAGTATGAAAAGGAGTGGCCAGCTGAGATTGCTCGCCAAAAGGCTGCGGTTGAAGCCGGACATGAAGAGGTTGTTGCACTAGGCGGACTTTATGTACTTGGTACAGAACGTCACGAGTCACGTCGTATCGACAACCAGTTGCGTGGACGTTCAGGTCGCCAAGGCGATCCAGGTGAGTCACGTTTCTACCTTTCACTTCAAGATGATTTGATGCGTCGATTTAACTCCGGAATGGTTGAGCGCTTCCTAACAGCTGCAGGGCTTCCAGATGACGCCCCAATCGAATCAAAGATGGTTTCAAACGCAATCAAATCTGCTCAGACTCAGGTCGAAGCACAGAACTTTGAAATGCGTAAAAATGTTTTGAAGTATGACGATGTCATGAACCGTCAGCGCACCGTGATTTACGGAGAGCGTCGCAGCGTTCTAGAAGGTGCAGATATCAAGGAGCAGGTAGCGCGCTTTGTTGGCGACACACTGACCGCATATGTCACCGCTGCAACCGCTGAAGGCTACGCAGAAGATTGGGATCTAGAGACCCTCTTTACTGCGCTCAAGACCATCTACCCAATCTCCTTCACAATCGAAGAGTTAGAGGCAAGAGCTGGCTCACGTTTAGGGCTAGATGCAGATTTCATTACCGCTCAGATTCTCGAGGATTGCGAATTAGCGTACGCAAAGCGAGAAGAAGCACTTGGCGCAGAGGTAATGCGCGAGCTAGAGCGCAAGGTCTTGTTATCAGTTCTTGATCGTAAGTGGCGCGAGCACCTATACGAAATGGATTACCTGCAAGAGGGCATCGGTCTACGTGCAATGGCACAACGCGATCCTCTTGTTGAGTACCAAAAAGAGGGCTTTGATCTATTTGCAGCGATGATGGATGCAATTAAAGAGGAGATCGCAGGTCTTGTCTTTAACATCGAAGTCACCGTTGAGAGCGCGAACAATCAAGTTGTAGTTCCGGGTCTTGAACCTAAGGCATTACCGCAAAGAGGATTGCAGTACACAGCTGCTGATGAGACTGGTGTTCATACAACTGGTGAGGTTTCTCGAAGCGCACCATGTCCATGTGGCTCAGGCAAGAAGTACAAGCGTTGCCACGGAGGCGCTGCTTAACTTTAGATAAGTGCTAGACAGGTGCAGAGCCATCTTCCATCTAGCCCTTCAAATCTGATTGCAACAACTCGCAACCTTTCGCCAAAGCGAAGGGTAATAGTTGCTTCACACACTCCATCCAAGGGTTGAGTTACTTTTATTTTGCGCACCCTTCCAATCTCCTTTAATGAGCCAGCCATTTTTTGAAGTTCTCCAAAGACCTTGTAGTGACAAAGGTGTTGCAATTGTTGGGCAGATCGCTTGCCCGCCCAGATCTCAACTGCGTTATGGATAAATTGAACAATCAAAGGTTGGATAGCTGGTAACTCATCGGCAGAGGTTGGTTGTGGTGCAAAATCAGAGTCGTACTCCTCGCCGAAGTTACTGGGAACTAAGTAGAGACGGGGCTTTTGAACCTCTTGGGGTTTGGGCTCTGGTTTGAAGATCTCAAGAACTGGATGGAGAAAATCCTCATCTGGATCACTCGAAATCGGCAGAAGATCCATTGATGTAAATCGTGGTGCTTGCTCATACTCAAGTTGGGTTGTCATGGGAGCACCTTTTCTCCCTTTACATAGCCGCAAACTCAGCCCTATGGCTAGAAAAATCTC
>CAZQNP010000020.1:0-2948 GCA_964594645.1 uncultured Candidatus Planktophila sp. | reverse complement strand
CTGGTGAAGTTATCTCAAGATCTGATCTAACAAGCTCAGCACAGGCTATGAATATGAGCGCTGTTCCATTAAGTCTGCGCTTTGCCGACTTGGCATCTGAAGTTCAAGTTGGTGATGCGGTAGACATCTATTGGGTACTTGATTCTCGCAATGGAGAAGGCGTCATGGATCCGATTTTAATTCTAGGTGGCGTGAACTTGATTGGACTCGATGATTCAAAAAATGCACTTGGGGGAGACACCTCCATCACAGTAGCAATTGAGCAAACCCAAGTACTACGACTCTTAAGCGCGACTACGCAAGGCCGCTTAGTAGTGGTGCGTACATATGTCTGAGCTTGAGATGCCAACTGTTATCACCGCGATTGCTAACTCAGAGGCTGAAAGCTTTGTCGCAGGAACTCTGTATGCCCAGGGCTGGAATGTTGTTTTTCGAGCTATCGATTGGGCCTCTTTGCATACCTATCTTGAATCAAATACATCCATTGCATCAAATGCACTCCTGATCTTTGGAAATGATCTGCCGGGTGCTAACAAGCAATTGGTAGACAGCCTTCAAAGCAGAGTGCGCCAAAGCATTGGTTTTGCTATCTCTGACCTTGGGGCAGATGAGTTTGGCGCAGTGCATCCC
Organism: uncultured Candidatus Planktophila sp.; assembly: GCA_964594645.1. Classification (GTDB taxonomy): domain Bacteria; phylum Actinomycetota; class Actinomycetes; order Nanopelagicales; family Nanopelagicaceae; genus Planktophila. The sequence continues at coordinate 2,318 of CAZQNP010000020.1, read as the reverse complement.
CTGCCAACTGTAGGAACAGATCTGATCTCTTTAGTTCGGGGATTTGTTCGAGCTCCTCTGGTGCGTACCGGAGCCATGACTCAACGAAGACCACGAAGCTCAAAGGTGATTGCTGTGGGATCTGCAGGCAGCCATACCGGTTGCACCTTGATCGCTCTAAATCTTGCCATGGAGTTGAGTTTGCTTGCGAAATCAACCTTGCTGATTGAAGCTAATTTTCGCGCACCCTCAATAGCTGCAGTGTTGTCTATGCGAAATATTGCCGATGGTTCTACTTGGAAATCGATCGCACCAAACCTTGCCCTATCAGAGGTGAATCAAAGCTCTGCAGATCAGCTGGAAAGTTTTATGAACAAGGCGACAGAAGAGTTTGAGTACATCATTATTGATATCGGTTCGGTTTCTGGTTTATCTAATCGACTAACCGATCGACGGTGGACTTCGGTTGTAACAACCTGGTGTTGTGATCAAGCAGATGAGTTGATGATTGTCTCGCGCGCAGATCACCTTGGGCATTACCGCTTAACTCAGGTAATTGAATTGCTGCAGCAAACATCGATACGAGCACACTTGAGCTTTACACAAAACATGAAGTCATCGGGCAAGCGAGGCGATGCACAAATGGCGCGCTTCCTGACAGCGACAACTGCGCTTAAGCCCAATCGGGTGAGGAGTTTGAAAGAGGAGGCTAGGAGCGTCATGGCGGCAGAGGATGAACATGCCACCTTGGTTGAGACAAATGAACGCTCAAATCTGCGTAAATCGATCGCTGAATTGGCCCGAGAAATCATTTCTTAGGATCTATTACTATGGGTAAATGCGCACTTACCTTCCCATCAGCCACAAGGATCTTGAAGCCTTTGTGCAGAGTAAGAGCCTGGTTGCTGATGAGGTATTTGCACCGACCCAAGCCTTTGTCTCCGACAATCTAGATTGTGATGAGGAAGAGCTTGAGTATCTGCTCTCTGTCGCAGCAGGTGTTGAAGCGCTGGAGCTTCGATTGTCTGAAAAGGCTCCAGGAATAGTTTTGGCCTTTGAGATAACTGATGAGCAGATCGCTGAAAGTTACGATGATTCAATTACGCTCAAAACCGACCTTCCTTGGGAGCAGTTGCAGTGCGCCCTTCTGGCTTTTCAGGGTGATGATGAGCTGGTGTGGTTTGCTACCCAAGAGATCGAGATCCACTTGGCGGAGTGGAAGTAACAATGTTTCAGCTAGAAAAACTGCTTGGCGCACGAACCACAATCACAATTGACCAAGCAAATCGAATTCGAGAGTTGGTTGCTGATTGGCAGCTTCTGGCAGATCTTTCATTTGCTGATCTGATTTTATGGGTGCCAATACGTAAAGATGTTTCGATGTGGCCAACCGGGCACATCGCTGTAGCACATATCCGTCCCACAACTACATCAACTGTTTTGATCAATGATGTTGTTGGCGATGAACTGCTTTGGGGAGCAAAACCTGCAATTGATGAAGCGCTCTCTGGTGATGAGATTGTCAAAGCTAGTGACCCCGAAAAAATCGGCGAGATGCTTGTTAAGACTGAAACAATCCCTGTTACCTTTGGTGGGCAAGTAATTGCTGTTATTTCATCTCACCGAAATGTTGATCACTCTCGTGGTTCCGGAAAGCTTGAAAGTAATTATCGTGAGGTTGCACAGCACCTCTTTCAAATGGTGGCTCAAGGATCTTTTCCATATAAAGATGCTGGCTCCCTCTTCGAACCTGTTCCACGTGTTGGTGATGGATTAATTCGACTTGATGCAAACTCTGCAATCTCCTTTGCTAGCCCTAATGCAAAGTCAGCCTTTTCTCGCATGGGCTGGCGTGGAGATCTAGAGGGTAGAAATCTTGGTGAGGTTGCCGAACAAGTAGTAACCGCATCTGCCAACGCATCAGAGCAAGGTGTCCGTTCACGCCTCAATGGTAAAGAGTTGCAAAGAGTTGAGATCGATAATCAAGGTGCCACCATTGATTTATTAGTACTACCTTTAATAGTTGGCGCAGACAAAATCGGTGCAATTGTGTTGCTACAGAATGTGACTGAGCTTCGCAGACGTGACCGCGAATTAGTTACAAAAGATGCCACTATCCGTGAGATTCACCATCGTGTAAAGAACAACTTACAAACGGTATCTGCGCTGCTTCGTTTGCAATCCAGACGTATTGAGGACCCAGCCGCCGCTGCCGCACTCGATGAAGCGGTTCGTCGAATCGCCTCTATCGCCGTGGTGCATGAAACCTTGTCGAACAGCACCCAAACTACTGTGGCCTTTGATGAGGTGCTGAGCTCTCTTGTCACCCACGCACTTGA
>CAZQNP010000019.1:0-20428 GCA_964594645.1 uncultured Candidatus Planktophila sp. | reverse complement strand
ACACCAATTGGCAATATTGAATGGCGCAAACGTGCCCAGGTGCAAGGTCGAGTTACTTCCATTAAGACCGCTCCTCGTGGTGCTGCGCCAACACTGCAGGTCGAAATTTGGGATGAGACCGGCGGGGTTTCACTGCAATTCTTAGGACGTCGAGAGATTGCAGGACTTGAAGTTGGCTCTCAATTGCGTGCAGAGGGCATGGTTGGTGAGGAAGAAGGATCTATGGTGATTCTTAATCCTTCTTACGAACTTCTCGTATAAAGCTCTGAATCAAATCAGCGCACTCATCGGCCAATACACCTGCCCGAACTTCAGTTCTAAAGGTGCTGCGTGGATCACGGAGTAAATCCCACATAGAGCCAACAGCTCCTGCTTTTTCATCCCAAGCGCCAAATACAACTGTTTGTAAACGAGATTGCGCAATTGCACCTGCACACATCGCACATGGTTCTAGGGTCACTACCAAGGTGTGATCCGTTAAATGCCAATCACCTAATTTTTCTGAAGCACGACGTATTGCGACAATTTCAGCGTGCGCAGTTGGATCATCATTCAGCTCTCGTTCATTATGTCCAGTTGCAATTAACTCTCCTGATGCATTAAATATTGCAGCACCGACCGGAATGTCTCCGCTCGCAACAGCTTTACGTGCCGCATCTAGTGCAACACGCATCATTTCAATATCACTCACAGATCCAAGAGCTCCGAAAACTCTTCGCCAAAACCAAGTCGTGCAGCGATCGCTTCTAATTGTTCATCTGGAAATAACTCTTCATCATCACACAATGCGGTTATTTCCATTTCATTTAAACCAAGATCGGCAAGAATTCCTAAATGCCCCACAGGGGTAGGTTCCTCATCCTCTTCTGGCATTGGAATATCTGCGATCTCTAACAACTCTTCTGCAACTGGATAATCTAAAGCAGCTGTTGCATCGCTAAGGAAAAGTGAAATGTGTGAACCAAGTACACGGATTAAAATAAAGAACTCTTCATCAATTGCAATGAGTGCAATTGAACCACCATTAGTTTGCTGTGATTTGAGTCGGGTAATTATTTGGGCGATGTCGTAAGGGTCTGGCAATGTGGCCAAGGTCCAACGGCCATCCTCATGCCAGGCCGCAACGGCGAAATCCATTTCATTTGTGAGGTCGCGCACTTCATCGCGAATATCGTCGAAGGATTCAATCTCTTCAACGAGCTCTTCTTCGAAATCGGACATGGGCCCATACTTTCACTCATTGGAAAGGATTGAAACCCCTGTAAGGTAATGCCCATGAAAGTACATGTTGCCAACCACCCTCTTATCAATCACAAATTGACGGTTTTGCGCGACGAACGCACCGATTCACCGACCTTTCGCCGCCTGGTTGAAGAGCTGGTAACCCTTCTGGCGTATGAGGCGACCCGCGATGTGCGAACACATGAGGTTGAGATTAAGACCCCGGTTACCAAGACCGTTGGCGCCAAGATGGCTGAACCCCGTCCGGTGGTTGTGCCAATTCTGCGTGCAGGTTTAGGAATGCTTGAGGGAATGAGCAAGTTGATTCCAACCGCTGAAGTTGGATTCTTAGGAATGGTTCGCGACGAAAAAACTTTAGAGGCGAGCACATATGCAAACCGTCTCCCAGATGATCTTTCTGGTCGTCAGGTCTTTGTCTTAGATCCAATGCTTGCAACTGGTGGAACCTTGATCATGGCCTTCCATTACTTAATTGATCTTGGAGCAACCGACATCACCGCAATCTGCATCATCTCTGCACCTGAAGGAATTGCTGCGGTTGAAAAGGAGTTTGCAAATAGCAAGATTCCAATCACAATCGTTACCGGTGCACTTGATGAAAAACTCAACGAGCATGGTTACATCGTTCCCGGTCTTGGTGACGCTGGCGATCGTCTATACGGAGTTGTGTAAATGGCATCAACATCACCCGGATATGGAATCACTATCCGTGTCGAAGGATCCCCAGATGTTCAACCTGTAGCACTTGCAACAACGGTAATCACTGGTGCAGGAGCAACCATTACCGCACTGGATGTTGTTGAATCACTGCTTGAAAAAGTTGTTATCGATATCACCTGCGACACCATCGACTCAGATCATGCCGATGAAATCACCGCTGCAATCTCTGCACACCCTGAACTATCGGTTCGCAAGGTAAGTGATCGAACATTCTTGCTCCACCTTGGTGGAAAGATTGAGATCTCTTCAAAGGTTCCGCTAAAGACTCGCGATGATCTATCTCGTGCCTACACCCCAGGTGTCGCACGTATCTGTCAGGCAATTGCAGCAGACCCATCAGATGCTCGCCGCCTTACTATTAAGCGCAATACAGTGGCTGTAGTCACCGATGGATCAGCGGTTTTAGGCCTCGGAAACATCGGGCCAGCTGCTGCCCTGCCTGTTATGGAGGGAAAGGCCGCGCTCTTTAAACGCTTTGCCGATGTTGATGCCTGGCCAGTATGTCTAGACACTCAAGATGTTGATGAAATTGTTCGTACAGTTCAGTTGATCGCGCCTGTTTATGGGGGAATCAATTTAGAGGATATTTCAGCACCTCGTTGTTTTGAAGTTGAGCGACGTCTACGTGAGCTTCTGGATATTCCCGTTTTCCATGATGATCAACACGGAACAGCGATTGTTGTTTTAGCAGCTCTTCGTAACGCTCTTCGTTTAGTCAAGAAGGATCTTAAAGATACAAAGATTGTTCTTAGCGGCGCTGGCGCAGCTGGTACCGCAATTGCACGTTTGTTGGTTCGAAGCGGTGCGGTAAACATTATTGGCTTTGATAAAGATGGAGTTATCTGCAAATCAACTCCAAATCTGGGTGATGAGATGCGCACCTGGTTTATTGATAACTGTAATCCTCAAGATTTCCGTGGCAGTATCTCTGAAGCGATGAAGGATGCTGACATCTTCATCGGGGTCAGTGCGCCAAATGTATTGACTGAAGCAGATGTTGCATCGATGGCTCCTAAGTCAATTATCTTTGCACTTGCAAATCCAGATCCAGAGATTGATCCTACGATCTCTCGTAAGTATGCAGCTGTAGTTGCAACTGGACGCAGCGATCAGCCAAATCAGATAAACAATGTGCTTGCATTTCCTGGAATCTTCCGTGGCTTGCTAGATGCAAACGCCCACAAGATTTCAGATGAGATGCTTGTTGCAGCCGCTGAAGCGATTGCAGATTGCGTTTCACCTGAACAACTCAACGCGTCCTTCATTGTGCCCAGTGTCTTTGATGCAAATGTAGTGAAGGCAGTGGCCGCAGCGGTTAAGAAGTCAGTGTGATTGAGCTAGCGGCAACATTTGATCAACAGTTTGCCACCTTTGCGCCTATTTTTGTCTACCTTCTAGCTGGCGGAATTGTCTTTGCCCAAGCCGCCTTTTTACCTGCTTTTTTCCTACCCGGAAGCTCAGTTCTCTTTAGCGCAGGGCTAGTTGCGTCAACGGGTAGAGATGTAAGTATCTTCAATGTAGCGCTCGTGATTTTCTTAGCCGCAGCAATTGGCAATCAGGTTGGCTTTGCACTTGGTCGAAAGATCGGAAGACCCTTACTCGATAGACATAGAGGCCCAAAGATTCAAAAGATTGTTACGCGATCTGAAACCTTTTATAAGAGAAATGGTTGGTGGTCAGTTTTTGCCGCACGGTTTATTCCGTGGGTTAGAACCTTTGTTCCCACAATTGCTGGGGCTTCAAAGATGAACTACTACAGCTTCTCCTCAGCTAATCTAGCTGGAGCACTAGTTTGGGGAGTTGGTATTACCTTGGCTGGTTATTACACAGCCACACTTCCTTGGGTTGAAACTTGGACCTACTCAATCGCAGCCTTCTTTATTATCGCTTCGATTATTTCCGCACTCGTTGATTACCTACGCCACCGGCAACAACGCCCGCGTAGGTCATAACAATTCCGGTTATTAAGTAAGCACTTACGCTCACACCCTTTGTTGGTGAGACTAAATCAATAATCAAAGAACCGACTAGCTGTCCGCCCACACTAAAGAGGGTAAAGGTCAATACGCCTAGGTGTTGCACAATCGTTGAGGTAAAGGCGATGTAAATAACTCCAATGACTCCACCGGTATAGATCCACCATGGGCCACTAGGTAGTGGTGATAACTCATTTTTCCCAAGAAGCATGCCGGCGATGATTAAAATAACCAGAAATGAAGTACCGGTGATGAAGTTTAATAATGAAGTAGTGAAGCTTTGCTGCGAGTACTCATTAATTTGGCCGTTAAGGGCACGTTGCACACCAACAATTGCACCTGCAACGCCACCTGCAGTAACTGCAAAGATTGAAAGATTGTTGGCATCAATACGATCCCAGACCGAAACTAAGACCGCCAAAACCGTTAAAAAGGCTGCTAATACACGTCTTGGCGAGATCAGTTTCTTTCCCCCACCAGTTAAGCCAATTCGATCGACGATCAATGACATGGCGGTTTGGCCCGCAATTGAAGCAACTGAATAAATCGCCACACCAATCAAAGGAACGATCTGCGTCTGGATTGCAACAAAGCTTCCACCTAGTGCGCCTGCAAACAACTTCCAGCGGGCGATCTCTTTATTGGCCACTGATCTACGTAAGTTCTTGATTCCCTCTTTTATCTTTGAGTTAAAGAGAGTGATAACAAAGATAATCAAAAGACCTGAGCCAAAGGAGACAAGCGCGGCTTGCAAACCATTGTTAAGTCGATGTGAGAGCTCGCCGTTGGCGCGGGCCTGCAATGCAATCATCGCTCCTGAAAGGGCTGCCAGTAGATCTAAACGCATTAAAAGATCCTAACTCAGCCTTCAAGAGAAAGAGTGAGCTGTAGCCATTCCTCCTCTAACTTTGCTTTCTCTGCCTGTAACTCCAGCAGCTCACTTGAGATAGCAATCAGCCGCTCTGCATCAAAGGCAGCGCTCTCCTGCTCTGCAATAAGTGCGACAACCCTTGAATCACACTTTTCCATCTGTCGCTCAAGTCGAGTTATATCCTTTTTTGCTTGACGTTCCTCTGCAGCGTTTGATGATTTCTTCTCTTTAACAGGACCAACTTGTGTTGCGATTGATTCTGTACGCAGCTCTAGGTACTCATCAACCGCTCTTGGTAGATCACGAACCTTTTTATCGCCCAATAAACCAACAAAACGATCACAAACACGTTCTAAAAAGTACCTATCATGCGAAATAACAATCAAGGTTCCACCGTAGCTATCTAGCAAATCCTCTAGCTCGGTAAGGGTTTCAATATCAAAATCATTTGTTGGCTCATCAAGCAGCAAAACATTTGGGCTATCCATCAACAAACGTGTTAGCTGTAATCGGCGACGCTCTCCACCTGATAAATCTCCGACTGGGGTCCATTGCGATTCCCGGTCAAAACCTAAACGCTCGCATAATTGAGAGGCCGATAGTTCACGCCCACCGCCAATTTCAACCCGGTTGGCTACCTTTTCGACCGCCTCTAGAACGCGCCAGGTTGGATCTAACTCATCCAGATGCTGAGTCAAAAAAGCCGCCTTTACAGTCACTCCCGTTACAAGCTTGCCTGCAGTTGGTGCAATCTCACCAATAAGGGTTTTCATCAAGGTTGTTTTGCCGGCACCGTTAACACCAACGATTCCGATGCGATCACCAGGGCCAACATTCCAATAGAGATCATCAATTAACTCTTTATCGCCCAGCTTTACCTGCACATGGTGTGCTTCGTACACCGTTTTTCCAAGACGATTCAGGGCAAACTTTAGAAGTTCGCCTTGATCGCGTGGTGCCGGCTCATCTGCAATCAAGACATTTGCTGCATCGATTCGAAACTTTGGCTTGGATGTTCGTGCAGGTGCACCGCGACGAAGCCAGGCAAGCTCTTTTTTAATCAACATATTTCGACGTTGATCCATTACAGCTGCTTGACGTGATCTTTCGGCCTTGGAAAGAACAAATGCGCTGTAGCCACCGTCGTACTCTTCGACCTTACCTTCAACAACTTCCCATGTTCGATCTGTCACCGCATCCAAGAACCATCTATCGTGAGTTACAACAACTACCGCAAGTCCGCGACGCTTATTGATGTACGAGGCGAGCCAAGCAACTCCTTCAACATCTAAATGGTTGGTTGGCTCATCTAGCAAAATCAAATCAAGTTCATTAATCAAAAGCTTTGCTAAACCAACTCGGCGACGTTCACCGCCTGATAACTGACCAAACTTGCGATCAAAGATGTGATCATCAAAGCTTCCAAACAAACCGGTAAAGACTTCGCGAATATTTGGATCACTTGCCCATTCATGCTTTTGCGCATCACCCAATACAACTTCGCCTACTGTGCTTTCAGGGTTTGCAAGATCTACTTGAGATAACAGGCCGATCTTTGCTGAATTAGATTTTGTTACTCGACCTGAATCTGGTGGCTCAATACCTGCCATAACCTTCATCAAGGTACTTTTTCCCGAACCATTTCGGCCGACAATTCCGATTCGATCACCTTCAGATACGCCAAGTGAGACACCTACTAAAAGCTCTTTGATATCAAAGGCTTTAGAGACATCTTCGATGTTTACAACATTGCGCGCCACGGTAGGAGAGCGTACCTTTCCCTCATGAAGGTAACTGACCGCGAATACGCGCTAGAGCTTGATAGAAAAGATCCACTGGCTCATTTCAAATCCCAATTTGTGGTTGGTGACCCAGATATGTGTTACCTCGACGGAAACTCCCTTGGCCGGTTGCCTAAGGCAACAATTACCGCCATCAATGACTTTATGACCAAGGAATGGGGCCCTGAGGTGGTTACTGGATGGAGCCATTGGGTCGATGAGGCGCAGCCAACCGGTGATCTATTGGGTGAGGCCGCACTTGGTGCAGCAGCTGGCCAAGTACTTGTATGTGACACAACTTCAGTTAACTTTTATCAACTATGCCTTGCTGCAATTCATGCGCGTCCGGGACGCAAAACAATTATTACTGATGCAGCAAACTTTCCAACTGATCGTTACATCCTCGATGGAATTGCAAAACAGTTTGGTTTAAACCTTGTCATTATCGAAAATGAAGATCCAGCGATTGCAACACATGAGCGCATCACAACCGATATTTTAGCCCCGTACCTCAATGATGATGTTGCATTAGTAACGCTTGAGGTCATTCAGTATCGATCTGGTGCACGCACAGACCTGAAATCAATTACTGATCAGGTGCGCGCTATCGGTGGGCTAGTTGTATGGGATGCAAGCCATGCCGTGGGTGCGATTGAGTTAAACCTTGATGCAAATGGTGTGGACTTATGTGTTGGTTGCACTTACAAGTATGGAAACTCTGGTCCGGGTTCACCTGCCTGGCTCTATGTTTCAAAGCGGGTACAAAAGGAGCTACAGGTTCCAATTCAAGGATGGTTTGCTCAGGATGCACAATTTGAAATGGGTCCGGTCTTTGAACGCTCTCAAACAATCAGAGGTTTCCAGATCGCAAGCCCTTCCTTGATGGGAATCCGTTGTGTGCAAACCGCTTTTGCCATGATTAAAGAGGCTGGCATCGATGCGATCGCACACAAGGCAGCGGTCGGAACTCAAATGATGATCGAACTTTATGATGCATGGTTAGCTCCACTTGGAATTGAGCTCAATACATCCCGTGATCCCAAAGAGCGCGGCGGACACATTTCACTGGTGCACCCAGATGCTGCGCAGATTTGTGTAGCTATGCGCACGATGACAAATGTAATTCCTGATTACCGCACACCAAACTCGATCAGATTAGCTATCTCTCCGCTGCCTACCTCTTACGTTGAGATCTGGGATGGCTTTGAACGTATGCGTGATTTAGTAGCATCAGGCCGCTACAAAGAGGTAAAAGAAGGGGGTTCACGGGTCACATGAGTGAAAACTTTGATTCAGCACTTACCTACACCTCGTACCTGGCTGTCGATGAACTACTTAAACTGCAACGACCGCTTTCAGCAGGGCCTGAGCATGATGAGATGTTGTTCATCATTATTCACCAAACATATGAACTCTGGTTCAAGCAGTTAATTCATGAGTTTCAAGAGGCACAACGTGCAATGGAGTCTGGAGATTCACACTACTCGCTAGCCATCTTGGGTCGAATCCGCACGATTCTCAAGGTATGTGTAACTCAAATTGATATTTTAGAAACAATGACCCCACTTCAATTCAACGCATTCCGTTCTTATCTTTCATCATCAAGCGGCTTTCAATCTGCACAATTTAGAATGGTTGAAGCATTGCTCGGGCGACGTGATGGAAAGATGGCCGGTCACCTGCCTCTAGATATTCAAAAAGAGATTGAGAAGATCGCAGTTAAGAACTCTGTGTGGGATTCAACCCTTGTTTATCTAACTAAGCGTGGTCATGTAATTCCACAAGAGGTTTTGAATCGCAATAAGTCTGAAAGCTACGCAGCTAATCCGGCGGTGCAAACTGTGCTTCTTGATGTGCATCGCAACGATCCTGAATCTGCAATGGTGTGTGAACGCCTGGTAGATATCGATGAAGGATTACAAGAGTGGCGCTACCGTCATGTGAAGATGGTTGAAAGAACTATTGGGCACAAGATGGGTTCGGGTGGATCAAGCGGAGTGGGTTACCTTGCATCCACTCTTTTCCATCCAAACTTTCCTGATTTATGGGAGATCCGCTCTAGTTTCTAAACAGGCAATCCTGCAATAACAATCTCAGATAGCGCCTTGCGTGTGCGAGGTGCAACCTCACGATCATATGCAGGGCCTTCAAGTTGTTCTGCAGGAGCCTGCTTTCCAATCGCCATAATGACTATAGGAGCTGCTCCATCAAACAACAGCGCTGCTTTTTCATGATCAAATCCCGCCATTTGATGCACAACATAGCCTCGGTGATGAGCCTCAATCGTCAACTGTGCTGCTGATAAACCGCAGTCATACATAAAGGTTGGAATCGCGGTCCCATCGGGTTGGGTTGGTGTTCCGGCGATGGCAACAAAAGCCGCGGCTCGCTGTGACCAGCTTTGATTGAAGGGCACTAAACAATCAAAGAGCGCGGTGAAGTTTGTATCGCCACGCTTACCTGCAATTAATCGCCATGGTTGAAAATTGTTAGCAGATGGTGCCCAACGCGCAGCTTCAAGAATTCCAAGTAAATCCTCTTTGGAGATCTCTGCGGCTTCATCAAGTGAACGGGGGCTGCGACGCTCAGCTATAAGGTCGTGAATATCTACTACTGTTTCGGCTCTACTCATACTTACAAGCCTATCTTGATTTTAACGGTTGTAATAAATGAGAATTGCAACAATTGAAACAACTGCGCCACCTGAAATCAAAAAATACTTAACCCAAGGCTTCATTCCGCTGCGCTCTGCAGCCTTATTTGCCATCTCCTTAGTGCGCATCATGATTCGACCAGCCCAAGCAAACTCAGTTGCAAGGATTCCAAGACCAGCCAGCAAAATAAGAATTCCTGGTCCTGGCCCGATTAGTGCAATTGAACCTAAAACAGTGATCGTTCCACCAACTAGACCAATAAAGATGCGCCAAAAGATCCGACCTGCCGGTGTTTTCTTAACCCAACTGCGAAGACTCATTTTGTTTTACTCACTAACAATTTTTCTCCGTAGGCCGCATCAGCGATCTCTTCGCGTCGCTTGCGATAGGAATCTGAAGCACCCTCGATCATATGTTCAAATCTTATCTCACCCTTAATCAATGGGTGAAGCTCAGCGGCCTTGGTCTGTGAACCAAACACTGGTGTTTCAACTCGAACAATTTGAGTAACGATGTGTGGGTGCAGGAATCGATACACAAGGGCAAGCCGGCGCAGCCCTAGATTGATTACATGGCGCATGCCACGGTTGATTCGCTCCTGGACCATGAGGCGCTTAAAGGTAATGCCAGAGGCCTTCTTTGAAGCTGCTTGCGTAGCTAACTCATAGAGCATGGAGGCAATCTCTTGGCCTCCAGTTGTCTCTGGCAGCTCCGCGCACTTTGCCGACAATCTTTCGCGAACAGCAGGATCCTGCAACATCTTTACCTTTGCAGTGATATCTGCAAGGTCAGCCTGATCTGCGCGTAATGCATAACCAAAATCATTACACCAACGTGCACGCGCCTCTTGATCATCGGTGCCACGAATATTTGAGACAAACACTGTAGGAACCTGCGCTGGCAGAAGTTCATGAACTCCGTTGTACCCCGTTGCACAAATACCTGCATCAAAGGCATGTAAAACCTTTGCAAGCGGAAAGTATCTAGCAACCTTGAGATCTAATCCTTCGGGTGCAAGAGATTTTCCATCCTTATCAACCGGTGCCTTAGTCAGAATGACCTGTAAATCTTTCCAGCCGAGCAGACCAGAAAGAGCTGCGGTCATTTTTTCATTAACATCGCTATCACCGGTTCCTAATTGAACCAGTGCGGTTGGTCGATTCAAATCGAGGCCAAGTGCTTTGCGGGCCTCTTCACGTGTCATCGCATCCTCTTTGCGGAAGAGCGAGACCGGTGAGGTTAAGACAGAATCTTTACGGGTTGCGGTTGGACCAAAATCATATGAACGTGCAATGTCGCCAGGTTCAATTACCTTATCCATCATCGCCGATTGCAGACCTAAAACAAATCGTTGTGGCTTCTTCTGCCACAGACCGCGACGCACCCACACCAGCTTTAGATCAGGGTTTGAATTCTTTGCAGCGATCACACCTGGATAAGGAACAACCCCATCAAATGACAAAACCTTTGCACCTGTTTCTTCAACAAGTGCAAGTAAGCGATCTCGCAAATAAATATCCCACTTTTCGCGGGTCATCCACATTCGATCTTTTCCAGGAATGTACTCGCAGCGAATGCCCATAAATGATGGAATCTCGGCGATACCGCCAGCCATTGAAACAATAATTGGGTTTGCAACCTCTTTAAGTGCAAGGGCTACAGCACTTGCGCGGGCTAGGTGGCCCATTCCAACTCCATTGCTTGTTGCAAGGATGATTGTTGGTTTGGTCATGTGCCTAGCCTACCTGAATCTCTTTTTAACAATGAGGCCAACGATAAGTACCACTAGCGCGATACCGACCCACTGCCAAAAAGAGATTGGAAATGGTGCATGCTCCGGTAGATCTGCAGCTCTTTCAGTAACTTGTGAGTCAATTCTTATGAGAGATACAACTCCGGCATGATCTGAGTTGAGATTATCTGGAGGCAAGGCACCAATTAATTGCGATGCGATAGGAAAGGCACCGTTGCGGACAAAGATGTAATCCAAGCGATCGCTGTAGCCAGCAAAGTTGCCCATCTGTTGCGAGTACTTCAGACGATCGGGATCCGGGCCAGTAAGTAATGCGTTCATTCCCCACGTATTGTTAATTGGATCCAAAGCATTTGGCCCCACATCATTAAATCCAGCTTCACGCATTAGCAAATAAGCGTTGCAAAGACTGGTGCCACCTGGACAGGTTTGACTCGCCGTTGGTTGGCCACCTGCATTTGGATCATCTTTAATTCGTGGATCTCGCGGATCGCTATTCAAATCACCCATGATGATTATTGGATTCTTCGTCGCCTTTAAATCCGCAATTAATTGGCGTGCTTGCTTGGCAGCGTTTGGAACTTCGTTCTCATCCCACAAAGATTCAAGGTGTGTTGCTACAAAGCGAACAGGGGTCTTTCCAATTTGAATATCGGCCCAGGTATATCCACGATAGATAGTCATGATTGTTGGAACAATTGTGTAAGTTGTTTCAAACTCAGAGTTTCCAACAGCTAATACCTTGTCAGATAGATCTGCCCGAATAGCCAAGGCATCTGCAATCTCAAAGCCACACGCTGCTTTGTTTTGGCCAAATAGCGGTTGAAAGGTCTCTGGATCATTGACCATAGTTAAGAAAGGCACCGCACCGATTGAGAAACCAGTGTTAAGCGCTGTTTTTCCATTCTTTGTGGCCAATACATACTCTTGTCCTTGGGCCTTAGTGGCCTTTAAGAACTGCTCTGTGAAGTTAAAAACTTCAGTTCTTTTGCTCCAAAGATTCTTCTTACAAAACCAGATTGTTGCCTCTTGTAGACCGATTACATCAGCGCGTGCAGCAATAACCTCTGCTGCCAACTTTGGTGCCCGCTTACTAAAATCTGTTGCTTTTACTTGGTCCCACATAAATTGTGCAGCCGCTGGCAAGTTAGGAATTAAATCCATCGCTACGCCAACATCGGCACCTAAGTACAGATTTCGGGTCATGACGGTCACTTGCGGAATATCTGCATGAGCTGCGGGTACAGGCGCAAGCAGTAGCGCTACAAGAATTGATGCAAGTAAGCGCTTCATTAAATTAATTACTCCAAGAGGAATGAAGTGGACGTCCTTCTGCGTAACCTGCCGAAGATTGAACGCCAACGGTTGCACGCTCTGCAAACTCATTGATGTTTCTAGCACCTGCATAAGTAAATGAGGAGCGAACTCCTGCGATGATTTCATCCAGAAGGTCCTCTACACCTGGGCGTGCAGGGTTAAGGAACATGCGTGAGGTAGAAATTCCCTCTTCAAACAAAGCCTTGCGAGCGCGATCAAAGGCATCCTCTGCAGATGTTCGTGCAGCTACCGCACGTGCCGATGCCATTCCAAATGACTCCTTGTACAAACGGCCATTTGCATCGGTTTGTAGATCTCCCGGTGACTCGTACGTTCCGGCAAACCAAGAACCGATCATTACTTGTGAAGCACCAGCTGCTAAAGCGAGGGCAACATCGCGTGGATGGCGAACTCCACCATCGGCCCACACATGTGCACCAAGCTTCTTAGCCTCAGCCGCGCACTCTAGAACCGCTGAAAATTGTGGGCGTCCTACACCTGTTTGCATGCGAGTTGTGCACATCGCACCTGGTCCGACGCCAACCTTAATAATGTTTGCGCCAGCTTCAACTAAATCATGTGCACCTTGTGCCGTAACAACATTTCCGGCAACGATTGGAACCTTTGGATTAATTGCACGAATTGCCGCCAACGCTTCTAGCATCTTCTTTTGGTGGCCATGGGCCGTATCTACAACCAAAACATCTGCACCAGATTCAATTAAAGCAGCTGCCTTTGCAGACACATCTCCATTGATACCAACCGCAGCTGCAATACGCAGACGACCCTGTGCATCAACTGCTGGTGAGTACAAAGTTCCACGAAGTGCACCAAGGCGGGTCATGATTCCAACCAAATCACCATTGCTAGATACAACTGGTGCCAACTTGTGACGATGCTGATTTAAGAAATCAAAAGCCTCACGTGCGCCTAATGTGTCTGGCATCGTTGTCAAATTCTTGCTCATTACCTGACCAAGTTGCGTAAAGCGATCAACGCTCTTGCAATCCTCTTCGGTGATGATTCCAACTGGCTTTCCATTTTCAACAACTACAACAGCACCATGTGCGCGCTTATGCAACAAGCTAATTGCATCTGCAACCGTTGATTGTGGCGTCAGGGTGATAGGAGTATCAAAGAAAGGGTGACGCTGCTTTACCCACTTGATGACATCATCAACAACACCGTGCGGAATGTCCTGAGGGATAACGGTTAATCCACCACGGCGAGCAATGGTTTCGGCCATACGTCGGCCTGCAATAGCTGTCATGTTTGCGACAACTAGCGGAATCGTTGTTCCTGTTCCATCTATGGATGAGAGATCAACATCCATTCGAGATGAAAGTTCGGAACGGCTTGGCACCATGAAAACATCGTCATAGGTGAGGTCGTGGGTAGGTTCATTTATGAATCGCACGTAGGTAAACAATACTCAGGTAGACTGGAGAGATGTCTAATCCACTCATTTCTGTACGTGGTTTAACCAAGGTTTTCGGGGATTTCACCGCTGTAAACGGCATCGACTTCGATGTGGCTAAGGGTGAGTCCTTCGGCTTACTTGGCCCCAACGGCGCAGGTAAATCAACCACCATGCGAATCCTGGCTGCCACATCAACCAGAACCTCGGGAACTGTCGAGATCTTGGATAAGGATCCCGAGCAGTTTGGTCCCCTGGTGCGTGCTCACCTAGGTGTTGTTCCACAACAAGACAACCTTGATAACGAGCTGACTGTTACTGAAAACCTATACATCTACGGTCGCTACTTCGGTTTGTCTAAGAAGTTTATTAAGAACAAGATCGAAGAGCTTCTTGAGTTTGCTCAACTTGAAGAAAAGCGCGATGTAAAGGTTGAAGCACTCAGCGGTGGAATGAAGCGCCGTTTAACAATTGCTCGCGGTCTTGTCAGCGAACCAGATATTTTGTTACTTGATGAACCAACTACCGGTTTAGATCCGCAAGCACGTCACATTTTGTGGGATCGCTTGTTCCGTCTGAAAGAACAAGGTGTAACCCTTGTGCTCACTACACACTTCATGGATGAAGCAGAACAACTGTGTGATCGCCTTGTTGTAATGGATAAGGGCTCCATCATGGCTGAGGGATCACCTGCCGGATTGATTAAAGAGTATTCAAGCAAGGAAGTTCTTGAGGTTCGCTTTGGTAGCGACCGTAACAAAGAGGTTGCACCGCAATTAGCTGAGATTTGTGAGCGCATGGAAACACTTCCAGATCGCCTGCTGATGTACACAGAAGATGGTGAGCAACTCCTTGAGCAAATCACTGCGATGAAGCTCCATCCAACAACCTCGCTTGTTCGTCGTAGCTCACTTGAGGATGTCTTCTTGCGTCTAACCGGAAGAACGCTGATTGAATGAACGCAGGTATTGATGTTCCACAGATTCAGCGTTTTGGAGCTTTGTATATAGCTTCAGCGCGTTTGAAGTCGATGTCTAAGTGGCGAACAATTATCGCCGCCGTTGATATCGGAAACCCCTTCTTCTACTTAATCGCAGTGGGTATTGGTATTGGCGTACTAGTGGAACAGGGTTCAGGCACAAGCGGTACAAATGGCATTAAATACATCGCTTTTATCGCCCCTGCGCTGCTAGCAAATACAGCAATTACAGGCATCATGGATGAAACGGTATTTCCAACCATTGAAGGCTTTAAGTGGCGCAAACTCTTCTTTGCACAAAACGCAACACCAATTACCGGTCGTCAGATTGCTATTGGTGTTTATTTAGCGGCTATTTGCCGTGCCATCTTTTCGGTAAGTGTTTACTACATACTCTTGCTTGCCTTTGATGTTGTTGATTTTGGCGTGAGCTTATTGTTATTGCCTGTTGCAGTTCTAGGTGGCGCTGCTTTTGGTGCGGTCATCTTGTTTGCCGCAGCAAAGATTGAAAAAGATGATCAATTCTTCAACATCCTTGGTCGCTTGGTGATCATGCCGATGTTCTTGTTCTCTGGAACATTCTTTCCGCTGTCTTCTATGCCAATTTACCTGCAACCAATCGGTTGGGTATCACCGTTGTGGCACGCAACTGAACTTGGACGTGAAGCCGCCTTCGACTACGGAATCAGCAACTTGATGGTGGTTGTTCACTTTGTAGTTCTTGCAACATTGGTTGTTATAGGACTCCTTCTTGCTACTCGCCAATTTGAAAAGAGGTTGGCAAAGTGAAGTCCGCGGTTCAAATTGCAGAGAGCAGAAAATCCAGCGCCATGTTTGCTGGCCGCCCACATGTTCTTCTAGAGCGGGGCTGGATAGCTTTTAGAACCTCAACCTGGATTCCAGTTGTTACAGGTTTTATTGAGCCAGTTTTGTTCCTGCTCGCCTTTGGTTACGGCATGGGAAGCCTTGTTGGAGATGTAACAACAGGAAACACGACTATTGATTACACATTGTTTATCGCACCAGGTTTGCTTGCAAACAGCGCTATGAACGGTGCAATTTATGATTCAACCTGGAATGTGTTCTGGAAACTCAATGAATCCAAGCTATATAAGACAATGCTCTCAACACCACTCGGGCCACTTGATATCGCACTTGGCGAGATCACCTGGGCCCTAATTAGAGGCTTGGTGTACTCACTTGGCTTCCTTACAGTCGTCACCGCCTTGGGTCTAACTCCTAGCTTCTGGGCGATCTTGGCGATCCCAGCTGCCTCCTTGATCGCATTTGGCTTTGCCTCATTTGGCATGGCGATTACCTCATACTTCAAGACCTACCAACAGATGGGCTTCATCAACTTCGTCTTGCTGCCAATGACCCTGTTCTCAGGCTCGCTCTATCCAATCTCTGTTTACCCAGATTGGTTAGAGAGGATAATCATGGCCTTGCCACTGTGGCATGGAATCGAATTGGTGCGCGCCTTCTGGTTTGGAAATCTAACCTCAGGAGTCTTTGTGCATATCGCTTACTTCTTAGTGATGATCGCTGTGGGGCTCTTTGTTACCTCACGCAGATTACGAGCGCTGTTCCTTCGTTAATCCTTGCTATACCGAGCATCAGGAACAAGTGGCGGGCACTTCCATCCTGGTGCGATCACCGGTTCAAAGTGCCACCATTCATTTTCAAAAACTCGGCACAAACCAAACTTGTTTCCATGAATCTCTAGCCAGCCTGCACCAACTGGTTCATCTGGATAATTCACATCTATTGCAATTCCCCACGGATGATGCGATATCAATGGTGGCGCTACCCATTTACTCGCCTCATTCTTTGAACCATACTTTCTAACCGCTTGGTTAAATAAGGTTTGCTGGCGGCTTAAAGTTCGAAAACCTGAAACTATGTAAATAATCTGTCCATCTTTTTTTGCTGCAGCTTGAGCTGCCTTAAAGCGATACATAACCTGTTTATCTACATCACTTGGACGGATCAATGAACGTGAAATTGCACCCGCACCTAAAGAAACCTCGGTTTTTTCACATCCCTTAATTACATTTGAAACACGTAAAAGGTATGTTTTTTTATTCATACATTGCAAGGGAATTGTGTCCGAAGCGTGAGATACCTCATTAAAGAGTAAAAAAACCAATAAAAAGGCTATAAAAACCCTGGTTTTTCGCATAGCCGCAGTCTACGGGGTTGCTTTTTAAATAAAGCATGGGAGAATTAGGCCTTAGTTAAAACTAACTAAAAAACGAACCGGGAGAGTACTTCTCAAACGAGTTTCAAAAGCTGAAACCTTTGCCGTACAAGTTTTACAAATGCGCACACAGAGTAACCACAAGCAAACATTTCGATTCGTCCCGTCCTCATCAGTTCCTGTAGACCCAAAGCGTGTCGAAGAGATTCTCAAGCAAGAGTGGGAGCAGTTCACCAAGGGCACAAATAAGAGCGCAGAAGAGAGCCGCCGTTCATTCAAGGCGTTGCCATTAGGCGTTACCTCAAGCTTCCAGCACTGGGATCCATACCCGATCTCTATTGCAACCGCCCAGGGCGCATACATGACAGATGTTGATGGCCGTAAGTTGCTCGACCTTTCAATGGGTTTTGGAGCGATGTTTGCCGGCCACCTCAATCCAACAGTTATTGAAGAGATTGAAAGTTCATTAACTACAGGAATGCTCTTTGTTACACCTTCGCCAATTTCAACCGATGCCGCAGAACGCATCTGCAAGCGCTTTGAGATTGATCAGGTTCGCTTCACTAACAGCGGTACAGAATCAACGATGTACGCAGTTCGTGTAGCACGCTCTGCAACAGAAAAGATGGGAATCCTCAAGGTCGAAGGTGGTTACCACGGAAGCTACGACCCATTTGTAGTATCTTCAAAACCACCAGTCGATAAAATCGGAAATCCAGATAAGCCAAAGGCTTACATCGACTCCAACCTGGTTCCAGGAGATATCTACGTCGTTCCTTTCAATAACATCGAAGCTCTTGAGAAGATGTTTAAGAAAAATGCAAAGAAGATCGCCTGCTTTATCGTTGAGCCAGTTCTTGAAAACCTAGCCATTGTTCTTCCAGATGAGGGTTATCTAGAGCGCGTACGCGAGCTGTGCGATAAGTACAACGTTGTTCTCATCTTCGATGAGGTAAAGACCGGCCTTACAGCAGGTGCACATGGTGCATCTGTTCGCCTAGGTGTTCAGCCAGATTTAATCACCCTTGCTAAATCAATCGGTGGCGGTGTTCCAGTAGCTGCATTTGGTGGCAAGAAGAAGTACATGGACTATGTAACCAACGGAAAGATGGCCCACTTCGGAACATTTAACGGTAATCCGCTAGCAATGGCTGGAGTTCGTGCGATTGATCGCATCTGCACCGATGAAGCACTCGCTACGGCAGAGGCGCTTAACCAACAAGCGCTAGATCGCATCAGCGCGATTATTGAGGAGCACCAACTGCCTGCACATACCGTTGGATTTGGCGTAAAGGGCTGTATTACTTGGTCTACAGCACCTGTGCGCAACTACCGCGATTACAAGGCTACAGATTTTGGTATCGCGGAAGCTCACTGGTTGTTTGCACTTAACCGCGGAATCATTACTCCTCCGGGATTAGATGAGCAGTGGTTGATCTCTTTGGCACATGGCCAAACTGAGATTGATCTACTTGTAGAAGATTTCCGCGAGTTTGCTAAAGCGCTTCGAGCATAATTCGAACCGCTTTAACCATCTGATCTAACGGCATCGTAGGTAATCCAGGGAACTCCCCTGCCTGTTCACCCATCAGTGGAACATGTACAAAACCGCTTCGCACATGTGTGCCCGCAAACTTGTTCTGCATGACATAGAAGATGTGATTACATAAAAAAGCGCCAGCGCTTAATGAAACCGCTGCTGGAATATCTTGAGCCTTAATCGCTTCAACAAAACCCTTGATGGGTAATGTGCTTTCGTAAGCAACTGGACCACCAATAAGGATCGGTTGATCAATCCGTGTTACACCTTCATTATCTGCAAGCCGTGCATCATCTAAGTTAATTGCAATTCGCTCAGGTGTTATCTGTGTGCGACCCTCTGCTTGACCTAGTGAAATAACAACATCTGGTTTGTTTTCACTAATTAATGTCAACAATCTTTCAGCTGATTGCGCATACGCAACTGGCAGAATCGCGGTAACAATATTCTCACCACTAATCTGCTTAACAATTTCACCTGATGGATTAAGTGTTGCCTTTCCAAAGGGTTCAAAACCGGTTAAGAGAATCTTCATTACCTTTTTCCAACTCTCTTGATGTTTCGTCGAAACCCATAAACTGCGAATCCAGTGAAGATTACTATAGAGAGTAAAAATCCCATTAATAGAGAGTTCGGAACCTCTTGGGCTGAAGAAAGCACATACATATCGGGCATGTAAAAGAAGAGGAGCGCAAAAAAACCATTCTTACGAAACGAAACCCAATTTTTATCTAAATAGTTGATAACCGCCCTGCCAGACAAAATCCCATAAGGAATGGCTGAAACTAGATCAATTAGAAAGTAGGCCCAGGGGTTAACGCCATACCCCCCAAATACATCTCTGATTACAAGGGTCCGAACAACAACCCAGAGAAGAACTAACGCTAGCCATGTGCGCTGCGCTCTCTTGTCTCTCAGAAAGGAAAGTCTCACCCTCAAATTCATAGGTTCTCAGGATAGAGGAAAGAGGGCTTGCACTAAAGTAAGTGGTGTGAGCTCATCCTTTTCACCACAAACATCAAAACGAGCTGGCTATGTGTTGCATGTGTTAACCGCAAGCGGCGCAGCAGCGGGCTTAGTGGCGTTGCAAGCGGTGTTTAACGGTCAGTGGCGTCAAGCGTTAATTTGGCTAATTGTCTGCCAAGTCTTAGACGGTCTAGATGGACCGCTTGCTCGAAAAATTGATGTAAACATCCATGCCCCTCGCATCGATGGACATATCTTGGATCTAGTTGTTGATTACCTAACCTGTGTTGTTGTACCGGTTGTATTACTCGCTAGCTTAGAGCTTCTTCCATTACACTTTGAGGTCTGGATAGCTGGAGCGATCTTTATTACATCGGCATTGTGGTTTGCAAGAATTGACCAAGAAACCGATGACCACTGGTTCAATGGTTTTCCAGCAGCGTGGAACTTAGTTGTTCCTTCATTTTTGATTTTAGATGCTTCACCAGAGATGGTGACGGTGATTTCAATTCTTCTATGCGTGTTGCAACTTACAAACATTAAGATCCCACACTTAGTTCGGGTTGTGTGGATGCGAAAGCTAACTCTTCCTCTTGCTGTTATTTATCTCGTTAACCTAGCTTCATTGTCATGGTCTTACTCAGACAATTTAGGCAGTCAGCCAAATGCTCTAGAAGTATTTATTCTTCTAGGGTTTCCGGCATACATCGTGATGATTGCGATTAAAAGAACTTGGTTTATGAAAGAAGAAAAGCCCCGAGTGTGAAAGGCACTCGAGGCTTAACTTGTGCGCGCGAAGGGATTCGAACCCCTAACCTTCTGATCCGTAGTCAGATGCTCTATCCGTTGAGCTACGCACGCTTATTTATTTGTGAAGCGCAATAGTACCCGCTTTTTATTCATCGCCCAAATGCGCGGAAATTCCCTACAAATAAGGCCATTGCAAATCAACCCTACTTGAGGCAAAACAAAGGGCGCCCGAATCAACGGACGCCCTTTGCTTAACTACTTA
>CAZQNP010000018.1:11330-21842 GCA_964594645.1 uncultured Candidatus Planktophila sp. | reverse complement strand
ACGCTGCCGTAGCGCAGTACTTCTTTAGCCAAGGTGTTGCAATTGTTGGTTCAGGATTTGCTCGTCAAGGGTGGAATCCAGATTCAGCAATCAAGACAAATGTTGAGCTAATCGGCACATTCAAGAAGCAGTTCCCAAAGACAAATAAGGTTGTTGCATGGGGAGCATCTCTTGGAGGTGTAATCACTCAAGGTCTTGCTGAGAAGTATCCAAACCTGATCGATGCAGCTGCACCATTGTGCATGGCTGACAACATCGCTCCACAGCTGACAATGGCTGGAGATTTCCTATGGGGAGTTAAGACACTTTTCGACCCATCAATTAAGGGTGGAAACTACTCACCAGGTGCAGCAGGAGTTGCAGAGTCATACGCCGATCTTGGCAAGGTGTTTACCGTTATGGGCAAGTTGCAAGCAGCGCTGGCAACTGGTGCATGGCCAGATACAGCATCTGCTACAGGTAAGGCTTTAGCTGCAGCAGGAGTTCCTTCACGAAGCGCATTGTTGCTTCTAGGACTTATGGCTGGACTTCCAACACAATCTGCTCACTTTGACTCAATCTCAGGTCCTGAGGGTCCGTTGAAGCTCACATTCCCACTAGCGGTTAGCCCAGCACTTGCAATCCTTGAAAATGGAACAAATGCTGCAGCACTTGCTGTTCTTGCAACACAAGATGTTGAGAACCAAGCAGGCGGAGCAATCTTTGATAACACAAAGACTGATTACGCAGCCCGCATTGAGGGCGAAAGAGTTATCTTCAACGCCGCTCTTTCAGGCAACACAGTTATCGATGCGCTACTAGCAGCGTTGTCACCAGCTAACCCAGGTGCACCACGTGCAAAGGCAGATCCTGCAGCTGTTGCAAAGATGAAAGCACTGCACACCAACACAGGAAAGATCAACGTTCCAACCATCTTGATGGTTGGAGTTGCTGATCCAATTACTCCTGCAGGTGCATCACAGCGCCTCGTAAATCTTTATGCAGAGCAGTATGCAGCTGAAAAGGCTGCAGCTCGCAAGGCATACAGAACAACACGTGAGTACAAGAACCCAACTAATAAGCTTTTGATGCTCTGGAGTGTAACTCCAGAAAGCTACACAAAGTTTAATGAAGCAGGTTCTCCAATCACTACAACTCCGGCAGCTCCAGGAACAAATCACTGTAACTTCACAACCTCGCAATGGTTGCTAGTTGCACGCTCTTTGGTCCACACAGCAAACACAGGCAAGCTACCAACTGGTGGCGCTCTGAACACCGCAGTTCGTAAGGCTGGAAATATCTCAATGGATAAGGGAATTAGCGTTCCATTGTTGAAGTACTACACAGACAATCAGTAATCGAGGGTAAGTAGGAAGCGGGGCCAGATTTATCTGGCCCCGCTTTTCTTTGCAATCTTATTGACTAAAAGTCCTACACCGCTGTCCAGCCGCCATCAACTGGAATTGAAGCACCTGTAATGTTGTGAGCTGCGCGAGAACATAAGAACACGGCAAGTTCACCAATGTCCTCTGGAGTAGACATTCGGCGAGACGGTTGTTTTTCAGAGAGCAAATCAGCGATACCAGCAGCACGATCTCCATTGTGTAGATCAACCTTCGCCTGAATTTGAGGTTCAATCAATGCCGTCTCGACCCATCCAGGACAGATTGCGTTAACTGTTACTCCGCCAGATTTAGCATCACCTGCAGATGCGTACTCGAGCGCAGCAACTTTGGTTAAACCGACAACACCATGTTTTGCTGAAACATATGGTCCCTTTGCGGTAGATGCGACTAACCCATGAACAGAGGCGATGTTGATTACTCGGCCGTACCCACCTTCTTTCATCTGCGGCAGAAGCAAGCGCATGGTGTCAAAAAATGAGGTTAAGTTAACTGCGATGATGTCATTCCATTTATCGCGTGGCATGCTCTCAATGGTTGCTGTGTGTTGAATTCCTGCGTTATTACACAAAATATCCACTGGACCATTAATCAGTACCTTAGCGATCAACGCTTCTGTTGCAGCAACATCGCGCAAATCGGAGACGTAGCTTTCAACTTTTGCAGCTCCGGCATCCAAGACCGCTTTTTCAGCCTTTGCAATAGTTGCCTCATCAGCCAATCCGTGAAGGACTATCGCTGCACCTTCAGCAGCGAGAGAGGTTGCAATTCCTAGACCAATTCCTTGAAATGATCCGGTGATTAGGGCGCGCTTTCCAGAAAGTGACATTACTTTTCTCCGTAGATTATTTGAGCAACTTTTTCGGCTCCAGTTGCCTCAAGAAACATGTCGTAGTGGTTGCAATCGGCCAGCACTTCTAACCTCAGCATTGGATATGCAGGTAGAACCGCTTCCAAGACAGGCATTGGATAAAGACCAGCCTCTTCATTTTGTAATCCGCGCTCTGCCTTAATGAAGATGGATGGCTTTTTTAATCCCTGAAGTGATTTAACAATCAAATCATCACCAAAGAGATCTCGAGAATCTTCTTCAACGGCTTGAGGATTTGTCGCAGCCTTCATGTGCGGCTCTGAGCCGCGAAGGTCGTAGTCCACGTACTCATCAAGCACCGCTGACCAACCTTTAACAAATGCAGCTTGTGGTTTCCAGTAATTTCGATACGCCTCTTTACTCTCAAACTCCATTGCAAGACGGGTCATAGCTGGCCCAAGCACAAATGGCATGATCTGCTCGACGGTCATTCCAGGTGGTAGCGGAAGTGGAACACCGCCATCGGCAAAAACAATTTCACCAACCTTGTTTGCATATAAACCGGCAACAGCTGCTGCGACAAATGCACCCATTGAATGCCCAATCACATCGGGATTACTCCAACCAAAGTGGTCAATAACTGCAGCCATATCTTCAGCATGCTGCTTCATTCCAAATGGTGCCGGCAGCGAATTTGAATCACCGCGACCCCGAAGGTCAACCGCGTAGGGAGCTTTGCCTCGGGCTATGAGCGCATCTGCAAAGAGTTGGAAGGCACGGTTGGATGAGGTAACGCCATGAATCAAGAGAACTGGCTCCCCTGTCCCATCTCCATATTGGAAGACCGCTAAATCTCCACCGCGAACGGGAATAAGTACTTTCTGGGTTGGCAATGACATGGGGTAAGTGTGCCCGTGACTAGACTGAAATCCAACCCTCCACTGGTTGCTAACACTCAAAGGTGTTACCTTGCTGAAAACGTAATCAAATTGAAACCTTCAGAACTTCCAAGTAGCCCGCCTAACCCCCTAGATTGGAGGTCAAGATGGTCCGTCGATCGCGGGCCAAACAACTCGATGAGGAGAAAATTTGATGAGCAAGCGCTCTCTTACCCGCTTAGGAATTGCGGTACTTTCACTTGCAGTACTCGCGCCAAGCATGGCACCAGCACAAGCTGCTGGCGAGATCAAGATCGGTGTTATCACATCGACATCTGGCGGATTAGCGACATTTGGTACGGCATATAACGAAGGTCTTGAATGGGGCCTCAGGTACTACACAGGCGGAAAGATGACTGTCAATGGTCGGAAATTGGTTGTTACAACCAAGGATGATGGTGGAGATCCAGCGTCAGCCACAGCCTCATTTAAGGAAATGGTTGGAAACGGCACCAAGATTATTGCGGGAACTGCATCTTCAGCGGTTGCATTGACTCTCGCTCCTCTTGCACAGCAGAACAAGGTTCTATACATCTCAGGTCCTGCTAAAAATGACCTAGTCACTTCAGCTGCGAACAAGTATGTTTTCCGCTCAGGTAACTCATCTACTCAGGATCTTGCTCCACTTGCAGGAATCAAGCCAATTTCAGGAAGAAAAGTTGTTTTGTTTGTTGAAGACAATGCATTCGGTGCGGGAAACATTGCAGCTGCACGTGCGCTAATGGGCCCACGAGGAGCAGTTTTTGAGGAGATTAAGGTTCCAACATCAACCTCAGATTTCACACCATTTGCTAAGAAGGCTGCAGATGCAAAGGGAACTTACATTTTTATTGCATGGTCAAATGCCTTGACATCAGGTGCGATGCTTACAGCGCTTAAGGTGCAGGGTGCATTTGCTAAGCAACGTCCAATTACAGGACTTGCTGGAGTTGCCTCTTACAACATCTAC
Organism: uncultured Candidatus Planktophila sp.; assembly: GCA_964594645.1. Classification (GTDB taxonomy): domain Bacteria; phylum Actinomycetota; class Actinomycetes; order Nanopelagicales; family Nanopelagicaceae; genus Planktophila. Next base: position 17,762 of record CAZQNP010000018.1, on the reverse strand, counting down.
GGAACACTATTTGAAGGTTCAAATGCGATCCTTACAAGCAGCTACTTTGCAGGTGCTGCAAAGACCGCTGCAGCTTCAGATTTAGCGGCTTGGTATGCAGCTAATAAGAAGACTCAAGATTTATTTACCTCAACAGGTGCAGATGCTGCCAAGATGATTGTGATGGCACTAACCAAGAACCCAACTCAAAACGTCGACACAATGATCAAAAATCTAGAAGGTAAGTCATGGGTAGGTGTAAAGGGATTGATGACAATCGATCCAAACACCCATCTTTTGATTCAGCCAATGTTCTTGATCTCTCTCAATAAGTCAGGATCGGGATACACACCTTCGCTAATCAGAACTATCGCTGGCGTAGGTAAGTAAAAATATGTAAATTGGAGAGCCCCAGTGTAGAAATACACTGGGGTTCTTTATATTCTTTGCCATCAGCAACAATGGGGTTGCACAATTAAGGAGCCGAGCTAGTGGATTCAGCATTAAGCGTTAGGGATCTTTCCCTTAACATCGGTGGAGCGAAGATTCTCGATGGAATTACCCTCGACGTCGCCCACAATGAGACTCTGGGAATTATCGGACCTAACGGTGCCGGTAAGACCTCTTTCTTCAATTTACTGAGTGGAATTCGCAAGCCATCTCGCGGACAGATTTTTGTTAATGCAACCGAAGTTACAGCGCTTGAGCCACATGAGCGGGCAAAAGCAGGTATTGCCCGAACCTTTCAAACTTCAAGTGTTTTTGTGAATTTAACCTGCCTTGAGAATGTAAGAATTGCAGCGCAAGCGGCAACGGGCAAGTCAATGAATTTAACAAAGAATGCTTACAAATTTCCTGAAGTTCTAGAGGTAGCACATGATTGCTTAGCAAAAGTTGGACTCTCTGCTCGTGCAATACAAAGAGCTGGTTCACTTTCCCATGGAGATAAGCGACGTCTGGAAATAGCAATCGTCTTAGCTTCAAAATCCGACATTGTCTTACTCGACGAGCCAATGGCCGGAATGAGTGTTGAGAATGTCCCTGAGCTTGTAGAGATTATTCGATCCCTAGCAACGGTACATAAGAAAACGGTTTTAATTGTGGAGCATCATATGGAGGTCATTCTCGGTTTGGCTGACAGAATTGCGGTTCTTAACTATGGTGAACTTTTGGTTTGTGACACCCCGAGCAATGTGATCAATAATCCTGATGTTCAATCAGCATATATTGGAGAAGCGCTATGAACGCACTATCCGTAAAAGATTTGCAGGTCAAAATCAACGAATCCCACATTTTGCACGGAGTCAGCTTTGAGGTTCCAAAGAATAAGGTTACGGTTCTATTGGGCCGAAATGGTGTTGGTAAATCAACAACCTTGCGTTCAATTATGGGCTTCTACGAGAGCACCGGCTCGGTAACTCTTAATGGCAAAGAGCTTCTTGGGATGCAAACCTACAAGATTGTCCAAAGTGGAGTGGCATTTGTGCCCGAAGATCGCGAGATTTTTGCGACACTTACAGTGAAGGAGAATCTCGCACTAGCATCTCGTGAGAAAGATAGCGATGACGCTTACAAGCTTGTTTATTCGTTGTTCCCAGAGCTAGATACGAGAGCCTCCCAAGTTGCTGGATCCTTATCAGGCGGACAGCAACAAATGGTTGCAATCGCAAGAGCTTTACTTAATAAGAATGAAATTCTGCTGGTTGATGAGCCTACGAAGGGTCTTGCCCCTAAGTTGGTTTCCGAAGTCGCCGATGTTCTTATGAAGGTTGCCGAGCATTCAACCATGCTCCTGGTAGAGCAAAACCTCTCGCTTGTAAAGAAGATCGCACAGCATGTGATCGTCATGGATCAAGGACGAGTTGTTTATCAAGGCGGGCCAGAGAACTTAAATGATGCCTCTTGGGTTCATCAAATGCTAGGTGTGAGCGGAGGTCACAAGTAAATGGAGACATTTATTCTGATTGGAATTACAGGAATTGGCTTAGGTGCGCTGTATTTCTTGGTTGCTTCTGGACTCTCATTAATCTACGGCTTGATGGGTGTACTTAACTTTGCTCATGGAAGTTTTTTAACTGTAGGAGCATTTGTCGGTTTTTGGTTAGCCCGAACACTGGGTCCGGAGACATCGATGCCTGAGTTCATTCTTGCCATGATTGTTGGTGGCCTAGCTGCAGGTGCATTCGCTCTACTAGTAGAGCAGTTGCTTATCACCCGATTATATGACCGTCACATCGACCAAGCGTTGGTAACTGTGGGAGTTTCGCTCGTAGTTGGTGCGGTTCTGGGCGGATGGTTCACAAATGATCTTCAAATTTTCCCAACACCATTGTGGTTCTATACAGCTATAAACATTGGTGGAGCCATGATTCCAGCGGATCGAATTGTCTATATAGCAACCGCTATCCTGCTGTTGATCGCCAACTGGGCACTGCTCAAGTTCACCCGAATTGGCTTGATTATTCGAGCAGGTGTTGAGAATCGACATATGGTTAACGCACTAGGTGTAAATGTGCGTCTGGCATTTAGCACAGTGTTTTTCCTAGGTGGATTTGCTGCTGGCGTGGGTGGGGTGTTGGTTTCGGTTTATTCCAACGGTGTTTCACCACTTATCGCCGGAACATATTTAATCTACGGCTTTATTGTTGTTGTCATCGGCGGTATGGGTTCGGTCCCTGGCAGTTTCTTAGCTGCCATGTTGATTGGAGTTATTCGCCAATTTGCTAATTACTACGTCACAGGTCTGGGTGACTTTGTAGTTGTCATTCTCTTGGCTGGAGTCTTACTCATTCGACCACAAGGTCTTCTTGGAAAGGCGCGTGCATAATGTTACGTTGGAAGTATTCACGCCCACTGCTAGGGCTACTGCTAATTGTTCTTGCTATCGCACCAATGTTTACATCTCTGCCTCTAGGCAAGCCGGGATTACAACAAACGATGGCTGTTGCCTTTATTTGGGGTGCGCTTGCTCTGACTTATGACCTTCTCTTTGGCTTTACTGGCCTACTGTCATTTGGGCATGCACTCTACTTTGCAACGGGAGTCTACGTTTCTTGTATCTTGATTAATCATCAAGTTGTCCCATGGTGGCTTGCAGCGATCATTGCTATTGCTGCGAGTGGATTACTTGCGGCACTTGTTGGAGCAGCATCCTTGCGCACAACGGGTATCACCTTCGCAATGGTGACTTTGGCTTTTGGAGAAGCAGGCCATGTAATTGTTGGCAAGAACTTCTTTAACTTAACTGGTGGAGAAAATGGAATTGCACTCAACGCTGAATTCATCCCACAGCTTTGGATCGGTGTTTTTAACACTAAGTACATTTATTGGACCGCTTTGGTCGCATTGATTGTGACTTACCTAGTTATTTGGTGGGTTACCGAGAGCTCTGCAGGACGAGTTTTTGCAGCCCTTCGCGATAACGAGCAAAGAGTTCAAGTTCTTGGTCTAAACACCCAACGCTTCAAGCTTTTGTCTTTTGTCATCAGCGGAACTTTGGCGGGAATGCTTGGCTTTGTGATGCTAATCGCGGCAGGTAGCGCAGCACCAAGATTTGCTGAATCTACGGTAACCATCGCACTTCTCCTCATGGTTGTAATTGGTGGTGCAGTAACTCGCTGGGGAGCAGTTCTCGGTGGTATTTTCTATTCATTTGCCTCTACCCGTATGCAGGATCTAACTCAACAAGAAGCTTTTGCATCGATTCCTAAGTGGATCGGTGGGCCAATCGCAGAGCCTGCACTATTACTTGGAATCATCTTTATCTTTATCGTGATGTTCGCACCTGGTGGCTTATCTGGTGCCTATTATCGACTTCGATTGAGAGCGATCACCAAGAAATCCACATGAGCCAGGAACTTTGGAAACCAATCCTCGATGGCACAACCGCCCTAGAGAAATTACAGGCTGACCTAGGTTTCAATACATATTCAGCTCTTCATGAGTGGAGCGTGAAAAATCCAGGTGAGTTTTGGTCACGGGCATGGGATGACATCAATGTCATCGGCGTCAAGGGTTCAAGTTTCTTTGTTCAAGGCCCTGATTTCATCGCCTCAAGTTTTTTTCCGGAAGCGCAACTAAATGTTGCAGAGAACTTATTGGCTCATGGAGACCCAGAGCAGGTAGCAATTGTTTCTATTCTCGAAACAGGAGTTCGTACAGAAATCACTTGGGCAGAGTTGCGAATCAAGGTTTCTGCAACAGCTGCTGCTATGCGCGCAGAAGGCGTTGTTGTGGGTGATCGTGTTGTGGCCTGGGTGCCAAACATTACCGAGACAATCATCTTTGCATTAGGGGCTCTAAGTATTGGGGCAGTTGTTTCAACCGCATCTCCGGATTTTGCACCACATGCAGTTGAAGATCGCTTTGGACAGGTGAAACCAAAGATTTTCTTGGCTGCCGATGGGTATAACTACAATGGAAAGTACTTTGATTGCAAGGAAAAGTCGTTGGAGATCCAAGGCTTGCTTCCGACATTAGTAAAGACGATACGTGTAAGTGAATTTGATACATGGATTGCACCATTTATCGGGACCGAAGCAGTATTCGAGCCCCTGCCTTTTGATCACCCTGGCTTTGTTCTTTTTTCTTCAGGCACCACAGGAAAGCCAAAGTGCATAACTCATAGCGGTGCCGGAGTAATGCTTAAAGCACAATCAGAGTTGTTGTATCAGTTCAATATCTCCAAAGGAAACAAGGTTTTTTTCTTTACTACTTGCGGATGGATGATGTGGAACTGGCTGACAATGGCACTGGGTCGCGGAGCAACAATTGTTTTGTTTGATGGTGCACCAATGGCTCCGACTCCATCACGTTTGTTTGATATCGCTCAAGATGAGAAGCTAGATTTTTTTGGAGTCTCAGCCAAGTTCATTGATTCGGCTCACAAAGAGGGCTTAGAGCCTGCAAAGACTCACAATCTTTCAACTATAAAGACGATTGGCTCTACGGGTTCCGTACTTTCTCCAGAGAGCTTTGATTATGTGTACTCATCAGTCAAAGCTGATGTTCATCTTGCTTCAATGTCGGGTGGTACTGACATCTGCGGTTGCTTCTTAGCTGGTGTTCCAACACAACCGGTATACCGAGGTGAACTTCAAGGGCCTTGTTTAGGAATGGCAACTGATGTCTTCAACGGTAAGGGTGAAAGTGCTGCCATTGATGAAAAAGGTGAACTTGTTTGTACAGTTCCATTTCCATCTAAGCCAATAGGTTTCTGGGCAGATGTTGATAATGCAAAGTACAAAGCAGCATACTTTGAAGGCTTCCCAGGGGTTTGGACACATGGAGATTTCGCTTCAAAGTCTGCGACAGGTGGTTTTACTCTTTACGGACGCAGTGATGCAACCTTGAATTCGAAAGGAGTGAGGATTGGCACCGCTGAAATCTATCGAGTGGTTGAGACCTTTCCTCAAGTTCAAGAAGCCATGGCTGTTTCCCAAGATTGGGACAACGACACACGAGTACTCTTGTTTATAGTTGTAAAAGCAGGTCAAGAGTTCAATGAATCAGTTGAGAAGGAGATCAAGACCGCGTTGCGGACTCAAGCATCTCCACGCCATGTTCCCGATTTGATTGTCGTAGCACCTGAACTACCGCGCACAAAGTCCAACAAGTTAGTTGAATTAGCGGTAACGGATGTCATCAATGGCCGCGAAGTTAGAAGTCGTGATGCGCTGGCAAATCCAGATTCATTGGATTGGTTCAAAGGGTTGGTGCCTTAGGCTTAGTCAGTGATCAGAATCGCTACGCCCGAGGCAATGCATCAATTGGGTTTACGGCTATCAGCTCATCTAAAGGCTGGCGATCTTCTTCTCGTAAATGGCCCGCTGGGCGCAGGAAAAACAGTTCTGGCTCAAGGTGTTGGAGCTGGCCTTGGTGTCACTGGAGTTACATCGCCCACCTTTGTTATCTCACGGGTTCATAAGGCGGTAATCCCATTCATTCATGTTGATGCCTACCGTTTAGTGGACTCTGAAAATCCAAACCTTTACCTAGATGATTTAGATCTAGACACCGCTAACTCAATAACCTTTATCGAATGGGGCGGAAGTGAATCAGCTCGCCTTAGTGAGGATCGCCTAGAGATCACTATCGATCGCAGCAATGATCAACGTGTGGTTGAGATCAAAGCTGTTGGCCAACGTTGGGCAGGGTTTTCGCTATGAGCAAGATCCTGGCGATTGATACATCAACTTCACGCAGCTGCGTAGCAGTCATTGAAGGTGCAAATCTTTTGTACAGCGGCTTCCGAGATGGAGCAACGGCGCATGGACCATCATTACCAGCTTTAGTACAAGAGGCGCTGGCCGTTAGTGATGTCGACGAAGTTGTGGTCGGTATGGGTCCAGGACCATTTACTGGTTTACGAGTTGGAATCGCCTTTGCACAAAGCTTTGCTTTAGCTCGCCAGATTCCGGTTCGTGGAGTGTGTTCACTAGATGCAATTGCAGC
>CAZQNP010000018.1:0-11230 GCA_964594645.1 uncultured Candidatus Planktophila sp. | reverse complement strand
CTTTAGCTCGCCAGATTCCGGTTCGTGGAGTGTGTTCACTAGATGCAATTGCAGCCCAAGTTCAAGAGAGTGATTTCATCATCACTGTTGATGCAAGACGCAAAGAGGTTTACTGGGCACGGTATCAAGATGGTGTCCGTGTTGGGCGGCCGGCGGTTAACTTTCCTGCAGATGTATCAGGTGCTCCAATTTATTCAGATTTATTTCCAGACATGGTTGCGCTTGCAAATCTGTCGGGAGATATCAGCGAACCGATTTATTTACGCAGGCCAGATGCTGTAGCAACGGCGGATCGTCCATGATTAACTATCGTCCAGCACATGCATTTGATCTTCCTACATTTGTTTCTTTAGATAAAGAGTTGTTTCCTTATTCGCCTTGGTCAACATCACAGTACAAAGAGGAGTTTTCTGCTCCCACCCGTTACTTCGTTGTCGCTGAAGATGAAGCAAAAAACATCATCGGTTATGCAGGAGTCTTCGCACCAGGTGGTGCAGAAGCTGATGTTCTTACAGTCGGCGTGGTTCCAGAACAGCGTGGAAAAGGTGTTGCCCGCCATTTAATGGCGCTGGTTACCGAGTGGGCAGACCAGCAGGGGTCAACTGCGATGATGCTTGAGGTGAAGGTAGATAACCTAGAAGCGATTGGTCTCTATGAATCCTTAGGGTATTCAAAACTCAACACCCGCAAGGATTACTTTGGACCAGGCCTTGATGCTCTTGTCATGCGATTGGAGCTGCCGTGAGCGAGCCAATTGTTTTGGGTATTGAAACCTCGTGTGATGAGACTGCGGTAGGAATTGTTCGTGGTCGCACCTTACTTGCCAATGTCATCGCATCAAGCGTTGAAGAGCATGCACGATTTGGGGGAGTTGTCCCTGAAATTGCAAGCCGTGCACATCTAGAGGCGATGATTCCAACCTTGCATCAAGCGCTCAAGGATTCAAAGATCTCGCTGAAGGATATTGATGCTGTGGCGGTAACTGGTGGACCTGGTTTAGTTGGTGCGTTACTAGTTGGAGTGGGTTCGGCTGCAGGTCTGGCGTTGGGGTTAAACAAACCAATCTATGCGGTCAATCACTTAGCTGCACATGTAAGCGTTGATTACTTAACCCATGACAATCCACTTGATCCAACAATTGCGTTGTTAGTTAGCGGTGGCCATTCATCGCTTCTACAAGTTGATGACATCACCGGATCAATTACCAAGCTTGGCGAAACAATGGATGATGCCGCAGGTGAAGCATTCGACAAGATTGCTCGAGTTATGAAACTTGGCTTTCCTGGTGGTCCTGCAATCGACATGTTAGCCAAAGAGGGAAGTGCGAGCGCAATTGATTTTCCACGTGGTTTAACAACATCAAATGATTGGCAGACCCGCCCCTTTGATTTTTCATTCTCTGGATTGAAAACCGCGGTGGCACGTTATCTAGAAGCGACACCTGATTATGCAAGGGCCGATGTGGCAGCCTCCTTCCAAGAGGCGATCGTTGATGTGCTTTTGCTCAAGGCGTTGGCAGCCTGCAAGCAATCGGGGATCGACTCTCTTGTCATCGCCGGCGGGGTAGCGGCCAATTCAAGGCTTCGAGCTGTGGCCCAAGAGCGGTGCGAAAAGGCGGGTATCTTGCTGCGGGTTCCAAGCCCTGGGCTGTGTACCGATAACGGGGCTATGGTCGCTGCCCTTGGCTCGCTGATGGTTTCCGCCGGGCGCAGCCCCAGCCCAGTGGCCTTTGACGCTGATTCCAGCCTGCCCGTAACGGCCGTAAGCATCTCCTAACTTGAATTCCTGTGCGCGGCGGCTCGATTTGCTGCGCGGGAATAGCCCGCCTAGAGTTTGCGTTAGCACTCACGGCCCGAGTCTGCTAATTCGGGACGCATGAGGAAACAACATAGGCAAAAACCTAGAAGGAGTCAGACCATGGCAGTAAAGCCACTAGAAGATCGCATTGTTATCAAGACAAATGAGGCTGAGACAACAACAGCATCAGGTCTTGTTATCCCAGATACAGCAAAAGAGAAGCCACAGGAAGGCACTGTTGTTGCAGTAGGCCCAGGTCGCTTTGATGATGGCGTACGCGTTCCAATGGATGTCAAGGTTGGCGATGTAGTTCTTTACAGCAAGTACGGCGGAACTGAAATCAAGCACGGTGGAGAAGATCTACTCGTTCTTTCAGCTCGCGACATTCTCGCTGTAATCGAGAAGTAAATGGGAAAGAGCCTTCAATTTGATGAGCAAGCACGCCGCGCTATGGAGCGCGGTGTCAACATTCTTGCTGACACAGTAAAGGTAACTCTTGGACCTAAGGGTCGTAACGTTGTTATCGCAAAGTCCTTTGGTGCACCCATCATCACAAATGATGGTGTGACAATTGCAAAGGAGATCGAACTCTCAGATCCTGCAGAGAACATGGGAGCTCAGCTAGTTAAGGAAGTTGCGACAAAAACAAATGATGTCGCAGGTGATGGAACTACAACAGCAACTGTTCTGGCTCAGGCAATGGTTAAAGAAGGACTTCGTAACCTTGCAGCTGGTGCACAGCCAATGGATATCAAGCAGGGAATCGAAGCGGCCGTAGCAGCGGTTTCAGAGAAGCTTCGCGAGCAGGCAACTCCAGTTAATGGAAAGCCACAGATCGCAGATGTTGCAACGATTTCAGCACAGGATCGTGCAATCGGTGAGCTCATCGCAGAGGCGATGGACCGTGTTGGTAAAGATGGAGTCATTACAGTTGAAGAAGCATCAACAACTGGACTTGATCTTGAATTCACAGAAGGAATGCAGTTCGACAAGGGCTACATCTCTCCATACTTTGTAACCGACCAAGATCGCATGGAAGCAATCCTTGAGGATGCCTACGTATTGATCTCGGCAAACAAGATCTCTGCGCTCGCAGATTTGTTGCCATTGCTTGAAAAGGTTGCTCAGACCTCAAAGCCACTATTGATCATCGCTGAAGATATTGAGGGTGAAGCCCTTTCTACGCTGGTTGTTAACCGTATGCGTGGAGTTTTCGCATCAGCCGCAGTTAAGGCGCCTGGTTTTGGAGATCGCCGTAAGGCAACACTTCAAGACATCGCAATCCTTACCGGTGGACAGGTTATTTCTTCAGAGCTTGGAATGAAGCTCGAAGGTGTAACTATTGAAGATCTTGGAAAGGCTCGTCGCATCGTTGTTACTAAGGATGCAACAACCATCGTTGATGGCGCAGGCGATAAGGCTGCGGTTGCTGCACGTGTTTCAGAGCTTCGCAAGGAGATCGAAAACAGTGACTCATCATGGGACAAGGAAAAGCTACAAGAGCGTCTAGCAAAGCTTGCTGGTGGAGTTTGCGTAATCAAGGTTGGCGCACACACCGAAGTTGAGTTAAATGAAAAGAAGCACCGTCTAGAGGATGCAATCTCTGCAACTCGTGCCGCTGTTGAAGAAGGAATCGTTGTTGGTGGAGGAGCTGCACTTGTGCACGCTGCTGATGCCCTAGAAGGCGATCTTGGATTCACAGGTGATAAGGCTGTTGGAGTTCGTTTAGTTCGCAAGGCTTGTGATGAGCCTCTTCGTTGGATCGCAGAAAACGCTGGACTTGAAGGCTACGTAGTAGTTGCAAAGGTTCGCGCCATGAAGCACAACGAGGGATTCAACGCAGCAACAGATGTCTACGGCGACTTGGCTGCAGATGGTGTTATCGATCCAGTGAAGGTAACCCGTTCTGCATTAGCAAACGCTGCATCAATCGCTGCAATGTTTATTACAACAGAAGCGGTTGTTTACGAGAAGCCAGCAGAGCAGGCGGCTGCAGATGCTGGTGGACATGGACACTCACACGGTCCAGGTGGACACTCGCATTAATTTCTAAACCAAATATGGTTTGAAAAGAAAAAGGCCCCACAGAGAAATCTGCGGGGCTTTTTCTTTTCCCTCGATGAAGAAAGAAGGCTGAAGGTTATGAAGCGTGTGAAATATCTGGATTAATGTCCTTGCCAAGGATTGCTAGGCGATCATCCTCAGATAGACCTCCCCAGATTCCATATGGCTCTTGGACTGCAAGTGCGTGCGCGCGGCAAGCTGCAATTACTGGGCATGATGCACAGACAGCCTTGGCGGTGTTCTCGCGGTTACGGCGACGAGGTCCGCGCTCTCCATCTGGATGAAAGAACATCTCAGATGGCAGCTCGCGGCATGAACCTTGGTACTGCCACTCCCATTCATCTGCAACGGGGCGGGGTAAGCGTGATATTTCGGCCATGCACATAAGGTACAACCGTTTCATAGGTTGTTCAAGTATTTCCGCTCCAAAAGTTGTTCAAAACCCCTTTTCAGGTGGTGAGATGGGCCACTTCACGCCACGATAGGCCCATGGAAGAGGAGCTTTTGACCGTTGCCGCGGTCGCCCGCCGAATAGGTGTAGCTCCAGCCACCCTCCGAACCTGGGATCGCCGTTACGGCCTTGGGCCTTCCACCCACGAGGCTGGCGAACATCGCCGCTACTGCCCATCTGATCTAGCCAAGCTATCTCTGATGCGTCGATTAATCACAACAGGAGTTTCGCCATCTGATGCTGCGGAGAAAGCAAAGGCGCATCAGGGATCGCTCAAGCTTGAAAAGCTGGTTGATAACTTTGAAGTTCGGGAAGAGCTGGTTGATTCGATTCATAGAGCAGCCAAGATTTTAGACAAAACATTTATAGAAACCATCTTGCGAAAAGACATTGCAGATAATGGCGTTATCTCGACATGGACCGAAGTCATTGTGCCACTTTTGTTTTTGGTCGGAAATGAGTGGGAAGAGGATGGCTCTGGAATTGAAGTAGAGCACATGCTTTCAGAGCTCCTCAAGCGCATCATGCGCGAAGGCGTGCCGGAGATAAAGAATCCAAAGAATGCCCACCCAGTGTTGTTAGCAGCGGTAGGAGAAGAGATGCACTGCCTTGCCCTGCATGCACTTGCTGCAGCGCTTGCTGAAAAAAACATTGAGACTTTTTTCTTGGGAGCACGAACCCCACTCGAAGCGATCGAGGCGATGGTTCGCAGATCTGCACCGCCAGCAATATTTTTATGGGCGCAGTTGAGTCAGAACAGCGACTCAAAGTTCTTCCGCGATATTCCTTCAATTCGCCCAGCTCCGCGAGTCATTTTAGGTGGGCCTGGTTGGGACATGGATGAGTGCACCGATGTCATAGTTGCGCAGGATTTGACCCATGCTTGCGCTGAAATCGAAGGTGCTTTAGGGCTCTAAAGCCCCGATAGACTTGAGGCTCATTGTTTACAGGCTCGTTAAGGATTCGGGGGGCACATGAGCGATACAGACAAGGTCGCGATGCTCGGACTGACCTACGACGATGTCCTTCTGCTTCCAGATGCATCTGATGTAGTTCCATCTGAGGTCAGCACAGTTACTCAACTGACACGAAATATTTCAATCGCAGTGCCGCTGGTTTCATCAGCGATGGACACAGTTACCGAATCTGAAATGGCGATCGCCATGGCCAAGGCTGGCGGAATTGGAATCATTCACCGAAACCTTCCGATCCAAGCGCAAGTAACCCATGTGAAGCTTGTTAAAAATGTTGGCCTAGCTGGAGCTGCTGTTGGCGTTGGCGATGATGGTTTCGCTCGTGCTCAAGCTTTGATTGAAGCAGGTGTAGATGTTGTAGTTGTAGATACGGCACATGGTCATCACCGCGCCGTTCTTGATTCAATCGCTCGCATTAAAAAGTTTTCTCCAACCACCGAGATTATTGGTGGCAATGTTGCAACCCGTGCAGGGGCGCAAGCGCTCATCAACGCTGGTGCGGATGCGGTAAAGGTTGGCGTTGGTCCAGGTTCAATCTGTACAACTCGTGTTGTTGCAGGTGTTGGAGTTCCTCAAGTAACTGCAATCTTGGAGGCATCAAAGGCTTGCAACAAAGCTGGCATTCCATTGATCGCAGATGGTGGTCTTCAGTATTCAGGTGACATTGTGAAAGCACTTGTTGCTGGCGCAAACTCAGTAATGCTCGGTTCATTACTTGCAGGATGTGAAGAGTCTCCTGGCGAGTTAGTAGAAATCAATGGTGTTAAGTACAAGGCCTATCGTGGCATGGGATCACTTGGTGCGATGCAATCTCGCGGTGAACAGAAGTCGTATTCCAAGGATCGTTACATGCAGGATGATGTTTTGTCTGAGGACAAACTTGTACCTGAAGGCATCGAAGGCAAGGTTGCATTTCGCGGCTCTGTTGCTGAAGTTGTTCATCAACTAGTTGGTGGACTTCGCTCAGGTATGGGCTATGCCGGCGCTCCAGATATCCAAACCCTTCGCAGAGAAGGTCGATTGATTCAAATTACTGCAGCGGGATTGCAGGAGAGCCACCCACATGATGTGGCACATGTTGCTGATGCACCGAACTACCAGAAGAAGGGCCGCTAATGAATAACATCGAAATCGCCCCAGGAAAGCGTGCGCGCACCGCATACTCCTTTGATGACATCGCGATTGTTCCAAGCCGCCGAACCCGTGATCCAGAGAATGTTTCAACAACCTGGCAGATTGATGCCTACAAGTTTGATCTTCCCATGTTGGCGGCACCTATGGATTCAGTGGTTTCTCCTGAAACCGCGATTGCTATTGGAAAGCTTGGCGGACTAGGAGTCCTCAACCTTGAAGGTTTGTGGACACGTTACGAAGATCCGCGCATCCCTCTGGGAGAAATCGCTTCTATGCCAGATAAGCATGCAACAAAGCGCATGCAAGAGATTTACAACGCCCCAATTCGACCAGAGTTGATTAAAGACCGTATCCAGCAGATTCGCGATGCTGGTGTAACTGTTGCTGCTTCTTTATCACCTGCACGTACCGCAGAGTTTCATAAGGCGGTAGTTGCAGCAGGTGTAGATATCTTCGTAATCCGCGGAACAACTGTTTCGGCAGAGCATGTTGCTGCAGAGAATGAAGCGTTAAATCTCAAGAAGTTTATTTACGAGCTAGATGTTCCGGTAATTGTTGGAGGAGTAGCAACATCAACGGCCGCACTGCACTTAATGCGTGCAGGTGCTGCAGGTGTATTAGTTGGCTTTGGCGGCGGTGCAACCCACACAACTCGCAAGGTTTTAGGTGTTGAAGTTCCTATGGCATCTGCGGTTGCAGAGGTTGCTGCAGCTCGACGCGAGTACCTCGATGAATCAGGTGGACGTTACGTTCATGTGATTGCTGATGGTTCAGTAGGTCGCAGCGGAGATATCGCTAAGGCGATCGCATGCGGGGCGGATGCAGTAATGATGGGTTCACCATTAGCTAAGGCGGTTGAGGCTCCTGGACTTGGTTGGCACTGGGGATCAGAGGCGCATCATCCAGTTCTTCCACGTGGAGAGCGTGTAAATGTTGGAACAGTTGGAACACTCGAAGAGATCTTGCTAGGACCTTCACATACATCAGATGGTTCTATGAACCTCTTTGGTGCATTACGTCGCGCAATGGCCACATGTGGCTACTCCGATGTAAAGGAGTTCCAGCGCGTAGAGGTTCTTATTCATCGTGGCTGAAGTTCGCGGAGTACTGGTTGTTGATTTTGGAGCACAGTACGCACAATTAATTGCCAGACGTGTTCGCGAAGCACATGTGTATTCAGAAATTGTTCCATCATCAATTACAGCTGAGCAGGTTAAGGCAAAGAATCCATCTGCGATTATCTTGTCTGGTGGCCCAGCAAGTGTTTATGCAGAAAATGCCCCAAAGGTAGATCCAGCAATCTTTGCTTTGGGCATTCCTATCTTTGGAATCTGTTATGGATTTCAGGCAATGGCTGCAGCCCTCGGCGGAGTTGTTAGCCAGACAGGTAAGTCAGAGTTTGGTCGCACCGATACAAATGTCGTAACTACATCAAAGTTGTTTACCGGCTTGCCTGCGCAACAAAAGGTGTGGATGTCACATGGTGATACTGTCTCGCAAGTGCCCGCTGGTTTTTCAGTTTGTGGCTCAACTGCAGATACACCAATTGCCGCCTTTGAAAATGAATCTGCATTACTAGCGGGGGTTCAGTTTCACCCAGAGGTCATGCACAGTGAGTATGGCCAAGCACTTCTAGCTAACTGGCTTGTAAACATCGCCCAATGTGATGCAACCTGGACAACTTCAAATATCGCAGAGACTGAGATCGCAAAAGCAAAATCTCTCATTGGCGATAAGAAGGTTATTTGTGGTTTATCTGGAGGTGTTGATTCAGCGGTTGCTGCGGCGATAATTCAAAAAGCGGTAGGAAATCAATTGACCTGTGTTTTTGTTGATCATGGTTTATTGCGTAAAGGCGAGGCAGAACAGGTAGAGCGTGACTTTGTCGCCTCAACCGGTGTTCAGCTTGTAGTTGTTGATGCAAAGAAGCAGTTTCTAGATGCCTTGAAAGATGTGACAGACCCAGAGGAGAAGCGAAAGATCATAGGACGTGAGTTCATTCGCTCCTTTGAATCAGCTGCGCGAGAGATCGCCTCTGGCGGAGAGGTTGAATTCTTAGTTCAAGGAACCTTGTATCCAGATGTAGTCGAATCTGGTGGCGGAACAGGAACTGCAAATATTAAGTCCCACCACAATGTGGGCGGATTACCTGATGATTTACAGTTTACTTTAGTCGAACCTCTTCGTACCTTGTTCAAGGATGAGGTACGCCAAGTTGGTTTAGAACTCGGTTTGCCGGAAGAGATTGTCTGGCGCCAGCCATTTCCAGGTCCTGGTCTTGGCATTCGTATTATTGGTTCAGTCACGCAAGATCGCTTAGATTTATTGCGCGAGGCTGATGCAATTGTGAGAGCAGAGTTAAAGTTGGCTGGGTTAGATCGTGAAATCTGGCAGTGTCCGGTTGTGCTCTTGGCCGATGTTAGAAGTGTTGGAGTTCAGGGTGATGGCCGCACATACGGCCACCCAATTGTTCTTCGCCCAGTTTCTTCTGAGGATGCTATGACCGCTGATTGGTCAAGACTCCCATACGAAGTACTTGAAAAGATTTCTACACGCATAACCAATGAGGTTCGCGGGGTGAACCGCGTAGTTCTTGATGTAACTAGCAAGCCACCTGCCACCATTGAATGGGAATAAATTAAGGCTTTTCACAGGGTTTCGATTTACTATTAGCACCATGTCAAGGGGAGATCACATGAAGAGAATGGTTGTTGCAGTTTTGGCAACCTCTTTAATTCTTGCACCCTCTGCTTATGCTGAAGCAAAAGGTAAATCAACAAAATCTGCAAAGGTTCCTGCAGTTAAATGTACTCCAACAAAAGCTGTTGGACACACACCTCCTTCAGTTGCACCTGCAGACAGATTACTAAAGCGCATTCCGCGTACCTTTACCTTTGTAACTAATTGCGGAAACATCGTTGTCTCAACCGTTGGCTCAAGAGCACCAATCACATTGACTCAGCTATCAACACTTGCTCGTGGCGGATATTTCAACAACTCCTTGTGTCATCGCTTAACGACAAAGGGTTTGTATGTGCTGCAATGTGGAGACCCAACAGCCACAGGTAGCGGTGGCCCTAACTTCACATACCGCGATGAAAATCTTCCAGCAGAAGGATTAAACAACTATCCAGCAGGAACAGTTGCCATGGCTAACTCTGGCCCTGGAACAAATGGAAGCCAGTTCTTCTTTGTCTTTGCAGATACAACATTGGGCGCTAACTACACAATTTGGGGAACTGTTACCCAAGGTCTAGATATTGTCCGAGCGATTGCAAAGGCTGGCGTCAAGGGTGGCGGTGCTGATGGCACGCCAAATCAGAGCATTGCTATAAATCGAGTTATTGTTTCAAATAACTAAATAAGTAAAGAAGATTTAAGGTACTGACAAGCCTGAATTGCGAGCCTTATCAATCGCCTCGGTGGTTAAAACTCTGATGGCGTAGACAAAGAGGATAAATCCCAAGGCAGCTCCAATAAAGTAGACCGATCGAAAGGCCCAATCACGGCCGATAAGTCCCTCCAGGGTAGACACGAGTACGCCACCCAACAGAGTGCCTATTGGAATAGTTCCCCAAGCAAAGAATCGATACACACTGTTTACTCGGCCCAATAGGTTTGTAGGAATCAAACTCTGTCGAAGTGAGACGGTAACAACATTCCACAGAACACCAGCGAATGTTTGAAAAAACACCAGAATCCATACGATGTACCACTGAGAGGTGAAACCAATCAGCAACGCTCCTAATGGCATTACAAAGAGCGCAAGCGCGAGCGAACGGCCACTTCCGATCTTTTCTGAGACTTTAGGCCCGAGTAGTCCACCGAGAATTCCCCCAACAGCAGCAGCTGTTCCAAGAACTGCAAAGAGAAAGACAGTTGTATCGAGAACTTCTTGCGCAAAGAGAATAAACACCGCGCCACTAAGTGAAGCGATTCCATTAAGCAACCCAAGGATGATCGCCATGGGTCTGAGCAAGCTGTGGCTCCAAAGCCATGACAAGCCCTCTTTGATCTCGGCTCGAAAATTAATTGGGCCGGATTTTGTATCAGGCTCAAAACTCTTTACCGTCGGTTTCATGCCTACAATTAAGGCTGCTGCAAGGAAAAAAGTAGCAGCATCAACAAAAAATGGAAGAAAAATGGCAATCGCGATAAGGAGACTTCCAAGTGGCGGACCGATGAATGAGTTTGTAAGAGATTCGGCCGACCACATGCGGCCATTAGCTTTCTCTAGATCCTTACTCTCAACAACAGCTGGCATCAAGGTTTGAGCGCAGTTATCTCGCAGAACTTCGGCCAAGCCAAAGAGGAAGGCTGTAACCAGAATGACAAAGTAGAGGGTGTAATTTGTTTCTAGGTTTGTGAGAGAGGTTAACTCATCTAGAGCTGGAAGCGAGTCTCGTTCGAGATAAACAAAAATTCCGACTGCGATGGTAAGTAATCCACGCACACTATCCATGGCAACAATGATTCGTTTGCGATTAAAGCGGTCGGTAATCACTCCCGCATGCAAGGTGAAAACTAGCCATGGCAAGCGCGAGACAACCGCTGAGAGTGCGATCAGTAGAGGTGAACGCGTGACGGCAGAAGCCAACCATGGGTACGCGATAGCGACTATGCCATCACCCAAGTTTGAAATAGTGGTCGCGCTCCATAATTTCCAATAAGAAGCGCTGAGCTTAGTCTTGACTTTTGATGACTTCACTTAGATTCCATCTCTCAAATCATTAAGCGGTGTGTACGATCTTAAAGGCTTCAGCGATTCGACCTTCTGGAAGTCCGCCCATACCTGCATTGCGTTGGCCCC
>CAZQNP010000017.1:8423-25758 GCA_964594645.1 uncultured Candidatus Planktophila sp. | reverse complement strand
TCCTGAGATCTTAACTGTGCCAAATTTGCTCACGGGCGGTAGTCTCGCACCATAACCGAGCAATTTACTGGCAATAGGGAGAAGAAAATGTTTTCACCAAAGACAACTGTCTACGCACACTGCGACCTTCCATGTGGTGTTTACGATCCAGCACAGGCAAAGATCGAAGCACTTTCTGTAAAGGCTTGCATGGAGAAGTACGCAGCTAATCCAGATCCAGATTTCCGCTCACGTTCAGTAGCGATCAAGGAAGAGCGTTCACACCAGGTAAAGGAGCACCTATGGGTGCTATGGACCGACTACTTCAAGGCTCCACACTTTGAGGCGTACCCACAACTGCACTCATTGTTCAATGAGGCAACAAAGCTTGCAGGTGCTGCAGGTACAAAGGGAACTCAGGATGTTGCAGTTGCAGATTCATTGATCGCAAAGATCGATGAGATTGCAGAGATCTTCTGGGCAACCAAGAAGGCGCAATAACATTTAACTAATTGCAAGCAATTAGTTTGTCTTAGCAAGAAATTACTTATCATTTTGAATTAAGTGAAGAGCGGCGGTGCGGGCGAGGAAAGATACTCGCTCCACCGCTGATCTTTTTATCAAAGCCGCTGCAATCTGGCGCTCATTTTCATAGACCTCGCATTCAAAGGTCAGCTCTTTTCCTGAAATCTCAATTACACGTGATGTGCCACGTAATGAAGCACCAATTCCTGCCGGTGATAGTGAAATGAATTCAACGCTAACTGGAATGGTTGTCTCACCAGGCTCGAGGTAAAGATCTAAAGAGAGTATCGCTGCATGCTCCATTAAGTTGATGAGAAGCGACGGAGCAATAATTGGAAGATCACCGATACCAATAGCAACTGATGTATCTCCTGGGCGAACCACCATCTCAGTGAATCCGACCGCTCCTAGAACCTCATCCTCAGGCAACATGGCAACTACCCCTGCCCATTACTTCCGCGGCCAAATGGATCATTGGGATCTGTGCCATCACTTAAAAATCTAATCTCTTCAGTGTGTTCGATAGTTACCTCACGGTGCTCTATCTGGCCAAACTCATCGATCTCAATTGATATCTCAGTCATGCTGTATTGAGTAACAACTTCAGTAAATGCTCCGGTCATTTGCCCATGAATCTGGCGATAAATCGCATCATGCAGATCTTCAGGTGCTTTTTCATTACAGCTACGGCGCAAAGCATCTTGCATCAATTGACGCATAGCTTGTTCATGAGCCAACTCTGCTTCACATGCAGGGCAGGTAGAGATGTGAACTTCAATCAAACCAATCTGAGGCTGTTCAATACTTCCTTCGATAAGCAGAACAAATGAGTTAAGAACCTCATTGCAGGCTAGGGCATCTTTACCGTTGTAGAACTGGTTGAAACTCATGATTTCGCCCCCGAACTTTTCTCGGTGGTGTAACCCAGTTCCTTTGCATACTCTGTTAACCGCTCACGCAGCTGTTTTCTTCCCCGATGCAGCCGTGACATTACGGTTCCTGCGGGAACTCCAACAATCTCTGCGATCTCTTTGTATGAAAAGCCTTCAACATCGGCCAAGTACACCGCGATCCGGAACTCTTCAGGGATCTCCTGCAGCGCGCGTTTAATATCGCTATCGGGCATGTTCTCTAGCGCTTCAACCTCTGCAGACTTTCCTTGATCACTAGTGTGCGAGGCGGCATCTGCTAACTGCCAATCCTCAATCTCACCTGAACTTAGCTGTGGTCGGCGCTGATCCTTGCGATATGTATTGATAAATGTTGTTGTTAGTACTCGGTACAACCAAGCGCGAAGATTTGTTCCCGGTTCGAATTGATGAAATGAAGCAAATGCTTTCAAGTAAGTATCTTGAACTAAATCCTTCGCATCATGCGGATTTTTTGTATAACGCAGTGCAGCCGCATATAACTGATCGGTGAAGGCAAGGGCATCTCGCTCGAAGCGGACAGCACGGTCCGCCGAGCTCTCTTTAACTAGATCCGTTGACATCGCCTAAAACACTATCGTTAAAAGAGGGTTTCTGGCTCTCCCAAAGGCAGTTCGATGATTAAACCTTTTCCATTATTTGCCACGCTGTTGACCGCACTGGATACGGGATGAGCTTTCACAATTGATTCCGGGTTCTCAACAGCCATTAAGGATTTCAATTCACTGGTATCGGTATTGCGCGGATTGAGCCAGGTATCCCAGCGGTCGCGTGGCATAAAGACGGGCATGCGGCTGTGAATCGTTGCTAACTCGCCCTGAGCCTCTTGGGTAATGATGGAGGCGGTTTCAATGATTTCGCCATTGGGCGCTCTCCAACTGCTCCAGATTCCAGCGATAGGAAGTTGACCACCATCACGGGATGAAATGTAGAAAGGTTGTTTAGGGGAGTACTTTCCTAACGCGGTGGCCCACTCGTAATAACCAGATGCTGGAATCAAACAACGGGTCGCGCGAAATGCATTTCTAAAGGTTGGCTTTTCATGAATTGATTCGCTGCGCGCATTGATTGCACGAGATTGAGATGCACGAGCCTCTTGGTAATCGGCAAGCCAGGGACCGATCAACCCCCACGAAACTACCGCCAGCGCTTTCTTTGCTTCCGCATCACCGCCAGATTGATCATTGGCACGAACAATGTAGATGGGGTTTGTTGGAGCGATATTCCAGTTCAGTGGCAGTGAACTTTCAGGAGCGCTGCCAGTTACTGAGAACTGCTCCATAAGCTCGCGCATATCTGCGGTTTGCGCATAACGTCCACACATAATTCAAGGGTATCGCAGGAGCGGTCTGCGGTTAGACTTAGGCGATGACAAACAACGCCCACTGGCCCGCGATTTACCGCGGCGCAACACCAGTTGATATCAGCGTTGTCATTCCGGGATCAAAATCAGTCACTAACCGTGCCTTGATTTTGGCGGCACAAGCAAAGAGTCAATCGGTATTGCGTCGACCATTAGTTTCACGTGATAGCGAATTAATGATGGCTGGCTTAAAGGCTCTAGGTGTTGGCGTTGAAGAAAAGGTAGTAGCTGTTAATGGAGCTGAAGAGTTGCAATGGGTAGTTACTCCAGCTGCTTTGCGTGGTGGCGTAAAGATCGATGTCGGTAACGCCGGAACAGTGATGCGCTTTTTGCCTCCACTTGCTGCACTTGCAACTGGTGAAGTGGACTTTGATGGCGATCCCCGCTCTTATGAAAGACCGCTAGGTCCTGTTATTAAAGCGCTAGAGGAGCTTGGTGTTTCAGTAGATCACGACAACCGCTACAGCTTGCCGCTGCAGTTACATGGCACAGGTTCAATTCCAGGCGGTCACCTGATTATTGATGCAAGCGCATCAAGTCAGTTCTTATCTGCATTGCTGTTGGTAGCGTCAAGTTTTGACAATGGAATCGTTGCACAGCATCAGGGTGGATCGCTTCCGTCGATGCCTCACATTGAGATGACGGTTGAGATGCTGCGCGACTTTGGTGCAACGGTTGAAGTTGATTCAGCTAATCAAAGCTGGAGCGTTAAGCCAGGTGCATTGCATGGAAAAGATTTAGTGATCGAACCAGATCTATCAAACGCTGCACCGTTTCTCTCACTTGCCATGGTGTGCGGTGGAAGTGTGACAATTCCAGATTGGCCAAAGGCAACTACACAGCCTGGCGATCAACTGCGTTCAATACTTACAGCGATGGGTGCAACAGTTTCAATGAGCGATGCCGGATTAACCCTTAAGGGCAGCGGCACGATTCATGGAATCGATATTGATCTGCATGATGTTGGCGAGTTCACCCCATCTATCGCAGCGTTGGCCGCTCTTGCAGATTCACCATCACATTTACGTGGAATCGGGCATCTTCGCCTGCATGAAACAGATCGTCTTGCAGCGTTAACCCGCGAAATCAATGCACTGGGCGGCAATGTTGTTGAAGAGGAAACTGCGCTTCACATTACCCCTGCGCCGCTTCATGCCGGTGTTTTCCATACTTATGAGGATCACCGACTTGCTACAGCTGGTGCGGTTTTGGGGCTTGTTGTGCCAGGCATTGAGGTTGAAAACATTGCAACCACCCGCAAAACCCTTCCAGATTTTCCTGGGCTTTGGAGCTCACTTTTAGTATGAGTCCACGCCAATACGATGAATCAGATGTGCGAATTCGCCCATCACGTAGCACCCGTCCGCGAAGCAAGGATCGTCCATCACATAGCGATGCAATTTCAGCGCTAGTAACAACTGTTGATCGTGGTCGACAGACCTGTATTACCGAAGATGGAACCATCGTTACCGCGATGCGTGCCCGTGAGCTAGGACCTAAATCTGTTGTCACAGGTGACAATGTTTCACTTGTCGGAGATGTTTCAGGTGCTGAAGGATCCCTTGCTCGTATCGTTGCGGTTCAAGAGCGTCGCAACTCATTGAGTCGAACAGTTGATGATGCCGCACAAGTAGAGCGCACCATTGTTGCAAATATTGATCAACTGGTAATTGTTGTGGCAGCGGCAAACCCCGAACCTCGCCGCGGATTAATTGATCGCTTCTTAGTTTCCGCCTTTACCGAAGGGATCCTTCCAAAGATTGTTGTGACAAAGACAGACATCAGTCAGGTTCCAGCATTTCTTGCTGAGTATGCAGATTTAGATGTCGAGATAATTCATACAGCGATTAAAAGCCAATCACGTGAAAAAGATTTAGAAAAACTTCATCAAGTTCTTGAGGGCAAGATTTCTGTGTTGGTTGGACACTCAGGTGTTGGTAAATCCACTTTGATCAACGCATTGGTGCCTGAAGGTAATCGGGCAACAGGTGATGTCAATGAAGCCACTGGGCGTGGTCGCCACACCTCTTCAAGTGCGATCGCCTTGCCTTTAGTTGATAGCGATGGCTGGATCATTGATACCCCTGGTATCCGCGCCTTTGGCCTTTCACATATTGATAATCAACGAATAGTGGATGCATTTAGCGATTTATCTGAAGTTGCCGCTAGCTGCTTATCAAACTGCTCTCATGCAGAAAGCTCATGCAAACTTGATGCATGGGCTGCGCCAGATGGAGTACCAAACCCCCACAGAGTTGCGCGCCTTGCCAGCCTTCGTTCCTTGCTCGCCGTTAAAGATGCTCCGGCCGCTGTCGCAGAGGATTAATCTCCGCCAAACGGACTCATAGCCTTAGAGGTGATCAGTTCAATAATTGCTGAAGGGGAGGATCTTTCCCTAAGCCAATAGACTGACACCATTATGAGCACAAGTAACGGTTCAGCGCAGATTCTTGATGATCTGGCTCTAGCCCATGCTTTAGCTGATTTAGCAGATGCAATTACCTTAGATCGCTATCAAGCTCAAGATTTAATTATTACTACAAAGCCAGATAACACTCCTGTTACCGATGCAGATCGCGCAGTTGAGACAGCGATTCGCGAAGCGCTAGCTACACATCGCCAATCAGATGGATTAGTGGGAGAAGAGTTTGGAAGTGACAAGGGAAACTCCGGTCGCTACTGGGTAGTTGATCCAATTGATGGAACAAAAAACTTTATGCGCGGAGTTCCAACATGGGCAACCTTGATTGCACTTGTACAAGTTGATGCAGCCGGCAATGAAGAGGTAGTTGTTGGAATCGCATCTGCTCCAGCGCTGGCCCGTCGTTGGGCTGCAGCTAAGGGCCATGGCGCAACGGTTCGCTTCAATTCCGGAGAGATTGATTTTGAAATGGACCCATCAGTTCCCAATGAAAAACCAATCTCTGTCTCAAAGGTTTCATCACTTAGCGATGCATCTATCTCATACTCAGATTTTGTCGGTTGGGGAGATCGCCTAGAGCCTTTCCAAAAGATGCTTGCAGCTGCCTGGAGAACCCGTGGCATCGGAGATTTCTGGTCGCACATGTTGGTGGCTGAAGGTGCGGTAGATGTTGCGATTGAGCCAGCACTTGCTCTGTGGGATATGGCGGCGCTGGACATCATTGTCCGTGAAGCGGGTGGAACATTTACAAATACTTCAGGTCAGAACGGCCCATTTGGAGGAAGTGGGGTTTCCACCAATGGTCTCCTGCATAACGCAGTTATCAACGGTTTGAACCCTTAAGAATGATGGATGAGAAGAAGCGAGCGATGATGAGCACACAGCCAGCCAAGCAGCAGTCCAGCAATACACCTTTGGAGCCAACAACCTTGTCGGTTCAGGGAATGACCTGCTCCTCATGCGTGAACTCAGTTGAAAAAGCGCTCAATAGTGTTGAGGGCGTTAGTGCAACGATTAACTTTGCAACGGAAACCGCTCATATTCTCGCTCCAGCAGAAATTACAGCCAAAGAGCTGATTAAAATTGTAGAAAAGGCTGGTTATTCAGCATCGCTTTTGGTTGATGCTCAATCAGTTGCGCTACATAGCAAGAAATCAGCACGTGCATTTTTCTATGCAGCCATCTTTGCAATTCCAGCAATCGCACTTTCAATGGTGATGAGCTGGCACCACCAGATGGATATGTGGATCCATGACCTACTTGATGTGGTTGGAATACCTCATCCTCTGTACTCACCAACGGCTTGGGTTGTCATCGCACTGAGCGCTCCCGTCGTTTTGATTGTTGCTTATCCAATACATAAGGCAGCCTTTAGAAATCTTAAGCACCCAACCATGGATAACTTGATCTCAATGGGTTCACTTGCAGCATTTGGTTGGTCAATCTATGCAAACTCAACTGGTGCTGGCGATGTCTATACCGAGGTTGCAGCCGGAGTTATCTTCTTTGTCATTCTTGGTCGTTACTTAGAAACACGCGCCAAGGCTAAGGCCAGCAGCGCACTTTCCTCACTTCTTGCTTTAGGAAGTAAAGAGGTAACAATTGTTCGTGGGGGATTCCCACTAATTGTTCCCATTGAGCAGTTGCAGATTGGTGATGAGTTTGAGGTTCGCCCCGGAGATCGCATCGCCACAGACGGCATCGTTGTTAAAGGCGAAAGCGCCGTTGATAACTCAATGCTTACAGGTGAGACTAAGCCAGTAGATGTTGGTCCAGGCTCTTCAGTCATTGGCGCATCTGTAAATCACAACGGCCGTTTGATTGTTCGCGCCACAAGAGTTGGCAGCGATACAGAGCTTGCACGTATTACCGCAATGGTTATCAGCGCTCAAGGAACAAAGGCTCCTATTCAACGTCTTGCAGATCAGATCTCTGCCGTCTTTGTGCCGATCGTTACCGTTCTTGCGATTGCAACCTTTGCCGGTTGGTACTTCACCGGCTCAGATCTGACTAAATCAATCTCAATTGCAATTACAGTTTTGGTTATTGCATGTCCTTGTGCACTTGGATTAGCTACCCCAGTAGCCCTGCTTGTCGCATCGGGCAGGGGCGCAGCACGAGGAATTGTTTTGCGTGAGCCTCGAGTTCTAGAGATTGCTCGCCAAGTAGATGTCGTTGTCTTTGATAAGACAGGAACCCTGACAGAGGGTGTGATGCTGGTGCAGGAAGCAACTATTTCTACAGCAGCAGGTGCGGTTCTGGGTCGATCATTTGCAGAGATCGTTACCACAGAGCACATTATTGCTTCAGCGCAAGCCATTGAATCATTGAATGATCACCCTGTTGCTTTATCAATTACCCGATATGCACTTGCACAGAGCGCTGCTAAGTCAGGTATTCCAAACTCTGCCCGACCTACCTATGCGGTAACTGATTTCTCGGTAACACCAGGATCAGGTGCAGCTGGCCGTGTATCAATTCTTTCTCAATCACCCGTTGTACTTATTGGATCACCAGCAGCGGTTGCACATAGTTCGACCGAGTTTCACCCAGAGATTAAAGCTGCAATTGAACGGGGACAAAGTGCAGGATTAACTCTGGCAGTTCTTGCCTGGGATGGAGTTGCACTTGCAGTCTTTGCAGTGGGAGATCAACTCAAGAGCGATGCGGCGCAAACCGTTTCAGCACTTCGCGACATGGGAATCACCCCATGGCTAGTAACGGGAGATAGCTCTCAGGTTGCAGCAACGGTTGCCCAAACAGTTGGAATTGATGCAGCACATGTTGTTTCACATGCTCTACCTGAAACCAAATTAGATATTGTTGAACGAATGAAGAGCGAGGGCCACACCGTATTGATGATTGGTGATGGCATTAATGACGCTGCAGCTTTGTCGGCGGCAAATCTTTCAATGGCCATGGGAACTGGAACAGATACTGCGATTAACAGCGCTGATATCACCTTGATGAATACAGGTCTTGGCTCAGTAATTTCGGCGTTGAAGCTTTCAAAGAAGACCTTAAGGATTATTCGCCTTAATATGGGTTGGGCCTTTATCTATAACATCATTGGTTTACCTATTGCTGCGGCAGGTTTGTTGACGCCGTTGTATGCAGCAGCTGCCATGGCGGCGAGCAGCGTTCTGGTTGTTACCAACTCGCTACGCATCAAGTAATGCAAATAGGGCCCTCTATGAGGACCCTATTGTGCTGTTATTACTAGTAGC
This sequence comes from uncultured Candidatus Planktophila sp., assembly GCA_964594645.1. Classification (GTDB taxonomy): domain Bacteria; phylum Actinomycetota; class Actinomycetes; order Nanopelagicales; family Nanopelagicaceae; genus Planktophila. The sequence continues at coordinate 17,313 of CAZQNP010000017.1, read as the reverse complement.
GGGGGCAGGATTTGAACCTACGACCTCTGGGTTATGAGCCCAGCGAGCTACCGAGCTGCTCCACCCCGCGTCGGTAGTGGTAATCCTATGTCTAGATATAGATAAAGACCAAATCCATGCAATTGCTCGCATGAATTTGGTCTTTATCTTTTACTAATTACTTACTGTTCTGCGCATTGATCGCTGCATCAAGTGCAGATTTCAAACGCTTCTGTGCTCTGTCATAGGCTGCAAAATCTCCCTTTGCAAGAGCGGCAAGACCATCTGCATAGGCTTGACGTGCACTAGCAAGTGAGTTTGCAAGTGAAGAGTTAGTGGTTGTACCAGGTGTGGTTGAACCACCAGTTGAACCACCTGCAGCGGTTCCGGAGTTTCCACCAAATACCTGATCAAGTGCACCCTTTAATGTGTCGTCATATCCAATTTGATCACCGAAGGAGACAAGCACCTTCTGTAGCAATGGATATGCCGCGGTATTTGAAGTCGCCTTTACATATACAGGTTGTACATACAAGAGACCACCACCAACAGGAAGTGTGAGCAAGTTTCCAAGCACAACATCAGAGCCACCACGACGAAGCAGTGACAATGAGTTTGCAACTTCAGGTTTTGCTTCAAAGTTTGAAGCTACCTGTGACGGACCTGCAATGTTGGTGTTACGAGGCAACTGAAGAACAGTCATCTTTCCGTAATCAGGACCTGGATCTGAGTTAACTACTGCAAATGCTGAAAGGTTTTCACGACCACCACGTGGAACAAATGGAGTAGTCAATGAGAACGCAGGCTTTTGAGAGCCTGGCATTTGTAGCGTTAAGTAGTAAGGAGGCTGCGCAGATGCGTTGGCTCCAAATGTTGATGGGTCACGCGGTACGCGCCAGAAATCCTGTCCACCGTAGAAAGCCTCAGCTGACTTAACGTGGTACGAGCTGAGAATGTCACGTTGAACTCTGAAGAGATCCTCTGGGTAGCGGATGTGGTCTAAAAGCTCTGCAGAGATTGTGCTCTTTGGCTTAACGGCGTTAGGGAAGGCCTTTGTCCATGTCTTAAGAACAGGATCCTTCTCATCCCACTCGTACAAGGTAACGGTTCCGTTGTATGCATCAACTGTGGCCTTAACAGAGTTACGGATGTAGTTCACGCTCTGATTACGCTGTGAAACGACAGCTGCAGAGTTAGTTGTTAAGGCATCAGCTGTTGCATTAGATAGAACTGTCTGACGTGCATATGGGTAACCTGCACTTGTTGTGTAACCATCGATAATCCACACAATCTTTCCATCAACAACTGCTGGATATGGATCTCCATCAAGGGTTAACCATGGTGCAACCTTTGCAACGCGATCACGAGGATTGCGTTCAAAGAGAATCTTTGAATCTTTATTGATGAGGTTCGAGAGAAGAATTCTCTGCTCCTGATACTTCAGGGCAAAGACAACCTTGTTGAGCAATGAGCCAACTGGAACTCCACCTGAACCTGTGTAGGTGTAGTTACGCTGGCCATTTGGAGATGTGTCGTCTGGGTAGTCAAACTCAACTGGTGTATCGGTCTTTACGCCACCGATGATTGAGTAATCTGGAACATTCTCACCAAAGTAGATACGCGGCTCAAACTTTCCGAGTGATCCGGTTGGGGGAAGGTTTCCAACTGTAAATGTTGGCTTGCCATCAGCATCTCGATCATTTCCAAAGGCCGCAACAAAACCAAAACCATGTGTGTACACAAGGTGGTCGTTGATCCAGTTACGGGAAGGGTTGCCTGCGATATTTAACTCGCGAACTGCAACAACAACATCTCGCTTAACACCATTAATTGTGTAGCGATCGATATCTAGCGACTCTGGGAAGCTGTAGTACGGACGAATCTGCTGAAGTTGTCTAAATGTTGCTGACAAAACATTTGGATCCATCAAACGAATATTGGCGATTGTTGCCGCATCATCTGCAAGCTGACCTGTATTTGTTGCAACAGTTGCCTGATAATCCTTTACCTCCACATTGTCGATTCCATATGCAGCGCGGGTTGCATCGATGTTGCGCTGAATAAATGGAGCCTCCTTTGAAGACTCACTTGGCTTTACCTGGAACTGCTGAATCGCGCCTGGGTAGAGACCTGCAATCAGTACTGATGAGACGACCAAGAGCGCTGTTCCTGCCGCTGGTAGTACCCACGAGCGTCGAACAATGTTTGCAAAGAAGAGAAGTGAACAGACGATCGCAATTCCCGTAAGGATCGCCTTAGCTGGCAGAACTGCGTTCACATCTGTGTAGGTAAGACCGGTAATCAAACGGCTTTCCTTAAGCGCAAGTGCGTAACGATCAAACCAGTATGCAACCGCCTTGAGCAGTACAACCAAACCTAGAAGTACTGAAAGCTGAACGCGAGCTGCAACAGTGGTGCGATCCTCGCGAACCTGTAGACGAACTCCACCGTAGAGGTAGTGCACAGCAACTGATCCAAGGATTGCAAGGACAGCTGTTGAAATTCCCCACGAGATTAGTGTTTGCCAGAAAGGTAGACGGAATGCGAAGAAGGAGATATCCATGTTGAACTGCGGATCCTTAACACCAAATGGTGTTGAGTTTCTAAATTGCAACCAGGTACTCCACATTTGAGAGCCTGCTGTTCCTGCGAAGTAGAACAGTGCAATGCTCAAACCAATAAATATTGGGCGACGAATTGGTTCAACCTGCGCGCGGTAACGCTCAAGATTATCTGCCTCAACTGTTACAGGTACATACAGTGGGCGACGCTTGTATGCCAACAAAACATTGAACATCACAATGAAGGAGGTCAATAAACCTGCAACAACAAAGAGCGCTGCCTTTGTTGTCAAAATTGTTGACCAGGTCTCAGTGAAGTCAACTGATTTGAACCATAACCAATCAGCATAGAAACCACTGACCGCTGTAAAGAGCAGGCCAATGACTACAAGAATTCCAGCGGTGATCGCTAGTGGACTCTTGCGTGCATTGAATTGGAAGGGTGGGCGTTGAAACTGCGGGTTATTCGTCATGGGGCAAAGTTATCGCAAGGGGAATTGAGCCACCAATTCAGCGGCTCTAAGCAGGCTCTAAGGTTGAAATTACTTTCTGGAGCGCTCCAAATAGTTAATTGCCTGGGCCAAGGTGGCAACCGTTACCACCTTTATGCCTTCTGGAACGTTACTGATCTCCTGTGCGTTGTCTACCGGCGCAAAGAAGATCGTGGCACCGACCTTTTGGGCCGAGCTGATTTTTTCATTGATGCCACCGATAGAGCCAACGACTCCGCGATCGGTAATTGTTCCGGTTCCTGCGATGTGGCGACCCTGGAGTAAATCTTTTTCAGTGAGTAGCTCAACAAGACCTATAGAGAAAACCAGGCCACCACTTGGGCCACCCGTTTCCCCAACCTTGAACTTAATCTTCTTAACATCTAATTGCTGTGCGCGTTCGATTCCAACAGCTTCAGTACTTGCCATGATTTCTGGATTTGATTGAAGATAGTTAACCGCAGCGACTATCGCTTTGTCTTGCGAGGTAACCATTTCAGCTTTTGCTTGCTTGCTTTCCTCTTCAGTAGTTGTTCCGGGAGGATAAATCGCAGACTTTGGATACACGGCACGATCTCCACTAATCCATGAGTAGACAAGCTCTGGACCAAAAATCCAAGCATCAGGGTTTGTCACTCTGATTGACATCAAATCGATGCGACCAGTTGCTGGGTAGTTTGTAAGACCCTTAAAGGTGATTACATTTTTAAAGATGTTCTGCGCCTCACCCGGCAAAACAATTGCGTAGGGAAGCGGAGCAAGGGTTGCTAACGCGATGAAAACTCCGACAGTTGCTGTTACCAATCGCGGCAGTCGCGAGAATCTCATCATCTGAAAGTTCATAGATCTAGCAGCAGCGCACTTGACCTAGTTTGCTGATCCTGAATCAGATCCCGCCGATTTATCACGTGCTTGGGAATCTCTCAGAGAATCCTGAAAGCGTTGAAACTGACCAACAGAGCGCTGAGTCTCTTGTTGAAATTTTCCTTCAAACTTAGTTACCCAGAGGACATAGCCGAAGGCGCCAATGAGTCCAAGCGCGGGGACTACCCACCAAATCAAAGCTGCGAATGCGTTGGACATGGCCCCAGCCTACTAGTTACCGGTGCAGCGCGCTTACAGGGAATGAAAGAGTGTGCGAAGTTGTTCTAACACTGGGAGGATTGATCCATGACACCTTTTGGCTTCACACCAGGAAACTCAGATGACTCTAATGAGCCAATTGATTTTGCTGCCATGATGCAACAGATGCAACAACAGATTCAAGAGCAGTTCTCAAAGCTTGGAATTAACACCGCAGGTTTTGGTGGTTCAACTGAGGCGCTACCCAAGAACCTTGTTCGCGATACCGCAAAGAAGTTTGCAACTGCACAAGGTTCAGCACCTATCGGAGCAAATGATGTATCCGATGTTGAACAAGCCTTTTCAATTGCAGAGCTATGGCTCAATGATGCAACTTTTTTCCCACAATCTCCCAACACCGGAAACGCTGCACTAGCGCGCACCGATTGGGTTGATTCAACGCTTGCAGGTTGGCAAACAACGGTTGAACCATTAGCTATTGGTTTGTCATCTGCAATCGGTGAGCTGCTCAATCAGGCACAAGGTGAGGCAAACCCCTTTGGCGATGAGAACCCCTTTGGTCAGGAGCAGGCACAACTCCCGATTGGAATGATCTCTGCGCTTCTTAACTCCTTTATTGGTTCGCTCATCGCAACTCAGCTTGGTCAAGCAATTGGTGGGCTTTCTGGCAAGGTAACCGGTGCCCACGATGTTGGTTTACCTCTCATCGATGCCGCTTATCCCACCTTGGTTCCGCAAAACATTAAAGAGTGGGCAACAGATCTAGATATTCCAATGGATGAGGTTCGAATCTTCCATGCATTGCGTGAAGCTGCGATCGCCAGATTGTTTGCACATAATCCATGGCTAGTTTCATATATTCGCACCGCCATTACCGATTACGGCAAGGGCATCAACATCGATATGGAAGCGATTCAAGATCAAGCACAACGTGCATTTGAATCTGGAAATGGCTTTGATCCGGCAAATCCAGAGAGTTTCACAATCGCACTCAATGATGGAATTTTTACCCCGCAAGAGACACCTGCCCAGCGTGCAGCGCTAACAAAGCTTGAGACTGCGCTTGCATTAATTGATGGTTGGAGTGAAGAGGTTGTTGCACTTGCTGCAGGGGAGCGTCTTCCAAACATTGCAGCACTTCAAGAAACTCTGCGTCGTCGCCGTGCAACATCTGCGCCAGCACAACAACTTTTCTCTGCGCTCTTAGGTTTGCAGGTTTCACCACGTCTTGCACGAGAAGCGACAGCTTTTTGGAGACAGGTTCGCGAGTTAAAGGATGTGGAATCACGTGATCGTGTGTGGAGTGGAATTCTTCCTACCGCTGATGATTTGTTAACACCTGAGAGTTTCTTGAAGAGCCTAGAAGTGCCCGATGATTTATCAGGGCTGCTCTAGATTTAGAACGCAGCACTGGAAATAGACAGTTTGCTCTAGAAATAGAAAAGCGAACTCCCCGGTCACTTGCTCTAAGTCAGCCTTCCCCTTGCTGACGTAGAACTGTTATCCGAGGAGTTCGTGGACGTAAAGTAAGTCTTTCTTGGCCGATTATCAAATGAGAACCACGTTGACAAAGGTCATTTTTCTCCGATATTGGAGGCTTTCAGCGAGGCGAAATCTGGTGCTCCGAAACTGAGGCCATCTCTATTTTCTTGCCCACCACCTAATCTCTCCCTTTTTTCTTCCAGCTATATTGCGATCAAAAAGAAATCGCTGTAGCGATTGTGCAATCTCTCAAGGTTTAGTTGAGAGATGACCTACTCTTTTTCTGTGTCCATCCATCCAGACAACTTTTCAGTAGGCGAAAGCTCACATGCATTAGTTGAACCAACTTTGGATGGCCAAACACTGCCCGGAATCTCAGAGGGCGAGATCATTGTCATCAGATCTACCCGCAGAAAGAAAAACATCTCCGCCTACCGCCAAGGTGGCCGAATCGTTGTCTCAATTCCAGCACGCATGAGCAAAGCCGATGAACGGGCGATGGTCCCCGAGATGGTGGCCAAGATCCGCGCACAGGAGGCGGCGGCCACAATGAGCGAGGAGGCCCTTGCAACCAGGGTTGATGAGCTGCTCAGCGAGCTTGCCCCCGAAATCTCCCTACGGCCCTCCTCAATTAATTGGAGGGGAATGCGCGAGCGCTGGGGCTCCTGCACCGGCACCGACCGCACAATTCGGATCTCAGACCGTCTGAAGGGGGCCCCGGAGTACGTTCTGGATTACGTCCTCTTCCATGAGGCGATCCACCTGCAGTTCTTTGACCATGGCCCTGAGTTCAAGGCTTTGCTGGCCAGATTCCCCCTCGAGGCCCAGGCTGAGGCCTATTTGAGCGGGTATGAGGCGGCCGAGAACGCTCTGACCGCCCCTGAGGCGCTAAAAAAACTCCTAAATAAAGGGGTCTAGTTAGGCTCATTTGAGCGTGTTGCGGAGTAATCTCATACACGAACGCCTGCCCCATACGGGGAGCATCCCATTGGGATCGCAAGCGTCGATAGGAGGAAGAACATGACAGCAGAGACATACAAAGGTGACGCTTACTGCGTTAAGTGCAAAGAGAAGCGTGAATTCGAGGGAACCGTAAAGGTCTCAGACTCTGGTCGTCGCATGGCACAAGGCATCTGCCCAGTGTGTGGCACCAAGGTCAATCGCATCCTTGGCAAAGCACAGTAATTAAATTTCGTTTCGCGTAAGTGAGCTAGCGCTCGCTTGCAAACGTCTAGCGTTACAAAAGGCCCTCGCACTATCCGGTGCGGGGGTCTTTTGCTTTCCCGCCCACCGGTTCAGTATTGCGCTCAGTACTTATTTGAATCCGCGCAGTAACCCAAGCCCCACCCCCTCCACAGATTTTCTCCTCTCTTCATATCAGGGCGCTCGCACTCTTGCATGGTTCGGCCATGAGCACCTATAAAGAGACACCAATAAATCAAAGCCAAACCAACATTAACCCCAATGAAGCAAGATCCCCGGAAGAGCCAAATAGCTCCTTGAGTTCAGCCGATCAAGCAACCCAAAGCGCAAGAAGAAAGTATGTTCGCGGTTCTCGGCCAGCGCGAGTAACAAGGATCTCTATCGAGCAATCTCAATTGGATTCAACGACTTCCATCAAGCCAAGACTTAAAAACGGAGTGCTCTTGAGTGCTCCAATTGCCGAAGTTGAGAAATCACTCATCATCGCAACTGCGCATCGAGCAATCACAATTCATCACCCAGGTGCTCGAGCGATCATTGCAAAGTTTGATGGGGAACATAGCGCCGATGAAATCAGCGAAGAGATTAACGCCCCCATAGAGCTCATCGATACTGTGATTTCCCAATTACTCGAGGCCCAACTCATTGATGTGAGCAAGTCCAAGGTCCGCTTGCATAATCGCTTTCATTCACCGATCGCTGAAAGAGCTGTAAATACTGAGGATCAGAGCAACGATGCCTCATATAGACAGCTACAACAAAGAATGGTTTCAGAGTTAAGTCAGACCACATGGGTTGATGGGGTTATTGATGGCGGAGTAGAAACGCTATCTGCACGCCAAAACTTTGGTGTTGAAATTTATGGAAGCAACCGGCTAGCAACTCTTATCTACAACGCTTTGTTAGCTAGTGGGGTAACAAATACCCGTTTTTCAATAACTTCAAGGCGTGGAAATGGAGCGATCGGTGACTCCGATCTCGGCACGGGAGTACTACGCACAACGGATTACGGATTGAATTATGTGAAACGCCTTGAGGAGCTTGCTCGCGAATGGTCGCTGTTTCCAACCCCCTCCAAAAATGTGAAGGGAAGTATTAACGCCCCTATTCCAGAGAGAAATTTGCGAATAGTTGTCGGTCACTACCCCTCTGAGTTAATTGATCAATTCATGCGGGATGAAATGGATCATCTATTTGTCGGACAGGTTGTTGGTGGAGCTGCCTTATGTGGACCACTAGTTATTCCTAAAAAATCTCCATGTAAGGGCTGTGTTGAGCTTGGAGTATCTGAACGGTTTGGAATGGATCAATTGCAGCCTTTGAGTACCCAGCTTGATGAACTTCCAGTTTCAATTGGATATCAAGTGGCGGGGGTTGCAGCACACGCTGTTTTGCAATTGATTGATACTGGTTTGAGTCAGTTCATCGGATCGCAACTCACATTTGATTACCTGTCACCTGTTCGAGGGGGAGTAACACGATATGCACGCCACCCCAAATGTTCATGTCAATGGATGTGAATGAGATATCCACAAGTGGCCAAAACTTTTAAAGCCACAGGAAGTCAGAGATTAGATTTCTAAAGAGATCCAGCATTAAGAACAAACCAAGAATTAAGAACAAACCAAGAATTAAGAACAAACCAAGAATTAAGAACAAACCAAGCATTCCAACCTCGATCACAAAAGGAGAAACTTATGAAAACAGTTATGGAAAGTATCTTCACAGCAGAGCTGGCACTTCGGCAGAGACTTACCACTTTGCAGGATTCATTCTTTGCCCGACTAAGAGATGACCGTGGCGATGTGCCAGGGTGGGTGCTAGTTGTGTTGATGACAACCGGTCTAGTTACAGCGATTTGGACAATTGCAGCACCTCGTTTAACCGCGATATTGAAAAACTCTCTGGATTCTATGAATGGAATTCGCTAGATGTGGCCACTGGCTTCAGTGCAACTCCTTTATTCCATGGAAGTTAGTGAATAAATGTCTCGAGCCCATCAAATCTTGAGCCGTCTTCGCACACATCTTGCCCGGGAGGACGGAAATGTTGAAAGCGCCTTGGTCATTATTCCCGTGCTCGTTCTTTTCT
>CAZQNP010000017.1:0-8323 GCA_964594645.1 uncultured Candidatus Planktophila sp. | reverse complement strand
GAGGACGGAAATGTTGAAAGCGCCTTGGTCATTATTCCCGTGCTCGTTCTTTTCTTGATTGGTGCGCAAGTTATCGCCGCAACAAATTTGAGAAACGCTGATTTAGCGATGGCTCAAGGCGATGCGGCTGCTCGTGCGATATCTAAAGAGTTCAATCCTGATGATGAAATCATTGAGATTGGCGGCAGAATTCAAAAGATAAGAGTCCTAGTTACCCATCGCTCTCACACAGTTCCCCTACTACTGCCAGGCTTGATTGAGTTAATGGGCGGCACACCTGTTACCGATGTTATTGGCATTGCAGTTGTTGAACCGATTGGCCAGTAAATCCAGATGAAAATGGCACTCCACAACAATCTAAAGAGTCTCCCATCGTGGTTGAAGAAGCGCTTTGCCCAAGAGGATGGGGGAGCGATCGTTGAGTTTGTCGCGCTAGCCATTCCATTGTTTATTCCAATCTTTATCTATCTCAATAGCTTTTCATCACTTAGTGCAAATGAGCAGATTGCCCGTTCGATGGCGCGTGAAGTATTGAGAGTGTATGTAATCAGTGAAAATGATGCTTCTGCGCAAGATTTATCTGGCAGAGCGGCGCAGCTACTAGCCAGACAATGGAAGCTCAGCGAATCAGAGGCGGCATCACTACGAACCCGAATGGAATGTTCTCACTTTCCATGTTTGACCGCCAACGGTCGAATCAAGTTAACCCTTTCCTTTATGGATGAGCAGACACAACGAAAGATATCTGCCAGCGCGCAAGAGCATCTAAGTCCATGGCTCTGAAACATTGATGATAGGAATTAGGAATTAAATAAGGTTATGAGGGAGATGAAGATATTTAACAAACATCCAACCTTGGATGTTTTATGTTTTTAAAGCTGCGCAGAGAGCTCTCTGCAGAAACTGGCTCAATCTCCGTTGTTGTCATTGGTTTATTTGTTATCACCGTTGCTTCCCTTATGGTTATGACAGATGTTTCTGCGCTAGTGGTCGCCAAACGTTCCTTGGTTCAAGCCACAGAGGCTGCCGCCCAACGCGGTGTTCAGAGTTTGGATCAAAGCGAGTACTACCAAGGTAAGGCAAACATCTTCACAGTACCGATGGCGATTGCAACCCAGAGAGAACACCCTGTAATTCCGATTGATTGTGGGCGAGGAGGGGTGGAGGTGCTTCTAGAACTTAACTCGTGGAGTAAAGATGATGGCGATATGAAGTGGCAGCACCTCAAGGGAATTGAACTGACAGATTTTTCTTGTGATGGAAGTTCGCTTCAAATCAGCACACGTTCTGAGATGAAGCTTCCATTTAAAGTACCGTTTAGCACCACAGATTCCGTTTTTCTAACGGCAACAGCGGGCACAACAAATAAGGTTCAAGAAGGTTTTTATCTCTTTGGGGTTCGGGTTTATTAGCACTTCCTAATGTATTGATTGAAGTCGATTGCTGTTGATCTTTGTTTGAGATGCCCTTGAATAAAGGTTATTGATCTACTCTCGTTTAACTGTCAAAATTCACTTATTCGCCTGCACTTGCTGAGTTGGCTATCCTTAACCCATGGCTGCGCGCGAGTATCAATTAGAGATAGATGCTATCGACGCGACCCTTGTTTCTATTGAAAAGGTACTGGATCTCCCAAAGCTTCGTAAGCAAGCGGAGGAGCTAGAGGTAGAGGCGGGTGTTCCAAATCTTTGGGATGACCCAGAGGCTGCTCAAAAGATCACCAGCCGTCTGTCTCGTGTGCAATCTGAGATCGCTAAGTTATCTGGGCTTCGCCAACGTGTTGAAGATCTTCCAATCCTCTTTGAGCTAGCAGCGGGTGAGCCTGGTGGCATTGAAGATGCTGAGAAAGAGTTGGATGCGGTTAAGAAAGCGGTCAGCGAGCTAGAGGTTCAAACTCTCTTGAATGGCGAGTACGACGATCGCGATGCTTTGATCACTATTCGATCAGAGGCCGGTGGAGTAGAAGCTGCTGACTGGGCTGAAATGATCATGCGAATGTATCTGCGTTACTGCGAACGTCACTCTTTCAAAGTTGATGTTTTGGAAACCTCTTATGCAGAAGAAGCTGGAATTAAATCAACAACATTTAAGGTCTCTGCACCATATGCATATGGAACCTTGTCAGTTGAACAGGGAACTCATCGTTTAGTTCGTATCTCGCCTTTTGATAGTCAAAGCCGACGCCACACATCATTTGCTGGCGTTGAAGTAGTTCCAGTTGTTGAACAAAGTGATCACATTGAGATTGATGAGAAAGAGATTCGCGTTGATGTATATCGCTCATCAGGTCCTGGTGGGCAAGGCGTGAACACCACTGACTCTGCGGTGCGATTGACGCACATTCCAACCGGCATTGTGGTCTCTTGCCAAAATGAACGCTCTCAGATTCAAAACAAGGCAACGGCAATGGCTGTGCTTCAATCAAAGCTTTTGGAACGCCGTCGCCAAGAAGAGCAGGCAAAGATCAATGCGCTAAAGGGCGACAACTCAGGTTCCTGGGGAAATCAGATGCGTTCCTATGTATTGGCGCCGTATCAAATGGTGAAGGATTTACGCACCGATTATGAAACAGGAAATACATCTGCGGTATTAAATGGTGAAATCGATGAATTTATCGAAGCCGGAATTCGCTGGCGCCGCAGTTCATAGTTCCTGAGAATCATCGTAATTCGAGCAATCTCACACTTTTCTCACGCTTAAAGACCCGCGACATCCAAGGATTTCCGCCCGTCTTCCTTAAACTAAGCGCAGGTCGAAGGTGGTTCCCCGAACTCCACCCCGCAGATGCAATGGGAGATTTAATGATTCGCTTTGAGAATGTCACCAAGATTTACCCAGGTCAGGAGCGCCCAGCTCTTGATTCTGTAAATCTTGAAATCGTAAAGGGCGAGTTTGTCTTCCTTGTGGGTCTTTCAGGTTCAGGTAAGTCAACCTTCTTGCGTTTAGTTCTGCGTGAAGAGCGTCCAACCTCTGGTGCTATCCATGTTGCTGGCAAAGATCTCGGTAAATTGTCAAAGCACAAGGTGCCAGAGCTTCGCCGTTCAGTAGGAACTGTTTTCCAGGATTTCCGTTTGCTTCCAAACAAGACAATTACAGAAAATGTTGCATTTACTCTGCATGTTTTGGGTTACTCACAAAAAGAGATCAACCGCGAAATTCCAGAGGTATTGGAGCTGGTTGGTTTGGAAGATAAGGGCGATCGTTTGCCTTCAGAGATTTCAGGTGGAGAGCAGCAGCGTGTAGCGATTGCTCGTGCATATGTAAGCCGCCCGCCAATTTTGATCGCAGATGAGCCAACCGGAAACCTTGACCCAGCAACATCTGTGGGAATTATGAAGTTGCTTGATCGCATTAACCGCGAGGGCACAACAGTTTTGATGGCTACACATGATGCTGGCATCGTGGATCAGATGCGCAAGCGCGTTATCGAGCTAGATGGCGGACATGTAATCCGCGATCAGGTTCGTGGTGTTTACGGGTACACGGGTTAAGGGCGGGGAGAGAGAACATGCGCGCACGGTTTCTTCTAAGTGAGGTCCGAATAGGACTTCGTCGCAACCTAACCATGACCTTTGCTGTTGTCGTAACAACAGCGATCTCATTGTCTTTGCTTGGTATCGGTCTTCTTTCAAATGCTCAAGTAGGAGCGATGAAGGATTATTGGTATGACAAGATCGAAGTTTCAGTATTTCTCTGCGGAAATCTCTCTGACTCACCTTCATGTGCAGCCGGTGGGGTAACTGCAGATCAACGTCTCTCGATTCAGCAGGATCTTCAAGAGATGAGCGTTGTCGATAGTGTTTTCTATGAATCACAATCACAAGCATTTGTTCGTTTCCAGGAGCGTTTTAAGGATTCAGCGATCGCACAAAATGTGACTGCAGATCAGCTTCCAGAGTCATTCCGTGTGAAGCTCAAGGATCCAGAGCAGTTCGCAGTGATTGTTAGCGCATTTAGCGGTCGACCAGGTGTTGATGTTGTTCAGGATCAACGTGCGATTCTTGAAAAGTTCTTCCAGCTGTTGGCTGTTCTACGAAACGCAGCACTGGCAGTTGGTTTAGCATCGGTTCTAACGGCTGCACTTTTGATCTCTAACACCTTACGTATCGCAGCATTTAACCGTCGCCGCGAAACAGGGGTAATGAAACTTGTTGGTGCATCATCATGGTCAATCCAACTTCCATTCTTGCTTGAGGGTGTTATCTCAGCCGTTATTGGTTGGGGATTAGCAACTGGTCTGTTGGCAGGTTTGAAGACCGTTGTTGATTCAAATGTTGCACCGCTTCTCTCCTTCACCAACTTCTTCGGTTGGCGCGAGGTCTGGGTTTCATCGGCGTACTTGCTAGCCACAGGCTTGGTTGTTTCAATCCTGGCCTCGGTAATTACCCTTCGCCGTTACCTGAAGGTCTAAGTAACTCCATTCTCAAGATAGGGCTCCTGAGTAATCAGGGGCCCTATCTTTTTGGGTATCTGGTCCTCTGCAAGCGCTCTGGGTGAGAGAATTGACTCCTGCGGTTCAATATCTGAATCGCTATAAACATAGGGTGGTGATGCGGCATGGTGAAAGAGATCGGCCGCAAGGTCATTGCTCAAAACAAGAAGGCTCGTCACGATTATTCAATCTCTGATGTTCTTGAGTGCGGATTGGTGTTGACCGGTACGGAAGTTAAATCACTTCGTGCTGGACGGGCCTCTCTCATTGATGGTTTTGCCATGGTTAATGATGGTGAGCTGTGGTTGATGGGTGTTCACATTCCCGAGTACACCGAAGGAACTTGGACTAATCACACACCTCGTCGTGATCGCAAACTTCTTGTTCACAAACAAGAGCTGCGAAAGCTGATAGGAAAGCTGAAGGATTCAGGAACAACATTGGTTCCGCTTCAACTCTATTTCAAGGATGGAAAAGCCAAGGTCGAGATCGCAGTTGCCAAGGGCAAGAAGGGTCATGACAAGCGCGAGGCGATTAAGGAGCGCGAGGCAGATCGTGAAGTTTCACGTGTTGTCTCACGCTCTTTGAGCGGTAAGGCGTCTAGGGCTGCCTCCAAGTACGAGGATTAACGCTTTTACGCTTCCCTGATTTACACTTGAGGCACCGCTGCTTCGATACCTCAATTTTTGAGGCAAAGTCGCGACGGCGCAGATAATCGGGAATTAATCGCCTGAAGTATCTGTTCTAGGCAGTAATTGACAATTAAATAGGGGAAAAGAAATACGTTTCTTTTTCTCCAAGTTGTAAGTGTGAAAGCACTTTAAATCTTGGGGGTGAACGGTCTCGACTTTGGATGTTGAGCCAGGGGAAGCGGGCCGAGGAAGCCGGAATGATCTCGTTAACCAATAATCCGTGCAAAAAATAACTGCAGACCTTAAAAAGTCTGAATACACACTAGCTGCATAAGCTACTGTGATTCCGTTAGCCCAGGTGCCGCTCTCGACCTGGAATCTAGCGTCGACTAGGGGGCTTTTCACTTCATTGGTGTTGCAGACAATGCAGGAGAACAGTTTTGCAACTGAGTTCGTCGGAGATATGTGTGTAAAAACTTCGGGACTGAGAAAGCGTTAATCACACTACGCCCGTAGAAGCCCTGTTTTAATACCGAAGGACCCGGGTTCGATTCCCGGCACCTCCACAAGGAATGAGGAGCATGAAAGTGCTTGTATTTTCATGTATCCGAATGAGGCTTGGTGGCTAAGCGCTTCAGCGCAAAACCTCCACTTGTTTTGTTGAATTAATGCTGGCCCTCTGGCCCGTGTCCATCTCTGCCTGATGAGCGGCCTTTTTTACGAGAAATTCCAAACTTTGCGAACAAATCTCTTGCAAAAAATAGTTCTGGGAAGTACTCGCGGCGCAATCCGATGTAGCAAGTAACAATTGCGAAGAGACCGATAACCCGTGGAATAAGTGGCAACCCTGCGATAAACAAGAGCTGCACACCGATTAAGTTTCCAAAAGCTACAAGTATCAGGTGAAGCATTTTGCGAATCAGATTCGCAATCACCATTGCTAATGATGCCTTGCTCTCTAGACGTGACTTAACAAATTTAGATGAAAGCGCAATAGATGCTGGTCCCGCTAAGAGCGCAACTAAGAAGAGCACCACTACGACAATTGCTAGAGATTCCATGGCTGATTATCTCCCAAATGTTCGAGTGGCTTGGTGATTAAAGTTCGCAATTCCCATGGAGCTTGCTGAGACATTTATCTACCCCAATCAGTTCTAATGGCAGCAAACAGGATCATGTCCTCGCGAGTTCCATCATCCTGGCAACACTTATCTCTCATGATGCCCTCTTGCATGTATCCAGCGTTTTTCAATACCTTGAGCGAAGGAATGTTGGATTCCACAACTAATGCTTCAATTCGATGGAAACCAATTGTTTCAAAGCCATATTCAGTAAGAAGACGAGTTGCTGCGGTTGCAATTCCCTTGCCACGAACATCGGCGGTAAGCCAATAACCGATCTCAGCCTTTTCCTCCTCAAGATCTAAGGTGTGAAAGGACAGTGCGCCTGCAAAGTTGCCATCGTATTCAAGGGCAAGCTGTAGCTCTGTTCGCATTGTGAAGCCATTGGGGGAGCGTTCGCGCACATAATGTTCAGCGTTAGCCATCTGATAATTGGCAGGAATACGAGTGAACTTTGGAATTATCGGATCTTGAACACCTTCATACAGGGGCACAATGTCTCGTTCTTCAGGTGCACGAAGAGTAATCAACCCATGCTGCAGGGTCGGAACTTCAGTAGGCCACCAGATCATTGCCAAAGTATGACAGTTTGATCTCACACGGCATCTAAGAATGGCCGCGCAGGAACAAAGAATTGTTTTCCAACTGGAGACTCCCATGTGCAGGAACCATCAGCGTTGCTCTCGAGTTTCCAACCGCCATGCGTTTTCATTCGATGGTGTCGCCGACATAAGAGACCAAGATTTGCGGGGTTAGTTTCACCGCCACTTTCCCAACTAAGTGCGTGATCTATATCTGAACTTTGACCCGTTCTTCGACATCCAGGAAAACGACAAACACGATCGCGTGCCAACAGGTAATCAACTAACTCTTGTGGAGGCGTGTACTTTTCTCGACCAAAATCCAAAAGATTTCCGGTAGTTGGGTCGCTAATGAAGCGTTGCCAATTTCCATCGGCAGCCAATCTTCGGGCGACAGATGCCGGAATCGCCCCATACCCTGCGAGCTGACCTGGATTTTCTGCCAAACCCAACAAAGTTTGTAGATCTATCGCGACGCCAATTGAAATCGGACGTCGGTGCGGACGGACATTAACTGCCATAGAAGCCAAAGCCTGTGAAGCGATGTAAGTCAACGCATCAGCACGCTTCATATCAGCTGACAGCATCGACCACTCTGCATCACCTTCATCATCCTGATTTCTCCTCAGAATGTAAGCCTCAATAGATTTCATAACTGTTTGGGCATCCTCTGCAGGAAGAATTGCAACAACGGTAGCCATGCCATCGGCCTCGGGATAACAGGAAACACGGCGTGAATCCCTCGCACGATCAACAATCTCTTCAAATTCTTCAGGTGAAAATTTAGCAATTGTTGTCTTTACCTTTGTAGCAACCTGCCCTGGAGTGTGAAACTCTGCGTAGGCAAGTGCTGCTTGCTCCACTCTAAAAACACCCTCTTCACTTAAGCCATTTCGAATTGCTGTGGCGGTTTCCTTTGCAATTACATTGGCGTGTGCAGTTGAAATCTCGCCAGAGGCCAACGCAGAGATAGTGTTTGGTAGATGGCTCACCAAGACACGGGCGACATCAATTCGACTTTGCGCAGTTGTTGGCGATAGACGCAGAGCGGTAGCGATATCTTCGCGCTCTTCATCATCTACCGCACCAAAAATGCCGCCATCCTCATCGGCAACCTCACCAGCAATTGCAACTAAAGCCTCCTGCTTAAGCGCACAGATCCAAGACTCCTGACGATCCAGCGCTGCTAAGTAATCTAACTTTCCAGCCTCACCCAGTGTCCGCGGATTGATCTGAATCAACTCACCCAAAACCTTGTAACCAGGAGTAGCACGCAACAGCTCGGCAACCTCGACATCGAGGATCTCTCGAGGAATTCGTAGCGCGGTTGTCATGAACCGAACTATTGATCCACCCACCGACAGATTAAAAAGTTATTCACACCCATCTCAAACCGCTCAATCTTGCAAAGCAGTTCCTCGAAATCCAGGGCCTTTTTGTTTTCAATTCACCCTGGTATGCGTGGACGCTTAAGACAAAGATACGATTTCTTGGAACTCTTTACTTCGATTGAGCTTTAATCTGAAGGTAAAAGCGTGCTTAACCCTCTTGTAGATC
>CAZQNP010000016.1:20333-26821 GCA_964594645.1 uncultured Candidatus Planktophila sp. | reverse complement strand
AAGCGTGATGCTTTACCGCGATAGCTCAGGCGTAGATCTGATTTGGCACGGGTAATTCCAACATAGAACAAACGTCGTTCCTCATCGATTGATGCTTGATCGCCTGTAGTGCTGTTGTTTTCAAGAGGCAAAACACCATCGCTTACACCCATCAAGAACACGCGCTCCCATTCAAGACCCTTTGCTGCATGCAAAGTTGCAAGGGTTGTGACAGGCATCGTTGGTGGATTGTTTTGTTGAACACGATCTTCAACTTCACGTAGGTAGGTGCGCAAGTTCTTGGGAGTAAACCCGTTGTCTGAATCTAATTCGCGAGCCAGGTGAAGCAGCGCTGCGATTCCATCGATCGCTCCCCCAGTTAAAAATGGTTGAGCAAGTGTGCGAAGTTCATCAAGCCAGGCAACACCTTCAGTTGGAATAACAGATGCGGTGCGAACCTGCTTGAGGAAATCTCGAACCTCTTTGCGTTCAAAGAATCGTTCAGTGTTTCGAACTTGGTAAGGAAGGCCGGCGGAGTTCAGTGCTTTTTCTAAACCATTGAGTTGGTTGTTGGTACGAGCCAGAACTGCGATCTCTTGGGCTGGTGTTCCTTCAGAGATCAAGTTGGAGATATCGCGGACAATGCCGGCGATCTCTGCCTGCTCATCGTTGTATGCGGTAATTGTTGGCTTGCTACCGTGATCATTGATCGCAACTAGCTCGCTACCCATCGCACCTTTTCGCAAGATGCTATTGGCGGTAAAGATGATTTCAGGTGTTGATCGGTACCCAGTTGTTAGGCGAACAACTTCGGCCTCTGGAAAGCGCTGAGTAAATGAGTTCAAGAAGACTGGAGTCGCGCCAGCAAATGAGTAAATGGTCTGTGCTGGATCGCCAACAACACATAACTCTTGTCTAGAACCAAGCCAGGCGTTGATTAATCGCTGCTGCAGCGGAGAAATATCCTGGTACTCATCAACGGTAAAGAATCTATATTGATCTTGAACTCGCTCGCGGACTTCACGCTCTTCTTCGATCATGGCTGTTGTTAGAAGAAGTACATCTTCAAAGTCGATAGCGCGCTCTTGGTGCTTCACACTTTCATAGGCGGTATAGACCTTGGCTAACTGCTCAGGGTTGATGCGCGGCCTTACGGTGCGCTTTAGAGATTCGCTTAAGTAATCAGAGGGTGCGATCTGTGAAACCTTGGCCCATTCGATCTCTGTTGCAATATCGCGCAGCAAATCACGTGAGGTAATAGAAAGTTCGCCCTGTAACTGAGCGCGTTTGATCGCTTCCGTCAGAAATCCGCTCTTTGTCGTGAGCAAATCAGGTGTGCGACCACCGAAAACCTGCGGCCAGAAGAAGGTCAACTGCTTGAGCGCGGCTCCGTGAATGGTGCGGGCGGCAACTGATGGAACACCCAGTGAGCGAAGTCGTGTGCGCATTTCACCAGCAGCACGTGCGGTAAAGGTCAACGCCAAAACCTTATGTGGATCCATTGTTCCAATTGCAGCGGCGTATGCGATGCGGTGGGTAATTGCACGAGTCTTTCCGGTACCAGCACCTGCAATAACGCAGACCGGACCACGGGTAGCAAGTGCTACTGCGCGTTGTTCATTATCTAAAGCTTCCAGAATCTCTTCTGCGCGTGGATTTCCTACGGTCTCCACGATTCACCGCCGCGTAATTGATCACGGGTGTATCCATCTACAGCTGTGTACCAAGCCTGAATCATGCGACGTGCTACAGACATTGTTGGAGGCAACAACAGATCATTTGCTGCAACCGCAGCCTTCATCTCATCACGTGAAAACCAGCGTACTTCAGTAATTTCCGTGCCATCAGGACGAGCCTCTTCTGGACGATGAGTAATTGCTTCAAAAGCAATCATGATCGATGCCGGAAATGGCCAAGGCTGTGATGTTAAGTAGTTGATATCTGATGCGTAAACACCTGCTTCTTCAAAGACTTCACGGGAAACGCACTCTTCAAATGATTCACCGGTTTCGACAAAGCCGGCAAAGGTGGAAAAGCGCTTTGCTGGCCACACTGGTTGATGTCCCAAAAGAATTCGATCATCTTTATCTTTAACCAAAACAATGACTGCGGGATCTGTACGTGGATGGTGTTGAACAAAATCAACTGGGCAGATGCGAACACTGCCACCAAGATCGCTAACGGTCTTTGCGCCGCATCGTGCGCAATGGGTATGTGTTGCATGCCAGTTAGCTAAACCAACTGCGTGCATTGCAAGTGCTAAATCATCGGCATCAAGGTTGCCGCCAATTTCGCGCAGCGTCTTGAAACCTTCGTACTTGTGCTTTTCAAACTCTTCAGTGCCATCATCTACCGGTGGATTTATCCAGGTGGTGCGCCAAGCAAAGTAGGCCTGATTGTCATCGCGGCCAATTCCTAAGAACAATCGCTCGCCTTCTACAAATACATCAGAAAGTGCAGCAACCGCATCGGCTTCGATAAAGGTTAGCGAGTCATCGGCTGCGCTTAAACGGTTGTCGACCATATGAATGATCTGTGCGGTTTTCCAGAGCGAGGCTAACTTAGCCGCATCTGTGCGTAACTCGCTTTCGCGATTGATAGGCGAGAGCGAGGCTGGGCTGGAATCTGGATTGCGCGCGCTCATAGGGGCCAACGCTACTAGCCTTAGCCAATGCGCGTAACCTCGTGGAATTTGCTGCATGGAATGGCTATTCCGCCTACCAATGACCTTGCCGCAGACCAGCAAAAGCTAGGTGAAGCGATTGAAGCCATCGGTGCTGATGTCATTGGTATTCAAGAGGTTGATGAGCAGTTGGTGCGATCAGGGGTTGTTTCGCAAACACAATTAGTTGCAGAGGCGATGAGAACCCAGCATTGGGGTTTTGCACCTGTAATCATTGGAGAGCCAGGAGCTAAGTGGCGAAAGTTAGATGAGTTAGATATCAAAGTTGTAACTCAAGAGAATCTAGAAACAAACAAGGCAGCCCACACCGAAGGTAGTTATGGCATCGGCCTAGTTTCAAAGATTCCGGTAAAGCACTGGGATCGATTGGAGTTAGGAAACTCTGTTATTGGAATGCCTCTGGTGATTCCTGCTGAAAACAAAAAGGGTAAGCAAACTGTTAGGGCGATCTACGTTGCAGATGAACCACGGGTGGCGTTGGCTGCGACTTTAGATAACGGCTGGACGGTGATTAACACTCACTTATCATTTGTCCCCTTTGTTAACTATCGCCAGCTACGCAAGATTAAGAAGTGGGCAGCTGAGTTATCAGAAAAGTATGGAACTCAAACTTTAATCATTGGAGATATGAACTTACCGAAGGGTTTACCAGCGGTTCGATCTGCTTGGAATTCATTGGTTGAGCAAAACTCGTATCCATCATGGGGAGCCAAGATTCAATTTGATTACATCCTTAGCGATTCCTTGAAGCCCGATCAATATGAAGCTTTACCAACTGTTGTAACCGGAGTAAGTGATCACCTGCCGATAAGAGTAAATATTCTCTAAGGCTTGATTACTTCTGGTCTTCGACAGAGGTAATCAACGCAATCAGCGCTGCCTCATCCAGTAGATCAGATGGTGAATCGGTGATTCCAGTTGGAACGTAATGGAATGCCGCTGAGATCTTGGAGATATCGCAGCCAGAAAGCTTGGCCCACGCTAGGCGGTACATAGCCAACTGAACTTGGGCCGACTTTCCGAGCTGCTTAGAACCAGTCTTCCAATCCACTACCTGGAAGCCATCTCCATCGCTATAAATGGCATCAATTCGGCCTCTAATCAATACGCCAGCGATTGTGGTTTCAAATGGAACCTCAACCCGCGCCGGTGTGCGATTAGCAAACTCACTTTTTAGCCAAGCAGCTTTCAAATCCTCTAACTTTGAATCATCATCTAGTGGATCTAAGTAATCTAAGTACTCATCACCAAACAAGGTGGCGGCATCGGTAAATTGACGTTCAACCCATAAGTGGAAAGCGGTTCCGCGACGGGAATACTGATCTTGTCCACGAGGCATTGGGCGACGAATATTAAGGGCGAGCTCTTGTGGGTTTTCATGTAGTGCAACCAGAGTCGAAGTTGATAGTCGGCTCGGAAGCGGGACCTCAACTACATCAGATGCACGATTGCGCACCTCGGTAATTAAGCTGTGTGCATCCATGATCCAAGAGTTAACTTCGGGATCCTGTGAATCAATGAGCGGATGAAGCTCTGATGCCTGTACCAACTCAATCGCTGCATCAAACTGTGCACGTTTTTCACCTAAGTAATCTCGTGGCCACACAGCGGTCAATGGATTTTCAAGGGTTGGGTTCTCTGCTTCATCATCTGGTGCTGCAACATCTGAGATCAAGCGCCCACCATGTGCCGATGCGGCGGTTGCGATCAAGTTAAAAATATTAGATGGAGAAACGGAGTTTGCACCATCGCGCCACCATGCGGTTGTGCAGAGCAGATGAGTACGCGCACGGGTTACTGCAACATAGGCAAGACGCATCTCTTCGCGCATCTTGATCTGATCAACACATTGGCTGGCAAAGGCCTTAATCGCCTTTGATGCATCACTGTTTTTGGTGATTCCATCTAACGAGAAGTATGGAAGCTCATGCGCATCACCGCGAAGTGCAAATGGAACATGCTTTTCATTCTTCAACCAGTTATCAGGGTCAGAGCGGTTAACACCCGGGAAGGTGCCCTCTGATAAACCAGGAATTGCAACCACATCCCATTCGGCGCCCTTTGCCATGTGAACGGTAAGGATTTGGACCACATCTGTGCGTACTTCAGGGGCTCCAACCTTTAATCCACCCTCTTCATCAGATGCAACATCTAGCCAATCTAAGAAGGCAGAAACCGATCCCCCACTGCGTTCAAACTTTGAAGCCTCATCTAAGAATCGATCTAAGTGACGACGCCCAGTTTGTGATCCTTCGCGCAAGGTGATTTCAGATTCTAGAGTTAAGTAGTTTTCAATCTCTGAAACAAGATCAGTGATCTGTCCGCCTGCACGTGAGCGCAAACGACGAAGATCTTGGGCAAAGGTAACAAGGCGCTGGTATCCAAGATCGCTAAAGCCGCTCTTCTTGGCAGATGTAATCTCATCCAGCGCATCGATGATTGAACCTGCAAATTGATCATCAGCCTCTAACTGTTCTGGGTTGCCGGCTGCGATCTTTTTAATAAAGCTCTTGGAATCTGCGTGCATCGCTTTTGCACGTTCACGGCTAAATGCACCGAGCGCTGCAATATCTCGTGGTCCTAAGTTAATCCGTGGCCCGGTTAGATGGCGCATCAACGATGAACCAGCATCAGGATCGGTAATGATCTTCATCAAGGTAACAACATCTGCAACCTCAGGTATATGAATCAAACCGCCGATACCGATGACTTCAACGGGTAAACCTTGTTCACGTAACGCCTTTTCAATTGATGCGATCTGGCTGCGCTTACGAACCAATACCGCAAATGATTTATTGCTTTCAGGGTTCCACAAAGCCTTGAAGTACTCAGCGATCGCTTGCGATTCGGTTTCAACGGTTTCATAAATACCGTAAGCAAGTTCACCAGCACCTGCACCTTCGCGTGCTTCGAGTTCTACAACCTGCTGACCACCTGCAGCTTTGATCTCGGCACTAATAGTGTTTGCAGCAGCCAAGATGATCCTGTCATTTCGGAAGGTTGTTGGCAGCGAGAACTGTTCAATTCCAGTTTGCCCTGCTGCCTTTGGAAAGTACTTATGGAATGAGGCCATAGTGCCGGCAGATGCTCCACGCCAGGTATAAATAGCCTGCGACGGGTCTCCCACAGCCATTACTGGGTGGCCGGTTTCCTGTACAAAGTTGCCGTACAGCGCAGACAACATGCGCACCTGTGACTGCGAAGTATCTTGATACTCATCGAGCAATACGACCTTGTACTTGCCGCGCTCTAAGGTGCCGACATCTTCAAAGTTTTGTGCGATATCTGCAGCAAGTGACATCTGATCATCAAATGAAAGCTCGCCTGCTGCTTTGCGGCGCTCCATAAAAGCTTCAACCATCGGCAACAGTGAATTGCGTTGACGCATAGCACGAGCAACGGCGCGGGTATCTTCATTGGTGCTACCAGCAAGCAGTTGTAACTTTTCCAGCATCTCATTGCCGATAGCTTCAATATCTGCAGGCTTAACCTGATGTTCTAGCATTAACTTTGAAAGACCAAGCAAATCCTTGATAACGGTACTTACCGCGCTGTCATTGCGATATGAATCATCAGACCAGTTGCGTACAACATCAGATGCGATCTGCCAAATGGCGGCTTCGCCTAGCGGTTCAGCATCTGCATCGATTCCGTATCGAATGGCATGTTCACTTAGTAGCTTGCCTGCATAAGAGTGATAGGTCGTAACCGCGGTACTACTTGAGGTGATGTGGCTGAACTCTGGCAGCTGTGACAACTGACGCAAACGCTTTCGGATACGAACAGATAGCTCACCTGCAGCTTTTCGGGTAAAGGTAAGTCCCAA
>CAZQNP010000016.1:17143-20233 GCA_964594645.1 uncultured Candidatus Planktophila sp. | reverse complement strand
CTTTGAACAGGGCAGGATTTCCTTACTGGGCAGCCTTTACAGCGCTTATTGACGGTGGCAAGGAAGGTTGCAGCACCCATGCCCTCACCAATACTTTCGATGGTTGCTTTGGTTTCTTCCAGATCAATTGCGTACTGCTGGCGAATCGATGCACCTGCGCTACTTGTTCCCAAATACACAAGCTCGGCACCTGCGCTCTTATCGCCATCGGTAAATCCACCCTCATGTACACCTAATTGATAACTGGCAAGCTGCAAATTTTTCTTGGCATCCTCTTTACTAATTGCGGTATTGCCGGTTTTAAAGTCAATAATGAAAAGTGAGCCATCTGCTTCAACCTCAAGCCGGTCAACTGTTCCGATTATGCGAGCACGACCAAGCTTTACATCAAAGCGAAGTTCGGCACCCTTAACTTCACGTGTAGTTTCCTTGTGGTACTCAACAAACTTTTCAAGCATAGTAACTGCAGATTCAAGATGTGATGCGCTCACCCAACCGCTTTCAGGATCAATTAACTTCCAAGAGCTCTTGAGCGATTCAATCAACTGTTCACGGCTTGTGCCTGGCTCTTGCACCATCTTTGCGGCAAAGGCGTGGATTGCAGAACCTAGAACCTGTGCGGTGCTGTCGCCATCTGAACCACCATTGTTTTGCAGGAACCACTTAACTCCACATTCAACAAAACTTTCAGCACCTGATGGAGAAACAATAACCTCTTTGTCAGGATCGATAACGGGAGCATCGGTACTAAGTGGAACAGAACCGATCCAGCTATCAGGGTTTGCAAGGTAAATACCCTCGGCGCTCATCGCCTTTAACAAGGCAGCAGCTTCCTTAGCCTTTGGGCCAGCTAACTGCGCACGAAGCTCAGCAACTAATGCCGGTGCTGTAATTGGCCGCGGAACATCGGTTATGAGGTGTTCATCTTCATCTGTTTTATTGACCAGCACCTCGATCGCTTCAAAGAACTGTGATGGCTCTTCATCTTCGCGCTGAACCGCTGTGACGAAAAGTGATTGCTGGGCGCGGGTTAGCGCCACATGGAATAAACGCTGCTCATCCTGCATCAGGCCATTAGCGGCGATGACATCTAATTGATCTCGTGGAACATCAGGGTTGCGCTTGCGTTCTACTAAACGCTCTGCGCCTAATAGCGATGAACGTTGCTTCAAGTTGGGCCAGGTTCCCTCTTGTAATCCTGCGATTGCAACTACCTGCCATTGACGACCCTTTGCGCTATGCACGGTAAGGATCTCCACGAAATCTGGGCGAACACCTTTTGCGGTAATCACATCGCCAGCAATATCTTCAGTTGCGATCTCATTGATAAAGGCTGCCGGACCTGACAAAGGGAATCGCTCTGAATAACGGGCAGCAGAATCAAACAACTGCATCATGGCATCTAGGTCACGATCTGCTGCAGCTCCCCGAACACCTGGTCGCAAAGCTTGATTGCGCCAAGCCACAGATAACTTCTGACCATCACTTGTTACCGCGTTGTCCCAGATAAACCACAACAGATCATCTGCTAAAGCTGTCTTATTGCGTGCAATCGCCTTTGCACCTTTAAGCAAAGCATGAACTCGAAGAACGCTATCCGCTCCTTCAATGAAGAGTTCACCATCATTGATTGCATCCAACAGCAACTGAGTACCTGAACGTTCATCACCTTCAGGGCGAGCGGTAATCATCGCCCGGCGAATACGACGCAAAGAGATTGAATCTGCTCCACCAAACTCAGAAAGTAATAAGCGCTCTGCAGTATCTAAATTAAGAGGCTGCGCACCGATTGCAACACGTGCCAACAGCAAAAATGGTGCAATTGCCGGGTTACCAGCTAATGCTTGCAGCTCTGATGCAACTGGAATTCCAACCTGTGAAAATGCACGTCGCAACGCGGCTGCTTGAACACCAGAAGCACGCAGTATTACTGCCATCTCGCTGTAGGAAACTCCTTGACGAAGATGCGCACTGCGGAACTGGTGCGCGATAAATGCTGCTTCCTCTGCCCCGCTTCTGAAGCGATGAACCCCAACAAAACCGCCTGTTTTTGAGGCACATGTGCGCTTACGGGTTATTGGCGATCCACGGAAAGCTTGTACGTATTGATGTCCTACTTCGAAGATCTCGGGTGCGCTGCGATAAACATTGTTCAGCACAACCTCTTTGGCGCGATATGGATCAAGAGCTGCTGCCAATCCATCAGGATCTGCGCCACGGAATCGACCAACAGCGCTATCTGCATCTGCACAAATAATTACATCATTACCTGCAAGCAGCGCCAGAAGTTCACGTTGTGCCGGATCGCTTTCTTGAAACTCATCGACCATGATGGTTGTGAAGCGATTTCGTAATTGATCTAATAGATCTGGGTTGTTACGTAAATGTATTGAGGCACGAGAAACTAATTCAGATGGATCGATGCGTAGCTTTGCATCTTGTGCGCTGAACTCACGCATCACCATGGAATTGACATAACGATTCCAGAAGGCAGCGGCAGCTTGCCAATACTTTTCACCCTCTTGCTTACCAAGAGCGGCTAACTCATCGGCGTCAATGCCACGTTCTGATGCACGTAAGATCAAATCGCGAAGTTCGCGCGCAAATCCATGTGTGGTTAACGCCTTATGTAAATCTTCAGGCCACTCTCTGTATCCATCTGCGATATCACCTTGTAGTAAATCGCGGATATAACTTTCTTGTTCGGGGCCACTGAGCAGAATCGGATCAGGATCGCCCTTGGCCTTCATCTTTAAAATAGAAAACGCAAGCGAGTGGAAGGTTCGTGCCAATGGTTCAAACATTGTCTTGGTCGTGCGAAGTGCGATTGCATCACGAAGTTCAGATGCTCGCTCACGTCCATAGGTAAGCAACAAGATTGAATCGGGGTTTTGTCCCTCTTGAATGCGCGCTAACGCTGCTTCAACTAAGACCGTTGTCTTTCCAGTTCCAGGCCCACCCTGAACAACAATGGGACAGCCACGGTGTGCAACAACCACCTGCTGATCAACATCCAAGGTAAGCGGGGCAGCCTGAAGTACCTGTCGTACAAGGCTGAAGGGCTGCTTACTCACAGTGAGCATCTTGCCT
>CAZQNP010000016.1:6679-17043 GCA_964594645.1 uncultured Candidatus Planktophila sp. | reverse complement strand
AAGTACCTGTCGTACAAGGCTGAAGGGCTGCTTACTCACAGTGAGCATCTTGCCTGAATGGGCCGACAAATCGGCTGGTTTACGCCTGTGGCGCTAGGTATCCCTAACTTTTATCCAGCACTCATCTAGCAGCTAACTCAGTTGCGTTCTAGAAGGTCGTGCCAAGGTTAGTAGGTCGGAAGTTCTTACCTTGCATTGTTAACACAAGACCTTCGCTACTCAATGAAATGGAGTTGACGATCATTCCTTGCGGTGCGTTAAGGGTGCGAACACTCTTACTCTTGATCTCTTCCTTAATCTCATCTGGTAAGGATTCTGCAGGAATCTGATTGCCAAATAAAGAGACAGCTTGCAACTCAAAGTAAATCTGATTGCCTAAATACTTTGGAACTAGAATCGCTGTACCAAGACCACCTGAACCTACTGAGACCTGCAGAGTGTTTCCAACAATTTGCGCATCATTAAAATCTGCTAATTGAGTAATCGTGGCAGCTGGAATTGTTGCTGCAATATCCAGAGTTCCAATGAGATTTGGTTTGGACTTTAAAATGTCGCGCGCATCAATTGCTAAAGATGGTTTAAAAGTCGACTCTTTTAATTGATACTCACCAATGTCGATGTGAACAGATTTAATGGAGTCACCAACGACATTGCCGGGTAAATCAAACAAGGGCATAGAGGCGGATACCTCAGAAGCTCTTGGAAGAACCTCATAGACCTGAGAGGTGATCCGAGATGAAATTGTATTTTGAACTGCAATCGCGCTACTGATTGCAACAGCAATCAGCGCAACAGGCACCACGCGGCTTTTTTTCATTAACTCCAACACCCCTTCAACATCGATGTGGAAGTGTATTGGTGGAGTCTGAGAAAGTTTCATAAAAATGCTTAGGAAATAAAAACTCCCGCACCGAATTAACTGTGCGGGAGTTTTCCTGAGAATTATCTGTTAAGCGTTGAGGTTCGCCTTCTTCTGACGAGAAGTCGCACGTGCGCGCTCATTCTGATCAAGAACAACCTTACGGATACGAACAACCGCAGGAGTTACCTCGACGCACTCATCTTCGCGACAGAACTCAAGCGCACCTTCCATGTTGAGCTTCTTAGGCGGAATCAAACGCTCTGATTCGTCAGTACCTGAAGCACGCATGTTTGTTAGCTTCTTTTCGCGAACACAGTTGACATCCATGTCATCTGAACGAGAGTTCTCGCCAATAACCATACCTTCGTAAACTTCATCGCCTGGCTCTACGAAAATAGTTCCGCGATCCTGTGTTCCGTATAGCGCATACGATGTAACTGTCCCCATGCGGTCTGAAACAAGTGAACCTGTTGCGCGGGTACGAATATCTCCGTACCAAGGCTCGTAACCATCAAATACGTGGTGTAGCAAACCAGTTCCGCGAGTTTCAGTTAAGAACTCAGTACGGAAACCAATAAGTCCACGTGATGGAACCTTGTAATCAAGACGGATCCAACCGGTTCCGTGATTAACCATTTGCTCCATGCGACCCTTACGAAGCGCCATCAACTGAGTAAGAACACCTAAGTACTCTTCAGGTGCATCAATTGTTAAACGCTCCATCGGTTCGTGGATTTTTCCATCAATCTTCTTGATAACTACCTGTGGCTTACCAACAGTTAGCTCGAAACCTTCGCGCTTCATGATTTCAACCAGAACTGCAAGCTGTAGCTCGCCACGTCCCTGAACTTCCCATGTATCTGGGCGATCAGTATTGAGAACTCGCAATGAAACGTTACCTACTAGTTCAGCATCAAGACGGCCCTTAACTTGGCGTGCAGTAAGCAGTTTTCCGCTCTTGCCCGCTAGTGGAGATGTATTGATACCGATAGTCATCGAAATCGAAGGCTCATCAACGATGATCAATGGCAGTGCGTGTGGGTTTTCAAGATCAGCAAGGGTTTCACCCAATGTGATTGTCTCGATACCAGCTACCGCGATGATGTCTCCAGGATGTGCTTCTAACGCTGGAACGCGCTCTAGCGCTTCTGTAATCAAGAGCTCTGAAATCTTTACACGTTCAATAGTTCCATCAGTCTTGATCCAGCTAACGTTCTGACCCTTTTTGATAACACCTTCACGTACGCGACATAGTGCAAGACGACCCAAGAATGGAGATGAGTCAAGGTTTGTAACGTGTGCTTGCAATGGTGCACCTTCATGATAAACAGGTGCCGGAATTGCAGAGAAGATTGTGTCAAACAAAACATCGAGGTTTTCTTCAACAGGCATTCCACCATCTGCAGGACGGGTCAATGATGCACGACCAGCTTTAGCTGATGCGTAAACAACAGGGAACTCGATCTGCTCTTCATTTGCTCCAAGATCAAGAAACAGTTCGTACGCCTCATCGACAACTTCAGCGATACGTGAATCGGGACGGTCGACCTTGTTGATCAACAAAATAACTGGCAGGTTCTTTTCAAGTGCTTTACGCAAAACGAAACGTGTCTGAGGCAGCGGACCTTCTGAAGCATCTACCAACAAGATAACGCCATCAACCATTTCAAGTCCGCGCTCTACCTCGCCACCGAAGTCGGCGTGGCCCGGAGTATCAATGATGTTAACGATTGTGTTGCCGCGCTTAACTGCGGTGTTCTTGGCAAGGATCGTAATTCCCTTTTCGCGTTCTAGATCCATTGAATCCATCATGCGGTCCTGGCCTTCGCCCTGAACCTTGTGTGATGCAAATGCGCCAGATTGCCACAACATGGCATCAACCAGTGTTGTCTTTCCGTGGTCAACGTGAGCAATGATCGCTACGTTACGCAGATCTTCGCGCTTCTTTTCAGGTAGATCCTTTAGGTGTGCTTGCTTTTTAGACATTGAATCTGAACTCCACTACATCTCCATCGGCCATTACATATTCCTTGCCTTCCATACGAACCTTGCCCTTAGCTTTCGCTTCAGCCATAGATCCAGCGGCAATGAGATCTTCAAAGCTGACGATTTCAGCCTTAATAAACCCCTTTTGGAAATCTGTATGAATAACACCAGCGGCCATGGGTGCGGTGTCACCTTTGTGAATCGTCCACGCGCGGGCTTCCTTTGGACCTGCAGTTAAATATGTCTGCAATCCCAAAGTATTGAAACCAACACGTGCCAAGGTTGCAAGACCTGGTTCTTTCAAACCAATTGATTGCAACAATTCCAATGCATCCTCATCACTGAGTTCTGCGAGCTCTGCCTCTGTCTTTGCATCTAAGAAGATCGCCTCAGCTGGGGTAACAAGCGCCTGCAACTTTGCCTTAAGGGCATCATCATTTAATTCTGCGGCATCAACATTAAAGACATACAAAAATGGTTTTGCGGTGAGCAAGTGTAGCTCAGCAAGAAGTTCGCGATCAATTGAACTTTGTGACAAAGGCTTTCCAGATTGCAGCCATTCATTGGCAGCCTTTACCGCCTCTAGTACCGGCGCTTTTTCCTTTGCAACGCGGGCTTCCTTTTCAAGACGAGGAATCGCCTTTTCAATTGTTTGCAAATCTGCGAGCGCTAACTCGGTGTTAATGGTTTCCATATCTGATGCAGGATCCACTCGGCCATCGACGTGAACAACATCGCCATCGTTGAAAACACGGATAACTTGGCAGATCGCATCAGTGTCACGAATATTTGTAAGGAACTTGTTGCCAAGTCCGGCGCCTTCAGAAGCGCCCTTTACGATTCCGGCGATATCTACAAAGGAGACGGTGGCTGGAAGGATTTTTTCTGAGGTAAAGATCTCTGCCAGCTTTGCCAAACGCTCATCTGGCACTCCCACGATTCCCACATTGGGCTCGATGGTGGCGAAGGGGTAGTTTGCGGCCAAAACATTGTTCTTGGTCAGAGCATTAAAAAGGGTCGACTTTCCAACGTTAGGCAGTCCGACGATTCCGATAGAGAGGCTCACTGGGGTAAGCCTACGCGGGATTGTCGGTGCTCCCTGCCACGATAGGCCCATGCCCGCATATGTAGTGACCTTATTAATAGGCCTTTTCGCAGGATCTGCGATCGGATACCTGCTCTCAGCCCTCAAATCCAAGGATTCAGCGGGCAATCAAGCCCTGCTCGATGATTACAAGGCTCAACTCGAAGCAGAGCGACGCAAGACAGAAAGTGCGATCACATTAAACGCTGAACTGCTTGCGGTGAAGGACTCTGTTTCAAAGTTAACAACCCAATCTAATGAGGCTAACCGCATCCGCACCGAGGCTGAGGCAAAGCTCAACACAACAATTCTAGAGATGCGTCGTGCATCCGAATCAATCTTTGATGAAACCAAGAAGATCGCAGGAGCACTTTCAAACTCACAGACCCGCGGAAAGTTTGGTGAGGCTCAGCTAGAGCTACTGCTTCAGGGTGCAGGGCTTCGTGAGGGACATGAGTACACCGCGCAACGATCAACCACAGACTCTGACTCATCTGGAATTCCAGATATCACCGTTTCGATGCCTGGCGGATCGATGCTCTTTATCGATTCTAAGTTTCCCTTTGAACGTTTTCTAGAAGCTTTTGGCACCGAGGATCAATCACAACGTGATGAGTATCTGCAGATGCATGCCAAGGATTTAATGAAGCATGTTGAAGCACTGGCAAAGCGCGGATATCACAAATCCCAGGGATCACCTGATTTTGTTGTGCTCTTTGTTCCCTTTGAAACCTTGTTATCTGAGGCTTTGCGCCTAGATCCAATGTTCCTTGAAAAGGCCTTTAAATTAGGTGTCACCGTTGCAACCCCAACCTCCATGATGGCGCTACTGCGCACCATTGGTTACATCTTTACCCGTAACAAGTTGGCCGAGAACGCCGATGAGATCCAAAAGGTTGCAAGTACATTTCTAAAGAACATCACCTTGCTGCATACCAAGATCGTTGCCGTTGGTAAGGCGATCTCATCAACCTCTAAGGCGTATGAGGATTTGGTACCAACAGCTGAAAAGACAGTTTTGGCACCTGCTCGAAGAATTCATAACTTAGGTGTCACAGGTGATAAAGATAAGTTAGCGATTGAGTATCCTGAAGCCCCTGGTGCGGTTCGCGATCTCAAGAGCGCAGAGCTTGAAGCCGGGGATGATTACATCGATGCAGAAGAGGTAGATGAGCGATGAGCACACTTCAAAAGATTCAAATCCAGGGTCCTGGATTAAAGAAGCAGGGCATCGTTGTTTTGCAATTTCTCTTTATCGGCTTCTTTGTCTTCATTGAGATGACCATCCGCACCGGTGTTGGCATCCTTACCGGAATCGCAATCTGCGCTGCCACCTTTGCCTCAATACGTTTTGGTCGCCCAGGCACAACCTATGTTTCAGTTGTAACTCCCCCATTGGCCTTTGCAGGCAGCGCTCTCTTCTTCATAATTTTGCTGGGTGGTTTCCGACCATCACGTGTTGGAGTTGATTTCATCGCATCCCTTGCATCAGAGGCACCATTTTTGATTATTTCAGCGCTCTATGGCTGGTTTGTTTACTTGAATCAAAAGGCAAAGGCAAAGCCTTCAAAGAAAAGAGCTGCACAAAAGGCAGATTAAGCGATGCCAGCCGCCTTCATATCTTTACGAAGCTCAGGTGGCAAAGCAAAAAGTAGTGACTCTTCTGCTGCGGTGATCTCTTGAACATCGCGGAAACCATTTTCAGCAAGGACCGCCAAAACATCCTTAACTAGAATCTCTGGAACAGATGCACCGCTTGTTACGCCGATTGTTTCGACATCTGTAAACCAGTGATCCTGAATCTCTTCTGCATAATCAATCAGATGTGATGCCTTTGCACCGTATTCAAGTGCAACCTCTGCAAGGCGCACTGAGTTACTTGAGTTTTGTGAACCAACAACGATTACTAGATCTGCTTGTGGTGCAATTACCTTGATCGCCTCTTGGCGATTTTGTGTTGCATAGCAAATGTCATCACTTGGTGGCGCTTGAATATCTGGGAAACGCTCCTTGAGGATCGCAACTGTTTCCATCGTTTCATCAACAGATAAAGTTGTTTGAGAAAGCCAAATTAAATTCTTTCCTGGAGTTGGCACAATGGTGCGAGCACCCTCTAGGCCATCAACAATGCGAACCTTGTCTGGTGCCTCTCCTGCAGTTCCCTCAACCTCTTCATGGCCATGGTGACCAATTAACAAAATCTCTGCATCCTCTGTCGCAAAACGGCGAACCTCGTGGTGAACCTTGGTTACCAATGGGCAGGTTGCATCAATTGTCTTTAGATTTCGCGCAGCTGCTTCTTCATGGACCATCGGAGAAACACCGTGGGCGGAGAAGACAACGGTCTTGCCCTCTGGAACCTGATCGGTCTCATCAACAAAGATCGCACCCTTGGCTTCGAGCGAGGTGACAACGTGGACGTTGTGCACAATCTGCTTGCGAACATAGACGGGTGCACCATAGAGAGCCAGGGCTTTTTCAACGGTGATGACGGCGCGATCCACACCTGCGCAATATCCGCGAGGCGCTGCCAGTAGAACTCTCTTAGCCATGGGGGCAGTCTATTAGGCTCATCCCATGTTCGAAACTTCAAGTGAGGCCCCCGCCACGGTTCGCACCGTTTCTGAGGCGATCAAGGAGTATGTAGAACGGCTGGGCCCTATCTGGATTGAGGGCGAGATCAGCGAGTTAAATGAGCGCAGCGGAATGATGGCATTTATGCGCCTTCGCGATCCAAGCGTTGATATGTCGATCTCGGTGATGTGCCATAAATCTGTAATCGCAGCGGTGAAGCCTTTACCCGATAACGCTCGCATCGTTATGTATGCAAAGCCTTCTTGGTACACAAAAAATGGATCTCTGTCATTTTCAGCCCGCGAGATTCGACAGGTCGGAGTTGGTGAACTGCTCGCTCGATTAGAGGCGTTGAAAAATCAATTAGCGGGCGAAGGATTGTTTAACTCAGATCGCAAAGTTGCTCTGCCCTTGCTGCCACAAGTTATTGGATTGATTTGTGGTCGCAACACCGACGCGGAAAAAGATGTGGTTGAAAATGCAAAGCGTCGTTGGCCAAGTGTTCGCTTTGAAATTCGCGAGGTAACTGTTCAGGGAGCAGCTGCTGTAAGTGAGGTTTCAGAGGCGCTGCGCGAATTAGAGGCCAACAAAGAGGTTGAGGTCATCATCATTACCCGCGGTGGTGGCTCCTTTGAAGATCTACTGCCATTTAGTGATGAAGGACTGGTGCGATTGGCGGCATCATGTGAAACTCCCATTGTTTCTGCGATTGGCCATGAAAAGGATTCACCACTTCTAGATTTAGTTGCTGATTACCGAGCATCAACTCCGACAGATGCTGCAAAAAGAGTTGTTCCAGATATCAGTGAAGAGATCGCCATGATCGAGGCGATGCGTGATCGTGCCCGCCGAACATTGGTTAATCGACTAGATCTAGAAGCTACGCGAATTACTAACTTTAAAAACCGCCCTGTAATGAAGGACCCACATGTATTGATTACAACCAGGGCTGAAATCATTGCTGGGCTGCGTGATAGATCAAACCGCTCCTTTGGCTCATCGCTCAAACTTGCCAAAGAGGAGCTCAAGCAGATTAAGGCGCGAGTACGTGCCCTATCGCCACAATCAACTTTGGATCGCGGGTACTCGGTAGTTCAGTTAGCCGATGGCCAAATCGTTACAGATCCAAAGAGGTTGAAGGCTGGCGATGAGCTACGCCTTCGTCTTGCAAAGGGCGAGACCAAAGCCACAGTGCTCGATAAGTAAGAATCACATCAAGGTAAAGAAGAGAGTAGATTTAACCCATGGCCGAAGCAAAGAAGATCTCATATGAGGCAGCACGTGATGAGCTGGCTGAAGTTGTCGAATCCCTTGAAGCAGGTAGCGCGACCCTAGAAGAGTCTTTGAAGTTGTGGGAGCGCGGCGAAGAGTTAGCCAAGATCTGCCAAGAGTGGCTCGATGGCGCTAAGAAAAAACTTGATTCTGTAAAGCCTGAATAGCCAAACTTTCGAGAAGAAGGAACGATGCCAAACTTTTCATACTCAGAGCTGCTGCCCCTTGGTGAGGATAAGACCAAGTACCGTCTTGTAAGTAAAGAGGGTGTCTCGGTTGTAAAGCTTGGCGATAAAGAGTTTTTGCAGGTTGAACCCTCTGCCCTTGAGAAG
This sequence comes from uncultured Candidatus Planktophila sp., assembly GCA_964594645.1. Lineage (GTDB taxonomy): Bacteria > Actinomycetota > Actinomycetes > Nanopelagicales > Nanopelagicaceae > Planktophila. Next base: position 8,933 of record CAZQNP010000016.1, on the reverse strand, counting down.
CTGACATCAGAGGCGATCCATGACATCAACCATTACCTTCGTGCAGAGCATTTACAGCAGTTAACAAATATTGTTAAAGATCCAGAGGCCTCACCTAATGATCGCTTTGTTGCGATCGACCTTTTGAAAAACGCCAATATTGCAGCTGGCGGAGTTCTGCCGATGTGCCAGGACACCGGAACCGCATTGGTTATGGGCAAGAAGGGCCAGTACGTTTTAACAACTGGCAAGGATGAGGTAGCTATTTCACAGGGTATTTACGATGCCTACACAACCTTAAATCTTCGCTATTCGCAGATGGCCCCAGTAACTACCTGGGAGGAAAAGAACACCGGCAACAACCTGCCTGCCCAGATTGAAATCTATGCCGATAGCGATCATCAGGATGAGTACAACCTGTTGTACATCGCTAAAGGTGGCGGCAGCGCAAACAAATCTTTTTTATACCAAGAGACTAAGGCTGTCTTAAACCCAACCTCCTTCATGAACTGGTTGGATGAAAAGCTTCGATCCATTGGAACCGCGGCCTGTCCTCCGTACCACCTTGCAATTGTCATCGGCGGCACCAGCGCTGAGCACACGGTAAAGACTGCAAAGCTTGCAAGCACCAAGTACTTGGACTCATTGCCAACATCAGGTGATGCGGCAACTGGCCATGGCTTCCGCGATATTGAGCTAGAGCAAAAGGTCTTAGAGCTCACCCGCACATTAGGAATCGGCGCACAGTTTGGTGGCAAGTACTTCTGCCACGATGTTCGCGTTGTTCGCCTGCCACGACATGGTGCATCGCTGCCAATTGCGATCGCGGTTTCCTGTTCTGCAGATCGTCAGGCAAAGGCAAAGATAACCAAGGATGGAATCTTCCTAGAAGAGCTAGAGCGCGATCCAGCTCATTTCTTGCCCGAGACAACTGATGAGCATCTCAACGAAGATGTTGTCGCCATTGATTTAAATCAACCTATGTCACAGGTCTTAGCTGAACTAACAAAGCACCCAGTAAAGACAAGACTTTCCTTAACTGGAACCTTGGTTGTGGCCCGCGATCTAGCCCACGCCAAGATCAAGGCGGCGATGGATGAGGGCAAGCCAATGCCTGAATACATGAAGAATTACGCTGTTTATTACGCAGGTCCGGCCAAGACCCCTGAAGGGTATGCATCAGGATCCTTTGGACCAACAACTGCAGGTCGCATGGATTCCTACGTTGATTACTTCCAGTCACAGGGTGGATCAATGGTGATGCTTGCAAAGGGCAACCGCTCAAAGGCGGTCACCGATGCATGTAACTCGCATGGTGGTTTTTACCTTGGCTCAATTGGAGGACCGGCCGCCCGCTTGGCCCTTGATTGCATTACAAAGGTTGAGGTCCTGGATTTTGAAGAGCTAGGAATGGAAGCGGTCTGGAAGATCGATGTTGTTGATTTCCCAGCCTTCATCGTTGTCGATGACAAGGGCAATGATTTCTTTGTTTCTACAAGTAAGCCGTTAACAATCGGTTCTCGACCTACATAGTCTGCGGCGCGCCCGTTACTTATTTGGCGGGCACCAATTTCACCAGATTAGTACCAGTTGCTGCGCTTGCTCTTTGCCCACGCCTTGCATGGTGTCTCATAGCGAATGCTGATGTAGCGAAGTCCCCAACGGATCTGAGTCACAGGGTTGGTGCGCCAATCAGTTGAAACCACATTCATCTTGCTCGCTGGCAGGGCTTGCGGAATTCCATGCGCCCCAGATTTCTTGTTACGTGATTTGTAGTTCCAATTACTTTCCTTGGTCCACAACTGGTTTAAGCACTTGTACTCTTTTTCAGGAAAGCCGTACTCATCAAACAAAATGCTCTTGGCAACCCGCTTAGCGCCCATTGGGGTTCTGGCTAACTCGACCTGGCGGCTAACCGCTGAAACCAAGGCCAGCTGGGAAGAGAAGATCGCACCCGATGCCATTGCTGAAAGATCCTCATCATTAAACAAAGCTGCAACTGATTCTGTTTCAACGATAGAGGCGGTCTTGGGTGCCTCGACCTCGACCGTTGAGACCACTGCGCTTTCTAGAGCGTTGGCCGATGGGAGCAAGGTCGCCAGCAAAAGTAGGGAGGCGGAGATGCCAAGGATTGTGATCGACTTTGCGGTCTTTAGAACAGGCTTCACTGTGGTGCTCCCTTCCTCATCTCATCACCCGCAGACACTCACCCGCGGTTTATTGCCATGGCCAATCAGCCTCAAATGAGGCTTCAGTAACCATGGGGAATGCCTTT
>CAZQNP010000016.1:0-6579 GCA_964594645.1 uncultured Candidatus Planktophila sp. | reverse complement strand
TTGCCATGGCCAATCAGCCTCAAATGAGGCTTCAGTAACCATGGGGAATGCCTTTATGGTGCGGTAGATGGGGCTGATGGGCAAATCAAAGTGTGCGGGAGTCGGAAATTCTCAGAAAAAGATAATCCTGTGGATAGGTAAAACCGCAGGTCAGAAAGGGGGATGTCCGATATGTCCGAAATGTGACTGTGAGATAGATTCCGGCCCTAAAAGCGCCATGTCGCTACCAGCTAATTTCCGACGGGGCCTTCCAACATCTCGGTAACCAGGGCTGCGATCGGCGAGCGCTCGCTTCGGGTCAAGGTGACATGGGCAAAGAGTGGATGGCCCTTCAAAGTTTCAACCACCGCGACCACACCATCGTGGCGACCGACCCGAAGGTTGTCTCGCTGGGCGATGTCATGGGTCAGCACGACTCTGGAGGCGGTTCCGATTCTGGAAAGCACCGTCAGCAGGACGCCTCGTTCCAGAGATTGCGCCTCATCGACGATGACAAAGGAGTCATGAAGTGAGCGACCGCGGATATGGGTCAGCGGCAGGACCTCAATAAGTCCGCGGTCGATGATCTCGTCGATCACCGGCTGACTCACCAATGCGCCCAAGGTGTCAAAAACCGCTTGCGCCCAAGGGGACATTTTCTCCCCTTCCGAGCCAGGCAGGTATCCCAGCTCCTGTCCGCCAACTGGGTAGAGCGGACGGAAGATCACAACCTTCTTATGAAGCCGCTTCTCCATCACCGCTTCTAATCCGGCACATAAAGCAAGGGCGGATTTACCAGTTCCGGCACGGCCGCCCAGTGAGACGATTCCGATGTTCTCATCCAGCAAAAGATCAAGGGCGATTCGCTGTTCTGCGCTTCGGCCATGAAGTCCAAAGGCTTGGCGATCTCCGCGGACCAACTTCAACTGCTTGTCTGCGGTGACGCGGGCAAGGGCTGATCCTTTTTCTGAGTGCAGCACTACCCCGGTGTGAACCGGCAGTTGGTGGGCGGCTTCATGATCTGCGAAATCTCCTGAGTAGAGATCATCGATCAGGGATGAGGAGACATCAAGATCCTCAATTCCGGTCCAGCCACTATTGGAGACCAGCTCTGCCAAATACTCTTGGGCTTCAACTCCAACAGATGATGCTTTGACTCGAAGCGGTAGATCCTTGGTTACAAGGACAACATCCTTTCCATCTGACATCAGGTTTTTGGCGATGGCGAGGATTCTTGAATCATTGGTGCCATCACGAAGGAAGCCATGAGGCAGGGTTGAAAGATCGGTGTGGTTGAGTTCGACGGAAAGGGTTCCACCCTCTGAGGTAATTGTTAGCGCCTTATCGAGCCGGCCATGGCTTACCCGCAGATCATCAAGGGCGCGAAGGGCGGCCCGGGCAAAGTAGCCCAATTCAGGGTGATCACGCTTGGTTTCTAGCTCTCCGATAACTGCGATCGGAATGATGACTTCATGTTCGGCAAACTTATAGAGCGCCCCGGGGTCTGCGAGCAAAACGCTGGTATCTAAAACAAAGGTTTTCTTAGCTTTTTGACCCTTAGCAGTCAATGAACGCTCCTAGATTTAATTGTTGTCGCCGGAACCTCTTCGGATAAGTAAAAAGGTAGAACTATCAGCGATGAAAACTGCGCAGACACGCGAGATGCAAAAGTTAAATCTTGGTATCGATTTATGAACCGAAGCGACGTTGCCTTACTGAGTACGAGCGAAGGGCGCGAAGGAAATCGAGGCGGCGGAAATCTGGCCAATAGGCTTCACAAAAATAAAACTCTGACAACGCGCTTTGCCACAACAAGAAACCACCCAGACGTTGCTCACCCGATGTTCGAATCAAGAGCTCGGGATCTGGCTGTCCTGCGGTGTATAAATACTTTGAAATATCTTCAGTTGTTAACTTCTCTTTTGCATCCTTGATGGAGTGTCCGGCAGACTCTTCCTCATTGAGGTAACTCTTTACCGCATCAACGATTTCACGACGACCGCCATAGCTGATGGCGACATTGACCTCTACCCCATCATGGCGTATTGGCTTGAGCGAGCTGAGCTTTTCTTCAAGCCAAGGTGGAAGCAGATCAAGAGCACCCACCGCTTTGATATTCCAGCGGCCGGTTGCGGCTAATTCGTCTACGGTGTCACCAATGATCTTGAGTAGCTGATCGATCTCTTCCTGCGAGCGCTTGAAGTTATCGGTTGAGAGCAGCCACAGAGTTACAACCTTGACCTGAGCATCATCACACCAACCCAGGAAATCAATGATCTTATTGGCACCTGCTTTGTGGCCATGAGGATCGTTGTTGGTTGGATTTGATTTAGCCCAGCGACGATTTCCATCGAGGATTACACCAACGTGGTGCGGGGTTTTGGAAAAATCTAGGGCTCGAACTAACCGCCACTCGTACAGTGGGTAGATCAGAGATTTGATCGGTCTACGAATACTGTCGAACAACTCTGCGCTCCGCAGCAAATGATGCAATTGGAAGAGTGCCAGCCAAAATCAGCCAGATCATCTTCTTCATTGACCAGCGGGCTTTGACTGCAAATTGAATTGCAACAAGGACATAGGCTGCATAGATCCACCCATGAACAAATGGGATCCAGGCGACCGCTTCCTTCCATTCAGGATTATCAAATAGATACACAACAGGCAGATCCACAAACCACAGTAAAAGAGACATTACTCCGGCAATTAGCGCCATAAATCTAAACCGCTTGATAGCTCCGCTCATGGGGTAACTCTACGACGATAGAAGGGTAGATAGAGCACAACCGCGGCCATAAGCCACCAAATGACTACATAAGAGATGTGCTGCCAGTAGAAGCCAGGGATCTTGGGGTTGATCTTTTCCTCAGTTACGCGGGAGCGTTGTAAATCCTGGCCACCAATAGCTTCAGAGCGAGCCAAGATGTAGCCATCATATAAATCGAGATCGGTTAAACCGACAATAACTGCGCTATCTAATCTGGATATAACACCCGGGATATTGTCGGCACGATCTCCAGATTGGCTAGCGACCAATACACCAGTGATATCAATATCCATCGATTGTTGAATATCAGGGTTAAGCAAACGCTCAGACCACAAACCTCTAACAACTAAGATCGCTGAACGCTCATCAACCTGAGCAAGTGCGACCTCCCAATCTGTGACAACGCCATCTCCATCATCTTGGTTGGGTGCTCTGAAATTGGCGATGTACTTTCCGGTTACTGAAACTGTTCTATTAAATGCCTGTGCCCCTAAAGGTTCACGGGCTTGAGCAACACTTTGCAAAGGAACTACCGTGGTATCAATTGTCCGAGCTACCTTTAAACTTGCCTGTAAATCAGCAGCGCGTTCAAGCTGCCAAAATCCTAATCCAACAAATAGTGCAGCAACTGCTAAAACTGCAACACCTTGGAAAATCCTGGTAAGGAGATTACTCCTTTGAGTCATCGCTTCGATCTATGCCATTGAAGCGCTTGTAAAAACTGCGCATCAAAAAGACAACTGCGATGAGCAAGATTCCGACCGTCATTGAGCCGGCCGAGCCCATAAATATTTGTTCTTCTTGTTCCATGCGATAATCATGTCATGCAAAACCCAGATGCGTTCAACTATGAAGAGCGGTACGGCGTTACCAAGAGCACAAAGTGGCCCGCCATAGCTCTGGTTGTGGCCATTCTGGGAATTGGTTGGTTGATGTGGTCTGCGCTATATCACTCCAATCCTCCGCTTCGATCACAGCTAGTCTCCTTCACAATTACCAATGATCGTGAAGCAACGGTGCGCTATTTCATTGAGCGAACCGATAGCCAGCAGGTTGTGGTGTGCACACTTATTGCCCGTGACTTCTACAAAAACGTTGTGGGCCAAATTGATCAAGAGATCGGCGCTGGAAAATCCAAAGTTGAACTGGTCACCGTTGTTCCTACGCGTAGCAAATCGGTTAATGCCGATGTATCTAGTTGTCGGGCTAAGTAGTTAGCCAGTACCGTTACCCCTTATGACACAGACATGGTTAACCCAGGAAGCGGCAGATCGTCTGCGCGCTGAACTTGCCCAGCTCGAAGGTCCGGGCCGCAAAGAGGTAACCGCAAAGATTGAAGCCGCTCGCGCCGAAGGTGACCTAAAGGAAAATGGTGGTTACCACGCAGCCCGTGATGAGCAGGGCAAGATGGAGGCTCGCATCCGTCAGCTAAAGCAGATGCTAGATAACGCTCATATTGGAACACCACCAGCTAGTGCTGATGGAAAGGTTGGCGCAGGAATGGTTGTTACAGCAATTATCGCCGGCGATGAGATGAAGTTTTTGATCGGTTCACGTGAAATCTCTTCAGGTGATCTCGATGTATATAGCGAGAAATCACCTTTGGGTGCAGCAGTTCTCGGCCAAGATATTGGCGCAAAGGTTTCATACACAGCACCTAACGGTCGCGAAATCTCTGTCGAGATTGTTGCCGCTGAGTTTTACGCTTAACTCTCTAAGGCAAAACTAAGAGTTAGTTGGAGTAGTTCTTGTACTTACGAATACTCAATGGAATAAAGATCACCATCAGTAAAACCATGTAGAGCAGAGATGTCTCTAGTGGGTGCTGACTAGGCCATGAATTGGCTGTTGCACCAAACTCATTTTCCAGACCAAACAACTGACGGCAGGCTGCAACCATCGTTGAGACTGGGTTCCACTCAGCAAAGTATTGAAGCGCTCTCGGCATTCCGGTTGTAGGTGCGAAAGCATTTGATAAGAAGGTCAGCGGGAAGGTAACTAAGAAACCAACGCTTTGAACTGTGCGTGCCTCTTTGACTGACAGGCCAACCAAAATTCCGATCCAGGAAAGTGCATAGCCAAACATGAAGAGGAATAGGAAAGCCAAGGTAGTTTGAAATATTCCTGATGTTGGTCGCCAGCCCACCGCATAACCTGCAATAGCCATAACTGCGAGAACCAAGATATTGAGTAATGCATCACCAAAGGTGCGACCGATAATTACCGCACCTCGTGAGATTGGAAGTGATCTAAAGCGATCGATTAATCCCTTTTTCATATCCTCAGCTAAACCAACAGCCGTTGATGCCAAGGTGAAAGCAACTGTCTGAACGAAGATTCCAGGCATTAATAGCTGCACATATCCGCCAGGCTGGCCCGTATCAATTGATCCACCAAATACATAGCGGAACAGCAAAACAAACATAACTGGTTGAATTGTTGAAAAGACAAGTAGTTCTGGCACACGGGCTAGCTGAAGAAGCTGGCGCTTGGTAATGACCATCGCATCAAAGATCGCATTTCTCATTTTTTGCCGCCTCTCTTCTTCTTTGCAACTGGTTCTTCGACCGTTTCTTCTGCCACATGTCCTGTAAGTGAAAGAAACACATCATCAAGAGATGGGCGCTTCAAGCCGATATCTAATGGGTGAATCTTGGCATCATCCATCGCTCGCAAAGCCTCCATCAGATCCTTTGATCCACGAAGCACTGGTGCGCTAATGGTTCGATGATCAACATGTGTAGCGTTGCCACTGATCTTTGCAACGATTTGATTGGTCTTATCTAGATCAGAAGGCTCTACAGTAATTTCTAAGCGCTCTCCACCCACCTGCTTTTTCAATGCATCTGATGTGCCACGAGCAATAACTGTGCCGCGATCAATAACTGCAATCTCATCGGCTAGCTGATCGGCCTCTTCTAGGTACTGCGTAGTTAAAAGCAGTGTTACTCCGCCCTTTACGAGCTCTTGAATCACGCCCCACATATCCTGGCGACCGCGAGGATCTAAACCAGTGGTTGGCTCATCCAAAAAAAGAATCTTTGGCTTAACAATTAGCGACGCTGCTAAATCAAGGCGACGGCGCATACCGCCTGAATAAGTTTTGATTGGGCGCCGTGAGGCCTCTGTTAAATCAAAACGTTCTAATAACTCATTGGCACGATCAATCGAACTTTGTCGACCTAAATGATACAAACGACCAAACATCACCAAGTTATCCCAGCCGGTCAATGTCTCATCAACAGCTGCATACTGTCCTGATAATCCAATTTGCTCACGGACTTTGTCTGGATGTTTTATGACATCAATTCCTGCAACTGTCGCTGATCCAGAATCAGGCTTAAGTAGAGTTGCGAGGATTCTCACAGTTGTTGTCTTACCGGCTCCATTTGGGCCAAGTACACCTAAAACAGTGCCTTCTTCAACATCTAATGACAAATCGTTGAGCGCTTTGACCTCACCGTTCCGATAAGTCTTTACTAAGTGTTCGGCTATAACTGATTTCACTCGCTTATCCTACCTCGTGCTCACCCATGAACCAAACATTTTTAATCCCCAAACAAGTAGACTCGACTATCTATGAAGATGCAATCGCCATTTAGGGATTTACCCCGCGAAGTTTCATCACTAATTGCTGCATCCTTTTTTGTTGCCGTTGGCTTCGGAATCGTTATGCCAGCTATTCCAGTCTTTGCAAAATCCTTTGGAGTCAATAATGCTGCAATTGGATTAATGGTTTCAGCCTTTGCAATCACACGTTTTGCATCAGGGTTGATCTCTGGAGTTCTGGTCGACAAATTTGGCGAAAGAGCTGTGTTTTCAACTGGAATCTT
>CAZQNP010000015.1:0-31195 GCA_964594645.1 uncultured Candidatus Planktophila sp. | reverse complement strand
TCCTCAGTTGAGGGTTTGTTATCTGGTGGGGCGCAGCGAACCGCACAGGTAATTCGGGTATCAATAAGTTTTTGTCCATCATCTGCCGATGTGCTTGTAGGGATACTTGCTAAACCATTCTTGTGTAGGGCTTTGTAAAGCCAATCCCCTGATGAATCTCCGGTAAAGATTCGCCCTGTTCTGTTTGCGCCATGTGCACCTGGAGCTAAGCCAACGATCACGATTCGGGCATCTGCCGGACCAAAGCCTGGCACTGGCTTGCCCCAATACTTTTCATTCTCATATGACTTACGTTTTACAACAGCAACCTCTTCACGCCATTGAACAAGGCGTGGGCACTTGGTGCAGGCAACAATCTTTTGATCTAGAAGTTTGATGGATTTAATTGCGGGCAAGTGAAAATGCCATTCCATCCAAGATATCTGACTCAGAGGCGATGAACTCTGTGGCACCTGTTGCCTTCATGATCTCTGAAAGAACAAGTGAGCCCGCGGCAATAACATCGACTCGGCCTGGGTGCATATAACCCAACTGCAAACGTTGTTCGCGGGTTGTAGTTGCAAACATAGTGGCGGCATCGTGGGTTTGTTGCGCGCTGATTCGAGAAAGGTGAATTGCATAGCGATCGTATTCAGGTAGATCTAGTGCTGCTGCGGCAACTGTTGTTGCGGTTCCTGCAACCGCCACCAGAGTCCTGGCTTTGGTGATCGGAACAACCGCTGCTGCTTGTGCAATCGCTGCTTGAATATCGGCGCGCGCTGCTTCGATCTGTTCTGCTTTGGCAGGATCTGAAGCAAAGTGTCTTTCAGTCATACGTACACAACCAATGTTGACGCTGCGTGCTGCTTCGACGGTAGCTGTACCAAAGACAAACTCGGTTGAGCCTCCCCCGATATCTACTACCAAGAAGGGACCGTTGCTTGGATCTAAATCTTTTATTGCGCCAGCAAAGGAAAGTGCTGCCTCTTCATCACCAGAGATAACCTCGAGCTCGATTCCTAAACGCTCGCGAACTCCATCTACAAACAAGTGACGGTTAGTTGCATCGCGGGTGGCGCTAGTTGCGCAAAAGCGAATCTTTTCTACGCCGCGCTTTGCTATCTCTGCTGCAAATTTATCAACAGCGGCAAGGGTTCTGGCTATGGCATCTGGATGGAACTGGCCTGTCTCATCAACACCTTGTCCTAGGCGAACAATCTCCATATCGCGCACGACTTCGCGAAAGTTACTTCCATCAATATCTGCGATCAGTAAGCGAATTGAGTTGGTTCCGCAATCAATAGCCGCTACTCGCATGGGTTGTTCTTCCACCAATCAGGAAGCTTTGCCAGCGCTTCATCACCCAAAGGATTAACGCCAGGGCCTGCTGAAAGTGAGTGAGCAATCAGCGAGTGCAAACATTTAACGCGGGTTGGCATTCCGCCTGCTGAAACATTATCGACCTCGGGAACATCGATTCCTAGTGCAGATCGTGCTGCGATGTAATCATCATGGGCTGCGTGATACGCACCAGCTAATTCAGCATCTGTCTCTAACCGCTCATTCATCTGGCCCATGAGCCCAGTAGTTTCAAGGGTTGAAATAGCAGCAGTTAAACGTGGGCAGGTTGCATAGTAAAAAGTTGGAAATGGTGTGCCATCTTCAAGTCGAGGTGGTGTTTCGACAACCGCCGGATTGCCGCATGGGCAACGGTAAGAGATCGCATGAACATCTCGAGGTGTGCGACCTAACTGCGTTTGAATGCAATCAAGATCGTTCTGTGTTACATCGCGCATTAATTGCCGGTTTCGCTAATTGATGCGATCAAACGTGAGTACCAAGGTTGACCATCAGCTAATGAGCTTGCGACCTTGGTAGTGCTGTTTTGCGTAGCATCGGTGCGGCCTTCAGTAACGATGTACTGGCGCTCTCCTGGAAGTACAAAGTGCAGACGTTCACGAGCTTGCGACTTCACATACTCTGGGTCCTGCCACAGCAGTAACTCTTCACGCGCCTTTTGCAGCGCGGTGTTATCTGCAGAAAGCTGCGATTTCAAAGCGCTGATTTGTGCACGTTGTGTGAAGTAATGCTTCACTGGAGGTGCAATCGTTAGCGCAAGAATAAAGAAGATTACAGAGAGAGCTAAAACGCGATTAGAGGTACGGCGACGACCAAAGCGAAGTTGTCGACGTGCCATAGCTAATTCTTACGCCTTAAAACGTGGGAAGGCGTCACGACCCGCGTAACGACCACCCTCGGCTAGCTCTTCTTCAATACGAAGAAGTTGGTTGTACTTAGCTACGCGCTCGGTACGTGCAGGTGCGCCGGTCTTGATCTGTCCACAATTAAGAGCAACAGCCAAATCAGCGATAGTTGTATCTTCAGTTTCACCTGAACGGTGGCTCATCATGCTGCGGTAGTTGGCACGGTGGGCCATATCTACTGCATCGATTGTCTCTGTCAGAGTTCCAATCTGATTTACCTTTACAAGAAGTGCGTTCGCTGTGTTTCCGGCGATTCCCTTAGCTAAACGCTCTGGGTTAGTTACAAAGAGATCATCTCCAACGATCTGGATGCGTGAGCCAAGGACCTTAGTCATCTGCGTCCAGCCCGCCCAATCCTCCTCATTAAGAGGATCTTCGATTGAAACGATTGGGTAGGCATCTACCAAAGAGGTGTAATACGCGATCATTTCATCAGATGTCTTTACAGCGCCCTCAAAGTTGTACTTGCCGTTCTCGTGGAACTCAGTTGCTGCCACATCCATAGCAAGTGCGATTTCGCTGCCTGGCTTGAACCCTGCTGCTTCAATCGCCTCGAGGATCAGATCAAGTGCAGCACGGTTGCTATCGAGGTTTGGTGCAAAGCCACCCTCATCACCAACAGAGGTTGCAAGTCCACGCTTCTTTAATACTGACTTAAGTGCGTGGTAGATCTCAGCGCCCCAGCGAACAGATTCGCGGAATGTTGGTGCACCAATTGGCGCGATCATAAACTCTTGAATATCAACGTTGGTATCAGCGTGTGCGCCACCGTTAAGAATGTTCATCATTGGAACTGGCAGCAAGTGTGCGTTTGGTCCACCTAAGTAGCGGAACAGTGAAAGATCAGAGCTTTCGGCAGATGCCTTTGCAACAGCTAGTGATGCACCAAGGATTGCATTTGCGCCAAGACGTGACTTGTTCTTTGTTCCATCTAGTTCGATCATCGCTGCATCGATTAGACGTTGATCCTGTGAATCAAAACCGATGATCTCTGGAGCGATCTCATCATTGACAAATGCAATCGCCTTTTCGACGCCCTTACCTAAATAACGCTTGCCACCATCGCGAAGCTCTGCCGCTTCAAAAGCACCAGTTGATGCACCACTTGGAACAGCAGCGCGAGCTTGTGTTCCATCCTCTAATTGAATTTCGACTTCAACCGTTGGATTTCCACGGGAGTCAAGAATTTCACGGGCACCTAATGCTTCGATAATTGCCATTGCGCTTCTCCTCTAAATCAATACAACTCTTATTTATTAAGGTCTGGGTTCTACTTAAATTGCCAACCTCGACGCTGAAATGGCATGTACTTCAATAATCGAAGTCTACCGCGAACCAGGCTCAGACTATGCGGGGCTAATCTCACGACTAATCCGCATGGCCTCTTTGCGAAGCGCTGCCTCTGCATCAATTCCATTGGCGTGGGCCCATGCAATCACCGCTAAAAGGGCTTGCCCAACTGCGCTTTCATCAGCTGACCCATCGATTGAGACGGTATCGGGAGTATTTACTGCAACACCATATTTTTCAGCTCGATAGAGCAGTTTTTCAATTAATGGAAGCGCCGGTTGTGACATCGCAACACCATCGAGGGCAGATGTGCGGCCCTTTTCCTTCTTCTTTAACTCTTCCCAATTTTCAAGAACTTCCTGGGAATCTCGAACTTCGACACCCTCGAAAACATGTGGGTGTCTGCGGATTAACTTGTCTGCGATTCCTTGTGCGACATCCTCAATTGAAAATGGATCTGTTGGATGTTCCTGCGCCATGCGTGCATGGAAGTAAACCTGCAAAAGCACATCGCCCAGCTCTTCACGCATATCAACCCGGTTATCAGATTGAACCGCATCCACAAACTCGTAGGACTCTTCTAGTAAGTACTTAAGAAGTGACTCATGTGTTTGCTCTGCATCCCAAGGGCAACCGCCAGGTGAACGCAAGGTATCCATGACCTCAACGAGTCGTTGAAGTTGAGAGCCTTGCATGCGATTAAGAGTTACTTGCCTGAAGGAGTAACAGCAGATTCAGCAGAGTCTGCAGGAACTACATCAGCAATCTCAGGATCCCACTTACCGTAGCGAGGGTTGACGGTTACGCCAATCTCTTTTGCCTTGGCAACTACAAGCTTTTGAATCTCCGCACCTAGTTGATCTTCAGTAACACCTGCGGCAATTAATGCTTGGCTGATTTTGTCTGAGTAAGCAATCGCTTCGATGTAGCGATCCAAATCTTGCGGTGCGATTCCGGCATTAACAAGTGCTGTAGGTAGCGCTGCTTCTCCGCCAACCTGCTCAAGGATGCTTGCGCGACGTGTATCGATCTCTGCCTTTGTTACATTGAGCTTTAGCTCACGACCAAGTTCACCAAGCAAGGTGCCAAGAAGGTGGAAACGAAGTTGAGAGACATTAAGTGTTGCACCAGTTTCAAGCTGCATCTGCGCTGTATCAACCTTTGCGCGCTCTGAAAGAATCGAATCGATGCTTCCTTGAACAGTTGCTTGTGTGATCTTGGTGCTGCCTACTGTTGCTGCTGCGCCTACCTGCGAGCATCCCGCCAATAGAAAAGTTGCTAGTGCTGTTGCCAGGATCTTCTTCATTCTGTACTCGCTTTCGGTGCATCGCTTAATTGATGTAGGGCCTCGACGACCCAGGCCAGAAGAGAAGTATCCACTATTTCAGGCGCATTCTGTGACGGATTCCAAGAGGCAGCCTTCGGTAGCGCCACTAAAACCGTGCTCGCTGCACCCTTATAAAGGGAGCCAGGGTACAAACGTGTCAGACGTAACTGACGGGACTCTGGAAGAAGCAAGGGGGCAAGACGAAGGAACTTTCCTTGAACAACTACTTCAGTCAACTTTGCAGCCTTTGCTTTCGCGCGTAACGCTGCAACGCCTAGCAAAGCCTTTGCTTCTTCGGGTAGTTCGCCAAAGCGATCGAGTAGCTCTGCCTCAATTGATGCAACATCGCTCGGTGCTTTTACATCTGCAAGTCGTCGATAGAGATCAAGTCTTAAACGTTCACCGGGTACATAATCGGATGAAAGGTGAGCATTAATTGGAAGTTCGACCTTGCACTCAGAAACCTTTTCTTCAGTTTCAATGATTCCTGATTTGTACTCTTGAACCGCTTCTCCAACCATGCGCATGTAAAGATCAAAACCAACATCTGCAATGTGACCAGATTGTTCTCCGCCTAATAAGTTTCCGGCACCACGTATCTCAAGATCTTTAAGTGCTACCCGCATTCCAGAGCCTAAGTCGGTATTGGTAGCAATAGTTTTCAAACGCTCATGCGCTAATTCGGAAAGTGGTTCATCGGCCGAGTACAAGAAATAAGCGTATGCACGCTCCCGGCCACGACCTACTCGCCCACGCAACTGATGGAGTTGAGATAAACCAAAGCGATCTGCACGTTCTACGATCAGAGTGTTTGCATTTTGGATATCTAAGCCGCTCTCAACAATTGTTGTACAGACTAGAACATCAAAGTCGCGGTTCCAGAAAGCCAAAATGACATCCTCTAGCTCGCCCTCTGACATTTGGCCATGTGCGATTCGAATTCTGGCTTCAGGGACCATCTCTTTCAGGCGCATCGCGGTTTTATCAATGGTGTCTACTCTATTGTGTAAGTAAAAAATCTGACCATCGCGCAGTAGCTCGCGGTGAATCGCTGCGGTTATCTGAGCTTCTTCAGCGGGCCCAACATAGGTAAGGATCGGGTGGCGCTCTTCTGGTGGGGTTGTAATGGTGGACATCTCACGGATTCCGGTTACAGCCATCTCCAGTGTGCGCGGAATAGGGGTTGCAGACATCGCAAGCACATCAACAGTTGTACGTAGCTTCTTGAGCGACTCTTTCTGCTCAACTCCAAAGCGCTGTTCTTCATCAACGATTACTAAACCAAGATCCTTAAATTGAACATCGTTAGACAGGATTCGATGTGTTCCAACTACAACATCCACACTGCCCGCAGAGAGCTGTTCCAAAATCTCTTTACTCTCTTTTGCTGAATTAAATCGAGATAAGCCAGCAACCTTTAGTGGAAAGCCTGCATAACGCTCGGCAAAGGTCTTTGAATGCTGTTGCACCAATAATGTTGTCGGAACAAGAACCGCAACCTGCTTGCCATCTTGTACCGCTTTGAAGGCCGCGCGAATTGCGATCTCAGTCTTACCGTATCCAACATCGCCACAAATAATGCGATCCATTGGGTACGGCCGTTCCATATCCTGCTTCACATCATTAATTGTTGAGAGTTGATCTGGAGTTTCGATGTAAGAGAAAGAGTCTTCAAGTTCTCGCTGCCACGGGGTATCCGGTGAAAAGGCAAAGCCAGGTGAACTTGTTCTAGCTGCGTAGAGTCGAATTAGCTCGCCCGCAATTTGGCGCACCGCTTTGCGGGCACGGCCCTTTGCCTTTTGCCATTCTCCGCTACCGATGCGGTGCACCGTTGGTGTTTCACCACCGACATACTTTGATACCTGTTCTAGTGCATCAGTTGGAACAAAGATTCTGTCTCCGGGTTGACCACGCTTTGCCGGCGCATATTCAATGATTAAGTACTCGCGGGTTACACCAGCAACTGTGCGTTGTAGCAACTCAACATAGCGACCGATTCCATGTTGTTCATGAACAACATAATCTCCAGGGGTAAGTTCTAGCGGATCAATAGCTTGCTTGCGCTTTGAGGGTAAACGCTCTGTGTCTTTGACACCTCCCTTGCTGCCCGTTAAATCACGTTCAGTCATGAAGAAGATTTGGTCAGCTGCGCTTTCAAAGCCATGTGCCAACACCGATGTTGTTAGATGAATGCTCCCCTTTGTCGGAGTTGCGTGGAGCTTTTCTGCAATCTGCACAGGTAAATCAGCACCGCGCAGGATTCCTGCATACCGTTCGAGCATTCCGTGGCCATGTGTTGCAAATACGGTGGTGCGATTTTCAGTAAGGGCCTGGCGCAATGATTCGATGGCACGATCAATATCCCCGCGCATCGGATCAATCGCAGCAAAATCTAAAAATGTTGTCTCGGGATCTAGATCTGTTCCAAAGGGGCTGAGCTCCTTTGCACTCATGCCTGCCTTTGCGATCTCATCGAGTAACTCATCCCAAGCCATATAAGTGCCTGCACCATCATGCAGTGGGGCAGCTCCACCAAGCGCAGCGTTAGACCACGAGGCGTTAAGGAACTCTTCATTGGTTGCTAAAAGATCTGCAGCACGAGATTTAATGCGTTGCTCATCGATAAAGATCAGTTGCGTATTAGCTGGCATACGAGCAAGCAAGCTCTCGGTCTCATCGATCAGTAATGGAATCAAGGACTCCATGCCCTCAAAGCTCATACCTTCGGCGATCTTTCCTAGCATCTCAGCCGCGGCCGGATACTGATCAACAACTTCAAGTGCCCGATGTTTAATAGCGGTATCTAATAACAATTCACGACATGGATAGATATCAACCGCACCTACAACAGCTTTAAAAGTTCTTTGGTCGGAAACTTCAAAGTAACTTAAGTCCTCAATCTCATCACCAAAGAAATCGATTCGGATTGGATGATGGCTCAGCGGTAGAAAGAGATCAACAATTCCGCCACGAACAGCAAATTCCCCACGGCGTTCTACTAAATCTGTGCGTGTGTAGGCAAGCGAAGATAAATGGCGAACTAATTCATCAAGTGATTGTTCTTTGCCAATCTCTAATTGGAGAAGCGGCAAGGTGCCAAGTTTCTTAATGATGCGATGGATTGCACCACGCACCGGTGTTACAACAATTGGGTTAGCGCTCTGTTTTTGTTGTAGGGCATAAAGGGTTTGAATTCTGCGCGCCACCGTATCGCTGCGTGGGCTTAACCGTTCATGCGGCAAAGTTTCCCAAGCTGGAAACTCAAGCACATTGTCGTAGAGCTCTCGTAACTCATTGACAAGATCTTCCGAGCTTCGGCTAGAGCTCGTAACGATCAAGAGCGGGTGAGATTGAGCCCTAGCCGCTGCGATGAAGGGGTACAGGGATTGCGGTGCCACGATATGAGATGCATCGGAATTAAGTGGCAAGGCTGGAATTAACCCGCGCATAATTGCTCTCCAATGCAGTTAGGCCCCGACTCCAAAGGAGGGGGGCTTGAATGTGCTCAGTCTAATTTGTTTTCTCGCACTGCGTTACCTGAGAGGATTGCCCCATGAGTCAGAGCCAGATCGCTAAAGATGATGCAGATCTTCGTAGCGATGTGCGTCGACTGGGCGATCTTTTGGGTCAGACCTTGGTTCGCCAAGAAGGACCAGAGCTTTTGGCACTTGTTGAAGAGGTTCGAAGAGCTGTGCGCGAAGGAAGTGGCGCAGAGATTCTTGCTCAACTTTCAGTTGAAGATTCAGTTCAGTTAGTTCGTGCCTTTAGTACATATTTCCACTTAGCAAATGTTGCAGAGCAGGTGCACCGTGCACGGGTCTTGGCCGAGGCGCGAGTAACTGGTGGCTCGTGGTTAGCACGTGCTGTCGATCGCATCGAAGCGGCTATGAAGGCGCAAACACCTGGACATGAGTTAACAAAGGAAGAGATCACCGAATGGGTAAGCGCAATGTCGGTGCGCCCTGTTTTTACCGCGCACCCAACTGAGGCGGCACGTAGATCAGTGCTCAACAAATTAGGAAGCATCGCGGATTTACTTGATGATCCACGCAACCCTTCACAACAGGACCGTCTGGCAGAAACCGTTGATCTTTTGTGGCAAACCGATGAGCTTCGCTTAGGACGACCAGAGCCATTAGATGAAGCGCTCAACGCTTTGTATTACTTAGATGATTTGTTCACTGAAACAGTTCCTGAAGTTCTCAATGATTTTGCAAAAGAGATGAAGCGAATTGATGTTGAAGTTCCGATCACCGCTCGCCCACTGTCATTTGGAAACTGGATCGGTGGAGATCGCGATGGAAACCCAAATATCACCGCTGAAGTCACAACATCGGCAATGGAGCTACAGGTTTCTCACGCTATCCGTGTGACTATCGCTGCGATGAACGCCCTGCGCCAGATGTTGTCGGTTTCAACAAAGATTGTTGGAGCAACACCTGAGCTATCGGCATCTGTGGCAAAGGATCTCCAACATATTCCAGAGTTTGAACCACGATTCTTGCGCCTTAACGCCGAAGAGCCGTACCGTTTAAAGGCGACAGCGATTGTTCATCGCCTGGCATTTACACGTGATCGTCACGCCAAGGGCGCACCGCATGTTGAGAACCGTGATTACGCAGATACCGCAGAGCTGCTTGCAGATTTGGTTCTGATGCGTGATTCATTGTTGGCCCACCGCGGCGAACTGATTGCTACCGGCTTACTTGAGCGCACGATCCGCACCATAGCCGCCTTTGGAATAAACCATGCAACTATGGATGTTCGTGAGCATTCAGATGCTCACCACAATGTTTTGAAGCAGATCACCGGTATCGATGGATACCTTGAAAAATCACATGATGAAAAGTTTGCTCTACTAAGCCAAATGTTGGCTGATGATCTCCGCTTTGATACCTCAAAGCTTGAAGCGTTGGGCAAGAAAACAGTAGACACCTTTATCGCAATTAATGATCTAATTGATCGCTTTGGCCCGGAGGCGATTGAGACTTACATCGTTTCAATGACAAAGGGTGCTGATGATTTAATCGCAGCGGTAGTTATTGCTCAACAAGCTGGCCTTGTTTCTCTGAAAGAGAATAGGGCTCGCATTGGTTTTGCTCCATTGCTAGAAACCGTTGCTGAGCTTCGCGCAGCGGGTGAGATTCTTGAAAAGCTTTTAAGTAACCCCGCATACCGTTCGATAGTTGCTCTTCGTGGCGATGTACAAGAGGTGATGCTTGGTTACTCAGATTCAAATAAAGATGCAGGAATTGCAACTAGCCAATGGGAGATTCATAGAGCCCAACGATCTCTGCGCGATGTAGCTATGAAGCATGGGGTGAAGTTGTGCTTGTTCCATGGTCGTGGTGGATCGGTCGGTCGTGGTGGTGGCCCAACCTACGATGCTTTAGTTGCACTGCCATGGGGTTCAGTTGATGGACAGATCAAGATGACTGAGCAGGGCGAGGTTATTAGCGACAAGTACGCACTTGCATCCCTTGCCCGTGAAAATGTTGAGCTAACCCTTGCTGCATCTTTAGAAGCAACGATTCTTAACCGTGGACCACGTCAAAGCGCGGAAGAGCTTTCTGCATGGGGCGAGTGCATGCAACTTGTGAGTGACTCTTCCTTTAAGCGTTACCGCGCTTTGATTCAGCAACCAGATCTTCCTGCTTACTTTTACACATCAACCCCTGTTGAACAGTTAGGTGAGCTCTTCTTAGGTTCACGTCCATCAAGACGCCCTGATGCTGCCGGAGGACTTGATTCATTGCGTGCGATTCCGTGGGTTTTTGGTTGGACACAATCGCGACAGATTGTGCCGGGCTGGTTTGGTGTTGGGTCGGGGCTCAAGGCTGCGCGTGAGGCGGGGCATTCAGCGCTGCTGGCTCAGATGCTCAAGGAGTGGCACTTCTTCACAACATTTATCAGCAATGTTGAGATGACATTAGCAAAGACTGATTTAGCACTTGCTAAGCGTTACGTTGAAACCTTGGTTCCGCCAGAGCTGCACCACTTCTTAGATGAGATTCAAACTGAATTTGATTTAACAGTCTCTGAAATTCTGACACTGACGCAGAAAACAAGTTTGTTGGGTGATCAAGAGATCTTGGCCCGCACCTTGCAGGTTCGCGATGCTTATCTTTCACCGATTCACTTGCTACAGATCAATCTTTTGAAGCGGGTGCGTGATGCAGGAGATTCGGCGGATCCCGTTTTGCGACGTGCTCTATTGCTCACCATTAATGGTGTGGCTGCAGGTTTACGTAATACCGGCTGATTTAACTATTGAAGGCTGATTGCGTTGCCTCTAAACCCTTTGTAATCAGAGATTCGACAACATCAGCTCCACGAACAATAAATTCAGATAAATCTTTTTGTTCTACCTTTGAAAAAGCTTTCAAAACAAAATCTGCCGGATCTTGTTGACCCATCGGGCGGCCGATTCCTAAACGCACCCGGAAATACTCTGGACCACCAAATGATGAGGTCATTGATTTCAAACCATTATGGCCATTATCGCCACCTGCAAACTTGGTGCGAATAGCTGCAAATGGAATATCTAACTCATCATGTAAAGCGATGATCTTTGCTGGCTCAACTGAGTAAAAACTTGCAAGCGCCTTGATTGGCCCACCGGTTTCATTCATGTAGCTCTTTGACTTTGCAAGGATTACAGAATGAGCGCCGGCTTCTAACTTAAAGGCGGCTATATCGTTGCGGGATTTATGTGTTGAGAATTTAACTAAATGGCGATGAGCAAGTTCATCAATCACCATCTGGCCGATGTTATGACGGGTGGCAGCGTATTTCTCTCCTGGATTACCCAGGCCCACTACCAACCACGTCATAACAACAAACCCTAAGGGTTAAGCCTTACTTTCTACTGCTTATTCAGCTGCAGGTGTTGCTGGTGCTGCATCTGCTGCTGGCGCTGCTGTTTCTTCAGCCGCTGCAGTTGACTTCTCTGACAAGTGAACAACGATCATCTTTGGATCAGACTCAAGTTCAACACCGGCTGGAAGCTTTACATCTGCTGCGTACTTTGAAGTACCTGATGCAAGACCTTGGATATCAAGCTCTAGGAAGTTAGGAATAGATGAAGCATCTACGCGAACTTCGATTGAGTTGTGTACATGCTCAAGAATTCCATCACGATCATGTTCGCCCAGTGTGTGAACAGGAACTGAAACAACTACCTTCTCGCCACGACGGACTAGAACTAAGTCGATGTGCTCGAGGATCTGCTTTAGTGGATCGCGGACGATCACCTTTGGAAGGGTTAGTTCGTTCTTGCCATCAATTGTGATGTCGAGAAGAACGTTTGACTGCTTGAGCGCAACGCCGATCTCTTTAGCGTTAAGAGTGATGTGAAGCGGCTTCTCTCCGTGACCGTAGATAACTGCAGGAACTAAACCATCGCGACGTGCACGACGTGATGCGCCCTTGCCAAATTCAGTACGAGTGGTTCCGACGATCTTTACTTCTGCCATGAAAAAACTCCTGTCATCTCAGTAAAACATGAGTCTGACAGGAGTTAGATACCTTGCCGTCGATAACGGTTCCGATTGAAACCCTCGCCAGAATGGTTGAAGTCTATGAGATTTGGGAGAAAGCTCCAAATCCCCGCTTAGGAGTGACCATCAAAGAGGCTGGTAACCGATCCATCCTCGAAGACCTCGCGGATTGCGCGGCCCAGAAGTGGAGCGATTGAAAGCACAGTCAGATTGTCGAACTTCTGATCCTCTGAAATCGGCAAGGTATTTGTAATCACAACTTCAGATGCACGGCTGGCCTTGAGGCGATCAACAGCTGGCCCGCTAAAGACAGCGTGGGTTGCAGCGATGATCACATCTGCAGCACCTGCTTCAAACAAAGCATCTACGGCCTTTGTAATTGTTCCGGCTGTATCGATCATGTCATCGATAACAACACATGTTTGACCAACGACATCTCCAACAACGCGACCTGTTACAGACTCATTTGGAATACGTGGGTCGCGGGTCTTGTGAATAAATGCGATTGGGCAACCACCCAAGAGATCTGACCAGCGCTCTGCAACACGTACCCGACCAGAGTCAGGTGAGACGATTGTTAAACGTGTTCGATCTACCTTGCTACCAACGTAATTTGCAAGCATTGGAAGTGCAAAGAGGTGATCAACTGGACCATCAAAGAAACCTTGAATTTGTGAGGTGTGAAGATCAACAGCCATAAGGCGATCTGCACCCGCGGTCTTGAAAAGATCTGCCATTAATCGTGCAGTGATTGGCTCACGTCCGCGGCTCTTCTTATCTTGACGTGCGTAACCATAAAAAGGTGTAACCACTGTGATGCGCTTTGCTGATGCACGCTTTAATGCATCGACCATGATCAACTGCTCCATAA
Source organism: uncultured Candidatus Planktophila sp. (assembly GCA_964594645.1). Classification (GTDB taxonomy): domain Bacteria; phylum Actinomycetota; class Actinomycetes; order Nanopelagicales; family Nanopelagicaceae; genus Planktophila. The sequence continues at coordinate 17,965 of CAZQNP010000015.1, read as the reverse complement.
TCTGCTTGTTGACAGGGGTTGTGTGGCTTTGAATCACAAATGCATCGCAACCGCGAACAGATTCTTCAAAGCGAACAAAGATTTCGCCATTTGCAAAATCGTATGCAGAGGTTGGCGTAAGCGGGATACCAAGTTCGGTTGCCACTTCTTCAGCTAGCTCAGGAAATCCGCGGCCTGCAAATAGGCGCAATCTCTTTTCAGAAGATAAACGGATCTCGCTCATGTATCTAGCCCTTCTTTTCTGCTGATTTTGCGGATGTGCTGCCGGGGCGCTTGCGCAGGACCCAACCTATTACATTTTTTTGTACTGCTCGGCCAATACCAAGTGCACCAGCCGGAACATCTTCAGAAATCACAGATCCAGCTGCTGTATATGCGCCATCACCAATGGTTACAGGGGCTACAAGCATTGTGTCGCTGCCGATTCGAACATGATCACCCACTGTGGTGTGGTGCTTTTCAACGCCATCGTAATTTACAAAGATTGTTGCAGCGCCGATATTGCTGCCCTCGCCAATGGTTGCATCTCCAACATATGACAGATGTGGCACCTTTGAGCCGGTTCCAACGGTTGCATTCTTTATCTCAACAAATGCGCCCGCCTTAGTTGCATCACCTAATTGTGTGCCAGCGCGCAGATATGTAAATGGGCCAACGGTTGCACCTTCACCGATAACTGTTTGCGTCGCAATTGACTCGAGCACCGAGGCTCCTTCTTTGACGATGCTGTCGGTCAAGGTTGTGCGAGGCCCAATAACAGCACCAGTGGCTACCTTTGTTGCACCCAACAGAGCGCTACCCGGATGGATCATTACATCATTTGCAATCTCAACCGTTGAATCGATCCAGGTTGTGGTGGGATCGACAATGGTTACACCTGCACGCATCCAATTCTCATTAATGCGATCGCGAAGCATTGCGGCACTTTCAGCTAACTGAACCCGATCATTAACACCAAGTGTTTCGGTGAAATCATCGATCATGATTGCAGCGATTGACTCGCCTGCAGATTTCAAGATTCCAATAACATCGGTTAAGTACAGCTCGCCTTGAGCATTTGCATTGGTGAGCTTTCCGATTGAGGCAGCTAGTTTTTCGCCATCAAATGCATACACACCGCTATTAATTTCAAAGATGAACTTTTCATCCTCAGATGCATCTTTTTCTTCAACTATGCGAAGTAGTTCGTCGCTGTCGTCGCGAATGATGCGTCCGTAACCTGTTGGATCTGGATGTTCAGCTGTAAGAACAGATGCGGCAAACTTTCCTGATGTATGAGCTGCGACAAACTGTGCCAAGGAATCACCAGTAAGCATTGGGGTATCGCCGGCAAGAACTAAAACAGTTCCCTTTGGTGCATTACCTGCGAGCGCTAACTGCGTTGCATGTCCGGTGCCACCGCGGTGTTCCTGAAAAACAGTTGTGGCTTTGGGCGCGATATGTGCGATGTGGGCTTCAACCGCTTCACGTCCTGAGCCAACGACGATTCGAAGCTCTGCAGGTTGTAGGTGATCGACAGCGTGGAGAACATGTCCGAGAAGAGAACGTCCTGCGACGCTGTGAAGAACCTTAGGAGTTGCCGACTTCATACGTGTGCCTTCACCAGCGGCGAGGAGGATCACGGTTTGTACGGTCACGAGTGAAGTCTATTGCTTCGATTTCCTAGATGGCTCCGCCACCAGGTATCGATCCTGGACCCTGGGCTTCAAAGGCCCATGTGCTAGCCACTACACAATGGCGGAACGCATATTCTCCCTCATAAATGGTGGTGCTGACGACCAATAGCCAGAAATTAGGAGATTACCTTCGCTCCCGCCACAGGCCCATACGCACGTGCAACGCTGCCAACTACCCCGCTTGAGGTTAAGGCAACCGCTAAATCAAGCCCGGCCTCTTCATCTGCCACTAAAAATGCAACCGTTGGCCCTGATCCCGAAACAATCGCACCGAGAGCTCCGTACTCCTGCCCTACATCTAAGACCAATCGCAGCGCCGGTCGCAATGAGCACGCTGCAGCTTGAAGATCATTGACTAAGTTTTTTCCAACCGCGCTCGCATCTGCAGCAAGCAAGGCCTGCATCAACGCCTCGTTGCTCTGCGGTTCGACAATATCTAACTCGCCGCGAAGACGATCACACTCTGCATAGACAGCAGGTGTAGATAATCCAACTGTCGAAAGCGCAAGCACCCAGTAGTAGGTTCCGCGAGAAAGTGCCGCGGTTAACTGATCACCGTGTCCGCGACCAATTGCAGTTCCGCCGCTGAGCATAAATGGAACATCGCTTCCAAGTTGGGCTGCGATTTCAACCATCTCTTCACGAGACATTCCAAGTGAATACAGGTAATCAATACCAACGATAGTTGCAGCAGCATCTGCGCTGCCTCCTGCCATTCCACCTGCAACCGGAATTGATTTCTTGATTTCAATGTGTGCATCGACCTTTAGGTCATACTCTTTTGAAATAAGTGCCACCGCTTTTGCGGCTAAGTTGTTTGCATCTGCCGGAACGCCGTGGGTTTGATCACCAGAAATTGAGATCGTGAGCCCTGCACCTGGTTCGGAAAGATTGATTGTTACATCATCAAAGATTGAGATCGCCTGAAAAACTGAAACTAAGTTGTGATAACCATCGGACTCTTTTGGTCCAACAGAGAGCTGCAGGTTGACCTTTGCAGGTACACGAACCGTCACACTCTTTACAGGCATGCGGTGACCCTATAACTGCAATTAGAAAATGTCAGGTGCAACGGCTGCGATCTGACAAAAAGATTTCACTTCTAAAGCCTCGCCTCGCAATGTTGGATCAATACCGGCCTTTATCAAGATCTCCTCAGCTGCAGAGGAAGAGCCATACAGGCTAGAAAGGGCTGATCTGAGCATCTTTCGGCGCTGTGCGAAGGCGGCATCAATGATTGTGAAGACCTTCTCGCGCATCTCTTCGCTGCCAGCGGTTTCGCGCCGGGTGAAGCCAACTAACTTTGAATCAACATTAGGTGCTGGCCAAAAAATAGATCGAGAGACGGTTCCGACATTTTTAACATCGGCCCACCAGGCGGCTTTCACGCTTGGAATTCCATACTCCTTGCCGCCAGGCTTTGCCGCCAAGCGATCTGCAACCTCTGCCTGCACCATGACAACACCTGTGCGAATCGTTGGGAACTTTTCTAATAGGTGTAGCAAAACCGGAACTGAAACGTTATATGGAAGGTTGGCAACTAAAACTGTTGGCGCAACCGGAAGATCATGAACAACTAGCGCATCCTTATTGATGACGGTGAGATTTTCTGGGTGTTCAAAGTGTTCCGCCACAGTTAATGGGAGTTGCTGTGCCAGACGCGGATCGATCTCAACTGCGATAACTGATTGTGCAGCCTCTAACATCGCAAGAGTTAATGAACCAAGACCTGGGCCAATCTCTAAGGCAACATCATCTTTAGTCACACCTGCAGTACGTACGATCTTCGTACAGACATTTGAATCGATAACAAAGTTTTGTCCAAGTGACTTAGATGGTTTCAAATCAAGCTTGGCTGCAAGTTCGCGGATCTGGGCCGCACCTAACAGCGTCATGATGCGAAGGATCCAAAGATTCGCTCTGCGTTATCACTTAATGCCGTTGCCAGCTCTGCTAGATCCTGATCTCGCTCAACCGCCATAGCGCGCACAATATTTGCTATTTGCGCAGGGGTGTTTCCAGCTCCGCGATGTGGAGATGGAGCAAGAAATGGTGAATCAGTTTCTACTAGCAACTGTTCAACCGGAACTAGCTTGACCGCATCACGAAGCTCGGGTGCATTTTTAAAGGTTAAGGTGCCGGCAAAGGACAAGATATAGCCACGTTCGATACATACCTTGGCCATTGCAACATCACCTGAAAAGCAATGAAAGACGGTCTTTTCTGGGGCACCGACTTCAAGTAATACCGACAAAACATCATCATGCGAATCACGATCATGAATAACCAACGCCTTGTTGGTTTTCTTAGCTAGTTCGATATGCCACTTAAAGGAGTTTTGCTGGCGCTTTCGTAGTTCTGGAGGAGTTCTAAAGTAATCAAGACCGGTTTCGCCAATTGCTCTAACACGCGGATGCTGTGCAAGCTCTTCAATGATCTTTAAATCCGCTTCAAGATCTGCGACCACCGGTGCTTCGTTGGGGTGCAGTGCAACCGCAGCCAAAACCGAGGTGTTCCATTTCTCTGCAGCCGCTACACACCACTTAGATTGTTCCGCTGAGTATCCAACTTGAACAATTCGATCAACATTTACAGATTTTGCCTCAGCGATAACATCGGCAACCTCTTGCGAATCAAAGGCGGCATCGGTAACGATCTCCATGTGCGCATGTGCATCAACTGTTGGAACCGGTAAAGGCTCTGGCAACGGTGCGCGAGGTCGATCGATATCGCGGTTGTGGCGATCAGCCATTTGCTACGAAGCAGAAGTTTCGAGTCGAGGGAACAACACCGGAGTCTTTGTAACCGTTGCACCTTGTGGAAGCTGCCCCCATGTTGCTACATCTGAAATCTTTTGGGCGGCTAAATCACCAAGTGATGCTTGCGCACCAAGACTCTGCCACAAGATTTCGCAGGTCTGTGGCATGACTGGATGTAGCAAGACAGCAAGTGCGCGAAGTGATTCAGCGGTGTTGTACAAAACCTCTTCTAACACCGCTTGGTTAGCTGGATCTTTGGCAAGAATCCATGGCTCTTTAATCGTTACATAACCATTTACCTGCTTGCAGAAATCCATAACCGCCATGATTCCGCCCTGAAAATCAAGAGCACACATTGCAGCATCCGCCTTTGCAACGGTTTCCTTAAGCGCAGCTTCAAGTCCTGCATCATGGCTAACCGCTGGAAGTGAGCCTGCGCAGTACTTTTCAACCATCGCAGCGCTACGTGAGGCAAGGTTTCCAAAGTCATTTGCAAGCTCAGATGTATATCTAGCGCTCATGTCTTCCCAAGAAAATGAACCATCGGTACCAAATGGAATAGCGCGCAAGAAGTAGTAACGGAATGCATCGACTCCGAAGTGATCGGTAATGTCCTTAGGAGCAATACCGGTCAACTTGCTCTTACTCATCTTTTCGCCACCGACCAACAACCAGCCATGTGCAAAGACCTTCTTAGGAACATCAAGACCTGCCGCCATCAACATCGCCGGCCAAATAACTGCGTGGAAACGCAAGATGTCTTTTCCGACTAGATGAACATCTGCTGGCCAAGTTTGAGCAAACTTTTTGCCACCTTCAGAGTCAGGTGCATCTGTTAATCCAACCGCTGTTGCGTAGTTGAGCAGCGCATCAAACCAAACATAAACAACTTGATCGGTATCCCACGGAACTGGAATACCCCAATCAAATGTTGATCGTGAAATAGAAAGATCTGAAACGCCGCCTTCTAGGAAGGAGACAACCTCGTTGCGTGCACTTTCAGGTTGGCAGGCATCTGGGTTGTTTTTGTAGTGAGCAAGTAATGGCTCAACAAAAGCGGACAACTTAAAGAACCAGTTATTTTCATCAACTAACTCAATTGGCTTGCTATGAATCGGACAACACTTTGCGCCATCGATATCGATTAAGTCGCCAGGTAGCTTGAACTCTTCGCACCCAACGCAATATGGACCTTGGTACTTGCCAGCATAAATATGCCCTGAGTCCTTTAGTGATTGCAAAAACTTTTGCACGCGCTCTGTATGACGCTTTTCAGTTGTGCGAATGAAATCATCATTGGCGATATTGAGGTGTTCCCAGTTTGGCTTCCAAGCATCTGCAACTAACTTGTCTACCCAAGCTTGCGGTGCAACATTATTTGCTTCTGCGGTGCGCATAACCTTCTGACCATGCTCATCGGTACCGGTGAGGTACCAGACAGATTCTCCCTTTTGACGATGCCAACGGGTAAGCACATCTCCGGCAACGGTTGTATAGGCATGCCCGATATGAGGGGCATCGTTGACGTAATAGATCGGCGTCGTTAAATAGAAAGACTTAGTCACTGGCTCATCTTATTAGCATCGACCACTGCGGCATAAACCAGACGCTTTGCGATGCCAAACTCTTCTGCAACCGTTGCAATTGCAGCCTTTCGATCCATTCCGGCAGACTCAAATTCGCGTACTCGGGCCACCATGTCAGCCGCGGTCAAAGATGCAGAGTCGGTTACAGCACCTGCAATCACAATTGTGATTTCGCCAAGAACTTCATTGGCTTTGGCCCATGCAGAAAGTTGCGCCAAGGTTCCGCGGATTGTTTCTTCATATCGCTTAGTCATCTCGCGACAAATAGCGGCTTGGCGATCTGGTCCAAAGACATTGACGCAATCTGCCAATGAGTCAACAAGCCTGTGGGGTGCCTCGAAGAAAACCATGGTTCGCTCTTCAAAGCGAAGTTTTTCAAAGGTAGCAAGTCGAGCACCCGCAGTGCGTGGCGGAAAGCCTTCAAATGAAAAACGATCAGTTGGTAATCCTGATAAAGCAACCGCCATAGTTACAGCACTTGGTCCGGGGATAACAGAAACATCAACACCTTCTGCAATTGCATCACGCATCAAACGAAAACCTGGATCACTAATTGTTGGCATGCCTGCATCTGAAACAACCAATACTGTTGCACCGCTTTTAAGCTCTGCCAATAGTTCGCGGGTTCGGACCTCTTCATTTCCTTCAAAGAAGGAGACAACTCGAGCTGTAAAGGTAACTTCAATATCTGCACATAAGCGATGAAAACGTCGCGAATCTTCAGCGGCGATGATTGATGCCGATTCAATAGCGCTCTTCAGGCGGGTGCTTGCATCCCCTGGGTTACCCAAGGGAGTTGCAGCCAAGATGAGGGACATAGGCTAATCCTCTCAGTAAACCTAAACTTCTCTGAAATAGCGGGCAAACGCGCATACTCTTCTCCTATGGCCGCAGCAATCGCTCCACTACTGATCGCACTGGCCTCATTTGTACTGCGTCTTGTAAATCTTGGCGCTACTAAGGGTTACATCTTTGATGAGGTTTATTACGTCGATGGAGCCCGCGATTTACTCAAGTACGGCGTAGAGGTAAGTGGAAGCAGCCCTGAGTTCATTGTTCATCCACCAGTAGGAAAATGGCTCATTGGCGCAGGTATGGCGCTCTTTGGTGACAATGAGTTTGGGTGGCGTTTTGCTACAGCTCTTTTTGGAACTCTTCTCATATTGGTCTTTGCTCGTTTAGTTCATGTTCTCTTCTACTCACCATTGCTTACTGCTTTGGGCGCAGCACTTATGGCGCTAGATGGCTTGCTATTGGTGCACTCACGAACAGCGCTACTAGATCTGTTCTTAACATTTTTTGTACTAGTTGGTGTTTTGTTATGGCATCGAGATCGCCATTGGTGGGCAGGTCTTGCATTTGGATTGGCTCTTGGTTGCAAGTGGAGCGCGGTTTACTTCATAGCTGTAATTGCATTGATTTCGCTGTACAGAATTTTGGTCAACATGGATGTACGCGATTCATTCAGGTTGATTACAAAGAAGTTTGCTCAATATGGTCTGCTGCCAATTACCGTTTATGTACTTACCTGGACAGGTTGGTTTTTATCGGACCGCGGATGGGCACGACAATCTTCGTCAAATCCATTGATCGCTTGGTTGAACTATCACACTGAAATGCTTAACTTTCATACCGGCTTAACTGAATCACATCCATACGAGGCCAACCCTTGGAGCTGGCTTGTTATGGGTCGGCCAACCTCATTTTTCTACGATGCGCCTAATGACTGTGGTGCAAAGAGTTGCGCACGTGAAGTTCTGGCACTCGGTACACCAATTCTGTGGTGGATCGGAACAATTGCGATTGCGGTTGTAATTGGTTACTGGATCAAGTCATTGGTAAATCGAGTAATTGATCCAGCAGCAACTATTGTCACCTTAGGAATCGCTGCTGGTTACTTGCCATGGTTTGCGATGCAAGAGCGCACAATGTTCTCTTTTTACGCAATAGTTTTTGAGCCATTTATGATCTTGGCAGTTGTTTATTGTGCAAAGTTGTTACTAGACAGTGGGCTAAAACCAACGGTTTCCCAATCAATTGTGGGCAGCTTGTTTGCACTAATCGTGCTCAGTTTCCTTTACTTCTTGCCTTTATATACCGGTCAAACCATCACATACGATGATTGGAAAATGCGTATGTGGTTTGACTCGTGGATTTAATTATTCGTTAGCTGCGCGAGCTTGCTTAAGCCGCTCAACCGCTTCATCTGCAAGTTGTTGATCAAAGATTTCATCTCGAGAAGGTGATGCTGCGGCCAACGCCTCTCTTTCCAGACGCTCCTGCTCTTCACTCCACTGCCCAGGGATAGTTAGGTCAATAACACGTTTTGGAACAACCGCCTTTGGTGCATTTACATAAGTAGGCACAGGAACTTCTGTTGGCTCCCATGCATTACGAACCGCTGCTGTGCCTTGAGGCAAGATAACAACACCTTTGAGTTCGCGCTCTGACAATGGAATCCAGTGTTCAGTGCTTGGCTTTGGCTGTACAACCTCTGCAAGATTTGTATTTGATACACCTGAATTTTGTCGATTGAGCTGTTGCACGCGACGCTTTTGCATTTGATCAGCGATTACATGGCGTCGAACGCTTGCGATGTAAATCAGCAAAGCGGATGCTGGCACTAGTGCGTAAATAAATGGCATTGAGTTCATAGCTCCACCTACAACTGTTGTAACTAGCGAGAATGCAATTAATAAAAATGTAATCCGACGACGAAGCAAAGTTTGGCGATCTTTTGCCTCTTGGTCTAAATCAATATGGATCGCACCACCACTGACCGCAGCTTGCGGAGATTGATTGGCGACAACTCGAAGTGCGCCTTTAAAGCGTTCAACTGATTTTCCGGAGAACTCATTTCGATCATGGATCCAGCGGGGCGCAAAATAAGCGACCCACATTCCAATGATCGCAATGTAGATAAGTCCCGAAGTCATGATGGGTAAATCTAAAGGAAGGGGTGATGCTTTTTGGGGATTTAAGCGCTACTTGATTACGGAATTTTCCTTCACAAATGTGATGTGATCCCGCCATTGGCCATCGATGTGCAGATACCTAGGGCGCTCTCCTTCAAAAACATATCCAGCTTTCTCAGCAACCCTGCGGGATGAGGCGTTTTCGGGACGCAGATTTATTTCTAGCCGATGCAGCTTTAGCTCCTCAAATGCATACCGGGTAAGGATTTCCACCGCCTGCGTTGTATAGCCGCGGTTAGCAAAGTTTCGATCTATCCAATACCCAATGTGCCCACCGCGCATCGCACCGTACATAACCCCGCCCAATGTGATCTGCCCGATCAACTGCGATTGGTGCCAGATTGCAAATGAAAATGAGCGGCCGTTACGGGCTTCAGTATTCAAGATCTTTACCATCTCGAAAAATGATGGGAGCTCTCTATAACTTTCCTCGCCTGACTTCGGAATTGTGGCCTCCCATGGAGATAGCCAATCGCGGTTTTCCGCGCGAACCCGATTCCATTGGGCTCTATCCCTAAATCTCAAAGGGTGAAGAACAATTTCATGACCTTTGATTTCAATGGGCCAAGAACTTTTCATGAAATTAGATGTAGCGACGCTCTAGAACTACTACGGTCACCTGATCCCCGGTCTTTAAGGATGTTTCACCTTCGGCGACTGCAATAAATGCATTTGCATCTGAAAGAGTGGATTGCTCATCCTGATTTTCAAGAGGAACAACTGATTTTCCATCATCTGACAAAATTGCACGAATATATGAGCGAACACCTGGCTCTGACGCGATTGGCTTTTCAAGTGCTGCCTTTACAGATGGCCTATGAATAGTTGCTGCGCCCAACATGGTTCGGATCATTGGGCGTACAAAGAGTTCGAAGGAGATGTATGCAGCGATTGGATCTCCCGGAAGTGTGACCACTGGGGTCTTATCTGGGCCAATTGCTCCAAAGTTGTGGCGGCCACTTGCCTCGATCGCCATATCAACTGTTGTTACTTGACCTAAACCAGACAAGGTTCGGGTGATTAAATCAAATGAATCATCGTGGCGTTCACCGCTGATGATAATTAAATCTGCGCGAACTAGTTGATCCTCAATAACCTTTTGCAGCTGCTCTTCATTATCTGGAATTGAATGCACTCGATATGCAACCGCTCCGACTTCACGCACCGCGGTTGTTAAGAGCCAAGAGTTAGTTTCATACTCATCACTTGCATTCTTGAGCGCTTGTCCTGGTTCGACAAGATCTGGACCTGCCGAGAGCACAACCACGCGTGGATGAGGGCGGGTAGGAAGATGATCGCGCCCAATGGATGCAGCTAAACCAATTTGAGTTGAACGAATGCGTGTTCCCTCTCGCAGCACCAATCGATCGCCCGCATGTATATCGGCAGCAAGGGTCGCACCGTGGGCATCAAGTAGTGGCATTTCAAAGGAATCAAGGGGCTTGCAGATGGCAAGTAAAGAGGTGAGAAACTCATCTACCCGTGTGTGTTCTGACATAATCGAACCCTACTTGTTGAACAGTTTGATCTTTGGGATTTAACGGGAGATTTAAATGACAGATCAAAAAGAGATTTTGCGGGAACGTGCCCGCCGAGAGAGATCACAGAAGTTCATTGCCTCAAACTTCAACGTAATTTTGCAAGCTCCCGAAATAAAGTCGGCAGAAGTGATCGCCTCGTATATTTCATATGAGTATGAACCCAGCACAGTTGAGATAAATGAGGCTTTCCTGAGAAGTGGTAAATCCGTGGTTCTTCCTCGAATTAATGGAGATCAGTTGGAATGGGTGAGCTGGGATGGAGATCCGGCCAAGTTGTTAACCAAGAAAAAGATCTCAGAGCCCATGGGAGATGCGATTGGCGATCTGTCGCAGATTCAGGCAGTAATTGTCCCGGCGTTAAAAATTGATCAATCGGGTTTTAGATTAGGACAAGGCGGTGGGTACTACGACCGCGCACTTGTGCATCTTACTGCCTGGAAAATTGGCTTGGTGTATGCCGGTGAACTATCGAGTGAAACCCTGCCACATGAAGCCCATGATGTGCCGCTAGATGCAGCGGCCACACCATCGATTGTTGTGCGCTTTAATCGTTAATGATTAACTATTAGGAAGGTTGCGTGCCATCACGATTCGTTGAATCTGATTGGTGCCCTCATAAATCTGAGTTAACTTGGTATCGCGCATCATTCGCTCAACTGGGTAATCGCTGACATATCCGTAGCCACCCAAAACTTGGATCGCATCTTCAGTTACCTTCATGGCGATATCACTTGCTAAGCACTTGCTTGCCGCCGAGAAGAAGGTTAAATCCTTCTCATTATTTTCACTCTTAACCGCAGCAGAGTAGGTAAGCAGACGTGCTGCCTCAATGTTCATCGCCATATCTGCAAGCATGAATTGAATCGCTTGGAAATCAAAGATTGGCTTACCAAATTGGTGACGCTCGTGTGCATACTTTGTTGCAACATCAAATGCGCCTTGCGCTAAACCAATTGCTTGTGCAGCGATAGTAATGCGTGTGTGATCCAAGGTAGCCATCGCAAGTGCGAAGCCGCCACCAACTTCACTAATACGACGATCATCACTGAGTTGAACATTGTCGAAGTAAACCTCGCGAGTTGGAGATCCGCGCATACCCATCTTCTTTTCAGGTGCACCAAAGGAGACTCCTGGATCAGATTTTTCAACAACAAAAGCTGTCATTCCCTTTGTTCTAAGGGATGGGTCGCCTTGTGCGATTACAGAGTAAAACTCTGACTCCCCTGCGTTGGTAATCCATTTCTTACTTCCATTAAGAACCCATCCATCGCCAGAGCGTTCTACCTTTGTTCGAAGTGATGCCGCATCAGAGCCCGCCTCTGATTCAGAGAGACAGTATGAGAAACCTTCACCTTTAGCTAAACGTGGCAGCCAACGCTTCTTCTGCTCATCATTGCCGCCCAAAAGAAGTGGTACAGAGCCAAGTTTGTTAACCGCTGGAATAAGTGATGAGGAGCCACAGACGCGTGCAACTTCTTCAATAATCAAAACTGCAGCGAGTGCATCTGCGCCATCGCCACCAAACTCTGTTGGAACGTGTGCTGCATACAAACCATTTTTTACCAACGCATTTTTTGCTTCGATAGGAAAACGGTGTTCTTCATCTACAGCTTGTGCAAATGGTGCAATCTCTTTTTCAGCAAGCGCGCGAACGCTGGCACGTAACTCTTTGTACTCTGCGGGAAGATCAAATACGTTATCCATTAGGGCTCTTTCCTATCGCGCTGTGCTAGTTCCTGTAAATACTGATTGTAGTTTGCTAAATCATCTGGCTCACCCATAGCCGCTTGGCGGGCGTTCCTTCGATCAATTCTCTTTGCCTCCCGCGAATCATCGCGCATCCAGTTGATAAATGTCGCGACCAAAGCGATGAGAATAGGAATCTCGCCCATCGCCCACCCAATTGAGCCTCCAACCTTTTGATCAGCCAAGGGATCGCCAAGCCATGGGGTTTGTAGTGAAGCGTAGAAACCACCATCAATAAGTGTGGTTGCTGACATCAGCGCCACTGAGAAGAAGGCATGAATACTCATGGCTGCAAACAAAACAACTATCTGAACCAGGTAATGAACCTTACGAGGGTTTGGATCTACGCCAATAATGATGAAGAAAAATAAGAATCCAGCGGCCAAGAAGTGAAGGCTCATGAAGAGATGACCAATATGGCTTTGCATCAAAACTGAGAAGAGATCGGTGAAGTACAGGGCAAAGAGCGAACCATCAAAGATCGCTAAGGCAACGATGGGGTTAGTCGCAATGACTCCGATTTTAGAGTGAAGCGCCGCAAGCAATGAACCTCGAACACCACGTTCATCACTAGTTCTGCCTTGTGGCAAGGTACGAAGCGCTAATGTCATTGGTGCACCGAGTACTAAACCAATAGGTGCGATCATTCCGATTACCATGTGAGACATCATGTGATATGAAAAAGAGAAATTCGCATACAAACCTAAGCCACCACTCGTTGCAAAGTTTGTTGTTGCGATTCCGAGTGCAAAAGCAATGGTTCGACCAACCGGCCATTTGTCTCCGCGCTTTGTTAAGACAAGTACTCCCTTTACATATAGCGCAACCATTAATGACAAGATTCCAATCATCAAGGCATTTGGTTCGAAGCTAAAGAGAATTCGAGATATAGATGGTGGTGGTGGAGTTGGGATACCAACAATTGAAATAGCAGGGCTGAACTCTTGAACCCCTGGGCGATCTGGAGAGCCATTTGTAGAGAGCCAGGTTCCCATAATGACTGTTGCCGCCATGATCACCGCTTCAGCGGTTAGCAACTTTGCAAAACCAACCCAGTTAATGGAATCTTTTCTCGCAAGTGTCTTGCGGTGAAGGTAGCCGATCCATACCAAAATAATTGTTGCCACAACTTTTCCAGTAATTACTAAGGCATAGGTACTGTTCCAGGCTTCAACAAAGTTCATGCGTGCCCAAGCATTAACAGTTCCGCTAAGTACGACAGCGATCGCAGACCAAAGAGCTAGCTGGCTAAAGCGTGGAACGGCGATAGGTCGATCTTGTGATGAGAGTGTGCCTAGTGCAAATACGCCTCCGACCCAAAAAGCCAGAGCAATAACATGAATTATGAGCGAGCCAATAGCAAGTGAGTGCGAACCACTTGAGGCGGCATGACTTTCAAAAACAGGTGCAACTAACCCTGCGATAGATAGTGCAAGAAGGATGATGAGCGATTCAATTTTTTTAGTTGCAAAAGAGAAGATGAGAATAATCGCGGCCATGAGCGCTTGGAATGCCAGATACTTTCCGAGCGAAATCTGCGTCACAAAGGAGCGAATAACAGTTAGATCTAGCGCATCTGAAACCGTTGTTCCCAAAATCTGTGCCAAGGTTGCGATGATTGTTCCAAAAGCACCTACTACCCAAATAACTGAACTAATTTTGAGCAACCGGCGCAGTTTTTCACCTGAGGTTGTTAGATAACCATCTTTATTGATGAGCAGAAAGGCCATGGAAAGCAGTGAGCCAACCACGGCAAAGCCACCGATTAAGTTAACAAACTCAAAACCAGTTGTTAAAAAGTTCATCGGTTGTTAAATAATTTGCGGGCATACAGTGACAAGCCAACTGTTACGCCAACTGCCGTAAGTAAAAGAAGAATGACAAAGACATTTGTTGCCCAACTGCTGCTTGCTGGTTCTTGGGGCACGGTTGGTTGTGGAGTTGGGTTTTCTGGAGCAATGGTGCTTGGTGCTTGATACTTAAATCGGTAGCTACCCTCGAGCGGTGCATCGGCCTCTGCAAACAAAATGTATGAAACGGTATAAAAACCTGATTCAGTTAATGGCATTAATCCAACGGTGACACTGACGCCATCAACCATGATGGTTCCGTCATCGACGCGGACTCCATTGGGATCTGTTACTGAAATTTCATTGGCTTCAGGAAGTAATGGAAGCTGCCCTGTCACAGTGACACTGGTTGGAGAGACAGAGAGTGTTGAACCGCTGATGGGTGATGTGCTTACAAGTGCGTTAGAGAAAGCACTTGAGATTCCCAACAAAGTTAATAGAAGTACTAAAGCGCTACGGGCTGCGAACTTCCTCACATCTGCCTTTCGAGAGGCGCTAGGGAAGCGCCTCAATTCGCGCCAATCTTCTCACCTCTTTAGACTAAGCGCATAGCCCAACGGGATATTGAGCCAGAAGTGGAGTTGTGATGCCTACATATCAATATGCATGTACCGCATGCGACCACCAGTTTGAGGCAATTCAATCCTTCTCAGATGACTCTCTGACTATTTGCCCCGAGTGCAAAGGTGAGCTCCGTAAGGTCTACACCGCGGTTGGCGTTGTCTTCAAAGGTTCAGGGTTTTATAAAACAGATTCTGCGAACAAAACAGCGGCGCCAAGTACTCCAGCGCCTGCGCCTAAAGCTGATTAACCCTCGTGATGTGGCGGTCTATCTGACTTTAACTCTTCTTCGCGCTTTGCCTGCTCGGAGGCAGCCTCCAGGTCAATTTCATCTGAGGTTACTTTCGGGAAGAGATCGCTCATGTTAGTAAGTCTACTACCGCTAAAAAAGTTTTAACTACTAAGAAAAGAGATGGAAATGTTTGAGAAGTTGGGTTACTTGATCTTTAAGCGTCGCAAAGGCGCTGTGATCAGCTTTGTTGTCGGAATTCTGGTTGCAGGTGCTATCGGTTCGATGGCTTTTACCCGTCTTGATTCCGGCGGATACAGCGACCCAAACAGCGACTCTTACAAGGTTTATGAGTATCTCACTGAAGAGTTAAAGCTTTCAGATCCAGCGGTTGTCATCATCGTTGATTCAGGATCTACCGATGTGACTGATCCTGCGGTTGCGCAAAAGGGTATTGCTCTAGAAAAGAAGATTGCACAAGAAGAAGGGGTCACTAGAACTCTTTCATATTGGACAAGTGGTGGCGAAGCAACCTTGAAATCTAGTGATGGCAAAGCTGCATACATTTTGGTTTATGGCGAAGGAGAAGCATTTACTCCAGAGAGCCAAGAGCTTGGAAAGGTAATGCAGGAAAAGTATGACGGCCCGTATGAAGGCTTAACTCTGTATGCAGGTGGAGTCGGAGTAGTTGGTCACGCGATCACAAAGAAGATCTCTGATGATCTCAAGATTGCTGAGCTGATTTCGATTCCGTTAACCTTTATCTTGCTCGTCCTTGTATTTGGCGCTTTAGCTGCTTCGACGATGCCATTAATTGTTGGTGTGGCAGCGATTTTAGGTGCATTTTTCGTTCTCTATTTATTCACACTGTTTACAAATGTGAGTATCTACGCACTGAACTTAACAACAGGTTTGGGTCTTGGCTTAGGAATTGATTATGCGCTCCTGATGGTCAATAGATTCCGAGAAGAGCTGCACCGTGGAAAGAGTGTGGAAGATTCCATTGCGGCAACCATGGCGACTGCAGGAAAAACCGTCTTTTACTCAGGCATGACAGTGCTTGTCACGCTGTTTTCACTTACCTTCTTCCCGCTGCCATTCTTAAAATCATTTGGTTACGCAGGAGTTTCAGTTGTTGCACTTGCAGTAATCGGTGCTCTGTTTGGCTTGCCTCCAATCTTGGCCCTACTTGGCAATCGCATTGATAAAGGTGTAGTTCGCAAAGCTGCACTTACTCCAAAGGATGATGGACGGTGGGCAAAGACTGCTCGCCTAGTAATGAGACGTCCGGTATCTGCCGTTGTTTTATCGCTCGTAATTCTTGGAATCATGGCTGCACCAATTGCAGATATTAAATTCTCACAGGGTGACTCTCGAATGCTGCCTGCTAACAACCCGGCTGCCGTTGCAACCGCACTACAGGCTGAGCGTTTCCCTGGTCAAACCGGAACTCCAATTGAAATCATCATCATGGATGGTGCAGACAAGATCGATGAGATCAATGAATACGCAGCAAGGCTTCGTCAGCTTTCCGGAATCGTTGCCGTTCTTCCGCCAACGACTATTGGTAAGGATGTTCGCGTAGTTGCTTATCAGGAGATGCTGCCGCGTACACCTGAGTCTCAAGAGTTGATTCATAATGTTCGAAACGTGGACTCACCTGAAGGAACTTTGGTGGGTGGAGTTGCCGCTGATTACACAGATTCTCAAGATGGAATTTCAAGAACATTACCCTGGGCATTTGGTTGGATTATCTTGAGCGTTCTTGTTCTCATCTTCATCTTTACCGGCTCGATTATTCTGCCTATCAAGGCCGTCATTCTTAACTTCCTGTCACTAGCCGCAACTATGGGTGCACTGACATGGGTATTTATTAATGGCCACCTTCAGTGGCTAGTTGGCTCATTTACAGTTACCGGAACTCTAGATACATCTATTGTTATCTTGATTGCAGTTGTTGTCTTTGGTCTTTCAATGGACTACGAGCTCTTCTTGCTTTCACGCATCCGTGAAGAGCATCTTGCTGGAAAATCAAATGTTGAGTCGGTTGCAATTGGCTTGCAGCGCTCAGCGCGAATCATCACAGCCGCTGCCCTGATTCTGGCGGTTGTCTTCGCAGCATTTGTTACCAGCGGTGTTACATCGATTAAGACCATGGGCTTTGGTGTTGCGCTGGCAGTTCTGCTTGATGCAACCATTGTTCGTGGCCTCTTGGTCCCAGCGTTAATGCGGCTATTTGGCGAAAACAACTGGTGGGCACCTAAGTGGATGCAGCGATTTACCTTGCGCCACTAATCTCGCGTACCCTAAAGCCATGGATCTCATCGCTTCCCTGCAATGTGCAGATCAGCCTGGCATCGTTCATGCGATGACATCGGCTGTTCTTTCCTGTGGCGGAAACATTATCGAGAACCAACAGTTCACCGATCCAACAACTAATCAGTTTGTGATGCGCACCCGATTTGAAACAACACAAGGTTTAGCCGGTGCAAACAAAAGTTTGAATGAAGGGCTTTCAAAGTTCAATCCTGCTCTTCATATTCGACCAACTGCGCAAAAGCCTCGCGCACTAGTTATGGTGACTAAAGAGAGCCACTGTTTGCGAGATCTTTTGTACTTAGAAGAGCTAGGCGAGCTCAATGTCGAGATTCCTTTGGTTATCTCTAACCGCGAAGAGCTGCGCTCATTGGTTGAATCCCATGGTGTTTCATTCTTATATCTTCCTGTTGAGGCCAGCACTAAGGCAGCACAAGAGGCGGAGATCATGAAGAAGATTGAAGAGTTAAGTATTGATTTTGTAGTACTTGCTCGCTACATGCAGATTCTCTCTGCTGATTTCTGCAACAAGATGCCAGGCAAAATTATCAATATCCATCACTCCTTCTTGCCAGGTTTTAAGGGTGCTAAGCCGTATCACCAGGCTCATGAGCGTGGCGTAAAAATTATTGGTGCTAGCGCTCACTTTGTTACAAGTGATTTGGATGAGGGTCCAATCATTGAACAAGATGTTGCACATGTGACACACAACGCTTCAGCAGATGA
>CAZQNP010000014.1:25759-34222 GCA_964594645.1 uncultured Candidatus Planktophila sp. | reverse complement strand
GAGTAAACAACCTTCATTACAGTGTAATTCCAGAGGTGAGATCTGTTTCGCGGCCATGAGAATCAAAGGGGCCACTCTTTGTGCCCTTTACCAATGTGTAGTACTCATCTCCCCAGATCTGTAAACCTAAGTTGTTTGATAGGGCAAAGAATGGGCCATCAAGTGATATCTGTGTTTCATGAGCCTTCATGGCTGCCATCTTTGCATCAACATAAGCGCTGCCATCAATCAAGGTTGTTACAAACTCATCATCTTTAGCAAAAGGCAGATCATCTACATTATCTGCGCCAAAGAAGTCAGATCCAATCTCTTTCATCTTTTTGATACCTTCGGCCAAAACTGATTTAGGCATGGTGTTCCAGTAGATTTTTTGAATCTTCCAAGTTGAAAGTTCAGATGCTCTCATTGCAACACGGTGCGCCTGAATATGGTCAGGGTGTCCGTATCCACCAATTTCATCATATGTAATCAGAATGTGTGGCTTAACTTCATCAATGATTGAAACCAAGATTTTTGCAGCCTCATCTAGATCTGCTTGCCAGAAAACATCGGGGCGATTGTTTGGTTCAGTTCCCATCATTCCGCTATCGCGAAAGTTGATTGATGGAGCTCCTAAGAATCGATAATCAGTTATTCCAAGAGCCTTCATGGCATTTGCAAGTTCTACCTCGCGATGAGTTCCGAGCTGATCCTTTTCACTACTTGCTAAATGTGAAAGAGATGGGACTAAAACTTCACCTTCTTCGCCACGTGTACAGGTCACAAGCGTGACTTGAGCCCCACGATCGGCATACATGGCCATAGTTGCCCCGTTATTGATGGTTTCATCATCAGGATGTGCATGTACAAGCAGGATGCGGAATCCTTCATAGGAGCGGTTCATGATTGGTAATTCTGCCGTACGATTAGACCAATGAGTAACGTAGACACCAGCAACAAGGCTCGCTTGCCTCGCGATGAGCGCCGAGCATTATTGCTATCTGCCGCCCTCGAAGTCTTCACCGCCGCTGGGTACCACTCAGCAGCTATGGATGAGATCGCAGATCGTGCAAATGTCTCAAAGCCTGTTTTGTATCAGCACTTTCCCTCAAAGTTAGAGCTTTACTTAGCGGTTTTAGATTTACACATTGATTCATTGGTTTTTGAGATCCAAAAAGCAATCGCCTCTACCCCTGACAATAAAGATCGTGTGCATGCAACAGTTGACGCATACTTTGCTTTCATTGAAAGAGAGGGTGAAGCTTTCCGATTGCTCTTTGAGAGCGATATGAGCGTTGAACCACAGGTTCATGAGCGCTTGAATCGAATGACTTACGACTGTGCAGCTGCTGCAAGTGCGGTAATTGCAATTGATACAGGCCTATCAAAAGAGGCATCGATGCTTTTGGGTGTTGGAATGATTGGTTATGCGCAAGTAACTGCTCGTCACTGGCTCGAACGAGATAGCAAGTTGAGCCGACAGGATGCTGTGACCTTGGTTTACAGCCTCATGTGGCGAGGCATTTCAGGTTTTCCACGCAATTAAAATCGTTAGGATTAAATAATTATGTCACCAACATTTGCAGAGTTGCCCCTGCGCAGCCAAACTATTGAGGCGCTTCATGCTCATGGTTTTCTTGCACCTTTTGCCATTCAAGAGATGGTTTTGCCCATAGCACTTGCCGATGGTGATGTTATTGGACAAGCCAAAACCGGAACTGGAAAGACTCTTGCATTTGGTATTCCTGTCATTGAACGCGTAATCGCACCTCACGATGTCGAATGGGCGGATTTTGCTAACAAGGGTATGCCACAAGTTTTGATTGTTGTTCCTACTCGCGAACTGTGTACTCAGGTAACCCGAGATATTGAAGAGCTTGCCTCAAACCGTGGAATTCGCACCGTTGCTGTTTACGGTGGACGTGCATTTGAGCCTCAAATTGAAGCGCTGCAGGCAGGTGTTGAAATTGTTGTTGGAACTCCAGGTCGCTTGCTAGATCTTTCACGTCAAGGTCAGCTCAAGCTCAAAGAGGTATCGCGTTTAGTTCTTGATGAAGCAGATGAGATGTTGGATCTTGGCTTCTTGCCAGATGTCGAAAAGATCTTGTCCAGCACTCCCAATCGTGCGCAAACCATGTTGTTTTCAGCAACTATGCCGGGAGACATTATTGCCTTGGCTCGTCGCTTCATGAATCAGCCAATTCACATTCGTACTCAGGACAGCGAAGATGAAGGTTCTGTAGTTACACGCATCAAACAACATGTTTTACGTGCACATGCGCTAGATAAAATCGAAATGCTTGCCCGAATCTTGCAGGCCGAAGGTCGCGGACCAACCATGGTTTTCTGCCGCACTAAGCGAACCGCTCAAAAGACAGCTGAAGATCTTTTGGAACGTGGTTTCAAAGCAGCACCTATCCATGGAGATCTTGGTCAAGGGGCACGCGAAAAAGCTTTAAGCGATTTCAAGGCAGGAAAGTCAGATGTCTTGGTTGCAACAGATGTTGCCGCTCGCGGAATTGATATCGATGGAATTACACACGTAATCAATTATCAATGCCCAGAGGATGAAAAGACTTATGTTCACCGCGTCGGTCGTACCGCTCGTGCAGGTGCACATGGAATCGCTGTCACCTTTGTTGATTGGGATGAGCTAGCTCGTTGGAAGATGATTGATCAAGCGTTAGAACTTGGTCTTGGCGAACCTGAAGAGACTTACTCATCTTCAGAGCATCTTTATGAGATGCTCAATATCCCTGCAGGATCAACGGGGCGAATGGTTAAGGCAAAGCCTGTTGCAAAGGTTGAGAGCAAAGAGGCACGACCTGATAAGGCAAAAAATGAGACCCCTAAGCCACGTACAGAAAGAACCCGTACGCGCACTAAAAAGTTTAAAGAGAGCTAAGCAGCAACAAAGACGCGAATCGCATCTACAAGCATTTGTACTGCGATAGCTGCAAGCAATAGACCCGCAATTCGTGCTACAAGAGTTACACCTGACTCCTTGATGACCTTCAAAATTGTCGTCGAAGCCATTAGTGCCACTGCAATTGCGATATGAACAGCTACAACAGCTGCCGTTAAACCCAGCGCCATTGCAGTTGTATCAACCTGCTGTACGAAGATCATTGTGGCAACAATTGCACCTGGGCCAGCCAAGATTGGAGTACCAAGCGGCACCAGAGCAATATTTGAATCTCCATCGTCGTCGTGCTTCTTAGTATTTCCAGTAAGAAGTTCGAGGGCGACCAGTAGCAACAGAAGCGCACCTGCTGCTTGCAGTGCTTCCATTGAAATGTTCAAGTAATTCAAAATAGCTCTACCAAAGAGAGCAAAGATTGAGATTACAAGTAGTGAAACAGCGGCGGCTTGCACCGCCAAAATTCGGCGAACCTTAGGTGATTTATCTGCAACCAATCCCAAGAAAATTGGGGTTGCACCAGGTGGGTCCATGATCACAAACAAGGTGACAAAGGATTGAAGAGCAAATGTAATTGCGCTGATATCTTTCACGCTGAAACCACCCTTCGAGCATTGGCTTGTGACTCTAACTTCTCCCATTGTTCCCTATGGGTGTGGTTTTCTGCTAATGAGTTTAACTTTCCAGTGCCGTGATAATCACTGCTTCCGGTGATAACAAGATCTAAATCCCGTGCAATAGTCCTTAACATCGCTCTTTCATCTGGGTTTTGGTCACGGTGATCAACTTCTATGCCATTTAAACCTGCCGCAACTAACTCTGAAAAATCTTCAGCCTTAAGGATCTGGCCCCGATGTGATGCAAATGGGTGGGCAATTACAGCTACTCCCCCAGCTCTGCGGATGAGTTTGATCGCCTCAACGGGTGTTGGCGCAGCATGAGAAACATAGAAACGAGATTCGTTGTGCAGTAAATCAACAAAAGCCTCATCACGTGATTTCACAATCTTCTTGGCAACCAATGCGTCGGCAAGATGTGGCCTACCCATAGTTGCACCAGCGGGCATAGCTTGTTCAACATCTTCTATTGAGATATCCATGCCTTCTGCTCTCATTTTTTCAATCATTTTTCGCATACGAGGCAACCTGCCATCACGGGTTTCCTCCAGGACTTGTTGCATCTCTTGGTGCTGCGAATCAAAGAGCAATCCCAACATGTGCACACTGATGCCATCTGAAGTGAGGCAGGAAATCTCTGAGCCCAGCGCTAACTTCAGTGAGCCACGTAGTGATTCGGTGGCCTCTTTCCAACTGGATGTGGTGTCGTGATCTGAAATTCCTAAAACCTCTAGACCCTGAACAATTGCTTTGTTAACTAACTCGCGGGGCGAATCTGTTCCATCGCTGCAGTTGGTGTGGGTGTGTAGATCAATCATTAACCGCTCCACGAGTTCTGGTTACAACTAAGACGCACCCGATTAAGATCAATGCGATTCCAGGAATAATGCCTAGGGGTGGAGTTTGATCTAGCCACCACGCTGCAAGCACAGCGCTTACAGGTACTTCGAAAAAAACTATCAGCGAAACAATGGCGGGTGAGACGCGCTTGAGCGCAGAGTTAAACATTGTGTGCCCTAACAGCTGAGCTCCAAGGATGAGCCCCAGAAGTATGAGCCACTCTTTTTGCTCAAAGGCAAACAGTTCATTTCCTGCAATGAGTGCCATGGGCAGCGCGGTCATTGAACAGACAAAGTAGCAAACCGTTGTGTAGGTGCTGGTTTCTAAGGTGCGCTGCGCCTTTGAGCCGGCCATCATGTAAGCCGCAGCTAATGCAGCAGAAATCAAGGCAGCGATATCACCTAAAAATGCTCTGTAAGAGATAGTCAGATCAACACCAGAAACCAAAATAACACCAACAAAACTAACGATCATTCCGAGCCAGGCTTTAGATGGAATAAGTCCGCCACTGAATTTAACAAAAAGAGCTGCAAAGATTGGTTGAAGTGCAACGAGAGCAGTACCAGCTGCAACAGTTGTCATTCGCATCGCTAAAAAGAATCCAATAAAGTGAAGTGCGAGCAATACTCCAGCAATAGCAGCCCACTTCATTCCCTCGCGATCACGTGAATGACGCAACGCAAATGGCAGTGTAATAAAAGAGCCACCAAGGTTTCTCCAGAAGATCAATGTCAGTACAGGCATTGCACTCATTGCAATCAGCGGTCCAGATGTACCAATTCCGATGATTCCGAGACCTAAACGAATCAGATCAGGCTTGGCAGGTATTGCCGTATGGTCATTAATGCGTTCACCTGAAGTCATGAGAGAAAGGTACCCTTTACCTATGAGCGGCAATCTCTTAAACCGAGTATTTCTCGCCCGTCTTGCAGGCACCGCGGTCTTTGACCCTAATGGTGACCCTGTCGGTAAGGTGCGAGATGCTGTCGCGACCCTTCGTTCAAACAATCAGCAGCCTCGAATTCTCGGTTTAGTTGTTGAAGTGCCGTTGCGCCGTCGTGTATTTGTACCGATCACACGAGTTACATCTATCGAAAGCGGCGCGGTTGTCATTACGGGTCTACTGAATATGCGTCGCTTTGAGACACGTCCCGGTGAGGTTTTAGTTTTGGGTGAAATGCTTGACCGTTCCATTACTTTGTTGGAAACCTCAGAAGAGGTTGTTGTTGAAGATATGGGCATTGAGCAAAATCGAAATGGTGATTGGTTAATTGCCAAGGTGCACATCATGCGCAAGGGCCGCGGTCTACGTCGCAAAGGTGCGACATCAACAGTTGCATGGGAAGAGGTTGTTGGTTTTGCAAACACAGAGCAAAATCAAGGTGTAGCTAATCTTCTTTCAACTTTAGCCAATCTACGTGCCGCTGACCTTGCAGCAGTTCTGCAAGATCTGGCCCCAAAGCGCCGTATTGAAGTTGCTAGCGCACTTGAAGATGAGCGACTTGCAGATGTACTTGAAGAGATGGATGAGGAAAACCGCGTTGCCCTACTTGCAGAGCTTGAGGGTGAACGCGCAGCTCATGTTCTAGGTGAGATGGATCCAGATGATGCCGCCGACTTATTACGTGAAATTGGCGAAGAGCGCGCAAACGCTCTTTTAGAGCTAATGGAGCCTGAGGATGCAGAAGATGTTTTGCGTTTGATGAACTACGAAGATTACTCAGCGGGCGGAATGATGACCACAGAGCCAATCGTGCTAACGGCAGACTCCACAGTTGCCGATGCACTTGCTGCTGTTCGCCAAAAAGAGGTCTCTCCTGCACTTGCTTCTCAGATTTACATCTGCCGCCAACCTGTAGAAACTCCAACCGGACGCTTTATTGGTGTTGTTCACTATCAACGTTTGCTTCGTGAACCACCATCAACCTTGCTTGGCTCCATTGTTGATACTGATTCAAAGGCAACAAATCCAGATGCAACGTTGCATGAGGTTTCTTCGCATCTAGCTAGTTACAACATGCTTTCTTTGCCGGTTGTTGATGCCAATGAGCGTTTGTTAGGCGCGGTAACGGTTGATGATGTGCTCGATCACCTTTTGCCTGAAAACTGGCGCCATGATCACCGTGAGAATTCACCGGTCTCATTTGAGTCAGAAAGTATTTAAGGGGTTTAAAAGATGGCACGTAACTATGGCTTAGATACACCTCGCGAGACCCGCCGCTCGATTCGTCCGAATTACGATCCTGAAGCCTTTGGACGTATGTCTGAACGCTTTGCAAGGTTCTTAGGAACTGCGCGCTTTCTTGTGTACATGACCTTCTTTATTTCATTTTGGATTATCTGGAACTTTACAGCTCCTATCAATCTTCGTTTTGATGATTATCCATTCATCTTTCTAACGTTGATTCTTTCCATGCAAGCTTCATATGCCGCACCGTTGATTCTTCTTGCACAAAATCGTCAGGCAGATCGTGACCGCATCGCACTGAATGAAGATCGTGCGCAAAATGAGAGATCCATCGCTGATACTGAGTACTTAACGCGTGAACTTGCTGCACTTCGTAACTCTCTGGGTGAAGTGGCCACCCGCGACTTTGTACGCAGTGAACTTGCTGATCTTGTTGATGAACTTGCCAAAGAGTTACGTCGAGACACCCAATCGGACTCCGAGTAAAGACTTACTTCGCTTCATCAACTTCTCTGCAATCTCAGCGATTGCTACAGCTGAAGGCGCGGTTGGATCGGCATCAACAATTGGTGAACCATCATCTCCGCCAGTTCGTAGCGCTGGGCTAAATGGAATTTTTCCAAGAAGTGGAACCTCGCTACCTACAAGTTGTGAAAGCCTTCGAGATGTTTCTTCTCCTCCGCCCTCACCAAAGAGTGAAATTGTTTCGCTACAAGTTGGGCAAGGAAATGCAGACATGTTTTCAATAACACCAATTACATGCTGATGGATTTGATGTGCAATTCGGCCAGCGCGTTCTGCAACCTCGGCGGCTGCAACTTGTGGTGTTGTCACAACAACAATCTCTGAAGTTGGGATCAATTGACCGAGTGAAATGGCTAAATCACCAGTTCCTGGGGGCAAATCGATGAGCAAAACATCAAGATCTCCCCAATAAGCATCAGATAGCAACTGCTCCAAAACTCTATGCAGTAGTGGCCCTCTGTAGGCGACAGGATCTGAGCGCTCAGGCTTGAACATCTCCATAGAGACCGTTTTTACCCCGTATGACTCGAGTGGAATAAACATCTGATCAATCGCTGTTGGTCGTTGACCCATCAGGCCCATTAATCGTGGGATTGAGTGGCCGTAAACATCTGCATCCAAGATTCCAACGCTCAAACCATTTTTTGCTATGGCAACTGCAAGGTTTGCGGTAACTGATGACTTACCAACTCCACCTTTGCCTGATGCGATGCCAATCACACGTGTAAGTGAGTCAGGTTGTGCAAAGGGAATAAATTTTTCGCGCCCGCCGCGGACAACCTTTTTTACAAAATTACGTTGATCCTCATTCATCACACCGAATACAAGATCCACACTCTTTACACCTTCAACAGATGTGACTGCGTTTGAAATATCAGTACGCAGACGGTCCTGCATTGGGCATGCCGCAATGGTCAGAAGCACCTTAAGCGAAACAGCACCATTGCTCTCGGTTAGATCTTCAATCATCCCAAGTTCAGTAATGGGATGACGAAGCTCTGGATCATTTACCTTGGAAAGCGCATCCGTTACTAGTTCAATCAGTGTCATAGCAAATCTGGATCAATCATGGCAGTTGGTCGCTTAACCTTTGGCTTGGGTGTTTCTTCATCCAAAAGATCTGATAACTGCTTCTTCACAAATGTTTTTGGGTTCAAATCCTTAGGTTGCAGATCTTCAAATCCAGGTCCAAGGTTTTCACGAAGTTCAGAGGTTGCCTTTGTTGCCAGGCCACGTGCCTTCTTTACCCATTGGGCCGCTTCAACTGCGATCTTTGGTAAACGTTCTGGGCCGACAAGGAGCATTGCAAGAATTGCAAGGCCCAATAGCTCACCTGCACCAAGGTCAAAGAACATTGCTTTAGCCTACGCCAATTACTTCTTGGCCGCGGTGAG
>CAZQNP010000014.1:22138-25659 GCA_964594645.1 uncultured Candidatus Planktophila sp. | reverse complement strand
GATGCAATTGCTGAATTAACTCCGATGACAGCACCTGTTGAATCTACAAGCGGTCCGCCAGAGTTTCCGGGATTGATAGCTGCATCGGTTTGCAGGGCGTTAATGAAAGAGCTCTCATTAGAGGAATCACCGGCTGTCACTGGACGGTTCTTTGCGCTAATGATTCCGGTGGTTACGGTGCCTGATAAACCAAGCGGAGATCCAATTGCGATTACCGCATCTCCTACGGCTACTTGATCGCTGTCGCCAAATTGCAACGCCTTTAAACCAGAGGCAGCAATTTTAAGAACCGCTAGATCATACGATGCATCTCTGCCAACAACTTCAGCATTAAATACACGACCATCGTTGAGCTTGACTTGAATTCGACCACCAGATTGCGCGGCCGAACTAATCACATGGTTGTTGGTCAAGATAAATCCATCACTGTCAATGAAAAATCCTGATCCTGTCCCGCCACCCGTAAAGGATCGGGTTTGAATAGAAACAACTGAAGGCAAAACTCTTTGCGCGGTACCTGCAACAGAATCAGGTGCCCGCTCAATCGTGCTGGTTGATGAAACAAGATTTACTCGATTAAAGATTGAGGCACCGGATGCGTTAACGCCCAGAATTCCCCCAGCCGCTCCAGCTAGCACTGCAATCAATGCGATGCTGCCCTTGGAGCTCTTTGCCGCTGCATTTGCCTCCCACCAAGGGGCTGCAACCGGTGCAATCTTCTTTCGCGGAAAAATCATGGTCGTATCTTCCTATAACTTCGTTGCTATGAGTAATCCATCGCCGACCGGGATTAATGAACTCACCCAATGATCTGTGTCGTTCTTAATGATTTTCCCAGCATCGCGAAGAGCGACGGTACGGGGGTCGCGCTGGGCAGCATCACAGACCTTGCCTCCACCAAAGTAGTTATCGATAACCAAAGCGCCACCGCTTCGCAGAATTCGGTGGGATTCATTGATTACATAACTGAGATCTTCAGGGTTATGGCGCAGCACAACGAGGTCATACCCACGATCAGTGAGCTTTGAAATCACATCTAGGACGGTGTTAGTAATCAAGCGATAACGATTTTGTGCGATATCAGCATCAGCAAATGCCAACTTCGCAATTTGTGAATGCTCCATCTCGTCATCAATTGAGGTCAATGTTCCACTTGGGAGCATGCCATCAAACAACCACAAACTGCCAACACCTGAGCCTGTGCCAACTTCGACAACTGATTGTGCCTTTAATGTTGAAGCAAGGTACCTAAGAAATGCTCCAGCACCTGGAGTTGTATCCACTGTTCCAAGTTCTACGCCACGAGCGCGGGCTTGTGACTTAAAATGATCTTCGGGAATGAAACTTTCAGCGAAGGTATGCGGATCTACTCTCATGATAAAGAGGTAATCCATTCTGTAAGAAGGCGTACTCCAAATCCTGTTCCGCCCTTTGAGTTTTCACCGGCATCAACTTCGCTACGAGCTGTTCCGGCGATATCTAAGTGAACCCACCGACGAGTTGCGGCAAAGTTTTCTAAGAACAAGGCAGCGGTTACCGACCCAGCTGAAAACTTTCCTTTATCTGCGGTGTGATTCAAATCAGCGATATCACTTCGCAACGCTTCTTTGTAATCATCAACTAGCGGCATGTGCCATACGCGGTCACCGCTTGTTTCTCCGGCCTTTGAAAGTTGAGCAGCTAAGGAGTTATCGCGGGTGTACATCGCTGCATATTGACGACCTAAGCCAAGTGTTGCTGCACCGGTAAGGGTCGCAATATCAATTAAATAATCTGGATCAAGATGTGCATCTGCATATGCCAATCCATCGGCAAGAACTAGGCGACCTTCAGCATCTGTATTGATTACTTCGACTGTTGTTCCGCCGTAATGCTTAATGACATCGCTTGGGCGCTGCGCGGTGGCTGAAATAGCGTTTTCAGCCATCATCATGAGCGCGGTGACGCGAACATTTGGCTGTAGCTCTTCGAGTGCGGTGAGGGTTCCAAGAATTGCGGCAGAGCCTGCCATATCGCTCTTCATCGCCATCATGGTGTCGTAAGGGCGCTTAAGTGAAATTCCACCTGTATCAAAGGTAATTCCTTTGCCCACTAAAACCACATGTGGCAAAGCCTTTGCTGACTTCTTCTTTGATTTTGGTTGGTATGAAACTTTAATCATGCGCGGACCTGGCTTTGGAGAAGAACCACCAACTGCGCGTAATCCGCCAAAATCTTTAAGTGCAGCGCCTGCAAAGATTTCGACCTTAAGGCCTGTGCCCTTTGCAAAATCCTCTGCTTGCTTACCCATCCAAGCTGGAGTCTTGATATTTGCAGGTGTGTGAATCAAATCGCGTGTTCGGCAGATCGCCTTTGCAATTGATGCAGCATCTTTGATCGCTTGTGCATCCTTGCTACCAACCAAAATTGTTGGCTCCTCTTTCTTTTTGTCAGTCTTTAAATTCCAAACCCAAGCACCGAGTGCAATTGAGATTGCATGTGATTTAACCTCTTTGAGTACGCAAGCTGAGTAAACGGTTGTGTTCTTGCCGCGAACCTTGCGACCAATTGCTGCACCAGCTGCTCGAGCGGCAGACCCGCTTTGATCGCCGACGCCTACTAAAAAGATTCGATCAGTTTGTGAATCTGGAGCACTTACTGGAACTTCAAACAACTCGCCTGCTTTTCCAGTTGGAGAGAAGAAAGTTAACTCATCGACGAGATTGAGGCCAAAATACTTTTCAATCTCAGATGCAAGAGGGCCAACAAACTCAAAGCTGCTATCAGAGTTCTTTAGGAAACCTAACGCTATGGAGTCTGCGTTAACCGCCTTGGAAATCTCAAGGGGCGCATTGTGTGGCAGTGCTGACATGATTGGAAAGGCTAGTGCCTACAGCGAGAAATTACTTCTTAACGAGAGCAACAGCTGCGTGAAGAGCTGCGCTCAAGTTGTTTGCTTCTTCGGCGTTCATTTCGACAACCAAACGTCCGCCGCCTTCGAGTGGGATACGCATCACAAGTGAGCGAGCTTCCTTTGTTACCTCCATAGGACCATCACCAGTGCGGGGTTTCATGGCTGCCATGTGGAGTCTCCTCTAAATCGTTGGTACTGCCGTTGTGAAGCAAGGGGGTAAGTATCTCGCACATAGAGCATTAGTGCGAAATCGAGATTGGGCTCAAATGCCCAGAATCGCGCTCAATCGGGACCTGCCCTGGCTAATAATTGCAGCCACTGAGCGTTCGGGAACCCCGAGCAAAGATGCGATTTCGGCGGCGCTCATCGACTTTAGGTAGTGCATCGTCAAGATGATGCGCTCTTCTTCAGGCAATGTGGCAAGGGCTTGCGCCAGTGTTTGCGGTTGCTTGCCCATGGCACAACTTTACTTCCTTTGTTGCAGATGGCGCCGTAAGGTCGAGAGCGAGATACGCACACCTACGTATAAACCAGGTGCAATGAGCAGAAATACCGCACGCGGCGCAAGAACTTCCTCAGACCAATCAAATCGAGTCGATTGTGGCGAAAGTGAGGTTAACTCAAAACG
>CAZQNP010000014.1:0-22038 GCA_964594645.1 uncultured Candidatus Planktophila sp. | reverse complement strand
TGCAGCGATCCCCTTGCCTAACTCGTATGCAAGCTCTACATACTTGTCATCTATCGTGGGTGATGATGAGCAGAAGACGGCAATACGCATGCGGCTAACAATAGAGGCTAGGCTTAGGACATGACGACCATCGCATCTGGCCACGGAATCGCAACAATCGCTAAGGGAACAACCCTTGATGTGTGGTTCCCAACCCCTTCCTTGTCCTCGCTCTCAGGATCTGCGCCAACTGAGTTAACAGCACTTACCGGAACCGATGAGGCGCGTGGTGTTTCGCGTGAAGTTGTAAGTGTTGAAATTGATATTACGCAACCACCAGCAAATGCAGCTGATGCGTACCTTCGCCTTCATTTGTTATCTCATCGCCTCGTTAAGCCACACGGGCTAGCGCTTGATGGAATCTTCGGAATCTTAAGCAATGTTGTGTGGACCTCTGTTGGTCCATGTGAGGTAGAAGGTTTTGAAATTACACGCGCGCGACTCAAGGCCGCACATGGACATGTGACTGTTTACGGTGTCGATAAGTTTCCACGAATGGTTGATTACGTAGTTCCTTCTGGAGTTCGAATTGCAGATGCCGATCGTGTTCGTCTTGGCGCACATCTTGCATCAGGTACAACGGTTATGCATGAAGGATTTGTTAACTTCAACGCTGGAACACTTGGAACATCAATGGTGGAGGGAAGAATCTCTGCAGGTGTAATCGTTGGAGATGGCACCGATGTTGGTGGTGGAGCATCCATCATGGGAACACTCAGCGGTGGTGGCAAAGAAGTTATCTCTATCGGGGAAAAGTGCTTACTTGGAGCAAACTCTGGTTTAGGAATTTCACTTGGTGATAACTGTGTGATCGAGGCTGGAACTTACATAACAGCTGCCGCAAAGGTTAAGTTGCCAGATGGCGATGTTGTTAAGGCTGGAACACTTTCTGGAGCAAGTAACTTGTTGTTCCGTCGAAACTCACTAGATGGATCACTAGAGGTAGTTTTACGGACTGGGACTTGGGGTGGGCTCAACAGCATTCTGCACGCCAACTAAATCAAAGTAGGCAGATGGAATCTTTGTTCGACTTCTAAAGGTTTCGCCGCGGAGCGTTCTTTGAACACCAGTACTAGATGTTGCTCTAATTGATGCAACGGTTCCGCTCAAGTTTTTTGAGATGATTTCAAGCGTAAGTACATCTGGTAAAGCAAAGGCGAGTGCTACCGATGCTTGAGTCACAGAGCGATTCCAGCTAAAGAATCGTGGATTGAGTTTTGGATCTAAACTTCCTGGATCGGGCACAATCTGCGTGAAGGCGCGTTCACTTCCCCAGGCGTTAAACGCGGTTTCGGTCAAGCCACCGGTTGAACTTCCAAAGAAAGCAGCGATCGGAAGATTGTTTTGGGTCAGCGTTAAACCTGCGGTGTTGTTCACAGCTGCAGTCCAGAACTTTCCCCAGCCTCCTCTTTCTGTCTCCTTTGCATATCCAAGAAACTTTTGATCAGATATCTCACCGTATAAATCACAGTCGCAAGCGGCACGGTAAATCCCGGCTTTGCTTAAGGCGTATGTTCTAGAAGCGATTGCTTGGGCCTCTAGCGCAGCTGCTGGCCAGGATGACGGCACCTCACTAATTCCCCATAGATACTCATCTGCTAAACGAACTGAGTTAGTTACTTCAATTCTGAAACCTAATGTCGATGCTCTGACCGCTCTGAACTGCATTTGCCCGTATCGATATCTCACTGTCGCATTTGAATGAGTAAGTGACACAACTCCGTCAACTCCTGGCATATAACGAGTACCGCTCCAGCGAACTGTGAAGACTCTATTCCTTGGCAAACTTGTTACCTGCTTACCAGTAACAACACTGGGTACAACTGTTGAGCCAAGAATCGAAAAATTGAGCGAGCTTCTAACTGGCACCACGGCGATCGGGATTACATCTTGAGCATCGCCAATATCACCACTAAATATCTGCAAGGTTGCATCAGGGGTTGAAGTTGCTATTCGGGCAGTGCTTAGCAAGTGTCCAACATTGACTCGCAAGATCTTTGAATCATCCATGGGCTGAATGACTACATCTTTGTAATAATAATTAAGAATTGCAGTTGCTGTTTCACCTGCAAGTGCCTTTGAACGTGCACCTATTTGGCTAAGCCCTACCCCGTGCCCATAACCAGCGCCAGTGATTGCAAACTCAGTTGGGACAACAGCAGCAGAGGCTTGTGGCGGGGCAATCAGTGCAAAAGACAAAAGGAAAGCTAAGGGTTTAAACATCCTCATCAATTGCTGCACTCTTTCCAAGGTGGAGAAACTCTTGATAGGCATCGATTACTTGATTTGGCTCGCCTCGCTGAATCAACTTACCCTTGTGCAACCAAGCAACATCATTGCAAGTCTCGCGCAATGTTTGCATCGCATGGCTAACAAGGATCAAAGCCCGATCATCGCTGCGAAGCTCCTTGACCCGATTGAGACTTTTTTCTTTAAACTTTGCATCGCCTGTACTAAGAGCCTCATCAATAATCAAAATATCTGGCCGTACCGTCGCCGCCACTGAGAAAGCCAATCGTGCATACATTCCTGATGAATATGTGCGCATTGGGGCATCGATCGCCTCGCCTAGTTCAGAGAAATCTGCGATCTCATCAAAGTGGCCTTCGATCTCCTCACGCGACATTCCAGCTGCCAATCCACCTAAAAAGACATTGTCTCGCCCTGACATTGATGGGTTAAAACCAACACCCAAAGCCAACAATGTGCTGACAGATCCGTAGACCTCGATGCGTCCTTGTGATGGGGGCAAAATTCCTGCAACACAACGCATCAATGATGATTTGCCTGCGCCGTTGGTTCCGATTACACCTAAAACTTGTCCGTACTCAATATCTAGGTTGATGTCATCAAGTGCGCGTACAACACGTGTCTGCTTTCCTCCGCGACCAAGCGCCTTTACGCGCGCCTTTAGAGTTGGTCTGCGATCAATTGCAGTGGTGTAGGTAAGCCCAACATTTCTAATCGAAACTGCGAGCTCATTTGTCTTTTGAAGTTTAGAGGCGGACAGCGAACTCACGCTCCCTCGATAAGAAGAAGTAAGTGCCGATAAAGAAGATACCTGTAGCCCAAGCTAATCCCTGAAGCATGCTTGCTGTTTGAGGAACTTCTCCCTGCACTAAAGCACGAGACCAGGAATCCAGAATTGGGAACAACGGGTTCACAATCTCGAGCGCCTTGAGATTTGGATTTAAGGCAGAGGCTTCATACAAAATAGGCGATAAGTACAAAAGTGTTCTTGTTAGATATGGCAAGAAACTTGCGATGTCTCGGAAGTAAACATTGATGCATGAGATTGTGATTGATAAACCTAATGCAAGAAAGAGAGTAATTAACAAAATTGGAATCGCCCACAACATTTCAATTGAAAATGGTGATCCCATAATCGCTTTGATAACTAAAAAGACTATAAGAGTTGGGATGAATTTAAAGATGGCGATTACTACGGCTGAGATTGGCAGCATGATTCGTGGGAAAGCTGTATTCAAGATTAAGCGTTGACCGGCTGTAATTGACTTCACGCCACCAGTGAGTGAGTTTGCTACCAAGTAAAAGAGGAAAAGGCTTGCGGTCAGGTGCACGTAACGTGTGCTATCGGTGGTTCCACCAATAATTACAATCAAAATAAAGTAAACGCCTGAAAGTAATAGTGGGTTGAGCACCAACCACATCTGACCAAAAACAGAGTCAAAATGCTGTTCACGGAGTTCGGATTTGGAGTATTCGGAGATAAAGGTTCTGCGCGACCAGAGCGATTTCCAGTATTTGCCGAGCTTAGGCAGGCCAGCCCTAAATGGCTCATAAACCTGTAATGGAGTGCTCACGGATGCAAGGTTACCGCAGGGGCTAGCGACTTCGGCGATGTGAGAAATCCAAGCCCCCATGAAATATGCATTGTGAGCAAAATTGTAGGCAAACAAAGAGTTTCACCCATGCTCTTACCAATAACTGCCGAAGATCCCAGGATAAACACTGAATAAACAAGTGCTGGAATAAAGAAAAGTGGAGATACAGCTGTGCCTAAAAGGATGGATACCGATGTGGCAAGAACGGTAAATGGAGGTGCAAGGTATCTGTAATTAATTGTCCCTTGATGTCTGCGAGAAACTACTCGTCTCCAGCGACCGTATTCGAAGTACTGTTTTGCGAGCGCTTTAACCGTCGAGCGAGGGCGATATGTAACTGTTAAACGTGGATCAAAGTAAATCAAGCCACTATTTTCTCGTAAACGAAAGTTTAACTCCCAGTCTTGTGCTCGAGTAAAACTCTCATCAAAGCCACCAACAGCAAGTAGCGCCTCTTTTCTGAAACACCCGAGATACACCGTGTCTGATTCTCCAGCGCCTCCCCCTGTATGAAAACGAGATGCGCCGACTCCGAGTGGGCTTCTCATAGCTCGAGCAACTGAGCGCTCAAATAAAGAGACACCTTCTGCAGCCATTACCCCGCCTACATTTACCGCACCAGTGTCGCTTAGAATCTGAAAAGCTGTTTCGCAGTAATCAATTGGAATTTGTGAGTGGCCATCTACTCGAACGATGATCGAGTAACGAGATGCAGCAATCGCTCGGTTAAGTCCTGCAGCTGTTTTGCCAGTTGGATTCTCAACTACAACTACCCGTGAATCCTTGGCTTCGAGAGATTTAGCAATCTCCATCGTCGCATCATGAGAAGGACCCACAGCAAGGATTACCTCTATCGCGCCCGAAAAACTCTGGGACAGGATTGAGTTCACTGAATCGGCCAGATACTTCTCCTCATTGAGGACAGGCAGGATGACCGAGATTTCTCGCTTCGGTGAGCCATATAACGTGTTCGCTGATGTCGACATAACCCGCACACGCTATCGCTCAAGTACTCTCTGACAGTGAAATCAACGCGGGCAATTCGGATTATTACCTCACTATCTGTGGGAGTAGTTCTTATCTCCGCCTTTTCTTGGCTAGGTCTGGGTCAGATCAGCGGGGCCATCAACCGCATTGATGCCTTCGGCACAGTAGATAACCGTCCAGATAAGCCCAATAAAGCTCTCAACTATTTGTTAGTGGGTTCAGATACACGTGAGGGTCTGACTAAGGAACAGATGAAGCTGCTTCGGGTAGGAAGCACAAAGACCGCGGCTGGTTCGCGTTCAGACACAATGCTTATCGTTCACATCTCTAAAGCACGCGACAAAGCAACAATTATTTCGATTCCGCGTGACTCTTTAGTAACAATTCCTGAGCATCCATCATCATTAGATAAAACCAGAATCATTCCTGCTGCAAAGGGAAAAATTAATGCCGCCTTTGCCTTTGGAGGCCCATCACTCTTGATCGAAACTGTTGAGAGTGAAACCGGAATTCGCATTGATCATTACATCGAAATCGGCTTTGCTGGCTTTGCCGGCATGGTTGATGCACTTGGTGGAATTGAAGTGTGTACCAAGCGCGACATTGATGACCCAGGTAGCCACTTAGTACTTCCGGCAGGTGTTCATACACTTAATGGTGTCGAAGCTTTGAAGTATGTCCGCACACGAGACTTTGATGGCATGGGCGATCTTGGTCGCATGCAACGTCAACAGCAGTTTATGAGTGCTGTGCTGCGCAAGGTAACAAGCACCGGTGTTTTACTAAACCCAGTAAAGCTTGTTAACTTCTTTAATGCAGCGATTGCAACTGTTAAAACTGATTCAGAGCTCAACAAGAGTGATCTACTCACCCTTGCAAAGCAGATGAAGAATCTCTCTTCTAGCAATGTCCGTACTCTGACTATTCCACTGGGAAACACCAACGCACGAGTTCCCGGTGTTGGATCAGTTGTGACTTGGGATCCAGAACTTGCCCCAGAACTATTTAATCGAATTCGTGAGGATTTACCCCTTACAGATGAGGTAACCCCATCACCATCGGCTTCATCAACAACACCAGCAAAGCCAACTGTGATCGATAAATTTAAGACTCGTACCGCTGATGAAAATCCTTGCGGGGCTCTGAAGTAAACTCTCCCGCATGACTTTAACTCTCTCGGTAGTTGGCTGCGGTTATCTCGGAGCCACCCACGCTGCATGTATGTCCTCTCTAGGTTTCACCGTTGTTGGCGTGGATACAGATCCCGAAAAGGTCGCCCTGCTACAAAGCGGAAAGTTGCCCTTCTACGAACCAGGTTTAGACACCTTGCTTGAGCAAGAGATGAAAACTGGACGACTCTCATTTACAACTGATTTTTCAGCGGTCAAGGATGCAGATGTTCACTTCGTCTGTGTTGGAACACCTCAAAGCAAAGATGGCTTGGCTGCAGATCTGACATATGTGAAGTCTGCTGTTACTGCGATCGCGCCTCATCTCAAGGAAGGTTCACTTGTAGTTGGTAAATCAACTGTGCCAGTTGGAACCGCTCAAGGCTTGCGTGATGAGTTAGCAAAGATTGCACCGCAAGCAGATTTAGCCTGGAACCCAGAGTTTCTTCGTGAAGGCTTTGCAGTAGAAGATACCTTGACTCCAAACCGATTAGTTGTCGGTGTTGCCAATGATCGCGCAGAGGAGATTCTAAAAGAGGTTTACGAACCTGTTATCGCATTAGGAACTCCTTGGATTCGCGCAGATCTTCCAACTTCTGAATTAGTCAAGGTTGCCGCTAACTCATTCCTTGCAACCAAGATCTCATTTATTAATGCGATGGCTGAAGTTTGCGAAGCCGCAGGTGGCGATGTCACCGTTTTGGCAAAGGCGATTGGTTACGACCCACGAATCGGTAACCGTTTCTTGCAAGCAGGTATTGGATTTGGTGGCGGATGTCTTCCTAAGGATATTCGTGCATTTATGGCACGTGCTGAAGAGCTAGGTGCTAAACAAGCACTTGAATTCTTGCGTGAAATCGATGCAATCAACCTTCGTGCGCGTCAACGTGTTATCGATGTTGTTCGTGGTGAGCTCTCTGAGGATTTAACTAAGTACAAGATCGCTGTTTTGGGTGCCACATTTAAGCCTGATAGCGATGATGTGCGTGACTCCCCAGCACTTGATATCGCGGCACAGTTGCAAGCAGCTGGTGCAATTGTTGTTGTTCATGATCCTCAAGGCATTGAGCCTGCACGCAAGCGTTTCCCTAACCTTCAGTACCAAGAAGTTGTTACAGATGCCCTTAAGGATGCAGATCTGATCTTGCACTTAACTGAGTGGAAGGAGTACCGACAGATTGATCCTGCCGCGATTGCTCCGCTAGTTAAGTCAAAGATCATCATCGATGGACGCAACATGCTAGATCGCGAGCTATGGCGCAAGGCTGGTTGGAAGTTCCACGCTTTAGGTCGTACCGATTAATACAAAAGAGACAATTGATGCTGTCCTGGCACTTAAAACCTGGGCAGTAGTCGGACTGGGTAACAACCCTGAACGTGCAGCTTTTGGTGTTGCTCAATTACTTAAGGATAAAGGTCATCACATAATTCCGGTACACCCAAAGGGTGAGGTTGTACATGGAGAAAACGGTTACAAATCTCTGAGTGAAATACCAGTACCAGTTGATGTAGTTGATTGTTTTGTTAACTCACAATTAGTTGGTTCAGTAGTTGATGAAGCGATTGCTATTGGCGCTAAGGCGGTTTGGCTACAACTTGATGTTATCGATGAAGCTGCTGTAGCACGTGCTCAGGCAGCTGGTTTGTTAACTGTTATGGATCGCTGTCCAGCAATTGAGTATCGGGCTCGCTAACTTTTACTCGTCAATCTCTGCCTGCATATAAGCAAGGGCGTGTTCAATCTCTTCAATAACTTGAGGTAGATCATCACCGGCAAGGGTTATGTGTCCAGTTAAATCACCTGGATTAAGTGGGCTCTTGTACTGGTGAAACTTAAGCGCAGGCGTGCGAGCCATCAGATGTAGGTAAGGTCGATACATATTGGTTTTCTCACCACAGTAGACATTTCCGGTAACAACATACTTGGCAGACATTGAAGGATCACCCAAGGGTAAATCTAGAATCGCTCGCAAATGTTGCTCGTACTGATCTGTTACAGAGCCATCTAATGTCCAGTTGCCAGATGCATGCGGGTGCATCTCTACATTGGCAATCGTTATCTCTTGCCCTTTGACCGACATTTGAACGGCAACTACTCCAAATGCTTCGGCTTGTGCAGAAAAATCTAGCGCCAATTGTTGAGCCTTTTCTCGCAATTGATCTGACAATTCAGGTGCCGGAGTAATGCTCATGACCCACTTGCCATTGGCATTGAAAATCTGGGTTGGTGCCCATGTTGTTGCTTGGCCATGTGGTGAGCGAGCGACCAAAACACATATGTGAGATTCCTGATCGCTCTTTGCATTAAATTTTTCCTTTGAAAAAGTGAGTGCTGCAAATGAGGGACGTACAGTAACTCCATCTGTCTGTAACCTTTTGGCGATAAGCACCGCATTAGATTGTTCGACAGTCGTGACAACATCACACTGTGCAAGATTGCTCTGAAACGCATCCTGAGAATCACAGTAGACCAGCTCTACTCCCAAGGAGCTGGCTGGAGCACGATACAAATGAGCCAGAGCATCATCGGCAACAATGCCAACGGTTGGAAAGGTTTTACTCACAGGCTTATCGTAGATGTACCGATACTGTTAGCGCTGTACTGAAGGTCACTTCACTTAAAGAGCCAGAAGGTTTGATATCCATGACAACAATTGTTTTAGCATCACAATCAACCAGTCGTCGCCGGCTTTTGGAGTCTGCTGGACTATCGCCAAAGATAATTGTTAGCCATGTGGATGAAGAGACTGAGTTTTTCAACTCTCTCTCCCCTGCCGACATGGTGATCGCTCTGGCAATTACAAAGGCCCATACCGTTCGTGAGCAGATTGATTTTCCGGCAATCATTATTGGTTGTGACTCAACCTTTGAGTTTGATGGCCAATCTCTGGGAAAGCCAGCAACGCCCAAGATCGCAACTGAGCGTGCAATGCGAGTCCGCGGTAATTCAGGTTTACTGCACACTGGACACTGCATCATCGACACAGCTAAAGACATCGAAATCTCTGATCGAGTAACGACTCGAGTCACCTTTGATCACATGAGCGATGAAGAGATTGCAGATTACGTTGCTACCGAGGAGCCATTGCATGTTGCAGGTGGATTTACTCTCGATGGGTTTAGTTCTCCATTTATCCCCTCAATTGAAGGCGATTACACAAATGTTGTCGGAATCTCGATGCCATTTGTTCGCAAAGCTTTTGCCAATCTTGGCTATTCATGGCCTGAGGTAAAGGGCATGAAGTAAGAGGCGGTACACGCCCTCTTTGTGACATTATTGCCGCATGACACAGACCGAACTGCTCTATAAAGATCCACTGGCTGCCGCTGAACAAGCAGCAAAGGAGATCGCCGCAAAGACCGGAATAGCTCACCATGATGTTGCATTAGTAATGGGCTCTGGATGGGTTAGTGCGGTTGATGCACTTGGAACACCGGTTTTTGAGTGCAACGCAGAAGAATTCACCGGATTTTTTGCTCCAGCGGTTGAAGGTCACTCTGGCAAGGTCCGTTCGTATGAGATTGAAAGCGATGGAAAAAAACTTCGCGCACTGGTTTTCTTAGGTAGAACACATTTGTACGAGGGCAAGGGCATCGAACCTGTTGTGCACAGTGTTCGCACAGCGGTTAAAGCAGGTTGCAAGGTTGTTATCTTGACCAATGCTTGCGGCGGAATAAATACCGCTTACTCAGTTGGTCAGCCAGTTTTGATTCGTGATCACATCTCATTGACCGCTGTCTCACCACTATCTGGTGCAACATTTGTTGATTTAACAGATCTGTACAGCAAGCGAATTCGAGAGATTGTTAAAAAAGAGGATTCATCACTTCAAGAGGGTGTGTACGTTCATTGGCGTGGACCAACCTACGAAACTCCAGCTGAGATTTTGATGATGCGAACAATGGGTGCAGATCTTGTTGGAATGTCTACAGTTCCAGAAGCGATTGCCGCACATGCATTAGGCGCTGAAGTTCTCGGTATCTCTTTAGTCACAAATGCTGCAGCTGGAGTAACTGGTGAAAAGCTTAACCATGAAGAGGTAATCGCTGCAGGTAAGGCGGCGGCCGACCGTATGGGTGCACTTCTCAAAGGGGTTATTCCGAAGTTACTCTAAGCACATGGATCACTCATTAGAGCGGGAAGTACAAGCCTGGATCGCAGATGATCCAGATCCAATAACCGCTGCGCAGTTACAGCAGTGGCTTGACTCTGGCAATGAAGCTGAACTGAGTGCTTCATTTAATGGTTTTCTACAGTTTGGTACCGCAGGTTTGCGTGGACCAATAAGGCCTGGTCCATCTGGAATGAATCGCGCAGTTGTAGGGCGTGCAGCGTCAGGGATCGTTGCTTACATGAAGGAGCGCAACCTAACCTCTGTCGTTATTGGTCGCGATGCACGTTATGGCTCCGAAGATTTCACCTTTGAGACCGCTGAAATTATGAGCGGTGCAGGTATGAAGGTTTATGTATTACCCCGTCCACTGCCAACTCCTGTTTTAGCCTTTGCAACAAATGAGTTGAAATGCGATGTTGGAATCATGGTTACCGCTAGCCATAACCCACCACAAGATAATGGTTACAAGGTGTACCTAGGCGGCACCGTAGATGGCATTTACTACCGCGGATCACAGATTGTTTCTCCAACCGATGAAGCGATCGCAGCCAAGATTGATGCGGTGAGCTCACTTAGCTCTCAACCTCGCGCAAAGGTATGGGAAGTTTTAGGTGAAGAGATTGTTGAAAAGTACATCGATCGCACAGCCTCGCTAGCAAGCAATCCCGGAACACTCAAGATTGTCTACACAGCGATGCACGGTGTTGGAACTGAAACAATTCAAAGAGTGTTTCACAAAGCCGGATTCCAATCGCCAATTCTGGTCGAAGCACAAGCTAAGCCAGACCCTGATTTTCCAACTGTTGCCTTTCCTAATCCAGAGGAGCCAGGCGCGATTGATCTCGCACTTGAAACTGCAAAAGCTTTTGATGCACATCTAGTAATCGCCAATGATCCAGATGCCGATAGATGCGCAGCTGCGATTAATGATCCAGCAACGGGTTGGCGAATGCTGCGTGGAGATGAATTAGGTGCGATTTTCGCTGAATCTATCGCTCGAAAGGTTGATTCCGGGATCTTTGCCAACTCAATTGTTTCTTCATCTATTGTGAAAAAGATTGCCGCTCATTACAACCTCGAGTTTAAGGAAACCCTTACCGGATTTAAATGGCTAGCAAAGATTGAAAACCTCACCTTTGGCTACGAAGAGGCTCTTGGCTATGCCGTTGATTCGGCAACTGTAAATGACAAAGATGGAGTCTCGGCTGCGATTGCACTGGCACAAATTGCAACTGACTTGGCCGCTGAAGGTAAAACCCTTCTTGATTTACTGGATGAGGTTTGGTCACGTCATGGTTTTCATGCGACAGAACAAATCTCAATCCGTTTAAGTGATCTTTCTAAGGTAGGTGTGATTCTGGGTGGCTTGCGCAGTAATCCACCACAGGAGATTGCTGGACGATCAGTTACCTCAATCGATGATTTAGCACAACCAACAGATGGTTTGCCACCTACCGATGGTGTTCGTATCTGGCTTGATGGCGGTGTGCGAATCATCATCCGCCCAAGCGGTACTGAGGCAAAGATGAAGTGTTACATTGAGGCAATTGAAAGGGATTCAAAGACCGCTCAACTGGTTTTGGATCAACTACGACCACCGCTGAAGGAATTGTTATCGTGAGTTTTTACGGTTTAGTCGATGGCACAGAAGCCTCGCTAAAGAGCTACCTCAACAATCTTTCTGGTGTCGACCAGGTCGGTGCAGAAGCTCGTGCTGCAATGCTGGCAACTCGCAGCATTAAAACATCTTCAAAGCGTTGGGCTATTGAAACCGCAATCACCATGGTGGATTTAACAACTCTGGAGGGTGCAGACACCCCGGGCAAGGTAAAAGCTTTGTGTACAAAGGCGGTTCGCCCAGATCCAACAGACTCAACCGTTCCAAGTGTTGGTGCGGTCTGCGTTTATAACGACATGGTTTCTGTGGCTCGCACCCACCTGGATTTGATTGGCGGGCAGCATGTTCCGGTAGCTGCAGTCTCTACAGCATTTCCTTCGGGCCGAGCATCGATGCCGGTCAAAATTCAAGATACCCAGGATGCCATTGATGCAGGAGCAGCTGAAATCGACATGGTGATTGACCGCGGAGCGTTTCTTGCCGGTCGTTACATCGATGTTTTCAATGAGATTGTGCAGATTAAGCAGGTGTGCGCAGACAAGGCCCACCTTAAGGTCATCTTTGAGACTGGCGAACTTGTTACCTACGACAATGTTCGTAAAGCATCTTTCTTAGCCATGGCAGCGGGTGCGGATTTCATCAAGACCTCAACGGGCAAGGTAGCACCAGCTGCAACTCCTCCGGTTGTTCTTGTGATGCTAGAAGCTGTCCGTGATTTCTACGAGATGACAAACACTCGTATTGGCGTAAAGCCTGCAGGTGGAATCAGAACTACAAAGGATGCGATCAAGCAATTGGTTTTAGTAAATGAAACAGTTGGACCAGATTGGCTTAATCCGAAGCTATTTCGGATTGGCGCAAGTGCTTTGCTCAATGATCTATTGATGCAGCGCATGAAGTTAGATGAAGGTTATTACTCAAGCCCTCAGTATGTAACGATGGATTAGTGGAGAAAACAATGAGCTTCGAATACGCCCCAGCACCTGAATCACGAGCGGTGGTTTCCATCAAGCCAAAGTATGGCCACTTCATCGGCGGAAAGTTTGTAGCAGGAAGCAAGCACTTCCCGACCATTAACCCAGCAACTGAAGAGGTGCTGAGCCAGATCGCATTAGCTGGCAAGACCGAGGTAGATGCAGCGGTTAAGGCGGCTCGTAAGGCGTACACAACAACTTGGTCAAAGATGTCTGGCAAAGAGCGCGGAAAGTACCTATACCGCATCGCTCGAATCATGCAGGAGCGTGCACGTGAATTTGCAGTGCTAGAGACTCTCGATAACGGCAAGCCGATCCGCGAATCACGCGATACAGATATTCCACTAGCCGCGGCACACTTTTTCTACCATGCAGGCTGGGCGGACAAGCTTGAGTACGCCGGAGTTGGTACATCGCCAAAGCCACTTGGTGTTGCCGGGCAGATTATTCCTTGGAACTTTCCGCTGTTGATGTTGGCCTGGAAGGTCGCACCAGCGTTGGCTGCAGGAAACACAGTTGTCCTAAAGCCAGCAGAATCAACCTCATTAACAGCGCTTTTGTTTGCTGAAGTTTGCCAACAAGCCGAACTTCCGGCAGGTGTAGTAAACATTGTTACCGGAGATGGCTCAACGGGTGCCTTGATTGTTAATCACCCCGGAATCGACAAGATTGCATTTACAGGATCAACTGAAGTTGGAAAGATTATTGCTCGCGCAGTTGCTCCAACTAAAAAGAGTGTGACCTTAGAGCTAGGTGGCAAAGCCGCCAATATTGTTTTTGATGATGCACCAATTGATGAAACCGTTGAAGGAATCGTTAACGGTATCTTCTTTAATCAAGGACATGTGTGCTGTGCTGGATCTCGTTTGCTTTTGCAGGAAAATGTTGCAGAAGAGGTTTTGCACAAGCTCAAGAACCGGATGGAAAAGATCCGTGTCGGTGATCCCATGGATAAGAACACTGATGTCGGTGCGATTAATAGCAAGGAACAACTTGCCAAGATCACCGAACTTGCCGCCGCAGGTGATGCAGAAGGTGCAGAGCGCTGGAGCCCAGCATGTGATCTACCAGGTAAGGGTTTCTGGTTTGCTCCAACAATCTTTACCGGCGTTACCCAGGCACATCGAATCGCTCGTGAAGAGATCTTTGGTCCGGTGTTATCAGTTCTGACCTTCAGAACACCACAAGAGGCGATTGAAAAGGCCAATAACACCCCATTTGGCTTGTCTGCTGGCATTTGGAGCGAGAAGGGCTCACGTACCTTGTGGGCATCTCAGCAGCTGCGCGCCGGCGTTATCTGGGCAAATACCTTTAATAAATTTGATCCAACATCACCATTTGGTGGATACAAGGAATCGGGGTGGGGCCGCGAAGGTGGACGTCACGGCCTGTCTGCATATTTGAAGGGAGTCAGCCATGA
The DNA here is from genome assembly GCA_964594645.1 of uncultured Candidatus Planktophila sp. Classification (GTDB taxonomy): domain Bacteria; phylum Actinomycetota; class Actinomycetes; order Nanopelagicales; family Nanopelagicaceae; genus Planktophila. The sequence continues at coordinate 7,871 of CAZQNP010000014.1, read as the reverse complement.
GTAATCGAATCGATGTAAAGAAGACTTACAAGCTATACATCAACGGCGCATTCCCTCGCACCGAGTCAGGACGCACTTACGAGGTAAAGAGTGCAAAGGGTGCGTTCATTGCTAACCCATGCCTTGCATCACGCAAAGATTTACGTGATGCAGTAGTTGCAGCACGTGCTGCGCACGCTGGCTGGAATAAGGCAACCGCTTACAACCGTGGACAGATTTTGTATCGCATCGCCGAGATGCTTGAAGGTCGTCGTGCACAGTTTGTTGATGAAATTATTGCCGTTACCGGAGTTACAAAGGTAAAGGCCGAGAAAGAGGTAACTGATTCAGTCGATCGTTTAGTTTGGTATGCCGGCTGGACAGACAAGATTGCATCTCTTTCAGGATCAACTAATCCGGTTGCCGGGCCTTTCTATAACTTTACGATTCCAGAGAGCATGGGAGTTGTTGCAGCGATTGCTCCTGAAGCGCCATCACTTCTTGGCTTGATCGATGTAGTGGCACCAATCATTACCTCTGGCAACACAGTGATTGTCTTGGCTAGTACTAGAGCGCCATTGTCTGCAATGACATTTGCTGAAGTACTGGCGACAAGTGATTTGCCACATGGAGTCATCAATATCTTGACCGGTAAAAAGGAAGAGATAGCGCCCTGGATGGCATCACACATGGATATTGATGCGATGGATATCTCAGGTGTCCCAGCAAAGATGCACTCAGAGATCAAGGTTGCAGGTGCTGAAAACTTGAAGCGAATTCACTCCTTCAAATCAGCAGATCCTGGTCGCATTATCGCCTTTATGGAGGCTAAGACGGTCTGGCATCCAATCGGCTTGTAGCCCCTTAAACCATTAAGAATTAATGGTTTTTAGCCACAGATCTTGCACACCTTCAACATCTAGATCCAGGGTAACTCGCACCTTTGCTGAGTCCTCAAGATCTAATGGTTCAAGCTCTCTTAAGAATGCATCGCGGCGATCAACAATTGTTTGACCACGTGCAGGACCAGCAGAGGTATCGACAACGACATCAAACATCTCAGTTGTAAAGAGATCTGGACGAATCACGCTAGCAACTGCGCCGTAATCACCTAGTGTCACCGGAGAAACTCCGAGACGTTCCATAAATGCCAGTGCCAGCGATCCGCCAAATTGCGCAGCTTTATTACTTGAACTCTGCATCTGTGTTGCTTGTTCGCGAGTAATGCCAGGGCGCATAAAGACATCTAGGCCGTACATCGTTATTGGAACACCACTTTGGAAGACAATTGCAGCAGCTTCGGGGTCATGCCAAACATTGAACTCTGCAGCTGCGGTTGCATTTCCAGCTGATGCTGAGCCTCCCATTAAAACAATTCGGTGAACCTTTTTTGCAGTTTCCGGAAAGGCGCGCAAAAACAATGCGATGTTGGTTAATGGTGCTAAAGGAACGATCGTTACAGGCTCCTTTGATTGCTCAATTAAATCTCTGAGTAGCTCGACAGCTGTTCGCGAATCAACCTTTCGGCTTGAAGGTGCGATTCCTAAATCTCCCATGCCATCTGCGCCATGCACATACTCGGCATACTGGCTCTTACCCAGAAGTGGCTTTATGGCTCCACGTGCAACTGGAATGTCGCCAGCACCTGCAGCATCTAGAACCTTGAAGGTGTTTGCTACAACTTGATCAACGTTGGTATTTCCATCGACACATGTAACGCCCAATAGGTTGATATCTGGATGGAGCGCAGCAAAGAGCACTGCGAAGGCATCATCTACACCGGTATCTACATCCAAAATGATTGAAGTTTTACTCATAACCGCTAGCCTAGCGGTATGCAATCTATTGGAGTACAACCGGCGGTTATCGCTGTCGTAGGCAGTGCAATGATGGATTTAACCGCCTACGCCGATGTGCTGCCAGAGCCCGGCCAAACCCTAGCGGGCCAGCTTTTCACCACCGGTTTTGGAGGAAAGGGTGCCAATCAAGCTGTGATGGCGGCTCACTGTGGTGCTCAAGTTCACTTCATCGGAAAGCTAGGTAATGATGTTTTTGGCTCGGCTATTGCTGAGAACTTTGTGAAGGTTGGAATTGATTCTCGATTTGTTGAAACTAGCTCGACACCTAATGGTGTTGCCCATATCTGGGTTGATGGAAATGGTGAAAACCGGATCATCATTATTCCTGGCGCAAATCATGAGATCGAGATTTCAAAGGCGGTTGAGGCGATTAACTCAATCGCAGAGCTATCTGTTGTGGTTGCGCAATGTGAAATCAAGCAAGAGGTCACGCTTGCGGCCTTTAAGGCAGCAAAGGCTCGTGGCTGCACAACAGTTTTAAATCCTGCTCCGTTTCAGGAGATTTCTGCAGAGTTGTTAGCTTTGTGCGATTGGATTATCCCCAATGAAACTGAGTTCAGAGAGCTGCATGGTGAACTTCCAACTAGTGATGAGATTTTAAAGAGCTTCAGACCCGGTAAGAGTTCGATTGTGACCCTCGGAAGTAAGGGTGCGGTCTATGTATCCCCCGATGGACAACTCCACCGTGTATCTGCGCCCCAGGTCAGCGCAGTTGATACAACCGGTGCCGGCGATGCCTTTGTTGGCAGCTTTGCTTATGGTTTGGCTAGTGGAAAAGATCCTGTTGAAGCGATGAAGCTTGGTGTTGCGATTGCTTCATTGAGTGTGACCCGTAAAGGTGCACAATCTTCGTATCCACATCAAACAGAGATAGCAACGCTTTCATAGCCACGCAAAACAAAGGTAGGTCTTCTAACAGGTTCTGAGGCCAACGCCATCGTTGGATACTTTTCCCACAGTGCAGGCAGTGAAACACTCATTTCGAGTCGAGCAAGTGGCGCTCCTAAGCAGAAGTGAATACCCGCACCAAAGCCGATGTGAGGGTTTGGATCACGGGTTAAATCCATGGTGTCAGGGGCTGAAAACACTGTTTCATCGCGGTTTGCAGAGCCAATCAAAGCTGCAATCTTTTGCCCCTCTTGAATCTGCACTCCCCCAATTTCAGTATCTGCGGTAGCGGTTCTTTCAAAGAGATGAAGCGGTGCATCAAAGCGCATGAACTCTTCAAGAGCTGTATCTGTAATCTCTCGTGGAGTTTCACGCAGCAGCTTTACCTGATCTGGACGTTGAAGCGCGGCCACCATGCCGTTACCGAAGGCGTTCACACTTGCTTCATGTCCGGCGTTCAATAACAAAATACATGTGGCAACTAGCTCTTGCATGTTGAGCTTTTCACCGTTTTCTTCGACGCTCGCTAAATCAGAGATTAAATCTTGACCTGGATTCTTTTTGCGGCTCTCGGCCAAGTCTCGTACATACTGAGCAAACTCACTTGCTGCCAACTTTGCTTCTGCTTGGTACTGCGCAGAAGGATTAACCTCGTACATCTTCACAATCGCCTGTGACCATGGTCGAAGTAGATGCTCCTCTGACTCTGGAAAGCCGAGCAAGTCAGCGATAATTCTGACCGGCAAAGGTTCAGCGTAATCTGCAATCAAATCAAAGCTAGCTTGCGTTTTTAGTTTTTCTTCGATTTCATCTAGCAACTGATCTGTAATGCGGGCAACAGCAGGACGCATTCCTTCAATCTTCTGGCGGTTAAATGCTTTAGCAACTAGCGAACGTAAGCGGGTGTGCTTGGGTGGTTCGCTATCCAAAATTGAATCTGCGTGAAGCCAATTGAAGATCTCCCATTCAAACTCTGGGGTTTTCTCCTTAAAGATTCTTCCAAGTGATTTGTTGCGGAAAACATCATTGGCATCTGGGTGGCGGGCGGCGAGAAAGAGCTGCATTCCTTCATGCCAGACAGGCCCAGGCTCTTGCCGTAACTGTTTTAACGCCGGGTATGGATCTGCAACAAAGTGTGGATCGGTGAAATCAATCATGAACCAGATGAAACCTTGGCGTATCCCGGCTTGATGATGTGATCGATGATCTGTAAACGCTCTTGGTAAGGGATAAATGCGCTCTTCATAGCGTTAATTGTGACCCTTTGAAGCTCTGTGAAATCCCAATTAAAGGCCTTTACCGCCTCCTCCATCTCAAAGGACAGGGAGGTTTGGCTCATAAGTCGATTGTCGGTGTTTAAGGTGACGCGAAAGCGAAGCTTTGCAAGTGCACCGATTGGATGCTCGGCATAGCTTGCAGCTGCACCAGTTTGTAGATTGGAAGTTGGACACAGCTCTAAAGGGATTCGTCGATCGCGAACATACGATGCAAGTCGACCTAACTTAGGTTCAGGACCAGAGAAATCGATGTCATCGATGATGCGAACACCGTGTCCTAGTCGTTCTGCTCCGCAGAGTTGGATCGCTTCCCAGATGGAGGGGAGTCCATACGCTTCGCCAGCATGGATAGTAAAATGGGCATTTTCTTTACGAAGATAATCAAAAGTATCTTTTTGATCAGACGGCGGGAAACCATCTTCAGGACCAGCGATATCAAAGCCTACGACTCCTTTGTCTCGGTACTTAACTACTAACTCTGCAACCTCTTGAGATCTCTTATTTTGGCGCATTCCACACAATAGTGAACGAACTACTATGGTGAAACCTTCTGCCTTTGCTTGCTGCATTCCCAGCTCGTAGCCCTCTAATGTTGCTTCAACAACATCAGACATTGATAATCCTTTTTCGGTGAATAGCTCAGGGGCCCCGCGAACCTCGGCATACACAACTCCATCGCGTGCAAGATCTAGCGCACACTCTTTGGCAACTCGAACAATGTCCTCTTTGCGTTGCATAACCGCGATGGTGTGAGAAAAAGTTTCAAGATAGCGAACTAAAGATCCAGAGTCACACGCTTCGCGGAACCAGGTTGCAAGCTCTGCTGCATCATGAGTTGGAAGCGCTGTGTAGCCAATCTCCTGTGCGATATCGATAATTGTTTGCGGACGTAATCCACCATCTAAGTGATCATGCAACATCACCTTTGGAACAACTTTGATCTGCTCCTTGGTGGGAATGCTGTTCATGCTCATCTTGGCTGCCCCTTAATCAACGATACGTTCAACAATAAGCGGAAGGCGATCGATTCCGCCAGCTGGCATATCGCCAATGGTTACAGAGTTCTCGAGAGACTCCAAGGCGCGGGTAAAGGCGGCTGGGGTGTCTGTATGGAGGGTGTAAAGGGGTGCGCCAGCGGCAACTACCTCACCAGGCTTTGCATGAATCTCGATGCCAGCCCCTGCCTGAACCGCCTCGCCCTGGCGGGATCGGCCCGCACCTAAACGCCATGCAGCCATGCCGACCTTCATCGCATCCATAGAAAGAATCGTTCCGCTGCTCTGGGCGGTCACAACTGTGTTTTCACGTGCAACTGGAAGCTTTGCATCGGGATCTCCACCTTGTGCAGAAATCATCTGGCGCCAGACATCCATCGCTTTTCCATTTTTCAAAGCTGCCGCTGGATCTGCGCCCTTAACTCCAGCAAGTTCTAACATCTCTTGCGCGAGCAAAACAGTTAACTCAACAATATCTGCCGGTCCCCCACCTGCAAGCACTTCAACTGATTCGCGAACTTCTAGCGCATTGCCTGCGGTGAGCCCCAGTGGAACATCCATTGCTGTCACAAGAGCTAGGGTCTTTACGCCAGCACGTTTTCCTAAGCCCACCATTACATGTGCGAGCTCTTTTGCTTTAGCTGGATCACTCATGAAAGCACCTGCACCAGTTTTTACATCCAAAACTAATGCACTTGTTCCTTCAGCAATTTTCTTGCTCATGATTGAAGATGCAATGAGTGGAATTGCTTCAACCGTTGCAGTTACATCACGTAGTGCATACAACTTTTTATCGGCTGGAGCTAAGCCAGCACCTGCTGCACAAATAACCGCGCCGCAATCCTGCAGAACTTTAAGCATCTCTTCATTTGAGAGCGATGCACGCCATCCCGGAATTGATTCCAGTTTGTCGAGGGTTCCACCTGTATGTCCTAAACCTCGGCCAGATAACTGTGGAACCGCCGCACCACATGCAGCAACCAATGGCGCTAAGGGCAAGGTGATCTTGTCGCCAACGCCTCCAGTTGAATGCTTATCAACTGTTGGTCGAGATAAAGCAGACCAATTCATTCTTTCGCCGCTATTGATCATCGCATCGGTCCAGCGTGAGATCTCACGGTTTTCCATGCCATTGAGCAAGATCGCCATAAGCAGCGCTGACATTTGCTCATCAGCCACAGCGCCACGGGTATAGGCGTCAATTACCCAATCAATTTGAGGGTCTGTTAACGAATGGTGGTCACGCTTTGCCGCAATGATTTCTGCGGCGGAGAAGGCTTCAATCATTTATCGCTCGTTGCGATCTAGATCCTCAGGACCAAAAGCCCACGGAAGCATCGCTGACATCTTCTGTGGCCCATCATCTGTCATGAGTAGCGCTTCTGAGCCACCATGCTCAAACAAAAGTTGGCGGCAACGTCCGCATGGCGCAAGAAAATCGCCTTGGCCATCGACGCACACAATTGCAACCAAACGTCCCCCACCTGTTGAGCAGAGATTCGAAACCAAACCACACTCAGCACAAAGACCTACACCGTAGCTAGCGTTCTCAACGTTGCAACCAGTAACGATGCGCCCGTCATTGACTAACGCGGCAACACCAACTGGAAAGTTTGAGTATGGCGCATACGCCATCTTCATCGCACCAATAGCCTCTTGATGAATCGCATCCCAATCAATGGCTGTCATCGAAGACCTCCACGGCGGTATGGCATTCCATCTGCTGCCGGCATTCGTAACCTTTGAGAGGCAAGCGCCATCACCAAGAGAGTTGCAATATAAGGTGTCATTGTTACTAGCTGTCCTGGTAGCTCTTCAACAGTTAGGTAGAACCACAATGTTAAAGCTGCTGAAACAACGCTTACTATCGCAGGAATAACTTTGCCGCCCTTGAATTTTTTGAATGCAACAAAGAGCAAGATAACAACGATGAGCAAAAGCAAGGCGCGAATCGCTGAGGAATCACGCAGCTGCAGTGCATCTGCAAATCCAAAGAGACCTGCACCTGCCAACAATCCTCCTGGACGGTAGTTTCCAAATAGCAGAGCTGCAAGACCAATGTATCCGCGTCCTGCAACTTGATTCTCTTGGTAGTTGCTAGCAGCAACGATCGCCAAGAAGCCTCCACCCAATCCAGCAAGACCGCCTGAAATCATTACTCCTGCATACTTCATCGCATAGACATTTACACCTAGCGATTCAGCTGCGATTGGTGCTTCACCAGCGCTACGTAGTCGCAAACCGAAGGCGGTACGCCACAAGATGAAGTACGAGATTGGAACAAGTGAGATTGCAAGGATGGTTACATAGGAAACATCGCCTGTTAGGCCACGAAGAATTGCGGCCAAATCTGAGACAAAGAACCAGTTGAGGTTTGCAATAGAACCCAAAAAGTCTGGGCTCTTCCAGCCAAAGAACTGGCCGCCAGATAGAACTGGCAATCCATTGAGTGGAATTGTTTCAATTCCTGGAGATTGCGCTGGCCCTGGCCAGGCACCACTCTTGTACATAAGGGTTGATAAGTAGCGAACCAGTCCAGCTGCGATGATATTGACCGCAACTCCTGAGACAACATGATCAACACCAAAGGTAACTGTTGCGATTGCATGAACTAATGCACCTACTGATCCAAAGATCATCGCTGCAAAGAGTCCGACCCATGGGCCATGTTGTGAACCAATGTATCCACCGGCCCATGCACCCATGATCATCATTCCTTCTAGACCAATGTTTACTACACCCGCACGCTCTGAGAACAAACCTCCGAGTGCAGCTAGGACAATTGGAACAGACAGAAGCAAGGCAGCAGATGCGGTACCGGAGCTTGTTAGATCTGATGCTCCGGTAATGACTCGAATCGATGCCAAAACAAA
>CAZQNP010000013.1:33104-36273 GCA_964594645.1 uncultured Candidatus Planktophila sp. | reverse complement strand
TTGAGCATGCGAAAGTTTGGAATCTGTGCAGACAACACCATCGCACCTGCGCTGCAGCCTGCAAGGGATGCACCGCTTTGCCAGTTTTCCACCATCGCAGCCCACACAGGTGTATCGATGAGAACTTCTGCAAGATAGTGCGGGTCTCCCCCAGACATATACATCAGCGCGCTCTCTTTGATCGCATCCACATGTTCCTGTTTGAATGCATCATCACGGGTGTAGATCGGAAGATATGTCGCTTTGACACCCATTGCATCTGCTTGAGTTTGACCCAGTTGTTTCCAGAAATCTAAGCGATCATCACTTTCTTGCCCTGCCGCGGTTGGAATCTGAATGTAGTTGGCTTGCTTGCCGTTCTTAACTCCATCATCGAGTAAGGATTTTTCAAAGGCGGTCATTGCAGGCAGGTACTCGCCTGATCCAACTAGTGCCAATGATCCGTTCATGGAACCAGTCTAATTACTTACGATGGGTTAATAGCCAATCGAGGGTTTTGAGAGCAAAGCCTTCATCCAGAATCGGAACGTGTACTCCCCCGTTGATGCGCCAGAGTTCAAGAGATTTCTTGGCGCAGGAATAAGTTATCTGAGAAGTTTCTGGACCTTGCATAGATGAGAGAAGTTCAAACTCTGCTTCACGTGGCTTGGTGCATGAGTTAACTAAGGCCCACTGCGCCACACTTTTTTCAGCAGATGGATAACGATTACCCAAAATTGCTCCGCCCTCGTATGAAATAGTGGCATCACTTGTTCCATGGATATGAAGCACATTCATAGGTTTGTTATTGCAGGTTCGTGGATCAATATCCATAGCGCCAGCTAAGCCAGATATAGCTGTCACCACACCTTCGGTGGAACAGGCAAATTTGTAGCTCATAAAATGGCCGTTGGAGTGACCGAAGAGATAGATGCGTGATTGATCGATCGCAACCTTGCTTGAAATCTCTTTGATCAAAGATTCAATGTAATCAACATCGCTGACCTGGCTTCCGCCAAAGTTGCAACAGGCATTTGATGCGTTCCAGAAACGACTTCCGGATGAATCAAGTAATCCATTGGGTGCAACATATGCAACCCCACGAGTCTCTGCTGCGGCCTGCATAAAGCTATAAAGTGATTGAGATGGACCATCTCCTGTAAAGCCATGTAAATCAATTAGTAGTGGAACAGGTGTTGCTTCACTGTAGGTGGTTGGAAGGATTAGCTGCGCTGGACGTTCGCCACCTACGACAACTGCAGACTCTGATGAGTATTCAGGTGTTGCGCGAAATGTATTACGATCATAATCTGCTTCACTGCGCGTTATCTCGAGAATGGCAAGAAAAAGTAGCCCCGCTACAAACATCAGCAGCGGGACTACCTTTTTCTGATTCAAAGCAAGGGGCATTACAGGTTTTTATTCAAAAAGCGTTCCGACAAAAACCTGCCATGCAAGAGCTGATTTAGCGATCAAAGACAGAGTGATGTAAGTCTTTTCTCCAAGAATGTAGTTTGACCACTTTCCAACCTTCTTGTACTGAAGATACTGAACAATTGCGAAAATGTTGAAGAAGATGAAGATTGAGAGAACGATCGCGTACACAAAGGCTGGTGCCTTAGCGTTAGAAGGTCCACCGATAGCCAGTACGTAGAAGACAAGTCCTAGCCATGGAACGATTCCAGCGATGCAACCAAAGATGAACGGGATCCAGCCACCATTTCCAGGTGTTTCGTACTTCTCTTGCAACCAACCAAAGAGAATCATTGAAGCGTTCACACCAAAAATTGATATCAGAGCAACAACATCTGAAACACCGCAGATTTGAGCGATGATTACAAGCATCACAGATGAGCTAATTGAGTACTCAACCCAGCGGAAGTAGTTGCGGCTTTGCGCAAGTCCAGCGCTATAGCGAGGGAAGAACTTTGGAGAAGCAACTAAGAAGTGGAAGAAAGCAGATAGTCCCAAGAAAGTGGCGACGCCAATTCCAACAGGTGTATCAAACAAGGTAATTGGATCGGCAAAGGTGCTTCCTGGCGGGCCTGACATGTAACGAGCCACGATTGGCAAGGTGAAGTCGTTGGCAAGGGACAAGACCGCGATCATTTGGGCTAGGTGAAAGACACCTGCGATGATGTTGTAGCGGCGGATTGAGGTAGCTGTGGTTTCTTTGCTCATGGATAAAGGGTATAGGACTAAACCGTTAAGTAGATTGCTAACACTCCTAATGCAATAAGAGTTATTGCCGCAAGGACAGATTTCTTTGTTCCCAAACGCTGCGGCAACCCTTGGATTCCGCTGGCATGATCCTCATCCATGTCCTTGATGACATTTATAAAGTGCGCAGCCATTCCAAAGATTGCGCCACCAAGCAACATCCACAGTGGCGGAGTAACTTCCTTTGAAATCGCAATCGATGATGGTAGGGCAGCAAATGCAATGGCGTATGGCAAGGGTGAAAGCGCAGAGAATTTAAAGTAGAAGTTGTATGCCACTCCACAAGCAACTCCAAGCATGTAAACCAGGCCGCCCTTAACTCCTAGCGGGCCAAGTAAGTTTGCAAGAAAAGAAAATGGAACCATAAAGCGAAGCCACTTCTGTAGGTATTGACTCGTAATGAGGCCAGATACAAGTGGCTTGTTTTTGCGGTTATGCGCAAGATCATCTTTGTAGTCATACAGATCGTTGCTCCATCCAACAACCAGTTGACCTGTTGCAACGGTGAAGGCGATTACATATGCAGGACCTTCCCACCAGTAGTAGGTGCCAAAACCAAATGCGATTGCAGAGACAATTAAGGTGGGCCCAAAGTGGCAAGCCTGAACGAGCCCGCGGAATCTCTTCACAGTTTTTAGTCTAACCGCCACACGGGTTAGAATGAGGGCATGGATCTCGACAAGGTAATTCTGTACTACGGCTTTGCGCCGATTGCAGACACTGATGCCGTAAAGCTTTGGCAGAAGACGTTGTGTGAGTCGCTGGGAATTAAGGGTCGCATCATTGTTTCGCCCCATGGAATCAACGGAACATTGGGCGGCAAGATGGAAGACTTAAAGAAGTATGTGAAGGCAACCAAGGATTACCCTGGATTTAAAAATATAGATTTCAAGTGGTCTAATGGAACAGGAAATGATTTTCCAAAGTTGTCGGTGAAGATTCGCCAAGAGCTGGTGGCTTTTGGAAACCC
>CAZQNP010000013.1:15772-33004 GCA_964594645.1 uncultured Candidatus Planktophila sp. | reverse complement strand
TTTAAAGAGGTTTATCAGATTAAGGGTGGCATCGTTCGCTACGGAAACAAGTTTGGCGATGATGGCCTATGGGAAGGCTCTCTTTACACATTTGATGATCGCTTAACAATTGATTTCAGCGATCACACCAAGTTGATTGGCGAATGCGCTGAGTGCAAGGGTGCAACCAAGCAGTTTAGAAACTGCCAAAAGGCAGAATGCCATCAGTTGGTCTTGTTATGCGATCCTTGCTACGACACTCATACTGAGCGTCCTTGCAATCACGAACGCGAAGTTAAGCGCAACCGCGAACTAATCGGTTAATTACGCAGACTTTTTAGTCTGGCGCCAGTGGTACAGATACAACGGTGCAGCGATTACAATGGTTGTAAACGAAGAAAAGATATTTTTAATCGCCTGAATCTGGTTGTTCTCTTCTTGTTGAGCTAAGAGCTCTGGCGAAGGAGCGTTGTCAGGCTTTGCATAAAGATCAATGTAGGCAGGATCTGGGAATACCGCGTTCATAATTGCGTTGATCAGAGCCACGGTTGAGAACAAGACAACCAGTAGCGTGATTAAGCAAACGGCGTAAAGGTAGAGCGAACGCCAATCAATACCTACATGGCGGGTTTCAATCTCAACAGTCTTCTTTGCAACCGCCTTCTTTGCTGCGGCTTTCTTTACTGTGGCCATGATTTCCTCCATTTACCTAGGTACTGGGGCTATCTTCGCACACTGATTCAAGTATTCTTTTGTTTATGGCTATTAAAGAAGTGCTGGCAGTTGATTTAGGTCAATCTGGCACTCGCTTTAAGCAGGGTGATTTGTTAGTAACCAGCCAACGAGGCAAGGTGGCTGGAGAAAATCCATTGCCAGCGCTGCAAGCTGTATTTGAATCAACCCAAAGTTTTTCCGCAGATATCGTCGCGCTCTCCTGCACGGGTTTTTATGGCGTTGTTTCTGAGCCACAGAAGTACCTCAAGCTGTGCAACCAATACTTCGGCGCAACTCAAGTAGCCGTTATTGATGATGGCTTAGCTGGCTTTGTTGGGGCACTCAATGGACATAACGGTGTTGTGCTTTCTGTCGGTGGCGGTGTTGTAGCAATAGGCGGAGTTGATGGTAAGTATTCACATCGCGATGGATTGGGTAACACCTTCGGTGACGAAGGTGGCGGTTTCTGGCTCGGAAAGCTGGCTATCACTAAGGCGTTAGCAGTCAGACAAGGTCGCGGCGATGACCCCGAGATGGTCGATTACTTTGCCGATGAGATCGATGCTTACTATGCATTAGAGATTAGAAATAGTGTTGATGCGGTTAATTTGGCAACAAGAACTGCGAAGAAAGTTTTGGATGCAGCCGATGCTGGTGTCTCAACTGCAACTGCAATTGTTGATGAAGGTGCCTATCTGCTTGCACAAAGCGTTGTGGCGGCTTGGTATGGATGCGGTGGGACCAAAGCCGGTTCACCTGAAATCGTTATTCAGGGTGGTCCTGCACGTAACGCTTCATACTCAACAAAGATCGCTATGGAGATTAATGCCAAGTTGCCGAACGCAGTGATTGTTCAATCCGCAGGCGATAACTTAGATGGTGCTACATGGATTGCGCAGAACATGCTTGAGGATGCACCTCCGTTAATGATGTGGGCTAGATAAGTCCAAACTCGGCAGCTTTTGCCTTGAGCTCTTCACGTACCGATGGATGCGCAGCGTTTTGAATGATGTTGAGCGCTTGATCATTTTGACTGTGTCCAAAGCATGCAGCTACACCTTGCTCCGTAACTACATATGAATGCTGGAAGTGGGTGATGTTTGCCTGCAATCTAGGCACAATCGTTGAAACATTGGCCTTTGGGTGCCAAGAAGGAAGGGCGACAAATGATTGCCCGCCACGGCTATGTAGCGCTCCGACGATGAAATCTGTTGATCCGCCAAATCCGCTATAGATCTTTCCACGAACATGGCTGGCGTTTGCTTGATCAAAGAGATCGACTTCAAGTGCGCTATTAATTGATGTCATCTTGGCTTGTCGTGCGATCTGGCTTGGATCATTGGTGCGCTCGGTACGCAGCATGCGTACCTTTTTGTTGAGATCTAACCATTGGTATAGCTCTTGGCTTCCGAAGATAAAAGATGCGGTAATTAGAATCTCGTCATCTAGAGTTCCAGCCTTTGAGAGTTCAAGAACACCATCAGAAAACATCTCGGTCCAGATGCGCAAACCTTTACGATCTTTTAACGCCATCAATACAGCATCTGGAACTCCCCCGATACCTAATTGCAGAGTTGAATTGTCCTGAACTAATGCTGCAATGCGGCTTCCGATCTCGGCCTGAATATCTGTGATTTCAGTGGCTGGCTTTTCTTGTAGCGGCTCATCAACTTCTACTAGGTAATCGATCTCGCTCTCATAAATTTGCGCATCACCATAGGTATATGGCATCTGTTTATTTGATTGTGCAATAACCAATCCCCCATGTGCGCGTGCTGTTTCAATTGCGCGTGGCAAGATATTTACTTCGGTACCAAGACTTACCGTGTCAAAGCGTTGTTGCGAGGTATGAATAAAGACAACATCTGGTCGATAAAAATTGCGGATCAAGACCGGTAGCAATGAAAGGCGCGATGGGATGTACTCCAGGCGTGGGTGGTTGCGCATTGCAGGACCAACAAATGCGGTTTCATAGGTAACGCCTGCGCGATCTGGAATTCCTGCACCGTGCGCGTTAAGCATATGAAGTTTGAACTCTGGAATTACCTCGTCGGCTACCGCCAATAAGGTGCGCGGGGTTGAAAAGTTACCTGAAGCGATGATTCTTGGATTGCTCGGTAAGTTGGCGAGAACGCTCTTTAACTGTTCAGTATTGATTACTCGCATGGTTTAAATGTATCGCTGTATAGAAAAGAAAAATCTCTCTTCTCGCACATTTACTGTGTGAGAAGAGAGATATCAGTGGTAGCCCCGAAGGGATTCGAACCCTCGTAGCTGGCTTGAGAAGCCAGAGTCCTAGGCCGCTAGACGACGGGGCCCTAGTATTTTCAAAAATGATCACCTTCGGCTTTCATTTTCTGTCTCTTATTAAGTTGTTCTAACTCTCAATCACTTGAAAATTAGCCTTGCGCTGGGGTACCAGGACTCGAACCTAGACTTACTGAACCAGAATCAGCAGGGCTGCCAATTACCCCATACCCCAAGGCTGTGGAGCCTTGTACTGCAATGGCAAAGAATACCAGCGGTTTTAGAGCGCCAATCCCGCGTTAATACGCAGTAAACAGGCCTCTTTACCCAGTAATTCCATCGATTCAAATAGTGGTGGAGAAATGGTGCTGCCGGTGGTTGCAATGCGCAGCGCGGTAAAGGCGATGCGTGGCTTTAGCGCCATCTCTTCAATTAAGGATGCACGGAGCACCGCTTCAATATTTGCATGAGTCCAATCGGAAACCGTCTCTAGCTCCTTGATGGAACGCTTCAGGATCTCCTTAGAGCCATCATCGGTAATCTTTGAAACAGATTCTGCATCTACCGCAAAGTTTGTGGTGAATAAGAACTTGAGCATCTTAGGAACCTCGTTGAGCATGATGATGCGCTCTTGAATCAAAGGCAGCGCCTTTTTAACAAGTTCGATCTCAGCATCGGTACCGGTGATGACATCCGCCTTGGTCAAGAATGGCAGAGACCACTTAAGGAACTCATCCAGAGTCAAAGCACGGATCTTGTCACCGTTAATCGCTTCAAGCTTTTTCATATCAAAGCGGGCAGGTGATGAGTGAACCTTTTCAACTGTAAACATTTCGGTCAGCTGCTTCATTGTGATGTTTTCTAGATCATCACCGGGTGACCAACCAAGTAGAGCTAAGTAGTTACAGATCGCCTCTGGCAAAAAGCCCATCTCGCGATACCAGGCAATTGAAACCTCGCCGTTGCGCTTTGAAAGCTTGGCGTTGTCCTGACCCATCACAAATGGAAGGTGGGCAAAGACTGGGTAATCCTCAAGCTTTACGCCCATTGCTTGGTAGACGCGAATCTGGCGTGGAGTAGATGAAAGCAGGTCTTCTCCGCGCAGTACGTGGGTAACCTTCATCAAGATGTCATCGACCGCTACAGCAAGGGTGTACAAAGGCGATCCATCTGCGCGAACTAAAACAAAGTCTGGAACAAAGTTGTGATCAAAGGTCACATCTCCACGGATCAAATCGGTAAAGGTTGTACTTCCTTCAGGCATACGCATACGAACAACTGCCCCGCGACCTTCAGCTTTGTAGGCTGCGATTTGTTCATCTGTTAAATCGCGGCAATGTCCGTTGTAGCCAGGTGCAACATTGGCTTTACGTTGTGCTTCGCGCACCGCCTCTAACTCATCTGGTGAGCAGTAACAGTGGTAAGCATCCTTTTGATCTAAAAACTTTTGTGCCCACTGCGCGTAAATATCTAAACGTTGCGATTGAAGGTAAGGACCATTTTCGCCGCCTACCTCTGGGCCCTCATCCCAATCAAGGCCAAGCCACTTCAAGGTATCGATAGCTGCGTTGATGTACTCATCTGTTACACGGGTGGTATCTGTATCTTCAATACGGAATAAGAATGTGCCACCTGTGTGACGGGCATATGCCCAATCAAAGAGGGCGGTGCGGATATTTCCGACATGCAGATCTCCAGTTGGAGATGGCGCGAAGCGAACCTTTACCTTCTTAGACATTACTTTGCACTCACCTTGTTAGTTAGTTCGCCAAGTCCTTCAATAGCCATCGTTGCCTTTTCGCCTGCAACCATTGGGCCAATTCCTGCAGGTGTTCCGGTCAAGATGATGTCTCCGGGCAATAGTGTCATTACTCGTGAAACAAAGTTAACAATTGTTGGAACATCAAAGATCATGTCGCTGATTTGTGCAGATTGTTTTACTTCGCCTGCAATTGTTGCGGTGATCTTTTGTGTGCCCGGAATAAAGTCGGTATCAACCCACGGACCAATTGGACAGAAGGTGTCAAAGCCCTTGGCGCGAGTCCACTGGCCATCCTTCTTTTGAATATCGCGCGCAGTTACATCGTTGGCGATTGTGTATCCAAAGATGACATCGTTAACCCGCTCAACCGGAACATCCTTGCAAATTCTGCCGATGACAATTGCTAGCTCTGCTTCATGATCAATTCGCTCTGACATATCAGGCCACACAATTGTGTCGTTAGGTCCGATAACTGAGGTATTTGGCTTTAAGAAAATGATTGGTTCATCAGGAACAACCCCGCCCATCTCAGCTGCGTGATCGGCGTAGTTCTTGCCAACACAGACAACCTTTGAGCGAGGGATGATTGGCGCCAATAGGCGAACCTTGTTGAGCTCGATCTTGGCCGCGGTCTTTTGGATACCTGAGTAAATCGGATCTCCGCTGATGATGGTGATAGTTGCATCATCTTCAAGGACGCCAAAGAGTGGATCTTGGCCTAAGCCAGCGTCAGGACCAGGGGTAAATCGAACAATGCGCATTGTTCAATTCTATCCTTACTCGGCGTCCTCAATCTCTTCTTCAAGCCGTTCAACTAAAACCGATGAGATTCTGCGACGACGGCCTTGTGGACGCTCTGATGTAATTGCCCAGCCCTCCCATGAGATTGTCGATCCGGCGATAGGAACACGGCCTAGCTTTTGAGCCATTAACCCGCCAACGCTGTCGATATCTTCATAATCACTTTTTTCAATTTCAATCTCAAGCTCATCGGCAAGATCTTCAATATGCAACGAGGCTTTTGCGCGAGCCTTACCTTCAGAGAGCCAGGTGAACTCTTCATCACCATCATCGTACTCATCTTCGATCTCGCCAACGATTTCTTCGATAATGTCTTCGATAGTGATGATTCCAGCTGTTCCGCCGTACTCGTCGACAACGATCGCTAAGTGAATCTGATTCTTCTGCATCTCTTTGAGTAGATCATCAGCCATCTTGATTTCAGGAACGAAGTTGGCAGGGCGCATGTGCTTTTCAATGGTTTCACTTTGCTCTGCCTCGTGATGATCCAGAACGCGTTTTGCTAAATCCTTTACATACACAATTCCAACGATGTTATCGATGCTGTCGCCGATTACTGGAATACGGGAATAACCGCTGCGAAGTGCAAGTGATAGACCCTGACGAAGAGTCTTGTCCTTTTCTACCCACACCATGTCGGTACGTGGAACCATGAGTTCGCGCACCAAGGTGTCGCCAAGTTCAAATACTGAGTGAATCATCTCGTGCTCATCTGATTCCACAAGACCGCGCTCATGTGCCTGATCTACAAGGTCGCGAAGCTCAGCTTCAGATGTAAACGGACCAGAGCGGAAACCCTTACCTGGGGTCAGCGCATTTCCGACTGTAATGAGCAGTTTGGTTACCGGACCTAGCAAGAAAGCCATTCCGTAGGCCACGATGATTCCGTAGCGCGCGAACTTGTGTGGTTGTTGCTTGCCCAATGTACGTGGGCCAACTCCAACAACAACAAACGACAAAACAACCATGATGGCAACTGTTAATGCCATGGCCTGAGCAGATGGGTAGTTACGAAGCAGTATCACTGCAAGAAGTACGGTGGCGGTGAATTCGCAGAGCTTGCGCACCAACAATATGACATTTAAGTAGCGGGCGGGATGAAGACTGTACTTGCGCAGTAGCGCTGCACCGCGCTTGCCTTCTAGCTCATCGATTACAACACGTGAAATAGAGGTCAGCGCTGATTCGCTTGCTGCCAGAAACCCCGCAAAAACAAGTAGAAGGATGATGCTGACTATTGCTATCGGACTCATGATCTCTTTTCCCAGTCGGTAACGATTTTTTCCTGTAGTTCAAACATTATTTTCTCATCAGCCTTGTCGGCATGGTCGTAACCGATGATGTGCAGCAAACCATGTGTGGCCAGGATGTAAATCTCATGCTCAGTTGAATGCCCTTGGGTCAAAGCCTGGGCGGCAGCAACTACTGGACTAATAACGATATCTCCCAGGGTGACAACCTCACCTGGCGCTTCAGGCATATCCATAGGAAATGACAAGACATCGGTTGTTCCGGGCTCATCCATCCATTTGATGTGTAGCTCGGTCATGTAACCATCTTCAACAAATGAAACATTTAAGTCGCATTCGGGGTTTAGATCCAACGCCTTCATAGCGTGTGTCATCAGGGAGACCATTTCAGTGGTTGGAACTAGCTGCCCTGAAGTATTAGTAACTTCAATAGTCATTTATGGCCGAATCGGACGCAATGCTTGTCGTTGTTCATCAAACTTGTCATAAGCCTTAACAATGTCGCCAATCAAACGGTGGCGAACAACATCTTCAGCGGTTAGTTCAAGGAATGCGATGTCATCGATATCTTTCAAGATATCGCGGATAACGCGAAGACCAGAGTTTTGACCATTAGGAAGATCGATCTGGGTTACATCTCCTGTAACAACCATCTTTGAGCCAAAGCCCAAACGAGTTAAGAACATCTTCATCTGCTCAGGTGTTGTGTTTTGAGCCTCATCCAAGATAACAAATGCATCATTTAAGGTGCGACCACGCATATAAGCCAAGGGCGCTACTTCGATGACACCTGATTGCATCAGGCGCGGAATCGAATCGATGTCGATCATGTCATGCAGCGCATCAAACAACGGGCGCAGATACGGATCGATCTTCTCGCTCAATGTTCCGGGCAAGAATCCCAGGTGCTCCCCTGCTTCAACCGCTGGACGGGTCAAGATAATTCTGTTGATCTTCTTTGCATTGAGTGCAGCAACCGCCATCGCCATTGCAAGGTAGGTCTTACCTGTTCCGGCAGGTCCAATTCCAAAGGTAATGGTGTGATCTTCGATCGCATCAACGTAGCGCTTTTGGTTGGCAGTCTTTGGGCGAATTGTTCTTCCACGGTTGCTAACAATGTTGAGGGACATAACTTCGGCTGGATGATCTACTGGCTGATGCTCCAACATTTCAATGGCACGGGTAACCGCATCGACATTTAAAATATTGCCGCTGCGAATAACAACCATGAGCTCATTAAAAAGATTTTCTAGCTTGGCACAATCTGCATGAGGGCCACGAAGTGTGATCTCATTTCCGCGAACGGTGATGTTGACCGAAGGGAATGCCGCTTCGATTGTTCGTAGATTGTCATCATGCGGACCAACAACAGCAACCATTGGAATGGCGTTAGGTACGGTGATTAGCGTTCGCTCCATATGAGGGTAAATCTATCTTTAACCGGGTGGCCATGCCATTGGGCGCCCGCCCAATAGATGCAGGTGAGCGTGGAAAACGCTCTGACCAGCGTCAACACCGGTGTTAAAGATGGTTCGATACCCGTTTAGGCCTCGCTCTGTGGCGATCTGATCGGCTGCCAAGAAAAGGTCGGCGGTGATGGTCGCACTATTGCGAGCAACCCCAACAGCGTTTTCAGTGTGCAAAGTAGGTATCAATAAAACATGAGTGGGTGCCTGTGGGTTGAGATCATTAAAGGCGACAACATTTTCGTTACGAAAAACGATGTCGGCAGGGATTTGACCCTCAATAATCTTGCAGAAGATGCAGTTGGGATCTAAAGCCACGTAATTACCATACCTTCAAAAGTGCAGAAACTGCAGAAACCGCAGCGATACCAGCGTGGGCAGAACGAAGAATTGGTCGACCCATTAAGGCAACCTTTGCGCCTGCTGCTTCAAAGGCTGCCAGCTCTTCATCAGTTAATCCACCTTCGGGGCCGATGATGATCAAGAGGTGTGCAACATTGTGAGATGAGATTTGATCTGACAATTTTTGAGTAGCGCTCTCATGAAATGCAATTGCTAAATCACTTATTTGAATCGCCTCGCAGATCTGCGCAGTTGTTGCCAGTTCTGTTACTTGTGGCACCCTAAAACGTCGAGATTGCTTACTCGCCTCGCGGGCGGTTATTGCAAACTTGTCCGTGCCCTTACCAATGCTGCGTGTTGCAGCCCAAGGAATAATGCGATCAACACCTGCTTCAGTTAATAGTTCAATCGCCTCTTTAGAACGATCTCCCTTGGGAAGCGCCTGAACAACTGTGATAGTTGTAGCAAGTGCTTCTTGGAAACCAGTTTCAATAACTTGAACCTGCATTGATTTCTTTGATACCTCGGTGGCTTTTACCTGTGACCATGCACCGTTGCCATCGCTGAGCATGAACTCAGCGCCAGCTTGCATACGCAAAACACGAATTGCGTGGTTGGCATCCTCATTCGAGAAATCGTAGTTGCTACCGACAGTTGTTGGTAGATCATCTACGAAAAAGAGTGTGAACATTACTTGTTAAACACTCCCTTGATCTTGCTAAAGATCGAGCCATCCTGGCCCTTTACATGGGCATCACTTGATTTTTCTCCGCGCAAAGTTGCAAATTTACGCAGCAGCGCTTCTTCCTCTTTGCTGAGCTTGGTTGGTGTGTGCACCTCTACATGAACAATTAAGTCACCACGATCACCACGACGCAGACGGGTCATGCCCTTGCCCCTAATCACAATAGGTGTTCCGCTTTGTGTTCCGGGCTTAATCTGGATATCTACAGGCCCATCAAGTGATTCAACTGTGACCGTTGTGCCAAGGGATGCTGCCACCATGCTGATATCAAGCTGCATATGCAGGGTGTCACCCTCGCGCACCAAATACTCATGTGGCTCTTCAACAATTTCAACATATAAATCACCCGCTGGACCACCACCAGCGCCAACTTCTCCGCGACCTGACATTTGAATTCTGTTTCCAGTTTCAACACCAGCGGGAATCTTCACATCAATTGTCTGGCGGCTTCTGACACGTCCTTCTCCGGCACATTCGCGGCAAGGGTTTTTAATAACGCTTCCATATCCATTACATGAATTACATGGGCGCGAGGTCATTACTTGGCCAATCACTGAACGAACTACCTGCTGCGTTTCACCACGTCCCTTACACACCAAACACATCTCTGGGTGATCACCATCTTGGCAACCAGTACCAGTGCACTTAGGGCATACAGCAGCTGAATCAACGGTGATTTCACGTTCAGTTCCGAAGCAGGCTTCATTGAGATCAACTTGAATACGGATTAAAGAGTCTTGTCCGGCACGGGTTCGTGGTCGTGGGCCACGAGATCCACCGCCGCCAAAGAATGCATCCATGATGTCGCTAAAGCCACCACCAAAGTTTGCGCCACCAAATCCCCCGCCAAAACCGCTGCCACCCATGTCGTAGTTCTGACGCTTTTGTGGATCACTTAAAACATCGTAAGCCTCGGTAACCTCTTTAAACTTTTCCTGAGTTTGGGGATCAGGGTTTACATCTGGGTGAAGCTCACGTGCAAGTTTCCGATAAGCCTTCTTAATCTCATCGGCAGTAGCACCTTTTGAGACACCTAATGTTGAGTAATGATCAGACATTTATGAACCCTCGCTGATGAATTGTCCGACATAACGTGCGACCGCATCGACCGCTGCCATAGAACCTGCGTAATCCATACGTGTTGGCCCCATAACTCCCAAGCCACCAAGAGGTGAACCAGATGAACCGTACCCAACGGTTACTAAAGATGTTGCCTGAAGACTTGTATCTGTTTGCTCGCTGCCGATCCGCACATGAACCGTAGGACGTGCTTCATTCAAAAGTTTAAGCAAAACTACCTGCTCTTCAAGCGCTTCAAGAATCGGTGACAGGGTTAAACCTAAATCATCTGAAGATCTAGCAAGATTTGCAGTGCCCGAAATCGCCATCTTTTCTCGGCTTTGCTGTTCGCCAATAATTGGATAGGTAACAACAGCAACTTGCTTTGTAATATCTGCCAATAACTTGGCAGATTTCTTTAACAACTCTTCAAGGTCATGTGAACCTTCAAGGAAGGTTTCAATCGCTCTGCGTTCTGCAGTGGACAATGGCTTAACAGTTGCAAGCTTGTCTACAAAAACTCGGTATCCACGATCAGTTGGGATTCGTCCAGCGCTTGTGTGTGGCTGGGTAATTAAGCCCTCATCTTCAAGGACCGCCATCTCATTACGAATCGTGGCAGGTGAGATCCCCAGTCCATGGCGTTCTGCGATCGCCTTTGAGCCGACAGGCTCTTGGGTCGCAACGTACTCATCGACAATTGCGCGGAGGATTTCTAGACGACGTGATGACATTTGTGCCTAGGGTACTAGATTGTTATTTCTCGCACGATTCGATCTGCGATCAGACGGCCCGCAGGGCTCAAAATGATGCGATCTTCCTGCAATTGAACAAAACCATTTTCACGATACAGCGCTAAGACCTCGAGCTGATGAGGCGCTAACAGCTCGATCTGCAAACCATCACGCATGCGAATACCCAGCAGAATTGACTCATCCTTGATCTGTTCAGGGGTCAATAGTTCGCTATCTAAAATAGGTGTTTGGCCTGCAAATACCTTTTGCTTGTAAGTTGTTGGGTGCTTCACATTCCAGAAACGCTTTGCATCAACATGAGAGTGCGCACCAGGCCCCAGCCCCCACCAGTTCTTGTTCTCCCAGTAAGCAATATTGTGTCGGCATTGATGCCCAGGCTTGGACCAATTAGATAATTCATACCAAGTTAAACCTTTGGCCTCGCACATTTGATCTACTAACAAATACATATCTGCCATCAGATCATCGTTGGGCATAGTTAACTCACCACGCTTAATCTGTGCTGCAAGCTTGGTCCCGGTTTCAACAATTAGCGCGTACGCGCTGATGTGGTCGATATCTAAAGCCAGCGCGCTTTCTACTGTCTCGCGCCAATCTTCTAAAGACTCACCTGGTGTTCCGTAGATCAAATCAACGCTAATTGATTTAAAGCCTGCGGTACGTGCCATAGTGATCGCTTTTTCAACATTTGCGGGGTTGTGAGTGCGATCTAGGGCAGCCAAGACATGCGGCTTTGCCGATTGCATTCCAAATGAGATTCGATTGAATCCAACTTCTAGATATTGGGCCAGCTTTTCAGCGGTCACTGAATCAGGGTTAGCCTCTAAAGTAACTTCGCAATCAGCGGTTAAGCCGTTGCGAGCCTTGATCGCTGCAATCACACGGCCTAAATCAGCTGCAGGCAGTAGCGATGGAGTGCCACCGCCAAAGAAGATTGTTGGAACTTGATCAGTCGGCGATGCCTCTAATTCACGCAAGACCGCATCGATGTAATCATTGCTGACGATCTCTAAGGTTGCACCATCTTGAAGCTCAGCTGGTGTGTATGTGTTGAAGTCGCAGTAGCCACATCGCTTGATGCAGTACGGAATATGTACATAAAAAGAGAGCGTCATTGCCCTGCTTTACGCGCGGCCTTAATCTGCTCGATATCGGCATCGGTTGCAAGAGCTGCAACGAAGGCCTCTTGTGGAACTTCAACACGTCCCACCATCTTCATGCGCTTCTTACCCTCTTTTTGCTTCTCCAAAAGCTTACGCTTACGTGAAATATCTCCACCGTAACACTTAGCCAAAACATCCTTACGGATTGCGCGAATACTTTCGCGAGCGATGATTCGAGCACCAATGGCCGCTTGAATAGGAACCTCAAACTGCTGACGTGGAATTAGCTCGCGAAGTTTTCCGGTCATCATTACGCCATATGCGTACGCCTTATCGCGGTGAACTATTGCGCTAAATGCATCAACGGCTTCACCTTGTAACAAGATGTCGACCTTCACCAAGTTACCCTCGGCATCGCCCTTTTCTTCGTAATCTAATGATGCATAACCCTTGGTCCGGCTTTTGAGTTGATCAAAGAAATCGAAAACAATTTCAGCCAGTGGAAGGTCGTAACGAATTTCAACGCGATCTTCAGAGATGTAATCCATACCCAGCAAGGTGCCGCGACGATCTTGGCATAACTCCATGATTGTTCCGATGAACTCTGATGGTGCAAGAATCGTTGATTTAACAATCGGCTCAAAGACAGCTGCAACCTTTCCATCCGGAAACTCTGATGGGTTGGTGACGCGAACCTGCTTGCCATCCTCCATATTGACGTTGTACACAACGTTTGGAGCTGTTGAAATAAGGTTGAGTTTGTGTTCACGCTCTAAACGCTCGCGCACGATCTCCATGTGCAGCAGACCCAAGAAGCCACAACGGAAGCCAAAGCCAAGTGCTGCAGAGCTTTCAGGCTCGTAAACAAGGGCAGCATCATTGAGTTGTAACTTGTCGAGGGCTTCGCGAAGGATTGGGAAATCTGCACCATCTAATGGGAATAAACCTGAGAAAACCATTGGCTTTGGATCTTTGTAACCAGATAAAGCCTGCTTAGTTGGGTTGTTGTACGAGGTAATAGTGTCGCCTACACGTGATTGGCGAACATCCTTTACACCTGTAATTAAGTAACCTACCTCGCCTACTCCAAGCCCCTTTGAAGCGATTGGTTCAGGAGAGATAACGCCAACTTCAAGTGCTTCATGGCGCACACCGGTTGAAAACATCTGAATCTGTTCACGTGGAGATAAATGTCCATCAACAACACGAACATAAGTAACTACGCCACGGTATGAGTCATAGACAGAGTCAAAGATAAGTGCGCGGGCTGGTGCGTTTGCATCGCCAACAGGTGCAGGGATTTGAGCAACGATCTGATCTAGTAGTTCGGCAACGCCATCGCCTGTTTTTCCAGATACGCGTAAGCAATCTTCTGGTTGGCAACCAATCAACTTAGCAAGCTCTGCGGCAAACTTTTCAGGTTGTGCGTTAGGTAAATCGATCTTGTTGAGAACAGGAATAATTGTTAGATTGTTCTCCATTGCAAGGTAAAGGTTTGCAAGTGTCTGGGCTTCAATTCCTTGCGCACAATCAACAAGAAGGACTGCGCCTTCGCATGCTGCTAGCGAGCGCGATACCTCGTATGTAAAGTCAACGTGTCCTGGTGTATCGATCATGTTCAGGATGTACTCCTGGCCATCAATTGAAGAACGCCATGGCAAACGAACCGCTTGCGATTTAATGGTGATTCCGCGTTCGCGTTCGATATCCATGCGGTCGAGATACTGCGCACGCATATTGCGAGCCTCTACTACCTCGGTAATTCCCAACATACGATCGGCAAGTGTTGATTTACCATGATCAATATGGGCGATGATGCAAAAGTTACGAATCTGCGCCGGATTGGTTGCCGCTGGTTGTGGAGCCTTAGCAAGTGAAATTGCAGGCATTAACCTAGCCTCGCTTTACAGTAGTAAAGGGATTAACGAGCGCCGGCTTTGGCAGCTGCCTTAGCCATTGAAGACTTCTTGTTTGCTGCAGAGTTCTTGTGAAGAACACCCTTTTGCACTGCAACATCCAGTGACTTTGAAGCAGCGCGGAGTTCGGTGTTGATCGCAGCGGCATCGCCTGCAGCAACTGCGTCGCGGAACTTACGGACGGCGGTCTTGATAGATGAGCTCACAGACTTGTTGCGAAGGCGTGCCTTCTCGTTGGTCTTGATGCGCTTGATCTGAGACTTGATATTTGCCACGTGCGTAGTTCTCCGAACTTTAGGTTGAGGGGTAAGGGTACCCATTTGAGCCGTCAGGCTCAAATCGGCCAATTGCTATGCGGTAATGATCCCTGAGGAGGCTGCGCGACGGCGCTTTCGGCCACCGCTCTTTGCCTCAGCCTTTGGGGCCTCTGCAGCAGGTGTTTCATCAATACTCTCGTGGAACTCATGGCCCGTTGCATCCGCCTCATCGGCATCTTCATGCTTTGAAGATGGAGTATCAAGCTGAGGCATTGGAGCCTTCATCTTTACCGGCTCCATATGAATATGAATTCCGCGTCCGCTACATGAATCACAGGTAGTTGAGAAGGCTTCGATAAGTCCTTGGCCAACCCGCTTACGTGTCATCTGAACCAAACCTAGCGATGTCACTTCTGCAACCTGGTGCTTGGTGCGATCGCGACCAAGACATTCAACCAAGCGACGCAGAACAGCTTCACGGTTTGATTCAAGAATCATATCGATGAAGTCGATTACAACGATTCCACCTAAGTCGCGAAGACGAAGTTGGCGTGCAATCTCTTCGGCCGCTTCAAGGTTGTTCTTGGTAACGGTTTCTTCGAGGTTTCCACCCTTACCGATGAACTTACCGGTGTTAACGTCGATAACAACCATTGCTTCGGTGCGATCGATAACGAGTGATCCACCTGATGGTAGATACACCTTGCGATCAAAAGCCTTTGCAAGTTGTTCTTCAACGCGGAAGTCAGTAAACAGGTCGCCGTTTCCGGTGTACTTCTCAATCTTTTGAGTTAGCTCTGGTGCGATAAAGCCAAGGTAGTTTGTAACCTCATCCCACGCGGTTGCACCCTGAACAGTGAGCTTGCGGAAATCCTCATTGAAGATATCGCGAATAACGCGCACTGCAAGATCTGGCTCTTGGTACAAAGCAGCAGGTGCATGGAAGTTTGGATTCTGACTCTTTGCGTAGATGTCCTCCCATTGCGCCTTCAAACGTGCAACATCGTTGGTTAGATCCTCTTCGCTCACACCTTCAGCTGCTGTACGCACAATGACGCCAGCTTCTTCAGGGATCAGGTTCTTCAGGATTGATTTCAAACGTGCGCGCTCTTCTTCAGGAAGACGCTTTGAAATTCCAGACATTCCGCCGCCAGGGACATAGACAACGTAACGACCGGGCAATGAAATCTGGCTGGTTAGACGTGCACCTTTTTGACCGATTGGATCCTTAGTTACCTGCACTAATACTGGCTGGCCAGTCTTTAATACAGTTTCGATTTTGCGTGGTTGTGATTCAGAGATACCTGCAGCATCCCAATTAACCTCACCTGCGTATAGAACCGCGTTGCGACCCTTACCAATATCAACGAATGCAGCTTCCATTGAAGGAAGAACATTTTGTACGCGACCTAAGTAAACATTTCCAACGTATGAAACATTGCTGTTTCGGTTTACGTAGTGCTCCACCATGACGCCATCTTCGATAACAGCGATCTGGGTGCGGTCTGCGATCTGACGAACAAGCATCTCGCGATCAACATTTTCGCGACGTGCTAAGAACTCGCCATCGGTAATGATTGTTCCGCGCTTGCGGTATGGCTCGCGGTACTCGCTACGGCCACCACGGTCATTGCGATCGTAACGATCGTTGCGATCACGACGGTTGCGGTCGCGGTTTCGATCATTGCGGTCATTTCGCGCCGGACGTTCTGGACGCTCACGCTTTTCGCGGACCTTAACAACTGTAATTACGCCATCTTCTTCGATGGTCTCCCCTGGAGTTACACCTTCACCTGTTGCGCGACGGCGGCGACGGCGGCGGGTTGATGTTGAACCTTCAGATGAATCCTCATCACCGGTTGCTTCGGTTGAATCCTCATCGGTGTTCTCTGTGTTTACCGCATCGGTAGAACCAGGCTTACGTCGACCACGTCCACCGCGACGGCGACGTCGGTTACGGTTACCGCGCTCTTCAGAATCTCCTGCTGCGTTGTCTGCAACTGCAGGCTTTTCATCAACTTCAGCTCCAGCGTCAGCAGA
This sequence comes from uncultured Candidatus Planktophila sp., assembly GCA_964594645.1. Taxonomy (GTDB): domain Bacteria; phylum Actinomycetota; class Actinomycetes; order Nanopelagicales; family Nanopelagicaceae; genus Planktophila. Next base: position 16,568 of record CAZQNP010000013.1, on the reverse strand, counting down.
TGTGGCTTTCTTGGCAGCAACCTTCTTGCGTGGCTTGCTCTCTGAAACCTCTTTCTTGGCAGCTGGCTTTTCAGGTGCTGCTTGGAAGATAGGCATTGCAATAGCAGCGGCCTTCTTACGGGTTGTCTTCTTTTCCTCAGCTACCTCGGTAACTGGGGCATCTGCTTTTGCAGATGCTTTTTTAACCGCACGCTTGCGCGGTGTTTTAGGCTCAATCGCCATGGCACCAAATCCTTTATGCCCCTTGCGGAGCTATATCTTCTTAAAAAATCCTGTTGGGTTTTCCGTACCGTTCGCGCTGGGCTTGTATCGCGATTGATCGCGAGCCGCGCTGAACTGGTGGCTTAATTATGGCAGAGCGAGGCTGATTTGCCTATTTACCCGCGTAAACGAGCGTGAACATTCTGCAAAAGGCCAAATCCAATCATTGTCGCAAACATCGATGATCCACCGTAGGACAAGAATGGCAGCGGCACACCTGTCATGGGCATCAACCCCAATGTCATTCCAATATTTTCAAAGATCTGGAAGGAGAACCATGCGATCACGCCTGTACACACCAACCGCCCAAAGGGGTCAGCTGCTCGGCGCGCAATTGAAAAGGCTCGCATCAGCAATATGAGATACAAAATTAAAATAAATCCACTTCCAACAAAGCCTAGCTCTTCACCAGCCACGGTAAAAATAAAGTCTGTTTGTTGTTCTGGAACAAAGCGACCGCTAGTTTGTGGGCCGTCAAATAAACCTGTTCCAAGTAATCCACCAGAGCCGACTGTAATTCTTGCCTGTCGAAGTT
>CAZQNP010000013.1:0-15672 GCA_964594645.1 uncultured Candidatus Planktophila sp. | reverse complement strand
AAACCTGTTCCAAGTAATCCACCAGAGCCGACTGTAATTCTTGCCTGTCGAAGTTGATAGCCAGCACCTTGGGTATCAGCGTTTGGATCAACAAATGTTTGCAAGCGATTTACTTGATACTCACTAATGACTCCTGCTTTAACGGCAACAAATCCACCTAGTACTGCAAGTAGTAGTAATCCTGCGACCCATCGTGCAGGTGCACCGGATACCGCAATGATCGTTACTACCGCTGCGGCGATAATCAAAATAGTTCCCATATCCGGTTGCAAAACAATCAAGATCACCGGAATAGCTGCAACGCCTAATGCTTGTAGTACATCCCTACTTGTCGGCTCGCTACTGTCATGGGTTCGCTCCGACAAGATCATGGACATTCCAATAATGATTGCAATCTTTGCCAACTCTGCCGGCTGAATCTGGAATCCGCCAGGTAGGTTGATCCAGGCACGAGCGCCATTTTTTTCATCACCTAGACCAGGGATTAACACAATGATCAGACCTAAAACTCCGGCTCCCCATAAGAATGGTGTGTAGGCACGAAGTAAGCGGTAATCAATAATGGTTGCGCCATATGCAAGCACGCCACCAATAAGAATGTTGATTACATGGCGCTTTAAGTAGTACTGGCCATCCAAACCATTACGTATGTACCAATCGCGGGTGGCCGACCACACCAACAAGGTTCCAACTATTAAAAGCAGCCCAACTACAGCTGTTAAAACCGGGTCCCAACCATGTAACAAGGATTGGCGGCTACGTCGATACAACCTTTGGCGCGCTGCAATCTGACTCACTTGCTCGCCTCCTTAGGTTTTGTAGCTGGTGAAATCTTAGGCAATTGAGTTGGTGGTTTGCCTTCAGGGAACAACGCCGCGCCAGGAACAACCTTTCCACCAGTTACGCCAAATAGTGATTCGTAAATTCTTCGAACACCAACACCTGAGGTTGATCCACCAAAACCACCCTGACCCACCATCATGACAACGGCGTAGCGTGGGTTCTTAGTTGGAGCGTAAGAAGCAAACCATGATGTGTCATCTTTGGCTGAACCATCTGGGTTTCGACCAAAGACTTCAGCGGTTCCGGTCTTTCCGCTAACTTCAATTGGGAAACCAGCAAAGGCACCAGCTGCCGTACCAGTTGTAACAACCTCACGTAATGAGCCACGTAAGAAAGCTAAATTCGAAGGTGCAGTCTTAACGGTGCCAAGTTTCTTTGGAGTAAATGTTTTAACAACGGTTCCATCAGTTTTTACGACCGCCTTTGCAACCATCATCTGCCAGATAGTGCCGCCATTAGCGATTGCGGCGTACATCTGTGTCAGTTTCAGCGGCGTAAGAACGGTATCACCTTGACCGATTGAGAAGTTCACAGCATCTCCGGCGCGAACCTTGTCACCATCTGCACAGTTTTCTTCGGCAAGCTGAAGCAAAAATGCCGATTGCTGAGCCTTGGTAGCCCGCTCCTTGTAATTGCAATAGAAATCTTTGTTCTGCTCGTACCAGCTCTTCTTGTAGTCACGATCTGCAAGTCGCGGTGATGATTCAGATGGAAGATCAATGCCCACTTTTTGGGTGAAGTTAAATGCTTTAGCCGCCTTAAAGAAGTAGTCATTAGGGTTTGATTTAGGCTTTAAACCACCATCGCGCAACCATTCATCAAAGGCGATCTGGTACCAAATAGTGTCGCAGGAGACAGCCATCGCCTTGAACATATTCATGGTGCCTTGGTTTTTACTATCAAAGTTTCTGAAAACACGTGTTCCTACCTGTACCTGCGAAGGACACTTGTAGTTGGCCTTCAGGTCATATCCCGCACTTTCAGCTGCCAGTAGAGACACGACCTTAAATGTTGATGCAGGTGCAAACAAACCTTGCAGTGCGCGGTTAAGTGCCGGAACAGATTTTTTCTCGCTGAACAGATCTTCTGCTTGTTGAACCGTTAATCCCTTTTCCCAAGCATTTGGATCATAGGTTGGATATGAGGCAAGAGCTAAAACTCTTCCGGTTTTAATATCCATAACAACTGCGGCACCAGAATCAGATGTAAATCCATTTGCACGGCCACGCAGCACCGCATCCTTAAGTGCTTTTTCAGCAGCTGCTTGTAAGCGAACATCGAGGCTAGTTACAAGGTGATTGCCGGCAACCGGAAGTGTGTTCTGACTTTCGCGAGTAATAGATTCTTTTCGATCTACGATCACAGTTCTGATTCCTGGTTCACCACGCAAAAATGAGTCGTACTGAATCTCAAGCCCGGACTTACCAATGCTCTCGCTTCGGAAGTACTGCTTGCCATTTCCCTTAAGCAGATCTTCTTCGGTGAGCGGACCTACATAACCAAGAACATGTGCAGCGTTGACATCTACATAACCCGGGTAATTTCTAATGGCTATCGGTTGCGCATCGACTCCTGGGAAAGAGTCAGAACGTTCAACAATCTGTAATGCAATATCTGGGTCTGCAGATTTTGTAATCGGAATCGGCTGATACCTTGAACCTTGCCAACATCCAGCCTTTTGTCCCTTTGGTAGTTCTCCGCACAAACGGGTGTTTTGGTAGATGTCTCGGTAATTCAGATCAAGTAACTTTGCCAAGCGCTTCATCACGCCCACACCTTTATCTTCAAGTTTGTCGATCTCGATGCGGTCAATTGTGATCGCCAAACCAGGCTTATTCATAGCTAATGGCACACCAAAGCCGTCAACGATTAATCCACGGGTGGCAGGTGCAACAACATCACGGCTTTGAATGCTTAAAGCTGCATCTTTGTACTTAGGACCAGCTGCCACCTGTAAGTAAAAGAGGCGTCCGAAAAGTGCAGCCATTAAAGAGACAATAAGAATCTGAACGACAAGGAGAGCTAAACGGGATCTGCTGTTCATATCGAAGACCTTGAATCAAAGATCAATGCGTGCAGACGGGTAAAAACCGGAAGCATGATTGGTGAAACCAAGAGAGCCCAAATGCTCATACCGATCAATGTGATCACAATCTGACCAAAAGCACCTGTTGATACTCCCAGTAATGCGCCTGATATCAAGTAAGCGATCTCAACAAAGAAGTTTGCAACTACAACAAAGAAGACAATTCCGATTGCATTTGCATGGATATTGTCATCGCCATAACCAATGTATGAAATGGCATACCCTGCAAGCAACATAATCAGAGTCCACTGACCAAATGGGCCGCTTGCACTTTGTGAAAGATCCATCAAGATTCCGGCGCAAAAGCCAATCACTGCTGCAACTTCAGGTTGACTTAAGACCGCCCACGTTAAAGCAAAGATCATCAAGATTGAGAATCCCCCACCAGGCAATCTGAACTGAGCGATCACCGCTTCCTGGATCACAAAGATGAGTAGAAAGATTGGAGCTGCGACTGAAATCTGGCGGGTAAGCATGATGAGTTAATTGTTTGCAGCAGGTGTTGGAGTAACTGTGACGGTAACTGTTGGAATCGGAGTTACTTGTGGTTTCTGTGGAACCAGTGCATCTCCTGGGTTGGCTGATGGACCGCTTACAACTACTGCTACAACTCCTAGAGTTGAAAAGTTTGTGTAGTAGCGAACCGATGCTGTCTGCGCCACAGCACCCGCTGAGTTATCGACCTTGGTGATAAATCCCAATGGAACACCAGGAACAAATGGTCGATTAGCGATACTTCCGCGAGCCAACAGGACATCGCCCTCTTTAACTTCAGTTGAATTATCAAGCAATTGCAGGCTTGCTGAGCGGTTTCCGCGACCAGAAAGGATGCCTATCTGCTGAGATCCAGCCAGACGGGCACCGACCTTAAATGCCGGATCGCTAGCTAATTGAATTAAGGCAGAGTTTGGATAAACATCTTTAACGACACCGGCAAGACCAAACTGTGAAAGCACAGTCATATTCTTTTTGATTCCAGCTTTGCTTCCAGAATCAATTGTGATTGTTTGCGAGAAGGATTGACTTGATCCATGGCTAATCACCTTGGCGTTAACAATCTTGTAGCCAGCGGTTCCAGCAAGATCCAAAATATCCTTTAGCTGATCAAGCTCTCCATCAGCGTTTTTACGGTTGAGCAGCTCAATCTTGAGCTCTGCGTTTTCGGCTTCTAATCTTTCAATTTGACCTCTGGTGCGACCAAGATTTGTCACATCAGAGAGGAAATCCTTTACAGGGTTGAAGACAACCGCGCCTGCGCGCTGAAATGGAGAAAGAACGGTTTGCGTTCCCTGCTTAAAGCCTTCAATCACCTTTACGCCACGCAGATCTAAGGTGATAAGAAACAAGGAGGTGACAATCAGGATCACTAGCAACAAACGTGCGCGACCCTCACCGCCGTTACGCATTGAGTGTTGGCCTTATCGACGTGGCTCGGAGATTAGAACCTTCTCAAGGGCTTCAAACTCTTCGATGCACTTTCCGGAACCCTCAGCAACAGCATCTAGTGGACGCTCTGCAATGTGAATTGGCATTCCAGTCTCTTTACGAAGACGCTCATCGAGACCCTTAAGGAGTGCTCCACCACCGGTGAGAACAATTCCGCGGTCCATTAAATCTGATGCAAGCTCTGGAGGAGTCTTATCCAATGTGCTCTTTACTGCGTTAACAATTGAGTTCACTGGCTCTTCAAGAGCTTTACGGATCTCTGCAGCAGAGACAACGATTGTCTTAGGAAGACCGGTTGCAAGATCGCGACCGCGAATCTCTGCATCATTTTCTCCTGCAAGTGGGTAAGCAGATCCGATTGCCATCTTGATCTCTTCAGCTGTGCGCTCACCCAAAAGTAGGGAGAATTCACGCTTAACCCAGTTAATAATTGATTGATCTAGCTCATCTCCGCCTACACGGATTGATAGCGAGGTCACGATTCCACCCAAGGAAATAACCGCAACCTCAGTTGTACCGCCACCAATATCGACAACCATGTTTCCGGTTGGCTCGTGGATTGGAAGACCTGCACCGATTGCAGCGGCCATTGGCTCCTCAATGATGTACACCTTACGTGCGCCAGCTGCATAACCTGCATCCTTTACCGCACGCTGTTCAACACCAGTGATACCTGATGGAACACATACAACGATACGTGGCTTAGCCAAGTAACGACGGCGGTGCACCTTTTGGATGAAGTAACGCAACATGCGCTCTGTTGTATCAAAGTCAGCGATAACGCCATCCTTGAGCGGACGGATTGCAACGATGTTTCCTGGAGTACGACCGATCATCTTCTTCGCCTCAATACCAACCGCCAAAATTCCACCGGTGTCTTGGTTTACAGCTACTACAGATGGCTCGTTCAAAACAATGCCACGTCCGCGAACATAAACAAGCGTGTTCGCTGTGCCTAGGTCAACGGCCATATCGCGACCGATGAATGACATTCTGCTTCCTTGTGACATCTTTACTCCTTGTGCTTTTTGTTTTGGGGAATGACTTAAAAACTACTGCGGAAAGAAAATTTGAATTTCACGGGCGGCAGACTCTGGTGAATCTGAACCGTGAACTAGGTTTTGAATAACTTTGGTGCCTTGATCACGAGCAAGGTCTCCGCGGATGGTTCCGGGAGCTGCAACGGTTGGATCTGTTGCACCAGCTAATGAACGGAACCCTTCGATCACACGATTTCCAGATGCAACGATCGCAACAATTGGACCAGACATCATGAACTCAACGAGTGGGTCATAAAATGGTTTTCCAACATGTTCTGCGTAATGCTTCTCAAGCAATGCGCTATCTGCTTGCAACATACGCAAAGCATCGATTGCATAACCTTTAGTTTCGATACGGGAAATAACCTCGCCGACTAAACCACGGCGTACGCCATCGGGCTTAACGAGGATAAGTGTTTTCTCTGTGCTCACTCGCCTAGTCTATTAGGGTTTTTTCTCCGCTGCAGCCAGCAAGGCAGCCCGAGCAGCCTCACCCTTGCGGCCCACAATGATGGCGGCTACCCAGAGAGCAATGAAAACCACCCCAATAATGAAGAAGGATGGCTCAACAAATCCGAAAGCGATCATGGCGATCTGCATCAATGAACCAAAAACAAAACCACCCGGCAGGCGAATAAGACCAGCTCCCAGGAAAAGCAGGAAGGCAACAACGCATCCGTAAATGATTGCAGCTTGAGATGCATCTTTCATCGCCAGCAAAATTGCAAAGCCCAGCGTCAAGCTCTCAGCGATCAGTACCGATGCACCTAATACCTTCATCGTGAAAACTTCTTTCTTAAATATGTACGAGCTTCACCAACTGTGACCACTGAACCTGTAACAAGAATTCCAACTGTGTCTTCGCTCAGAGGTCGAATCGAATCAGCCACCGCTTTATCTAATGCAGAGTTTAGATCTGAAACCTCAAAGACGCGATCTGGACCAAAGATTGAGGATGCAATCTTCTCAAGCTCACCAGATGCCATCGCTCTAGGTGATGAACTTTGCGTAACGATCACATGATCAACAATTGGCTCTAGTTCCTGAAAGATTCCTGTGGCATCTTTATCTCCAAAGACGCCAACAACTGCGATGATTTCATCGAAGTTAAACTCATTCAAAAGTGTGTCTGCCAAAGCCTTGGCACCATGCGGATTATGCGCAGCATCCAAAATTACAGTTGGGTCGCGATGAACAACTTCGCAACGACCAGGTGATGTTACCGCTGCAAATCCGGCACGAACCGCTTCAATATCTAGTGGTTGATCTCCAAAGAATGCCTCAACCGCAACAAGTGCTGCTGCAGCATTTGCCGCCTGATGGCGACCATGTAGTGGCAGGAAGATCTCGTCATAAGTGTCGTGAATTCCTTGAATCGTCAGCAATTGTCCGCCAACTGCAACAGCGCGAGATAGCACTGAGAACTCAACACCTTCGCGCACAACATCTGCGCCGACTTCAGCGGCCCTACGGATTAACTCCTTGGCCGCCTCTGGCTCCTGCTGAGCAAGTACAACAAAACCGCCCTCTTTAATGATTCCAGCTTTAGTTGATGCGATCTCATGCAGGGTATTACCCAAGTACTCCATGTGATCAAAGCCAATCGGCATGATCACAGAGACATCGGCGTCAACCACATTGGTTGCATCCCATTGCCCACCCATGCCAACTTCAATCACACCAACATCTACTGGATGCTCAGCAAAGGCAGCAAAGGCTAAAGCGGTAACCGCTTCGAAGAATGAGATTGGATGTTCAAACTTTGAATCCATTAAATCTAAATAAGCTGCGATGTCATTGTAAGAAAAGATCAACTCTTTAGGATCAATAGGCTCACCATTGATCGAAATACGCTCGCGGTAAGTTTCTAGATGCGGACTTGTAAAGCGCCCTGTGCGCAAACCGTGCGCAAACAAAAGCGCATCAACCATGCGACTTGTTGTTGTCTTTCCATTTGTTCCGCCGATATGAATAGTTGGGTATGTCAGTTGCGGTGAACCCAAGATATCTACAAGAGCTGCGATGCGTTCTGTGCTTGGAGCAATCCGTGTTTCTGGCCAACGAGCAAGCAAGGCTTGTTCGATTGCGTCTACACGCTCTTGATCATCTGGTGAAATCATCATGCTTGTGGCAGCGCTGCAAGGGCTGCGGTAATTCGTTCGATATCAGCTGTTGTCTTTTCTAAGCGTTCACGAATTTCCACAACAACATTTTCTGGAGCCTTAGCCATGAAGCCTTGGTTATTCAGCTTTACTTCAGCTGTTTGCTTGTCCTTTGTTGCAGTTGCTAAATCCTTTTCTAAACGGGCACGCTCTGCAACAACATCGATTGAGCCGGTGAGGTCAAACTCAATGGTGACTCCAGCTGCTTCACATTTAGCACTTGGTGTGATCTCGTCAAGCTCCATGCGAACAACAAATGCAACCGCAGATGCGTACTGAGCAATGTCGCCAGTAGCCACGATACGACCAGGAATCTTTAGTGAGGTCTTAATTCCCTGGTCATTTCTAAAGCGACGCACCTCTGTAATGATCTCTTGCAACTGAGAAATAAGGGCTTCTGCCTTCTTATCTACATGCGCGGCGTTAGCAATTGGCCATCGCGCCACTACTAGGGACTCTCCCCCAGTTAATGTGGTCCACATCTGCTCTGTAATAAATGGCATTACTGGATGCATCAAGCGGAAGAGTTGATCTAAAACATAACCAAGTACACGCTTGGTGCCTTCAGCGCTTCCTGAAGCAAAGGCTTCCTTTGAAAGCTCTAGATACCAGTCGCACAAGTCATCCCATGCAAAGTGATACATCAGTTCGCTAGCACGTGCGTACTCGTACTTTTCTAGAAGATCGGTTGTCTCTGAAATCGTTTCTGATAAACGGCTCAGGATCCACTTATCGATTGCATTTAGTGAATCAATGGCCGGTAGATCTCCTGAAACCGTTGCGCCATTCATCATTGCAAAACGAGTTGCATTCCAGAGCTTTGTTGCAAAGTTGCGTGATCCGCCGATCCAGTCTTCAGCAAGTGCCTGATCTGTTCCTGGGTTTGCACCACGAGCCAATGTGAAGCGCAGCGCATCTGCGCCGTACTTATCCATGAACTCAAGTGGATCAATTACATTTCCGCGGCTCTTTGACATCTTCTTGCCAAATTGATCGCGTACCAAACCATGCAACATGATTGTCTTAAATGGTGGTACGCCATCCATGGCAAAGGTAGACATCATCATCATGCGCACAACCCAGAAGAACAAGATGTCATAACCAGTTACCAAGACTGATGTTGGATAGAACTTTGCAAGATCAGCTGATTTTTCTGGCCAACCAAAAGTTGAGAATGCCCATTGTCCAGATGAGAACCAGGTATCTAGAACATCTGAATCTTGAGTCCACCCAGCTGGCGCAGTTTCATCTGGACCAACAACTTGAACTTCGCCATTTGGTCCGTACCAAACAGGGATTCTGTGACCCCACCACAACTGGCGCGAGATACACCAGTCGTGCATGTTGTCGACCCATTCGAAGTAACGAGGAGCAAGTGCTTCTGGTTCAATCTTTACCGCACCGCTACGAACAGCATCTGCAGAGGCCCTAGCCATTGGCTCCACCTTTACAAACCATTGCTTTGATAAACGAGGTTCAACGGTTGTATCGCAACGAGAACAGTGACCAACTGCGTGCATGTATGGACGCTTTTCGGCAACGATGCGACCTTCGGCGCGAAGTGCTTCAACTACAGCTTTGCGAGCATCAAATCGATCTAGACCATCAAAGGCGCTGTTTGTATTAACAACCTTTGCATCAGCATCCAAAATTACAATGTTTGGCAAGTTGTGGCGTAATCCGATTTCAAAGTCATTTACATCGTGAGCCGGTGTTACCTTTACAGCACCTGTACCAAAAGCTGGGTCAACATGCTCATCGGCAACAATTGGGATCTCGCGATTGATCAGCGGAACCTTTACAGTCTTGCCAATCATGTGTGAGTAACGCTCATCATCTGGGTTAACAGCTACCGCGGTATCACCCAGCATTGTTTCAGCACGTGTGGTTGCAACGATGATTGCGTTATCGCCTTCGCCGTAGCGAATCGAAACTAATTCACCTGCATCATCATTGTGCTCTACTTCAATATCTGACAGAGCTGTTAAACAACGTGGGCACCAGTTAATGATTCGCTCAGCGCGGTAGATCAACCCTGCGTCATACATGCGCTTGAAAATAGTAACTACCGCCTTGGACATTCCTTCATCCATGGTGAAACGTTCACGGGACCAGTCGACAGATGAACCTAAACGTTTCATCTGTTCAAGAATCGCACCGCCTGATTCCTCTTTCCACTCCCAAACCTTTTTTACAAACTCTTCTCGCCCAAGATCGTGACGAGACTTTCCGGCCGCCGCTAATTGTTTTTCAACAACATTTTGCGTTGCAATTCCTGCGTGATCCATTCCGGGTAACCACAAAACTTCAAAACCTTGCATGCGCTTCATGCGCGATAAGCAATCTTGCAATGTTTGATCTAGCGCATGGCCGATGTGCAGAACACCTGTCACATTAGGTGGAGGCAAAACAATAGAAAAGGCTTGCTTTGAAGAAGAAGCATCTGCGGTGAAGTAGCCAGCCTTCATCCACTTTTCGTAGAGAGCAGACTCAATCTCGGATGGCGAGAAGGTTGAGGCTAATTCGCGGCTAGAAGACATAGTGCGCAGTCTAGATTATGCGCTCTTCTCCTCTTGACCTTTTTGTCCGCGTGAGCGTTTTGGACCTGTGTGATTAATCAACGTTGGCGCTCCCCCAGATGTGATGCACTCCTTGGTGATAATCACCTTTTCAACATCGGTACGGCTTGGAACGTCATACATAACTGACAAAAGGACTGTTTCCATAATTGCGCGTAGGCCACGAGCTCCTGTGCCACGTTCTTGAGCAAGATCTGCGATCGCATCGAGTGCTTCAGCATCAAACTCGAGATTTACATGATCTAGATCAAATAGACGCTGATACTGCTTTACCAATGCGTTCTTTGGCTCGGTAAGAATCTGCATCAAAGCTGGCTTATCAAGGTTTTCAACACTTGTAAGAACTGGAAGACGGCCAATGAATTCAGGGATCATTCCAAACTTCAAAAGATCCTCTGGCATTACATCGGCAAAGATGTCCTTACGGTTCTTATCGGCCGCATCCTGCAGAGTTGCATTAAAGCCAACACCTGATTTACCAACACGTGACTCGATAATCTTTTCAAGACCAGCAAATGCACCACCAACGATAAACAAAACATTTGTTGTGTCGATTTGGATGAACTCTTGATGTGGGTGCTTACGTCCACCCTGAGGTGGAACGGAAGCAACTGTGCCTTCAAGAATCTTGAGTAGTGCTTGCTGAACACCTTCACCTGATACATCGCGAGTAATTGATGGGTTTTCAGATTTGCGAGCAACCTTGTCAATTTCATCGATGTAGATGATTCCGGTTTCAGCCTTCTTAACATCGTAATCTGCCGCCTGCAAAAGCTTGAGCAAGATGTTTTCTACATCTTCTCCAACATAACCCGCTTCTGTTAACGCGGTTGCATCGGCAATTGCAAATGGCACATTGAGCATACGCGCCAAAGTTTGCGCCATAAGAGTCTTACCGCAACCTGTTGGTCCGAGCATCAAGATATTTGATTTTGCTAATTCGATTGAATCTTCACGGCCGCTATCGCCACTTTGTACACGCTTGTAATGGTTGTACACCGCAACTGACAAAGACTTCTTTGCGCGATCTTGTCCGATTACATATTGATCCAGGAACTCAAAGATTGCCTGTGGCTTTGGTAGCTCAGATAATCCGAGCGAGTTTGCGTCACTGAGCTCTTCAACGATGATCTCGTTACATAGTTCGATACATTCATCACAGATATAAACGCCAGGACCGGCGATTAACTTCTTAACCTGCTTCTGGGTCTTGCCGCAGAAGGAACACTTCAGCAGATCGCTAGTTTCACCGATTCTTGTCATGCTCAAAGTTTAGATTCTGTGCTGGTTTTACGCTTGGGTTTTTGCGCTTACTTCTGTTCGCCGTGAGAATAATCAGGATCATTTTCCTTCTTCGGCATCTTCATATCCTTAACGCCTGGAACGCCAAGGATTGAAAGCCCAATCAAGATATGGAAAATCGAAGCACCAATCAAAACCTCTCGTTCGCCAAATGCATTCACCGCAGGCCCAATTAATGCCATACCGATCGGCATCAGCCCTGCAGATCCCATGTGATCAATGGAAAAAACGCGACCTTGCAGATGTGGCGGCACTTCTCGCTGAACCGCTGAAGACCACCACGCCTCCCATGGTCCGACTGAAAAACCTGCAAGCAGATATGCAACTACTACAAAGGTACCTGAAACTGGAAAGGCCAGAGACAAAGGCGCGATAACGATGAACATCCAAACAAAGATCGATACATAGCCTTCGTGTTTGACCTTAACTTTGACACACAGCACCGCAGAAATAATTGAGCCCACCGAAAATGCGGCGGCGGATAAAGCAAAAGGGGTATTGGAATCAAACTCTCGGCGAGTAATAACAGGCAGTAAAACTACTTCAGCTGCAATCACAACCATTAACTGAACCGATGCCATCGCAATCATCGCGCCGATCCATGGAATCTCTCGCACAGTACGAAGACCCTCACGCAGCTCAGTTAAGAATGGCTCGCGATCGCGCTCTTTACCGTTTATATCCTCTTTGATTTTGAACAAGAAGTAAGTGCCAAGCGCAAAGGCAAAGGCGGTAAAGATAAAGGTGAAGCGTCCGCCGACAAAGAAGACAGCGGCTCCGCCTATTCCTGGGCCAACAATTGTTGATCCCTTAGTCATAATGTTTCGAGCAACATTAGCAGCCGGAAGTTTTTCATCAGGAACAAGGCTAGGAATAATCGCACCGGCTGCTGCTGCACCAAATGCATCGCCCACACCCATGAGAAAAACAGCGAGCCCAAGTAAGTATTGTGGCATTGATGGAGCCGAGACAAAGACCATGGCAATTACAACTGCAGATCTAAATAAATCTGCACCGATCATTACATTTCTGCGTGGCAGGCGATCGGCCCACACCCCGGCAAAGGGTGCAAATACAACACCAGATAAGACGCGAGCTCCAAGAATCAAACCTAATGAACTCGCTGTTCCGCCTGCATCCAAAACTGTTACGGCAAGTGCTATAGGAAAAGCGGATGCACCTAGAACAAAGATTGCATTAGAAAACCAAAAGAGCCGGTACCCCTTGTAAGACCAAAGGGAGCCCGGCTCAAATAGTTTCACGCAAAATTAGAAGTTTTTACTTCTTAGCCTTTCGTGATGCAAGAACTTGATCGATGATTCCGTACTCAACAGCCTCTGTTGCGGTAAGAATCTTGTCGCGCTCAATATCCTTGCGAATCTCTTCTGATGACTTAAGAACATGACGAGATAAGAGATCTTCCTGCAGGCGTGTAATGCGATCGATTTCGCGTGCCTGGATTTCGATATCTGATGCCTGTCCGCCACCTTCTGATGAAGGTTGGTGAATCAAAATACGTGAGTGCTCAAGTGCATAACGCTTGCCCTTTGCACCACCAGCAAGGATTACCGCTGCTGCAGATGCTGCCTGACCCAAGCAAATGGTGCTGATATCTGGGCGAACAAACTGCATGGTGTCATAAATAGCTGTTAGCGCTGTAAATGATCCACCTGGTGAGTTGATGTAGATCATGATGTCGCGATCTGGATCCATAGATTCCAGGGTCAAAAGCTGAGCCATAACATCGTTTGCAACGGTGTCATCAATTGGCTGACCTAAGAAAATAATGCGCTCTTCAAAAAGCTTTGTGTATGGATCTTGACGCTTGTAACCGTATGCGGTCTTTTCTTCAACAGTTGGAAGAACGTAGCGAGAGGTAATCTCTTGAATGTTTTTCATTACGCTTTTCCTCCAGTGATTTGTCCCAGTGAAGTAACAACATGATCGACAAAACCGTAATCCTTTGCATCATTTGCATTGAACCAATTGTCACGATCTGAGTCGATAAGGATCTTCTCAAGTGTTTGACCTGTGTGAAGAGCGTTCAGCTCAGAGAGAGTCTGCTTAGTAATAGCCATCTGCTCTGCCTGAATACGAATATCAATTGCTGTACCACCGATTCCACCCAGTGGCTGGTGCATCAAGATCCGTGAGCTCTTTGTTGCATAGCGCTTGCCCTTTGTTCCTGACGTTAAAAGGAACTGACCCATTGATGCAGCCATTCCGAAAGTTACAGTTGCAACATCATTTGGGATCAACTGCATGGTGTCGTAGACAGCCATTCCAGCTGTAACTGATCCACCTGGAGAGTTGATGTACAAGAAGATGTCTTTCTTAGTATCAAGTGAAGAAAGGAGAAGTAGCTGCGCGCAGACCATGTTGGCCATGTCATCGCGAACTTCACCTGACAAGAAAACAATCCGCTCTTCAAGCAGGCGGTTGTAAATCTGGTCTCTCATTTTGCTTTCGATCTCCACTGATGGGCCTCCCGTAATTTTTACCTGTAGTGACCCTAACAATTAAGCAGGGCAAATGCTTCCCGATTACGGGAAATAGATGCGTGAACTGTGCTCTGTTCGCTGTAGGCGGAGCCCTAAATACCCCTTAGGAGTAATTAGCGAAGGTTTTAAGCCTCTTCGACTAGATCAGCTGGGTTGGCTGGCTTTGGAGCGAGCGCTTCCAGATCGATCACATTGCCTGAAGCATCCTTAACTGTGACCCGTCCGAGAACTGATGCAAGCGCCTTTGCGCGAGTTACCTCGGCAACTAGCTGCTGAATCTGTCCGGCCTTTTGTAGCTCCTCAGCAAACTGCTGTGGCGCCATTCCATAACGCTGTGATGTGCGGACCAAGTACTCAGTCAACTCAATCTCAGTGATCTGAACATCTTCAGCCTGAACGATCGCATCAAGTAGGAAATCTGATTTCAACGATGCGCGAACCTGGCCATCAACCTCTGCACGGTGCTCTGCATCCTCCATGCGACCTTCGCCCTCGAGGTGATCATTAACCTCAAGTTCAACTAGGTTATCTGGAACAGGAATCTCGTTATCTGCAAGCAACTTCTCAACTAGACGGTCGCGTGCTTGTGCGCCTTGTTCCATCTTCTTTACGCGCTCAAGACGAACAACAAAATCAGCCTTTAGCTCTGCAAGTGTGTCGAACTCAGATGCAAGCTTTGCAAAAGCATCATCAACTGGTGGAAGCTCGCGCTCCTTAACAGCCTTAACAGTGGCCTTCACCTCGCCCTTTTCGCCATCCTTTTGTCCAACAAGCTTGGTTTCAAACTGCTTTACATCGCCGACCTTCATTCCGATCAAGATCTCATCGAGACCATCGATCATCTTGTCTGAGCCAACTTCGTAAGAAATATCATTTGCCTGTCCGCCATCAACCTCTGCACCATCAATGAACGCGGTCATATCAAGAGTTGCAAAGTCACCCATCTTTACTTCGCGGTCAACAGTTGTGAGTGTTCCGAAACGTGTACGCAAAGCTTCGATCTGCTCTTCAACATCTGAATCTTCAACCTTGACATCATCCACTTCGATAACCATCTTTGAAAAATCTGGAAGCTTAACTTCTGGACGAACATCAACTTCAACTGAGAAAACAAGCTTGTCTTTGTCTACAAACTCTTTTACATCAACTTCTGGGCGACCAATAACGGCAACCTTGTGTTCGCGAGCTGCTTGACCGTAAAACTCTGGAAGAGCTGAGTTGATCGCTTCATCGATAACAGCTCCACGACCAACACGCTGATCGATCATTGCTGCAGGAATTTTTCCCTTACGGAAACCTGGGATGTTTACCTGGGATGCAACCTTCTTGTATGCATTAGCTACATGTGGCTCAAGCTCAGAGTAAGCAACTTCAACATCAAGACGAACGCGAGTTGGAGATAGAACTTCTACTGAACTTTTCACTAAGTGCTCCTAGGTGGATGTGGTGATTACCGAGACAAACTGGTCGGGGCGGGGAGATTCGAACTCCCGATCTCCTGCTCCCAAAGCAGGCGCGCTAGCCACTACGCTACGCCCCGAGGCGCAAGGCAGGAGTCTAAACCAGATTTCGCACTCTGATTACCGACCCAGTACCTTTAGCCCATGCACCCGCGGGTGTAGCTCAATGGTAGAGCCCCAGCCTTCCAAGCTGGCCATGCCGGTTCGATCCCGGTCACCCGCTCCAGATTGTTTATCCGATGGATCCGACCTT
>CAZQNP010000012.1:0-37586 GCA_964594645.1 uncultured Candidatus Planktophila sp. | reverse complement strand
CGAAGCAAAAAGGAAACCAAAAATGGTGCAACAACTAGAACCAACAAAAAGTTCTTATACTTTCCGGCTTTAAAGGCGATTGCATAAGCAAGTGGGTAAGCAATCGCTAGTGCCAAGACCGTTGCACAGAGTGCAAAGATGAAAGAGCGGGCAAACTGCTCTTGATTTTCAGTAAAGGCATCGATGTAGTTTGAAAAACGTAAGGTTTGCTCATACTGGCCGGTGTCACCATTAGCTATTGGTGTTTGGGTCGAAGTTTGTGCAAGGTTGACGATAGGAACAATGAAAAAGGTAAAGAGAAAGAGGAAACCTGGAAGGAGCAACAGGTAAGGCAACTTCACCTTAGACAAGATTGCACTCATTCTTCGTCTAGATCCTCAGGAATAACCTCTGTACCAGCTTCGGCATCTTCATCTCCGCGAAGTGCAAAGGTAAAGTTAGGCTCCCAAGAAATAACCACCTCATCGCCCTTTTCAAATGGTGCAACGCCATCATCATTTTGCTCAAAGACCATTAGCTCTTGACCCCAAGGCATTAGAACCTGGTACTGAGTTGATACTCCGATATATGAAACATCCTCGATGCGTCCACCAACCAAGGTATTTCCACGAGTAGGAGTTCCTACCAATGAGATACGGAATTTTTCCGGGCGAATTCCTGCGTAGATTGAGTTATCCACCGCATGTGAGCGCTTCTTAGGCATCGCAATCTTTTGGCCAAACAGGTCAACAACTAAGTTGTCGCCATCTGTTCCTTCAATGCGCCCCTTGATTAGATTTGATTGACCTAAGAAGTTAGCCACAAATGCGGTCTTTGGATTGTCGTAAAGATCTGCAGGAGATCCCATTTGTTCAATCTCTCCCTCATTCATTACCGCGATGGTGTCAGCCATAGTCATGGCCTCTTCCTGATCATGGGTAACGTGAACGAAGGTGAGCCCAACCTCGCGCTGGATCCACTTGAGCTCAATCTGCATCTGTCGACGGAGTTTGAGATCAAGTGCACCCAATGGCTCATCCAAAAGCAACAACGCCGGGCGGTTCACAATGGCGCGCGCTAAAGCGATGCGCTGCTGTTGTCCACCTGAAAGTTGTGTTGGTTTGCGCTGCGCAAGATGTGGAAGCTCGACAAGCTCTAAAACCTTGTTTACATCTGCATCGACACTTTTAATTCCACGACGGCGAAGGCCAAATGCAATGTTCTCAAAGATAGTTAAGTGAGGAAACAATGCATAGTTCTGAAAAACAGTATTAATTGGGCGCTGATAAGGACGCTTGGTCGTGATATCAGTTGTACCTAAATGGATACTGCCAACAGTTGGCTCTTCCAACCCCGCGATCATTCGCAGGGTAGTTGTCTTGCCACATCCTGAAGGTCCAAGTAAGGCAAAGAATGAACCTTCAGGAATTGTTAATGACAAATCATTAACTGCGGTGAAATCTCCATATGTCTTTGTAATTCGAGTAAGACGTAAATCTCCTCGAGTCGCAGATGAAACGTCTGCCACTAGTTGCCGGCGGCCTTCTGGAACGCTTCGCCCCATGCAGTCTCTTCTGCAGGAGTGAGTGAACGGAAGACGTTCAGCTTTGAAGACATAGCTGCATCTGGGAAGATGAATGGGCTAGCAGCAAGAGCTGGATCAATCTTTTCCATCTCAGCTTGCGCACCTTCTACTGGACATACGTAGTTAACGTAGGCAGCAACTTCAGCGGCGATCGCTGGGTCGTAGTAGAAGTTGATCAACTTCTCTGCATTTGCCTTACCTTCAGCAGATGCGGTTGATGGGATAACGAAGTTATCACCTGAAATTGTTCCGCCTGATTCAGGTAGAGCAAAGTCAAACCTTCCTTCATTTTCAGACTTGAGGATAAACATGTCGCCAGACCAGCCAATTACAGCTGTGGCATCACCTGATGTGAGGTCTTCTGCGTACTCATTACCCTTAACGCCGCGGATCCAACCATCAGCGATCTTCTTCTCCATGAAATCAATTGCGTTCATGAACTGGTCTTCTGTAACTGTCTGAAGATTTACGCCCTGAGATAGCAAGATGATTCCGATGGTGTCACGCATTTCAGAGAGAACAACAATCTTTCCCTTGTTCTGTGGTGCAAAAAGATCTTCGATTGTGCGAATTCCCTTTGGATTCTTCTCGACATTCCAACCAAATCCACCCATGATTCCCTGCCATGTAAGTGTTTGCTCACGGTTTGGATCAAAAGATGGTGATGCAAGTGAAGATAAAATATTTGACTTGTTAGGAATATTTGCTGTATCAAATTTTTGTGTGTAACCAAGACGGATCCAGCGTGCTGCCATCCAGTCTGTAGGTGTTACAACGTCATAACCGATATCTTCGCCAAGCTTGAGTTGCGCTTGAACTTTTCCGTAGAACTCATCGTTGTCGTTGTAATCTTCAAAGTACTCAGCGTTAATGCCGGTCTGCTCTTTGAACTTTTCAAGTGTTGGGTACGTCTTTGTTTCCTCATCAAAATCAAGGTACAAAGGCCAGTTACCCCAGCGAAGACCGTTCGCACCATCTGCGGAATCAGATCCGCCGCACGCAGCAAGTAACCCTGCTGCACCTAAACCGCCTGCGCCTGCAAGTACTGCACGACGTGAAACCATTGCACCGATTATCGATCGAGCTTCCGGTGAGAGTGAACTTTCTTTTGACATACTGATTTACTCCTTAAGGGTTAAGCACAAGCTAGTTGTCGGATTACCGAGCCTCAAGCTTTCTGTGGGTTGTGGTTGATAGAAACTGCTGAAGCAGGTCGCTCCAACAGGGGGAAATACTACGCCCCCAGATTAGTCATTACATGCTTGATTCGCGTGTAGTCCTCAAATCCGTAGGCTGAGAGATCCTTGCCGTATCCAGAGCGCTTGAAGCCACCATGAGGCATTTCGGCAACCAATGGAATATGGGTATTGATCCAGACACAGCCAAAATCAAAGGCCTTGGCCATTCGCATCGCGGTTCCGTGGTTGGCGGTCCAGACGCTGGAAGCCAATCCATAGTCAACGCCATTTGCCATAGCCACCGCCTGCGCCTCATCGCTGAACTTTTGAACGGTGATTACCGGTCCGAAGATCTCCTTCTGAATCAGCTCATCATCCTGACGAAGGCCTGCCACTACAGTTGCTGGGAAGAAGAACCCTGGGCGATCAAGGGCTGATCCTCCAGTCATTACCTGAGCATGGGCTGGGACCCGCGAAAGCAGATCGCTCACCCGTGCCAATTGGTTGCTGTTATTGACCGGACCCAAGAAGACATCCTCATCTGCTGGTGCACCAATAGAAACCGCCTTAGCTTGCTCGGTGAGCATCGCAACAAAATCATCATAAACAGAGTCTTGGACAATCACTCGTGTTGCTGCGGTGCAATCCTGACCTGCGTTGAAGTAGCCAGCGATTGCAATCGCTTCAGCTGCGGCTGCTAAATCTGCATCGGCAAAGACAACTACAGGTGCTTTTCCGCCAAGCTCTAGGTGAACACGCTTAACCTGCTTTGCTGCAGATTCTGCAACCTGAATACCGGCTCCAACCGATCCTGTAATAGAAACCATGTCAGGGCGCTTGTGATTAACAAGTGATGCACCTGTTTCGCGCTCACCACAGACAACATTGAAAACACCTGCAGGCAAGAACTCTGCCATCAAATTTGCCATCCATACAGTCGATGCTGGTGTTGTATCACTTGGCTTAAGAACAACTGTATTTCCAGCAGCAATTGCAGGTGCCCACTTCCAGACAGCCATCATCATTGGGTAGTTCCATGGAGTTACCTGACCAATAACACCTACTGGTTCGCGACGAATCATTGATGTCATCCCTGGCATGTACTCGCCAGCAGATTTTCCTTCAAGGTTTCGCGCCGCTCCTGCAAAAAATCTAATTTGATCAACCATTGGTGGAACCTCTTCAGAGGTGGTCAATGAGATTGGCTTCCCTGTGTTCTCGACCTCGATAGCGATAACTTCGTCGGCTCGTTCTTCTATCGCATCAGCAATCTTGAGCAATGCACGTTGGCGCTGAGATGGAGTTGAATCACGCCAATCTACAAATGCATCACTAGCTGCCTTGAAGGCCGCATCAATATCTGCAGCGTTTGATTTAGGGGCTGTGGCAAAGGGTTGCCCAGTTGCAGGATTAACCAACGTTGTGGTTTCACCCGAAGTTGAATCGACCGACTTACCATTGATGAAGTTATTGAGCTTTTTCATGCGTCAGAGCCTAGCAATTGGCCCTAGAAGTAACTAGTCGTAATTCAAACGACCGGCTTACCTTTTTCCGCCGCCGCTAATTGGCCACATGCTCCATCGATTTCACGTCCACGAGTATCGCGAACCGTAACGGGGACTCCGTAACTTTCCAGAATTCGCACAAACTCAGCCTCGTCCTCGCGACGAGATGCTGTCCACTTCGAACCTGGGGTTGGGTTGAGAGGAATCAAATTAACGTGGGCGTTTCGGTTTTTCAGTAATCGACCCAGTAAATCAGAGCGCCAGGATTGATCATTGATGTCTCGGATCAAGGCGTATTCAATTGAGTAACGACGCCCTGTCTTCTTTTCATACGCATCAGCTGCGGCCAACACCTCGCGGACATTAAAGCGATTGTTAATCGGAACCAAGGTATCTCGAAGCTCATCATCAGGGGTGTGCAAAGAGACAGCCAGGGTGCAACTAATACCCTCATCCATCAACTTTTCAATGCCGTTGACTAAGCCAACTGTAGAAACAGTTACAGAACGTGCACTAATTCCTAATCCATCTGGATTTGGATCTGTGATGTTACGAAGGGTTCTAACAACTGCGTTGTAATTTGCCAGTGGTTCACCCATTCCCATAAAAACAATATTTGAGAGTCGAGTTGGACCACCAGGAAGTTCACCATTTGCACACGCACGAGCGGCTGCAACGATCTGATCGGTGATTTCAGCAGCTGAAAGATTGCGAGTTAGGCCCGCCTGACCTGTTGCACAAAACGGACAGTTCATTCCGCAACCAGCTTGAGAAGAGATACATACCGTTACTCGATCTGTGTAACGCATTAACACGCTCTCGACGAGCACACCATCATGCAATTTCCATAAATCTTTGCGGGTCATTCCGTTATCTGTTGTACGTGTTGTCACAAGTTCAATCATCTTTGGCGTCAATGCATCCGCTATCGACTGGCGCTCAGCAGCAGGAATATCTGTCCACTCTTCTGGATTGTTGGATAAGTGTGAGAAGTAATGGTTTGCGACTTGGCTAGCGCGGAATGGTTGAAAACCGAGCTCCTTGGCAAATGCTTTTCGATCAGCGGGTGAGAAATCGGCAAGGTGCTTAGGTGGTTTCTTGCGTTGTACCGGCTCATCAAAAACTAGGTTGATTTCAGGAACTTTGCCGCTCATAAAAAGTGCTTCACAAGTTCAAGGGCCAGCCACATAGCAGGGGCTGATAAAACTACAGAATCTAAGCGATCTAACATTCCGCCATGGCCAGGTAGCAAGGTGCCCATATCCTTCAAACTCAAATCCCGCTTCATGGCACTTTCGATTAAGTCTCCGCAGGTAGCGGTGAAAACAATCATCAATCCAACAATTACACCGATCCACCAATGCATATCCATGATGAAGTTAAAGGCCAAAGCTCCACCGATCATCGTAAAGATCAATGAGCCAACTAAGCCTTCCCAGGTTTTCTTAGGTGAAATCTTTGGAACTAGCGGATGCTTGCCAAGCAAAACTCCTACGATGTAACCGAAGGTGTCGTTGCAACCAACCAAAACAACAAATGTCATTACCCGCTGAAAACCAGTACTTGGTCGAGCCAAGAGGATTAAAAAGCCAGCTAAGAATGGCAGGTACAAAAGTCCAAAGGTTGTCGCCGTCGCCTTTGCCACAAATCCTTCAGGGCCCTGTAAGAGCGCCCGAATCAATAGCAAAGGAAAGGCGATTGCAGTTGCAATGGCAAGACCTGCAACTCCCCCGACCCATGCAGCGTATGACAATCCAATCGCAGCAAGGGTTAAACCATTAAATGAAATTACGATCCCACGCGCGGTAAAAGCACGCACTAACTCCCGCACACCCAAGATGACAGCGATTGCAACCACGATTGCAAAGATGACGCGCTGA
Organism: uncultured Candidatus Planktophila sp.; assembly: GCA_964594645.1. GTDB lineage: Bacteria > Actinomycetota > Actinomycetes > Nanopelagicales > Nanopelagicaceae > Planktophila. Next base: position 31,459 of record CAZQNP010000012.1, on the reverse strand, counting down.
TAAGAGAGTGCAAACCACACCAGTGCGATCAACGTTAAGCCCACGCCAATAGATGGCAAGAGCTTTCGCCCAGCCTTCTTATTGATCGCTTCGTTGATCGAGTGCAGATCTGACATATGTGAGCTCCTAAACCTCTAGGAGTTCTACCTCTTTGTGCTTGAGTAGCTCATCAATCTTTGCGACATGATCTGCGGTGATCTTCTCAAGCTCTTTTTCACCACGCGCTAAATCATCTTTTCCAATATCGCCATCTTTTTCCAACTTTTCCATCGCCTCTTTTGCAGCACGACGGATGTTGCGCATTGAAATCTTTGAATCCTCAGCCTTGGTCTTTACAACTTTGATGTACTCCTTGCGGCGCTCTTCCGTTAGTTGTGGGAAGTTAACGCGGATAACTGAGCCATCATTGCCAGGGTTTACGCCTAGATCTGATTCGCGAATCGCCTTTTCGATCGATGCCATAGCGCCTTTATCAAAGGGAGAAATCAAAGCCATACGAGCCTCTGGAACCTGAATCGTTGCCAATTGTGAGAGCGCTGTATAGGTGCCGTAGTAATCAACCATCACCTTGTTAAATAGAGATGGATGAGCACGACCAGTGCGGATTGTTGCGAAATCATCTTTAGCAACCTCAACCGCTTTATTCATCTTGGTTTCAGCGTCCTTTAGGGCGCTTGCTACATCTGCCATTGCTCTACTCCTCTTACCGCTTTTGCATCAATCTCATCGCTTATGCGACGAGAGTTCCAATTACTTCACCGCGAACTGCACGGCCAATATTTCCATTTTTCATTAAATCAAAGACAACGATTGGTAACTTGTTTTCGCGACACAAAGCAAAGGCTGCAGCATCTGCAACAGCAAGTGACTTGGACAAAACCTCGTTGTAAGTAATTGTGTCGTACTTGGTAGCTTGCGGATCCTTCTTTGGATCTGCGCTGTACACGCCATCGACACCGCTCTTTGCTAGCAGGAGCGCCTCGGCACCGATTTCAAGGGCGCGTTGTGCCGACACTGTGTCTGTTGTAAAGAATGGCATTCCAGCACCTGCCCCGAAAATCACTACTCGACCCTTTTCAAGGTGGCGGATAGCGCGAAGTGGAATGTATGGCTCTGCAACCTGACCCATTGTGATCGCGGTTTGAACACGGGTTGCAACACCCTCTTTTTCTAGGAAATCTTGAAGTGCCAAACAGTTCATCACCGTTCCAAGCATTCCCATGTAGTCAGCGCGTGAGCGATCCATGCCGCGTTGTGAGAGCTCAGCTCCGCGGAAGTAGTTTCCACCGCCAACAACGATTGCGACCTGAACTCCAGAACGAGCTACATCTGCGATCTGACGTGCAATATCTTGAACAACATCGGGATCAACACCAATCCCCTTTTCTCCACCAAAAACTTCTCCAGAAAGTTTAAGGAGCACTCTCCGATACGTTCCTCTTGTACCGGGCATGAGTGCTCCTTACCTTCTGATGATTATTTGTTGAACTAAGTCTAAGCGATCCGACCTAGTCCTTATTGACCCACGCGGAAGCGATGGAAGGCCTTAACAGCCGTTCCTGCCTCATCGAGGATCTGCTTTACAGTCTTCTTTGCATCCTTAGCGAATGACTGCTCGATCAAGGAAACTTCCTTAACAAAACCGGTCACGCGGCCTTCGATGATCTTTGAGAGTGAAGCCTCAGGCTTGCCCTCTTCGCGCGCTGTCTCTTCTGCGATACGGCGCTCGTTCTCGATTAAGTCAGCTGGAACATCTTCGCGATTAACAAACTGCGGAGCAAAGGCTGCAATGTGCTGTGCGATGTCCTTACCAACTTCTGCTGCATCCTTAACAAGCTCAACCAATACACCAACCTGTGGTGGTAGATCTGGGCTTGTACGGTGCAAGTAAATTCCAACTGGTGAATCCTTGATAACTGCAATGCGGCGAACTTCAATCTTCTCGCCCATAGTTGCATTTGCCTCATCAACAGTTGCCTGAACAGTGCTTCCGTTAGACATTGTTGAAGCAAGGAACGCCTCTAGCGAATCAGATTGTGCATTTTGCAGATGAGCAAGAAGCTCATCTGCAAGCGCAACAAAGCGCTCACCCTTTGCAACGAAATCTGTTTCGCAGTTCAGTTCAAGCATTACGCCCAGGTTGCCCTCGACCTTTGCAACAACTGCACCATTTGAAGTCAGACGACCTTCACGCTTTGTAATGCCCTTAAGGCCCTTAACGCGAATGATGTCTAGCGCCTTGTTGTAGTCACCCTCTGCTTCATCCAAAGCCTTCTTGCAATCGAGCATTCCTGCTGCAGTTGCTTCACGAAGCTTCTTTACATCTTCAGCTGTGTAGTTAGCCAATTTATGCCTCCGGTGTTGTTGGTGCGTCGAGAATTTCCTTCTCCCAATCAGCCAATGGCTCTCCTGCAGCTACAGCTGCTGGTGCATCTGACTTTGCCTCTTCCTTTACATTTGCTGAGCGTGCCTTGAGGCCAGCTGCAATTGCATCGGTGATAACGCGTGTAAGCAAGTCGATTGAACGGATTGCATCATCGTTGCCTGGAATCTTGTAATCAACCTCATCTGGGTCGCAGTTTGTATCCAAGATTGCGATAACTGGAATACCAAGCTTCTTAGCTTCCTGAACAGCTAGGTGCTCCTTCTTTGTATCTACAACCCAAATCGCTGAAGGCAACTTGGTCATGTTGCGGATACCGTCGAGGTTCTTAAATAGTTTTTCGCGTTCGCGACGTAGAACAAGAAGCTCCTTCTTTGTTAGAAGCAGATCGTTCTTCTCTTCAAGAGCTTCTAGCTCCTTCAGGCGCTGAATACGCTTGTACACAGTTGGGAAGTTAGTAAGCATTCCGCCCAACCAACGCTCAGTCACTGTTGGCATTCCAACTCGTGCAGCGTGGTTGATGATTGGCTCATGTGCTTGCTTCTTTGTTCCAACGAACAAAACGTGGCCACCCTTAGCAACAGTGTCCTTAACAAATTCATACGCTGAATCGATAAGTGCAAGTGATTGCTGGATGTCGATGATGTAGATGCCATTGCGCTCTGTGAAAATAAAGCGCTTCATCTTTGGGTTCCATCGACGAGTCTGGTGTCCGAAGTGGACTCCGCTGTCGAGGAGCTCTCGCATTGTTACAACTGCCATGACGGCATACTCCTTCTTAGGTTTTTTTCTGCACGCATGCAGAGAAAAACCCGCTCGGTTTATGGCCAAACAATTTGTTGGGCCCGTCGCACTCAAAATCACCGACCACAATTTCTTGTGGACCGAGGTGGTTATGCCGAACCAATTAGTTAAAACCAACCGGGTCAGTGAGTGCTGAGATGTCACCGATCCGAAGATCGATGCAGGGCAAATCCTACCTGAGCGCAAATACCGAAATTACCGCCCGATTAGGCGCAAAGCTCCCCATGCTGTGATGCGAAGGACCGCTTCAAGGGCGATGGTGAAGGACATTTTGCTGACGCCATGGGCTCTTTCGATGAAGGTAATTGGAATCTCAGCAACCGATCCCCCACGAGCTATCGCCCTGCGGGTCATCTCAATTTGGAAGCAGTACCCCTCGCTTCTAATTGTTGAGATCTCCATCTTCTTCAAGAGCGCAGCAGTGTAGATGCGAAACCCAGAAGTTGTGTCCTTGACCCCTAAAGAAAGTAGCAGGTTGGCATATGTGTTGGCAGATTTTGAAAGGTACTCACGAAACCTACTCCAATTGGCGATGCCCCCATCCTTAACCCAGCGAGAACCAATTAGAAGATCGGAGGTTCCAATCCACTCCATCATCTTTTCAAGATCAACCACCTGATGAGAGCCATCGGCATCCATTTGAATGATGTAGGTATATCCGCGATCTATTGCAAGGGAAAAACCTGCGCGGTATGCGCTACCTAAACCAAGCTTGCCTTCTCGTTCAATGACCTCGATACCTAGATTGCGCACAATTTGGGCGGTGCCATCGGGTGAACCATCATCGATAACAAGCACATCGCAATCAAGTGGCTTTAGTGCAGCAAGAACTTCGCCAATACTTTCTGCTTCGTTATAAGTGGGTATAACAACCAATGATGCTCTCATGCGCGCGGGTGTGCCTGCTTGAAGGCTTTTTGTAAACGTTCTGTTGATACATGGGTATAAATCTGTGTTGTCGCAAGGGATGCATGTCCCAGGATTTCCTGCACTGTACGCAAATCTGCACCGCCTTCTAGTAAGTGCGTTGCGGCTGAGTGTCGCAGTGCATGTGGACCCATACGTTCGATTCCTTCAATTGCTTGCAAAGCGTTATATACAACAGTGCGCACTGTGCGCTGATCAATTCGCTTCCCCCGTGCGCCGAGGAAAACCGCGTTCTGGGATTGTGAGTTCTTTAGTAAATCTCTTCCATCCTTTAACCAAGCATTTAAAGCCTTCATCGCGGGATTGCCCAAAGGAATCGTTCTCTCTTTATTTCCTTTACCTAAAACTCGAATGGTTTGACGATCGTAATCAACATCGCTTAAATCTAAGCCGCAAAGCTCTGCCACACGCGCGCCAGTTGCATACAAAAGTTCGACCATTGCCACATCTCGCAATGAGATCGGGGTTTGCTCTTCTGCGGCACGGGTAGCAAGTGAGTCCATCGCAACCTTGGCATCAGCAACTTCTAATACTTCAGGCAAGGTTCGATGTCCTTTAGGCGTTGCCAATGTTGCTGCAACATCTTTGGCTAAATACTTGTTCTTAACCGCCCATTTCGTGAACAAACGAACCGATACCGCTCTGCGAGAAAGGGTTGTTCGCGCTCCCCCTTTGACCTGCTGATTAGCAAGCCATGAACGCAAATGCACCAGTTCTAACTGCGAGATATCTGAAACTCCAATAGCTTCCAAATGTGCAAGCAATGATTCAAGATCGCCTAAGTAAGCACGGATCGTGTGCACAGATAGTGAGCGTTCAACCTCTAAGTGGCGAGCAAAAGCTGCAATTAGCTTTGCATAATTTTCGCTCACGTCAACAGTTTACTCGGGCTTACGTCCCTGACGCATAAGGCCGAAGGTAACCGCATCTTCAAGGGCCATGGCAGATGCGGCAATAACGTTCTCGTGCACACCAACGGTGTTCCATTCACCATTTCCATCGCTGGTTTCCACTAGTACGCGTGTTACCGCACCTGTTCCCAAACGACCTTCGAGGATTCGAACCTTGTAATCGGTGAGTTCAAGTGTTGAGAGTTCTGGATACAAAGCGGTTAGGCCAGTTCTTAGCGCATTGTCAAAGGCGTTAACCGGTCCATTTCCTTCACCATTACAGGTGATCTCTTGTCCTCGTGCGGTCACCGTTACTTCGGCCTTAGTTGTAATTGTCTGATCAGCTGCACGTTCTACAGATGTGACCCAATGATTAATTGTGAAGAATGATGGACGCTTACCAGCGATCTCTTCATGCACCAATAATTCAAATGAAGCATCAGCGGCTTCAAAGGTGAAGCCGCGAGACTCCATATCCTTTACTCGATCCACGATTCGACCAATGAGCTCTTTATCGCCACCTAGATCAACGCCAAGTTCTTGTGACTTAAGTTCAATAGATGCACGTCCAGCCATATCTGAAACAAGCATGCGCATATCATTTCCAACAGCTGATGGGTCTTCATGCTGATACAACGATGGATCTACCTTGATCGCACTTGCATGTAGTCCTGCTTTATGGGCAAAGGCTGAAACACCAACATATGGTTGACGGCTACTAGGTGCCACATTTGTTACCTCGGCAACTGCATGTGAAATTCTGAAAGCTTCCTGTAATGCGTTTGGAGGAAGAACCAAATGCTTCTTCTTGAGTTCTAGGTTTGCAATGATTGTGACAAGGTCAGCGTTACCTGTTCGCTCACCGTAGCCATTGAGAGTTCCCTGAACATGTGTTGCACCTGCCGCAACAGCTGCCATTGAATTAGCTACTGCGCACCCTGTGTCATTGTGGCAATGGATTCCTAGCCGAGCAGAGCTTGCAGTTAAGACATCGTGTACAACTTGGGATAACTCATCGGGCAACATTCCACCGTTGGTATCGCACAAAGCAATCACATCTGCGCCAGCTTCAGCAGCAACCCGCACAACCTCAAGTGCGTATGCGCGATTGCTGCGGTAACCATCGAAGAAGTGTTCTGCATCAAGAAAAACACGCTGGCCTTCTTCGCGTAGATGCCTCACTGAATCACGAATCATCGCGAGGTTTTCATCCAAGCTTGTCTTAAGTGCTAGATCAACATGGCGATCAAAAGCCTTTGCAACAAGGGTTACTGCAGGTGCCCCACTATCGCGAAGTGCTCCGAGCAAGACATCATCCGCCGCCTTGGCGTTGGGGCGACGTGTTGCACCAAATGCAACAAAGGTTGCGTTCTTGAGCTTGAGCTCTTTCTTGGCCAAGGCAAAGAACTCTGTGTCCTTGGGATTTGCACCAGGCCAGCCGCCCTCAATAAATCCAACACCCAAATCATCAAGGTGACGAGCGATGTTCATCTTGTCATGAACCGAAAGATTTAATCCCTCTTGTTGGGCTCCGTCGCGAAGGGTTGTGTCATAGATATGAAACGAGTCATTAACTGGCATTACTTAACCGCACTCATCCAGTTGTGCTTATCTGCGATAGTGCCGTGCTGAATTCCTAGTAAGTGATTGCGGATCTGCATGGTGATTGTTCCTGGCTGGCCATCTCCTGTAACCCAGGTACCCATCGCACTCTTTGCCTGACCTACAGGAGAAACTACGGCAGCTGTTCCACATGCAAAGATTTCGGTGATCTCACCGGATGTAACGCCATCGCGCCAATCATCGACAGAAAGCATTAGCTCATCGACCTTGTATCCAAGATCGCTAGCCACAGACAAAATTGAATCGCGGGTAATTCCTGGCAAAAGAGTTCCGGTTAACTTTGGAGTGATAACAGTTGCATCAGCGCCCTTACCCTTTACAAAGTAAAGGTTCATGCCGCCCATTTCCTCAACCCATTTACGTTCTTTTGCATCGATCCAGACAACCTGATCGCAACCCTCTTTAGCTGCAGCCTTTTGGGCAACTAAAGATGCTGCGTAATTTCCACCGCACTTTGCTTCACCTGTTCCACCTTGAACTGCGCGCACATACTCAGTTGAAATCCAAACAGAAACAGCCTTTGAAGGATCAAAGTAAGCACCTGCTGGTGTTGCAATAAGAATGTATGTCGCTTTATTTGATGGACGCACACCCAAGCCAACCTCAGTTGCGATCATAAATGGGCGGATATATAGCGACTCTCCTACTTTGCTTGGAACCCAGCCACCATCTTGAGCAACAAGTGCCTCAACCGTTTCCATGAATAGCTCAACCGGCATTTCAGGCAGCGCTAAACGTCGTGCCGAATTTATAAATCTTTGTGCATTTGCAGTTGGGCGAAACAAAGCGACCGTGCCATCGGGTTGGCGATAGGCCTTCATTCCTTCAAATATCTCTTGTCCATAATGAAAAACCGCTGTCGCCGGATCCAGTGAAATTGGACCGTATGGCATTAGATGTGGTTCTGCCCAACCATCTTTTTCACTCCACTCACAGATCACCATGTGATCTGTGTAGTACTTTCCGAAACCACCTTCAGCAACTAGCGCATCGCGCGTTGCTGCATCTTTAGCGTTGGGATTGAGAGTGATTTTCATATTTACAGTGCGCTAGCTAGCGCATCTCCTACCTCTGTTGTGCTTCTCTTCTTATCACCACGTGTCAGAAGATCTGCAGCAACCGCCTTTTCAACATCGCGCGCTGCATCGATGAGCCCCAAGTGATCAAGCATCATCGCAACTGACATCACCGTAGCCGTTGGATCAGCAAGGTTCTTTCCAGCGATATCTGGTGCTGAGCCATGAACCGGCTCAAACATCGATGGGAATTTTCCAGTTGGATTGATATTTCCAGAGGCCGCAAGACCGATACCACCACAGATTGCCGCAGCGATATCTGTGAGAATGTCTCCAAACAAGTTATCTGTGACTACAACATCAAATCGCTCTGGATTGGTTACGAAGAACATTGATGCCGCATCAACATGTAGGTAATCAGTTGTGACTGCTGGATACTCTTTAGCGACCTCATTGAAGGTGCGTGTCCACAAGCCACCAGCACGTGTTAAAACATTGTTTTTATGAACCAAAGTTAACTTCTTGCGATCGCGCTTTGAGGCACGCTCAAATGCATCGCGGATAACACGCTCTGCTCCACGACGGGTATTAAGGCTTTCCTCTGTTGCAATCTCTGCATCTGTGCCTTCTGCAAGAACACCACCGGCACCAACGTATGGGCCTTCAGTTCCCTCACGAACAACCACAAAATCAATAGGAGCTTTTGTTGCAAGTGGCCCTGTAACTCCAGGCATCAAACGTGCTGGACGAAGGTTGATGTAATGATCAAAGGCAAAACGAAGCTTGAGCAATAGGCCGCGCTCTAGTACACCGCTTGGAACAGTTGGATCGCCCACCGCACCCAGCAAGATGACATCAGCCTTTGCTAGCTCTGCCAATGTTGCTTCAGGTAGTACTTCACCTGTGCGATGCCAAAAGGCTGCGCCAAGATCGTAAGAAGTTTTCTTGAACTCCACTGAGTACTTCTTTGCAACAATATCGAGAACCTTTAGGCCTTCACCAACTACCTCAGGGCCAATTCCATCGCCTGCAATAACAGCTAAATTAATTATTCTCATTACCCCACCAAAGTTACAGAGCGAACTAATTCGGCTCCAGTTTCCTTCTTTACGGATGTAATGAGTTCATCACTAATTGGTGAGTCAACGGTAAGTGCCATCAAAGCGTTTCCACCTGCAGAGCTACGTGCTACCTGCATACCTGCAATGTTGATGCCCGCTTTTCCGAGTGCATTTCCGACAGTTCCAACTACACCTGGCTTGTCTGAGTAACGAAGGAACAAGAGATTTTCTGTTGGTGGAAGATCAAGATCAAAGGAATCGATCGCCGTAATCTTTTCTGTTTTGCGAATTCCCATCAAAGTTCCATCAACTGTAACGATCTTTCCATCAGCAAGTGCTGCTCGAAGTGTGATCATGCTGCGGTACTCGTGGCTCTCAGGATCTGTTGTTACAGATGAGGTAACTCCACGCTCTGCAGCCAGTGCTGGAGCATTTACATATGTGACATCAAGTAATCCGCAGCCCAGAAGTGCGCCCTTGAGCGCACTCGTTGCCAGAATTGATGAATCATGTTCAGAGATATCTCCCTTAACAGTTAGATCCATACTTACTGGTGCTTCTCCTGCGATCGCAGTAGCAATCTGTGCCATCTTCTCAACTAAAGGCAGGCTCGGACGAATCTCTTCGTGTATCGCTCCACCCTTTACATTGACCGCATCCGGAACAAGCTCTCCGGCAAGTGCTTTACGCACCGATACCGCAACAGCGATTCCTGCACGCTCTTGAGCCTCATCGGTTGATGCACCCAAGTGTGGTGTTGCAACAACTTGATCTAAGGTAAACAGTGGTGAATCTGTGCACGGCTCTGTTGAAAATACATCAAGACCCGCACCTGCTACTCGGCCTTGAGTAATTGCATCAAACAATGCAGCCTCATCAAGTACGCCGCCACGAGCAGCGTTGATGATTCGAACAGTTGGCTTTACCTTCTTGAGCGCTTCTACTCCGATCAAGTTTGCTGTTTCCTTGGTTTTTGGAAGGTGAATGGTGATGAAATCTGAAACCCTAAGAAGCTCATCAAGTTCAACTAAACGAACGCCAAGTTGGGCGGCACGTGCTGGCTGTAGATATGGATCGTAAGCAACAACATTCATTCCGAAGGCCTGCATGCGGTGTGCAACTAATTGACCAATTCGACCAAAGCCAACGATTCCAAGAGTCTTTTCAAAGATCTCAGCACCTGTGTACTTTGAGCGCGCCCATTTTCCGTTACGCAATGCGGCATGAGCGGGAGAAACAAAGCGGGCAGATGCCATCAGCAATGCGATTGCAAGCTCTGCGGCAGAAACAATATTTGATGTTGGTGCGTTAACCACCATGACACCAGCAGCTGTTGCTGCAGGAATATCAACATTGTCTAGTCCGACACCTGCACGTGCAATTACCTTTAAACCCTTTGCTGCTGCGATCGCTTCTGCATCCATTTTGGTTGCAGAACGAATCAAAACCGCATCTACACCCTTAGCTAAAGCTGCAAGAAGCTCTGCGCGGTTTGCACCATCGCAGTTCACAACTTCAAAGTCAGGGCCAAGAGCTTCAAGTGTTGCAGGGCTGAGCTCTTCAGCGATTAAAACAATCGGTTTAGCCACGCGCTGCGCTGCCTTCCTTGTAATCGTCACCCTTTGACTGCTTCATCCATGAAAACATCTTGCGAAGTTCACGGCCTACAGCCTCGATTGGGTGGGTTTCACCCTTGGTGCGTAGCGCCTTAAATTCAACTCCGCCAGCCTCTTGATCATCAATGAAGCGCTTTGCAAATGCTCCGCTTTGGATATCTGCAAGAACCGCCTTCATGTTCTCCTTAACGCGTGGATCGATAACACGTGGGCCTGAAACATAATCACCGAATTCAGCTGTGTCAGAAACTGACCAACGCTGCTTTGCAATTCCACCCTCGTACATCAAATCAACAATCAGCTTAAGTTCGTGTAGGCACTCAAAGTAAGCAACCTCTGGTTGGTATCCAGCCTCAGTTAATGTCTCAAAACCGTACATAACTAGCTGTGATGCACCGCCACAAAGAACTGACTGCTCACCAAATAGATCTGTTTCAGTCTCTTCGGTAAATGTTGTCAAAATTCCACCAGCACGAAGTCCACCGATCGCCTTTGCATATGAAAGTGTGAGTGGCCACGCATTACCTGTTGAATCTTGCTCTACCGCAACAATTACTGGAACTCCGCGACCTGCTGCGTACTCACGACGCACAAGGTGTCCTGGACCCTTTGGTGCAACCATGCAGACATCAACTGATGCTGATGGCTTGATGTATCCAAAGCGGATATTGAAACCATGCCCGAAGAACAGCGCATCGCCATCCTTGAGGTTAGGCAAAATTGATTCTGTGTAGATGTGGCGCTGTAGGTGGTCAGGTGCCAGAATCATGATGACCGTTGATTCCTTAACAGCCTCAGCAACACTGACAACGCGAAGGCCTTCAGCCTCAGCCTTTGCACGTGATGGTGAACCATCCTTTAATCCAACTCGAACATCGACTCCGCTATCACGCAGGTTAAGTGCATGAGCATGTCCTTGTGAGCCGTAACCGATGATCGCGACCTTGCGACCTTGGATGATCGATAGATCAGCATCCTCTTCGTGATACATCGTTGCTGCCACGGTATTTCTCCTCATCGTCCTTTGTTGGTTTTAGTTTTGGTAATCAGCCTGGCCGCTATCAGCGGTAGGAATACTTTGAGTGCTAAGGGTACGGTCTGCCAGCGAACCGCTGCCACGCTCAAGGGCCACCAAGCCTGATTGAGCCAGTTCGCGGATGCCAAAACGCTCTAGCGCGTTGAGCAAATCACTGATTTTAGCCGCATCTCCAGTTGCTTCAATGGTCAGAGATTGCGGATCCTCATCAACAATTGTTGCGCCATAGGTTTCAATAACGGCATCAACATCAAAGCGATTCTTTGAGGTCGCTGAAATCTTGACCAATAGAAGCTCGGCCTGAACAGAATCTTCTAGTTTTAACTCAGCGATGTGAATTACGTTGACCAACTTATCGAGTTGTCGAATCACTTGTTCCAGAGAGTGTCCTTCTACGCTAATCACAATTGTCATACGTGAAATATGTGGGTTTTCTGTTGGACCCACAGCCAAGGAATCAATGTTGTATGCGCGACGAGAAAACAAACCTGCTACACGTGCAAGCACGCCTGGTGAGTTTTCAACTAAAACTGAAAGCGTATGGGTACTCATTACAGCTCCTGTGAATCCCAGTCAGGCGCTATTTCGCGCGCGATCTTAATATCATCATTTGAGGTTCCTGCTGCAACCATTGGCCACACCATTGCATCTCGGAAAACTCGGAAATCAACAACAACAGGTTGATCGTTGATTGAGTTTGCTAATTTGATGATGGCATCTACATCTTCAGGGCGATCACAGGTTAATCCAACACAGCCCATGGCATCTGCAAGTTTCACAAAATCTGGGACGCGCTTTGATTCCAAATTAGTATTTGAGTAGCGACCCTCGTAGAACAAAGTTTGCCATTGGCGAACCATTCCGAGGGACTCGTTGTTAATGATTGCAACCTTGATTGGAATATTGTTGAGCGCGCAAGTTACTAGCTCTTGATTTGTCATCTGGAAGCAGCCATCACCATCAATTGCCCAAACAATTGTGTCGGGTGCGCCAACCTTTGCACCCATTGCGGCAGGAACGGCGTAACCCATTGTTCCAAGACCACCAGAGTTCAACCAGGTGCGAGGATTTTCATACTTAACAAATTGAGCCGCCCACATTTGATGTTGACCAACACCTGCAACATAAATTGCCTCAGGTCCAGTCAGCGCACTAATTCGTTCAATTACATATTGTGGAGATAGCGAACCATCTTTTGGCTTGTCGTAACCCAACGGATATGTAGCACGCAACTTGTTCATGGCAGCTAGCCATGGAGATATATCAGTGTGAGCCTTAGCAAACTCTGCCTTTACTGCAGGGATAAGCGCAGCAATAGTGTGCTTAAGGTCGCCCACCACAGGAACATCAGCAAATCTGTTCTTACCGATTTCAGCTGGATCAATATCTGCGTGAATTACCTTTGCGTTTACTGCAAAGGTTGAAAGCTTTCCGGTAACACGATCATCAAAGCGCGCACCTAATGTAATGAGCAGGTCGGCCTTTTGGAGCGCAGTAACTGCACCAACAGTTCCGTGCATTCCGGGCATTCCAAAGTGTTGAGGGTGGCTGTCAGGAAATGAACCCAGCGCCATCAAAGTTGTAACAACTGGAGCACCTACTAATTCAGCAAGCTGCATGAGCTCCTTAGATGCGTTGGCCTTGATAACACCGCCACCGACATAAAAGACAGGCTTGGAAGATTGCGCAATTAACGCTGCGGCATCTTTGATTGCCTGGCTGGTTGGTTCAATTTGTGGATGGTAACCCGGCAGAGACAACTCCTTGGGATACACAAAATCTGTTTCTTTTTGCAGCGCATCCTTTGCGATATCTACTAGGACCGGCCCTGGGCGACCAGAGCTTGCGATATAAAAAGCTTCTGCAATTGCACGCGGAATATCTTTCGGATCAGTAACAAGATAGTTGTGCTTAGTAAATGGCATTGTGATGCCACGAATATCTGCCTCTTGAAATGCATCTGTTCCAATTGCAGCTGAAGGCACTTGACCAGTAATTGCAACCAACGGAACGGAGTCCATAGCCGCATCTGCTAATGGTGTAACAAGGTTTGTAGCCCCGGGACCGGAGGTTGCGATACACACTCCAACACGTCCAGTTACCTGGGCATATCCGGTTGCAGCATGGCCAGCGCCTTGCTCGTGACGAACCAAGATGTGGCGAATCTTGCTATCAAAGATTGGATCGTATGCAGGAAGGATCGCACCACCTGGAATTCCAAACATCACATCGACGCCGGCAGACTCCAAAGATTGCACGAGTGAACTAGCTCCACTCATCTTCTTGCTCATATCCATCTCCTTTCACATCTTTAAATGAAAAAACCCCCAGATAACTGAGGGTGGCGCATGATCAATTACCGATCACGCGCCTTTAAATCACCACCACAAATGTTGTGCTCATGGCCTTATTCTCCAATGAAGTGCGCTCAGCGTCAAGGGATGAGATAGGGATCTCATATTGTGAGAGGGTCACTCGCAGACCGCACCTTTAGATGCTGAGCCCACCAGCTTTGAGAACTTTGCCAGAACTCCACGGGTGTACTTATGTTTCAAAGGCTCCCAACCGATTTTGCGTGCCTCTAGCTCAGCCGGATCTACCAACAAATCAAGTGTTCGCTTAACGGTATCGATTCGAACAATGTCACCATCTTTAATGAAGGCGATAGGGCCACCATCGACAGCTTCAGGTGAAATATGTCCGACGCACAATCCAGTTGATCCACCAGAAAAACGACCATCAGTTAAAAGCAGTGTTGATTTGCCAAGACCTGCACCCTTGATCGCTCCTGTCACCATGAGCATTTCGCGCATTCCCGGACCACCTTTTGGTCCTTCGTAACGGATAACAACAACATCTCCAGCTTTAATAGTTCCATTTTCAACCGCATCCATCGCCAACTGTTCGCGATCAAATACTCGTGCAGGGCCTTCAAAGGAATCAATTCCAATTCCAGCGGTTTTACACACTGCACCATCGGGAGCAAGTGATCCACCAAGAATGGTGATTCCAACATCTTTAGAAAGTGGACGATCTGCTGGATGAACAACAACTCCATCTGGGAATGGTGGGTTGATGTCGGCTAGGTTTTCCGCCATCGTTTTTCCAGTAACGGTCAAGGTGTCACCATGCAAATAACCAGCATCAAGCAGGATCTTTAGAACCACAGGGATTCCTCCCACTCGATCTAAATCTGTCATTACAAACTTTCCAAATGGCTTTAAATCGCCAAGCAGCGGAACCTTTGCGCCGATTCGATTAAAGTCTTCAAGAGTCAGATCAACTTCAGCCTCGTGAGCGATTGCCAACAGGTGCAGCACCGCATTTGTCGATCCACCTAACGCCATCAAAATTGTGATCGCATTCTCAAATGCTTTTTTAGTCAAAATCATTCGTGTAGTAATCCCGAGACGAATCAAGTTGACGACAGCCTCGCCTGATTTAATTGCATAAGTATCGCGTCGACGATCAACTGCAGGAGGTGCAGCAGAGCCAGGCAGTGAAAGTCCTAGCGCTTCTCCAATAGCTGCCATTGTGTTTGCTGTGTACATTCCACCGCAAGCACCTTCTCCGGGGCAGATCGCACGTTCAATCTCATCGACTCGCTCTTTTGTTATCAATCCACGAGCACATGCACCAACAGCCTCAAAGGCATCGATGATCGTTACATCTTTTCCATCAACCTGACCAGGCAGGGTTGAACCGGCGTACACGAAAACGCTGGCAACATCTAAACGTGCAGCTGCCATCATCATTCCGGGAAGTGATTTATCGCATCCAGCAAAGGTAACCATTCCATCAAAGCGCTCTGCATTCATTACTGTTTCAACAGAGTCAGCAATGATCTCTCGCGAAACTAAGGAAAAGTGCATTCCTTCATGACCCATTGAGATTCCATCAGAGACTGAGATGGTTCCAAACTGCATTGGAAATCCACCCGCTGCAAAGACACCCTCTTTTGAAGCCTTTGCTAAACGATCTAGCGACATGTTGCATGGAGTGATTTCATTCCATGATGATGCGATACCGATTTGAGGCTTGACCCAATCCTCATCACCCATGCCTACTGCACGCAGCATTCCTCGCTGAGGGGCTCTTTCCATTCCATCTGTAACGACATGTGAGCGGGGCTTCATGTTAGGCATGAGAGAATTCTACCCTCTTGATAACTCATTTATCAGTCGAATAATTGGAGCATTAACGTGTCACAATCCTCACCTAACCAAACCTTAGATCCGACTAGATGGCGCACTTTGTTTGTCGTCGCAAGCGCCCAATTAATGATTGTTCTGGATAGCTCAATCATGAACATTGCGATTCCAAGTGCGAAGGTTGATTTGGGAATCTCAGATGCTAATCAGCATTGGGTCATCACCGCATACACCTTGGCCTTTGGCTCGCTACTGCTTTTGGGTGGGCGAATCGGTGACTACATGGGTCGTAAAAAGATCTTTTTAATCGGTTTGATTGGATTTGCAGCAGCATCTGCTCTGGGTGGAGTTGCATCCAATCAGGAGATGCTCTTTGCCTCTCGTGCGCTTCAAGGAGTATTTGGTGCCCTACTTGCACCTGCTGCCCTATCGATAGTCTCAGTTACCTTTATAGTTCCAAAGGAGCGGGCAAAGGCCTTTGGAGTTATCGGTGCGATCTCTGGTGGTGGCGCAGCGCTAGGCCTCATCTTGGGTGGCGCTCTTACTGAATTCTTCTCATGGCGTTGGTGCTTGGGCGTAAACACTCCGATTGCAATCTTGGTTGCGATTCTGGCAATTAAGTTTGTGAGGGAATCCAAGGCACAGGGAGATAACACCTATGACATTCCAGGTGTTATTACTGCAACTGCAGGTTTGTTCTCACTTACATATGGCTTTAATGAGGCAGCGCTCAAGGGTTGGTCAGATCCGCTAACAATTAGCTTCCTCGTCATTGCAGTAATTCTTCTGGTTATCTTTGTCGCCATTGAGATGCGCGTGAAGAATCCATTAATGCCACTTCGCGTCGTAACAGAGCGCAACCGTGGTGGTTCATACCTAGGCTCACTTGTTGTGGGCGCTGGATTGTTCTCTATGTTCTTATTCCTTGGTTTGTACCTTCAGGTTATTTTGGGGTACAGCCCGCTTAAGTCAGGATTTGCATTCCTCCCATTTACAGCAGGCATCATTGTCTTTGCCGGAATCGCATCGACCTTACTTCCAAAGGTGGGACCTAAGCCATTAATGGTTCCCGGCTTACTAGCAGCTAGCGTTGGATTGTTGATGATGACTCGCATTACCCCTGAGACCTCTTACACGACACATGTTTTACCTTCATTGTTGATTATGTCCAGCGGAATGGCTTTGGTCTTTATTCCACTTACATCAACCGCACTTCACGCTGTTTCCAACCAAGACACAGGTGTTGCAAGTGCGATGGTTAACACCAGTCAGCAGATTGGTGGCTCGCTAGGCACCGCCCTTCTGAACACAGTTGCGGCAACTGCCACCGTCAACTTTGCAGCGGCAAATACCCAGCTGGGTGAGAAGGTAATGCCATACGCAATGACACATGGTTTTACCGTGGCATTTCAATTCAGCGCAGCGCTTCTATTTGTTGGTGCAATCGTGCTCTTCTTCTTCATCAATATTGGAAAAGAATCACTTGTTGAAACTGAGGGCGCAGGTTTTCACTAACTAGAAATTAGTTCCCTCGTCCAAGGTGGCCAAGGAGAAGCTCTCGTACGCGAGCAGCATCTGCTTGGCCCTTTGTCTCTTTCATGACTGCGCCAATCAAAGCTCCCGCTGCTGGCAGGTGTCCATTGCGCACCTTGTCTGCAGTCTCTGCTTGCTCTGCGCAAACTTTTTCAATTGCAACCATTAGCGCACCATCATCATTAACAACTTTGATGCCACGCTTAGCAACAACTTCAGCTGGCTTTCCCTCGCCCGCGATTACGCCCTCGACTACTTGACGGGCAAGTTTGTCGGTAAGTTCTCCCGCATTAACCAGTGCCACGATCTCTGCAACATCTTGTGGCTTAATCGCAAGATCTGCAATTGCAACATCCTTGTCATTTGCGATTCGAGAAATTTCTCCGAGCCACCAGCTGCGCGCCTTAGTTGGATCGGCACCCAGCAAAACTGTTGCTTCTACAATATCTAGAACATCTGCGTTGATCATTGCAGCCATTTCCTTTTCAGGAACAGCCCATGCCTCTTGCAAACGCTTACGCCGAATAGATGGACGTTCAGGAAGTGCTGCACGCAAAGTTTCGATCCATGCAGCATCAGGTGCAACCGGCACTAGATCTGGCTCTGGGAAGTATCTGTAATCCTCGGCTTGCTCCTTTGAGCGACCAGAACGAGTCAGCCCTGTGTCCTCTTGGAAGTGACGAGTTTCTTGCACTACTCGCCCACCTGCATTTAACAATTCTGCGTGACGAATCATTTCGCCACGAACTGCACGTTCTACTGAACGCAATGAGTTCACATTCTTAGTCTCGCTACGAGTACCTAGTTTTTCCGCACCAATCAAACGCAAGGAAACATTTGCATCACAACGTAATGAGCCTTGCTCCATCTTTACATCGCTCACACCTAATGAGCGCAAAATGTCCCGTAATTCAGCAACATAGGCCTTAGCAACCTCTGGTGCGTACTTTCCTGTTCCAGGAACAATCTTGGTAACGATCTCAACTAAAGGTATTCCGGCGCGGTTGTAATCAAGCAATGAGTACTCAGCACCATGGATACGTCCAGTTGCACCACCGACGTGCAATGACTTTCCGGTGTCCTCTTCCATGTGAACCCGCTCGACCTCAACACGGAAAGCTTTTGGTCCCTCATCAGTTTCGATTTCAACATCTACATAGCCATCGACACAGATCGGCTCGTCATACTGTGAGATCTGGAAGTTCTTTGGCATATCTGGATAGAAGTAGTTCTTGCGCGCAAAGCGTGAAAATGGCGCGATGGAACAATTAAGCGCCAAACCGATTTTAATGGTGGACTCGATCGCCTTTTCGTTGACGACCGGCAATGCACCAGGCAGCGCTAAACAAACCGGACAGGTCTGAGTATTTGGTTCAGCTCCAAAAACGGTGCTGCAACCACAAAACATCTTTGAGTTGGTGTTGAGCTCTACGTGTACTTCGAGACCAAGTACGGGTTCGTACTTTGCGACTACATCATCGTATGAAAGCGTCATCGCGTACCTCCTAGAACTGGAGCCTTATCCAGTAAAGGCGCACCCCACTTTGTCAGCAGGGCAGCTTCAAGTGCAGCACCTACGGAGTACATACGCTCATCCTTCATCACAGGTGACATGATCTGGAAACCAACTGGTAATCCATCCTCATCTGCCAAACCTGATGGAAGTGACATTCCACCAATACCAGCCATATTGACCGGAATCGTTGCAATGTCATTGAGATACATCGCTAGTGGATCGTTTGCCTTTTCACCGATCTTGAAGGCGGTTGTTGGACAGGTTGGAGAAACCAATACATCTGCCTTTTCAAAAGCCCTTGTGAAATCTTGAGTTATAAGAGTGCGCACCTTTTGGGCGCTGCCGTAGTAAGCATCGTAGTAACCAGATGACAATGCATAAGTTCCCAAAATGATGCGGCGCTTAACCTCTTTGCCAAAGCCAACTTCACGAGTCAGATTCATGACAGATTCAGCTGATGCACCATCGACATCGCCAACACGTAAGCCGTAACGCATCGCATCAAAGCGAGCCAGGTTAGAAGAGCACTCTGATGGAGCAATTAAGTAGTACGCAGCCAGAGCGTACTCAAAGTTAGGCGCAGAAACCTCAACAATTTCCGCACCGGCCTTTGCAAGTAGCTCTAGTGATTCTTCAAAGCGAGCACGAACTCCTGGCTGATATCCATCGCCGTTGAGCTCCTTCACGACACCAATCTTCATTCCCTTTACATCACCTGATTTTGCAGCGGCAACGACTTGTGGAACTGGCGCATTAATACTTGTTGCATCCTTTGGATCATGTCCAGCAATAGACTCATGTAAGAGCGCTGTATCTAAAACAGTTCGCGCACAAGGACCTGCTTGATCAAGAGATGATGAGAAGGCAACTAAACCAAAACGTGAAACTCCGCCGTATGTTGGCTTTACTCCAACAGTTCCGGTAACTGCAGCTGGCTGGCGAATTGATCCACCTGTGTCGGTACCGATCGCAAGTGGTGCTTCAAAGGCTGCAAGTGCTGCAGATGAACCGCCACCTGAACCGCCAGGAATACGAGTTAAATCCCAAGGGTTATGTGTTGGGCCGTATGCAGAGTTTTCAGTAGATGAACCCATCGCAAACTCATCCATATTTGTCTTACCCAAGATAACAACATCATTTTTCTTAAGGTTTGCTACAACTGTTGAGTCATACGGCGGGCGCCAGCCTTCAAGAATCTTCGAACCACATGTAGTTGGAACACCCTTTTGCGCCATAACATCTTTGAGCGCAAGTGGAACTCCAGCAAGTGGCGACAACTTTTCACCCTTTGCGCGCTTTGCGTCAATCGCGGCGGCTTGTGCAAGCGCGCCTTCTGTATCTACATATAAAAATGCATGGACATCGCCATCAACCGCGGCGATCCGATCTAGATGTGCTTGCGTTAATGCAACAGAACTGACTTCGCCTGAAGCAAGCTTTGCTGCCATCTCGGATGCTGAGTTACGAATCATTCTTCACCCAAAATCTGAGGAACTCGGAAGCGTTGTTCTTCTTGAGCTGGCGCACCCGAAAGCGCTTCTTCTGGAGTAAGGCTTGGCACAACTACATCGGCGCGAAATACATTGCGCAATGGCAGAGGGTGTGAGGTTGGTTCGACCTCTGCTCCGGCAACTTCCTGCACACGCGCAACCGCATCCAAAATAACGGTGAACTCATTAGAGAGATTGACTAACTCTTCTTCGCTCATTTCGATGCGGGCTAGGCCTGCAAGTTTTGCGACATCATCGCGTGAAAGGCTGCTCATGAGGCCAGTCTAATTAAATCGGCGATTAACTGCGAATTTGGCCATTTCCGGTAACGATCCAAGTAGTAGTTGTCATTGCCTCGAGCCCCATAGGTCCTCGGGCATGGAGCTTTTGGTTTGAGATTCCGATTTCTGCCCCAAAGCCCATCTGCTCGCCATCTGTAAATCTGGTAGAGGTATTAACCATCACCGCTGCGCAATCAGCCAGGGCGATAAATCTCTTAACAACATCCTTATTCTCAGAAATGATCGCCTCTGTGTGTTGGGTACCGTACTTGGCAATGTGCGCACTAGCGGCATCAACAGAGTCAACAACAGCCACATTCATCTCTAAGGTTCCGTACTCGGTGCAGAAGTTTTCATCCGTTGCCTGTTGTGCTGGAACCCCTGCCTTGTTGGCGATTGCCAAGGCCTGAGTATCGCAATGCAAAACAACACCTGCCTCATGAAGTGCTTTAAGTGCGATTGGCACAAAACTCTCGGCCACCGCTGAATGCACCAACAAAGTTTCAGCAGCGTTGCAGACACTTGGGCGCTGAACCTTTGAGTTGATGATGATGGGGACAGCTTTATTTAAATCAGCAAACTCATCGATGTACACATGGCAAACCCCAGCACCGGTTTCGATGGTTGGAACTGATGATTCATCGACAACCATGCGAATCAACGCCGCGCTTCCGCGTGGAATTACGAGATCTACTTTTCCGCGGGCGTTTAGCAAAGCCTTCACAGTTTCGCGGTCTTCAGATGGCACTAATTGAATAACATCTGGAGAAATCGCTGTTGTTGCTAATGCATCTCGCATTACACGAACCAAGACCTCATTACTGTGTGCAGCACTAGATGATCCACGAAGCAAGGCTGCATTTCCAGACATCAGCAAAATAACCGCCGCATCTACAGTGACATTTGGGCGAGCCTCATAAACCATTCCAATAACACCAAAGGGAACAGAGATTTGTTCTAGCTCAATCCCATTAGGCAAAGTTGACTTACGCAATGTGTTTCCAAGCGGATCAGGAAGCTGACTTACCTGACGTGCTCCCCCAGCAATTGCCTTCACTCGCTCAGGTGTAAGTAAAAGTCGGTCAAGAAGAGATGAGTTCAATCCAGCCGCACGGCCAGCTTGCATGTCCTGTTCATTGGCGGCAAGGATCTCGGCGCTTCTGGATTCAATTGCATCTGCAATTACATTCAGCGCCTCTTTGCGTTCTTTCCCCGACGAAATACTTAAGCTCTTTCCGGCAGCTCGAGCAGAGTCTGCAAGCTGCGAGATCAATTGCTGTGCGCTCATTTAGATCAACACCAAATCATCTCTGTGTACCAACTCGCGTTCGTACTCTGCCCCTAAAGCGGCAGCAAGTTCTTTTGTTGAGCGACCGAGCATTTGTGGCAGATCTTCTGAATCAAAGGCAACAAGTCCACGTGCAATCACGGTGCCATCTGGCCCCACTAGTTCAACCGCATCCCCGGCAATGAACTCACCAACAACTGCAGTTACCCCCGCTGGCAATAATGAAACACCCCGCTCAAGAATTGCAGTCACAGCTCCTGCATCAAGAATCAATCTTCCTTGAGATTTAGTTGCATGAGCTAACCACAAAAGACGAGATGTTGTTTTACTAGCGTGTGCGTGAAAATGAGTTCCTAATTTTTCTCCAGCAAGTGACTTGTCGCTATCTTCAAGGGATGTAAGCAACATCGAAATGCCTGCAGAGGTTGCAATTCGTGCAGCCTCAACCTTGGTAACCATTCCCCCGCTGCCAACTCCTGCAGCTCCTGCGCCACCTAGGGTTACACCTTCGATCTCAGAAACTGATGAAACCTCATGAATTCTTTGAGCTCCTGCCTGAGATGGTGGTGCGTCATATAGAGCATCGATATCTGAAACAAGAACCAACAAATCTGCACCGATCAACAGCGCAACCAATGCGGCTAATCGATCATTATCGCCAAAGCGAATCTCTTGCGTGCCAACTGAGTCATTTTCATTAATGATTGGCACAACACCTAGTTGCAGCAACTTGTACAAGGTGCGCTGTGCGTTTTGATAATGAGAGCGGCGAACCACATCTTCAGTCGTAAGCAAAACCTGTGAAGCGGTAATTGAATGACGTGCAAAGCTCTGTGTGTATTGAGCAACAAGTAAGCCTTGTCCAACTGAAGCAGCTGCTTGCTGCGTTGCTAAATCCTTTGGACGGGTAGTTAAACCAAGTGGTGCCAGACCTGCGGCAATTGCACCAGATGAAACAACAACTACCTCTGCGCCTCGTTTCTTACAGGCGGCAACAACATCTACCAGTTTGTTGACCGCTGTTGTATCAAGTGCGGATCCGGCTTTACCGGTGAGAGAGGAAGATCCAATCTTGATGACGATGCGTTTTGCAGAGGTGATCTGCTCTCGGCTCACTTGTCATCTCCATCCTCTTGATTTTCTTTTGGATCACTAACATCAGTAATTATCGGTGCTGAAAGTTTAGGTGTGTGAGGGTCAACTACGTTGTATTCCCACTGCTTTGCGATCTCATCATCGCTCAAAACATCTTCAACACGCTCAGGCATATTCCAAGTCGATTCCAAACGAGAATCCTCGCCTCGACGGTGCAGGTGGCCTGCAAGTTGTTCTGCACCAGCCTCGATTGTTGGCTCCCAATCAAATACAACTTCGGTATCGCCATCGCCAATACGGACCTCGCTACCAGCGACCGCACCCTTCTTGTACAGCTCCTTTTCAACACCGAGCTGTGCCAGACGATCTGCCAGGTAACCAATTGCTTCTGCGTTCTTAAAGTTTGTCTGGCGAACCCAACGTTCTACCTTCTTGCCACGAATCGTGAATGATTCATCTGCGTTTGCACGAACTGTAAAGCCTGAGTCATCGACAGCAACTGGACGCAAAATAATGCGTGTGCGCTCAGGTACTCCAGCTTCAACGCGGTTCTTGTGAACCAAGCGTCCCATCGCATAAACAAGATCCTGCAGACCTTCGCGAGATGCGGCAGATACTGAATAAACCTCATAACCCTTTTCGCGCAGCTCTTGTTCAACCATTTCAGCCATCGCTTTTCCGTCAGGTAGATCGATCTTGTTCAGAGCAACGATGCGTACGCGATCCTCTAAACCGCCATACAGAGCAAGTTCATTTTCAATCGCCTCAAGATCTGCAACAGGGTTGCGATCTGTTTCCAATGTTCCACAATCAAGTACATGGACCAATGCAACACAACGCTCTACGTGGCGAAGAAACTCAAGGCCTAAGCCTTTTCCTTGTGAAGCACCAGGAATAAGTCCCGGCACATCAGCCACTGTGAAACGTGTTTCACCAGCTTGAACCACACCAAGGTTTGGAACCAAAGTTGTAAATGGATAATCAGCAATCTTTGGTCGTGCAGCAGAAACCGCCGCAATTAAAGATGATTTACCAGCACTTGGAAAACCAACAAGTGCAATATCGGCAACGCTCTTTAGCTCCAGAGTTAATGTGCGCTCTTCACCTGGCTCGCCAAGCAATGCAAAGCCTGGTGCACGACGCTTTGAAGAGGAAAGTGCAAGGTTTCCAAGACCACCAAAACCACCTTGGGCTGCAACAAATGTTGTTCCATTGCCAATTAAGTCAGCTATTTGCACGCCACTTTGGTCATAGATCACAGTTCCGTTGGGAACTCCAAGGATTAAATCCTCGCCCTGGTGACCATCTTTGCGATCGCCGTAACCTTGATGACCTGAGGTTGCTTTGCGGTGTGGAGAGTGATGGAAATCAAGCAGAGTAGTCACGCTTGGATCTACAACAAGAATGACATCTCCGCCACGTCCACCATTACCGCCATCTGGACCACCGAGCGGCTTGAACTTTTCACGCTTTACAGAAACACAACCATCGCCACCTTTTCCGGCAGCGGCGTAGAGAGTCACA
This sequence comes from uncultured Candidatus Planktophila sp., assembly GCA_964594645.1. Taxonomy (GTDB): domain Bacteria; phylum Actinomycetota; class Actinomycetes; order Nanopelagicales; family Nanopelagicaceae; genus Planktophila. The sequence continues at coordinate 7,225 of CAZQNP010000012.1, read as the reverse complement.
CGATCAACAAATGTTGTCATTGTTTAACTCCCTTCACTTCTTACATTGTTGTTCAATGAAAAAAGCGAGCCGCATGATTACGGCTCGCTCTTTTACAAGAAACCTAAAATTAAGCTACCGGAGCCACATTCACTACACGGCGACCGCGAGCGCGACCGAACTCAACTACGCCTGCAGCTAGTGCAAACAAAGTGTCATCCTTACCGCGTCCTACGTTCTTGCCTGGGTGAAAATGTGTTCCGCGCTGGCGAACTAGAATTTCGCCTGCATTAACTTCTTGTCCGCCGAAACGCTTGATGCCAAGGTACTGTGGATTGGAATCGCGACCGTTTCGTGTCGAGGAGACACCCTTCTTACTTGCCATTTACTTCGTCTCCCTTACTTCGCGCCGTTGATGGCGGTAATTTTTACACGAGTCAGTTGCGCACGGAATCCCTGGCGACGACGGTGTCCTGTCTTGTTCTTGTAACGCAAGATATCGATCTTTGGACCCTTAAGCTCTTCGAGAACTTCGCCAGTTACCTTTACGCCAGACAAAACCTTTGGATCTGTTGTAACCGCTGCACCATCTACGACGAGCAAGGCAGGGAATGAGACAGTTGCACCAGCAGCAGCGTCGATGCGATCAACGATTACTGTGTCGCCAACTGCGACCTTCTCCTGGCGTCCGCCAGCTTTAACGATTGCGTACACGTGTTACTCCAGTTCAGTTTCTAAGCCATGGCCTAATCGAGGCTCGTGGGCAGAGGGTAAGCGTACGCAAGCGTGAGGTTAACGGTCAAATTGCCCAGAGACGATCCTGGTCACAGCCTTTTCAAGCGCATAAATAGGGTCGCTGGCCGCTCCCTTTACTTCAGCATCTGCCAGGGCGATCGCCCCAACCGCATCGGCGATTTGGGCAGGGCTCCAGCGGCCCAGCTGTCTACGTGCCTTATCAATCTGCCATGGGGCCATTCCTAATTGGCCTGCCAACTCAAATGATTTCTGATTGCGATTGGCTCCTGCCACCTTTGCCAATGAGCGCAACGAGGATGCGATGGCGCTGGTAATCATTACTGGGTCGGTTCCAGTTTCTAATGCGCTGCGAAGAGAGATCAACGCAGCTGAGAGATTGCCATCAAGGGTGGCATCTGCGACATCAAACCCTGTGGTCTCAACTCGACCTTGGTGATACTTATCAATCATCGCCTCATCGATTAATCCTGATGGTGCATCTGCTGCAATCTGACCGACTGCGCCTTGAAGTTCGCGCAGATCATTTCCGAGTGCTCCAACTAATGCAGCAACTGCACCACTAGATGCTTTACGTCCAAGATCTAGGAAGAGAGATTTAACAAACTCCTCTTTCTCTGCCTCCTTCTTAAGCGGATCGCAAGCAATTAACTCTGGTTTGATCTTTTTGATCGCATCAAGAAGTGCTTTTCCTTTAACTCCGCCCTTGTGGACAAAAATTACCGTCGTCGAGGGATCAGGTTGATCAAGGTAGCGGGTAATTTCATCGCGATTATCTTCAGGTAAATCTTGAAGATCTCGAATAATCAGTGCGCGTCGGTCTGAGAAGAGTGAAGGTGCAAGCGCATCGGCGATATCACCGACAATTGTGTCAGCGGCAAACAAAGTTGTGATTTCACATTTTTCATCTTTGAGCTGTGCATTGAGTTTTACCAAAGCACGATCTGCCAAAGCCGACTCGGAGCCAAGGATTAGGTAAAAAGAGTTCATCCCATGCCTTTCTAGCTCCAGTAAAACAACCTTACTCTGCCCTTGCTTTTTCGAAGCTTCAATCGGTGTGCAGAAGCGGTAATCGCCACCGCTCCATCTCTATCGGTTCGAAGTACTTGTGTGCCGAGTCTAGTCAAAAAGTCGATGCTTTCTGCAGCGGGGTGACCGTATGGATTCTTGGCTCCTACGCTAATCAGAGCAAGTTGGGCAGACAGGGCGCGCATCAACCCTTCATCTTGGTACTTAGATCCATGGTGCGAGAGCTTGTAAATATCTACCGGTCCAACCTGATTGATCAACTGATTCTGTGCCGGAGGCTCGAGATCTCCGGCAGTAAATAAACTCCAATCAGCAGTTGTAGCAACCAATGCAATGCTTGAATTATTAATCTGCGAACCTTCACCAGGTAACTCTTCAAAACTTCTGACCGTTGCCTCTGGCCATAAAACCTTCAGCTGTACATGTGCAATCTGAACAACCAGCCCCTTTTGCACCTTCACAATCTCTGTACCGCTAAGCGCCTTCAGCACCATCTCGCTTTGAACTGCGGGTTCGAGATTGTTAGTAATCCAGACCTGTTGCACATCTCTTCCATCTAACAAACCTGACAAGCCCCCAACATGATCTGCATGAAAGTGAGACAGAATCAGCAAGGGAACCTCTTTGATTTTCAAGTCCCTTAGGCACTTATCTACCGCCTTTGCCTCTGGTCCGACATCGATTACAACACCGCGGTTTTTTCCTAAGTTGATAACAAGTGAATCCCCCTGACCAACGTCGCACTGTGCGATATGCCATTCTCCAGCTGGCCAACGTTGTAGCCAACCTGCAGAGAAGATGATTACCAAAACAACAGCGGTGCTTTGCTTCCAGTACTTCTTAAAGAGAGTAAGAACAAGAAGTATCAACGCCACTAATGAGAAGCCAATTACCCCGTTGTGAATACTCAGTACCGGAAAATCTGCTATCCAGTGAGCGACTGAGGTAATAAACCCGGCTGGAAATCGAATAATAAAGATCAACGCCTGAGTTACCCAGGGCGCGATGGGTGAAATTAACGCCCCGATAAACCCTAGAACAGTAATGGGAGCTACCACCGGTGCTGCCAACAAGTTAGCAAAGATGCTCATGGGTGACAGGTAGCCCGATAAAGAGACAATGATTGGTGCGCAAAAAACCATGGCAGCTATTGGAGGTGCCAGTGCACCGGCTAACTTTTGGTGGGTTGGTAGTTTTTCTTGAATACGCGGAGCAAGCAGAAGTAAACCCGCTGTGGCCAATACTGAAAGTGCAAAGCCTGCATCACGTGCTTGCCAAGGATCTCCTAGAACCACCGCACAGATTGCAAACCCCAAGGCTGGCAAAGAGTCTGAACCCCGCTTACCTAATTGCGCCGTCAAGAGCACCGCAGCCATTGCTGCAGCTCTTAACACCGATGGTGATGGGCGAACTAGGGCGATAAAGCACACCAACGCTATTGCGGTGGCTAATACCCGCATACTTTTTCTTCGAATAAGAAACTGCATGCACCACAAAACAAAGGTTGAAACAATTGCAAAGTTTGCACCGCTTACCGCTACTAAATGGGTCAAACCAGAGCGCTTCATCGCTTCTTTGAACTCATCCGATTGCTTTGATGTATCCCCCAAAACCATTCCAGGAATTAACGCCCCTGCATCACCGCTGCCTGAGTTTTTGCGCAGCCCTTCACGAATTGAACCTAACCCTGAAGCCCACGCTGATGGCTGCGTCAGGATAGTGATATCGCCATTAACGATGATGAGCGCTGCAACTCGAGCCTCTTTACTTTTGATTGCAGTTGCAGTGACAGAAATCCTTTGGCCCGGTAGTGCTTCGATACCTTTTTTCGTAATGATGCGTATCGGTGTTCTTAGGGCAAAACTCTTACCCTCTGCTTCAAAACTCACAAGACGAGCGGTGAAGGAGTAGTTGCCACTGGCTGTTTTACTTGGATCGGTTTTAACCAGCGCTACTAACTTGATCTCTTGATTGAGGTAATCATTAATCACAGAGCTCTCAATTGATGCTTGGCGCATCGACATTGCCGCTGCGCCGACCATGAGTGTGAGCAGCAGCAGGGTTAGCCTCTTTTTATTTCTAACAAAGGCAAAGAGTGCAAGAAGTACTGCGCAAGCAAAGATTCGCCAGGGTGCGACAGCGCTTTGAATCAGTGCACCTGCCCACAGAGCTCCGCCTAAGGCAAGGGCTCGATAATCAATTAGATTCGAACTTTTGATTTGATTTGAGCGAATTTTGCCGCACCAATTCCACTGACCTTCTGAAGATCATCAACGCTCAAAAAAGAACCATTTACCTTACGATACTCAACGATACGAGCTGCAATTACCGGCCCTATTCCATCGAGTGCATCTAATTGACGGGCGGTTGCTCGATTGATGTTTATTGGCCCGGTTGAAGTTTTCTTACTAACGCGTTTGCCCGAGCTATTGAGCACCGTTGAATCGACATAGATCTGTTCACCATCGTTGAGAACACGTGCCAAGTTAATGGTGCTCAAATCTGCACCAGGTGCACTATCGCCTGCGGCTTTAATCGCATCAATCACCCGAGATTTTCCGGACAAGGTGTAAACGCCGGGATTGTTTACCGCTCCTGTGACATCAACAAATATTTCAGGTTCAGCGATGGTTACAGGAACAATCTTAGGAGCCGGCGCGCTCTGAGTGTTACCTCGAGCAACCATAAATACAGATAAGAGCAGAACAGTTACCGCAATAACAGCAAGTGCTCTCTTTTGATTGCGAGAAAAATGTAGTTCAAACCACCACTGAGAAATTGATTCATAGGCTGACCGAATTTGTTCCATCGGGCAAGTGTGAAGACCGCAACCAAGCGGTGGTGCAAAGGCTGAGCTAGTTGTTGATAACGATATTTACAAGCTTGGGCGCACGGGTAATGATCTTGTTGATCGTGGCACCAGCCAGGGCCTCAACGATGCTTGGCAAAGCCAACGCTGCCGCTTCAAGTTCAGCATCTGAAATTGTTGGCGCAACATCGATGCGATCTTTAATCTTTCCATTAATTTGAACAACCACTGTTACAGCATCGGCAACTAGTAATTTCTCATCAACTGCAGGCCAACCGGCAAGTGCCACACATGGCTTATGGCCAAGGCGCTCCCACATCTCTTCTGCGGTAAATGGCGCAACCAGTGACAACATGATGGCAATCGCTTCAACCGCTTCACGAACCGCAGGATCTGCGGCTCCACAACCAGAATCGATCGCCTTGCGTGTTGCATTTACTAGCTCCATAACGCGAGCAACCGCGACATTGAAGCGGAATGATTCGACAGCAAAGCCAGCATCATGAAGCGCTTTATGTGTTGCCTTACGTAGTGCAAGATCGCCGGTGCTGAAATCTACGCCAGCAGCACTTGTGACATCCCCTGACAATCTCCACGCACGGGTTAAGAACTTAACTGATCCTGATGGTGAAACATCAGACCAATCCACATCATCTTCAGGAGGTCCAGCAAAAACCATCGATAGGCGAATCGCATCCACACCGTGGTTTTCTAACTCATCAGATAAGCGCACAAGGTTTCCACGGCTCTTAGACATTGCAGAGCCATCCATGACAACCATTCCTTGGTTAAGCAGACGTGTAAATGGTTCATTGAAATCAACCATTCCCATATCGTTTAAAACCTTGGTGAAGAATCGGCTGTACAAAAGGTGCAAAATTGCGTGAGTAACTCCACCAACATATTGATCAACTGGCAACCAGGTATCCACACTTTTTTTAGAGAAAGGCTCGGTTGTATTTGTTGGATCTGCATAACGCAGGTAGTACCAAGAGGAGTCAACAAAGGTATCCATGGTGTCTGTATCGCGCTTGGCATCAGCTGAACACTGAGGGCACTTTACGTTGACCCAATCAGTTGCAGCACCAAGTGGTGATGTTCCCTTTGGCTTGAGATCTAAACCTTCGGCATCTGGCAGGGTCAAAGGAAGCTGATCTGCAGGTACTGGAACCTCGCCACATGATGGGCAATGAATAATTGGAATCGGTGTGCCCCAATAACGCTGACGTGAAACCAACCAATCGCGCAGGCGGTAGTTGCGGGCAGCAACTCCCTTGGCTTCCGATTCAAGCTTCTTATTGATCGCGGCGATCGCATCTGCTTTGTTGAGACCATTTAACAGATCTGAGTTAACCAACTTGCCATCACCAACAGTTGCAACACCTGATGTGTTTGGATCTTCATCCCCTGTTTCAACAACTACACGCACGGGCAGCTTCATCGCACGAGCAAAATCTAGGTCGCGTTGATCGTGAGCAGGAACAGCCATGATCGCGCCGGTTCCGTAATCTGCCAGCACATAATCACTTGCCCAAATAGGTAACTTCTCGCCGTTGACTGGATTAATCGCATAACGGTTAAGGAATACACCACTCTTGGGGCGATCTGTAGCTAGTCGATCGATGTCGCTAGCCGCCTTGATAGTTTCAAGATACTTAGCAAACTCTGCTTCAACACCAGTGCCTTGAACAAGTTCGGCAGCTAGTTCGCTATCGACCGCTACAACCATAAAGGTTGCGCCAAACAATGTGTCTGGACGTGTTGTGTAGATCGTTACCGGCTCAGATCGACCTTCGATTTCAAACTTTACATTTGCACCTGTTGAACGACCGATCCAGTTGCGCTGCATCGTTAAAACCTTGTCAGGCCATTTGCCTTCAAGTTGAGCCATGTCATCTAGCAAACGATCTGCATAATCTGTGATCTTGAAGTACCACTGATTCAACTTCTTTTTTGTAACCGTTGAATCACATCGCTCGCAAAGACCTGCAACTACCTGCTCATTTGCAAGAACTGTTTGGCATCCTGGACACCAGTTAACCGCTGAATCTTTACGGTAAGCCAGGCCGCGCTCGTAAAACTTTAGGAATAACCATTGATTCCATTTGTAGTACTCAGGATCGCAGGTGTTAAAGACGCGATCCCAATCAAAGGAACATGCATAACGTCGCATCGATGCCTTTTGCACCGCGATGTTTTCGTAGGTCCAAATACGTGGATCAGAGTTTCGCTTGATTGCTGCGTTTTCTGCTGGCAAACCAAAGGCATCCCAGCCAATTGGGTGCATAACGTTGAAACCCTTTTGCGCCCAGTAGCGAGCGATTACATCACCGAGCGCGTACGCCTCGGCATGGCCCATGTGAAGATCACCTGATGGATACGGAAACATATCCAGCACATACTTCTTTTCACGGGTGTCATCTGCGCGACCTGATTTGAATGGTTGCAGCTGATCCCAAACAGGCAGCCACTTTTCCTGCACGTAGGCAAAGTCGTATGCCGCGTGCTCGCGCTCTTCATTCATGTTGCTGTTCATATGTGGAGCTAAGGGGATTTGAACCCCTGACCCCCTGCATGCCATGCAGGTGCGCTACCAGCTGCGCTATAGCCCCGTTTTTTGTGCGAGTGCAGACCTTACCGCATTTGCTGCGGTGG
>CAZQNP010000011.1:26975-38042 GCA_964594645.1 uncultured Candidatus Planktophila sp. | reverse complement strand
AACCGCCCTGAAAAGATGAACGCTTTGACGCGATCTATGTACTCAGGGTTGGCTGGGGGACTCAACGATGCTGCAGGAGATTTTGGTGTCAGGGCTGTGGTGTTGACCTCATCAGGCGATCACTTCACAGCCGGGAATGACATCAACGATTTCATGAACAACCCACCCACATCAGATGATTCAGAGGTCGCACGGTTTTTGGCGGCGCTCTTGAATTTTCCAAAGCCACTATTGGCTGCCGTTAATGGAAATGCAGTTGGCGTAGGTACAACCATGTTGTTGCACTGCGATGTAGTTGTCGCAGGACCAACAGCGAAGTTCTCTATGCCATTTACCTCACTTGGCCTCGTGCCCGAGGCGGGTTCTAGCTACTTGTTCCCGCAACTTGTTGGTTATCAGCGAGCAGCAAGAATCTTTATGACGGGTGAGAGTTTTGATACTGATTCAGCGATCGAGATGGGACTAGTTACTGCCAAGGACTCAGATCCATTGGCACATGCGATGAAGATTGCCGAACATATCGCCGAGCAGCCACCACAAGCAATTATTAACACCAAAGCATTGCTCAAGGCGCGCAATCATGATTCAGTGGCTGCCGTAATGAAGGCTGAGTTTGAAATTTTTGCCATGGCGCTTCAATCAGATGAAGCTATGGAAGCATTCATGAAGTTCATGTCAAAGAAGGGTAAGTAAATGTCACTAGCCGGAAAGAGAATCTTCATAACGGGCGGATCACGCGGAATTGGTTTAGCGATCGCGCTGCGAGCAGCGCGAGATGGTGCTTCAATTGCAATTGCAGCAAAAACCTCTGATCCAAACCCAAAGCTTCCGGGCACAATTCACACAGCCGCTGCCGAGATCGAGGCGGCAGGTGGCAAGGCCCTTGCTATTCAATGTGATTTGCGTGATGAAAACCAAATCGAAGCGGCTGTTTCTCAGGCAGCAGAAGCCTTTGGTGGAATTGATATTCTGATTAACAACGCAAGTGCAATTAACTTAACCCGCACAGATCAGACTCCGGCTAAGCGTTTTGACCTCATGTTTGATGTCAATGTTCGCGGTACCTTTTTGACATCGCAGGCGGCCTTACCGCACCTTCGCAAGTCGGCAGCTGAAGGACGTAACCCTCACATTCTCAACCTTTCTCCACCGCTATCTATGAAGCCTATTTGGTTCAAAAACCATGTCGCTTACACAATGGCTAAGTACGGCATGAGCATGTGTGTGCTAGGAATGGCTGAAGAGTTTAAGCGTGATGGAATCGCAGTGAACGCCTTGTGGCCTCGAACCGTAATCGATACAGCTGCCTTGCAAATGATTCCCGGAATCGATGCTCTTGCCGGACGGACACCTGAAATCTTGGCAGATGCCGCTTACGTCATCTTTAATCGCGATGCCAAAGAGTGCACAGGTAACTTCTTTGTAGATGATTTGGTGCTGGCAAGTGAGGGGATCACAGATCTCGAGAAGTATTCAGTAACTCCTGGAACCAAGGATTTCCTCCTTGATTTCTTCCTTGACTAAACTGTTCCCATGCGTAAGTTAACCTCCCTGATTTTGGCTGCCTGCCTAACAGTTGTCTCGGCACCAGGCTCCTTTGCCCATGTCGAAATTCTCAGCTCATTTCCTGAGCGCTTTGCCAATGTAAATCCAATTCCGACTGAGGTGTGGATTGAATTCAGCGGTGAGCTTCAAACTTTAGAGGGCCAGGCGGTTAACACCCTAGAGGTAATTGATTCCACCGGAATTGCGGTCAACTTTGGAGACCCCATCATTGCTGGGGCAAGAATCTCTACCAAAGTTTCAGGGCAAAGTGCACCTGGGGTTTTTACCGTAAATTATCGAGTTGTTGGTGATGATGGACATGTGATTGAAGGTGATTACACCTTTAACGCATCTCCTGATTACTCAGCTGAACAGACGCCAGTGGCAATAAGTGCACCAGTTGAAGAATCATCTATTCCAGCCGGTGGAATTTTGTTAGGTGCGTTGATTCTCCTGTTTATTGGTGGAATCGCTATGAGAGCATTGAATCGGAGACAGTAGTCATGCCTAGCTTTGATTTAGAGTTAAACGGCGCAAATGTCATTGATGAGTCAGAGCGCTCCGGAAAGGCGCGCTCATTGTTTTGGCCATGGGCAGGTGCAAATGTTTCTTTACTTGCACTGTCATATGGTGCTTTTTTCTTAGGCTTTGGAATCTCCTTTAGACAAGCAACGATTGCAGCCATTATTGGAACTATCGGCTCCTTCTTCTTAGTAGGAATTAGTTCGCTAGCAGGCAAGCGTTCCAACGCGCCAACCATGGTTTTGTCTCGGGCATCTTTTGGAGTCAAGGGCAGCAGAGTGCCTGGTGGTTTGTCTTATCTCATCTTTGTTGGATGGGAAATTGTGCTTGTTTCTTTGGCCACCTTGGCAACGGGAACGATATTTGCCCGAATCGGTGGCATTGAACGCAATCTTTCATTGTTATTGGGCTTCACCCTTGCGGCAACACTTACCGTTATCGGGGGAGTTCTGGGCTTTAAGGTCATTATGAAGCTTCAAAAGTTACTCACAATTAGTATTGTCGTGATGACCTTGTTGTACATAGCGCTCACAATCGACAATGTTTCTTGGAGCGCAGTTTCAGCTATTCCAGATGGTAGTTTCCAAAGCTTTATCGGAGCGGTCATTTTTGCAATCACTGGAATAGGCCTTGGCTGGGTAAACGCTGCAGCTGATTACTCGAGATACCTGCCAAGATCAGTTTCAAGCAAGTCGGTGGTTGGGTGGACAGTATTCGGGGCATCGACCGTACCGATTATCCTGGTTATCTACGGAGCGGCACTTTCTGGAAGTAGCAAAGAGCTAAGCGAAGCGATTTCCATGGATCCAATTGGTGCGCTCACTACCTTGTTGCCAACCTGGTTTTTAGTCCCATTTGCTCTGGCTGCCATTCTTGGCCTAGTAGGCGGCGCTATTTTGAATCTGTATTCATCGGGGTTAGCGCTCGTTGCTATGGGAGTTCCGGTAAAGAGATATCAAGCCGCCATCATTGATGCGATTATTATGTTTGGTGGGGCGATTTATATTGTTTGGGTAGCAGACAATTTCTTCTATCCATTTCAAGGCTTCTTAATCACCTTAGGAGTCCCTGTAGCGGTTTGGTCTTCCATTTTTGTCGCCGATGTCGTGCTCCGCAAAAAAGCCTATAGCGAGAAAGATTTGTTCAACCCAAATGGCATTTATGGTTCAGTAAATAAAGGATCGATTTTACTAATGATTGTTGGTTCAATTATTGGCTGGGGCTTTGTGACCAACACCTTCGCGCCTTGGCTTGAGTGGCAAGGGTACTTCCTGGGAGTTCTTGGAGGAAAAGATGGACCATGGGCATACTCGAATGTTGGAGTGATTTTTGCACTCATTAGTGGCTTCACTGGCCGCATTATTCTCTCTCGCAAGGAGATAAAACTCCAAGAGCAGATTACTAGTTAAGATCCTCCTATGACTTCCTTTATTGCACCTTTGCGCGATTTTCTCCATCGCGAGTCAGCTGGTGGAGTTCTCATCCTTATCGCCTCTGCAATGGGGTTGATAGTTGCTAACTCGCCACTATCAGATTCATACTTTTCTACACTTGATTTCAAAGTGGTTGTTGGTAGTAGCTGGTATGTGATTGACCTTACGGTTTTGAAGGTGATCAATTATTTGTTTATGAGCATCTTCTTCTTTGTCGTTGGCTTAGAGATAAAGCGCGAGTTAACAACTGGACATTTAGCCTCATTTAAAAAGGCGATGATGCCATTTGTGGCAGCGATCGGAGGAATGGCAGTTCCTGCGATCATCTACCTCTTGATTGCGGGAGATGTTGAGCCTTCAGGTTGGGGAGTTCCGGTAGCAACAGATATAGCACTTGCAGTCGGATTACTAACCATGCTTGGGCCAAGTGTGGCCGCATCTCTGCGCTCCTTCCTTTTAGCACTCGCGGTTATTGATGACATCGGGGCAATCTTGATTATTGCACTTGTTTATTCAACTGGTGTGAAATTCTCTTGGCTTGCAGCAGCCTCTATTTCTGTCATTTGCATCGCTGTGTTTAAGAAGTTCTCAGTCACCTCAGTATGGATTTACAGCATTTTTGCCTTTACATTGTGGTTTGCCTTGTACAAGACAGGGGTTCACCCAACCCTTGCTGGTGTGATCTTAGGCCTCATGACCCCTAATATTCCTCGGTCAAGAAGCAAACTCGAGGACCTAGATGATGGCTCAGTCTCTGTTATTGAATGGTTGGAACATAAGTTTCACCCCGTCAGCACCTTTTTAGCTGTTCCGCTATTTGCCTTTGCAAACACCGGGGTAGTAATCACAACAGAGTCGCTTAAAGGGGCATCTCAATCGGTAGTTGCTTGGGGAATTTTTTGCGGATTGGTAATAGGTAAACCCTTGGGAGTTTTGTCCGCATCTATTGCTGCGAAAAAGCTAAAGGTGGCTGAATTTCCTGAAGGTGCAACTAACTCTGCAATCCTAGCCACTGGAAGTTCGGCAGGCATCGGCTTTACAGTTTCGATCTTCATTGCCAACTTAGCTTTCGATAATCCTCAAACCCAGGATTTTGCGGTTCTAGCGGTGATTGTCGCGTCAATCGTTAGCGCTCTGATCTCAGTGCTTATTTTTAAGGCGATTTCTAGAAAGTAGTTTTCGGAAAGAAAGACAAAACCCGCCTTTTTAGGGGCGGGCTTTGTCTTTACAGACTCATTACATTACATACGGCTTAGATGTCGTAATACAGTTCGAACTCAGCTGGGTGTGGACGAAGTCGAACATAGTCGACCTCTTCCTTACGCTTGAATGCGATCCAGGTATCAATGAGATCCTTAGCAAATACTCCACCACGAGTTAAGAAGTCATGGTCTGCCTCGAGGTTGTTAAGAACAGCATCTAGTGAACCAGGAACCTGAGGAATTGATGCCGCCTCTTCGCCTTCTAGCTCGTATAGATCCTTATCAACTGGGGCAGGTGGTTCGATCTTATTGACGATTCCATCAAGACCAGCCATCAGCATCGCTGCAAAGGCTAGATAAGGGTTTGATGATGGATCTGGGCAACGGAACTCAATGCGCTTTGCCTTCGGATTTGATCCGGTAATTGGGATACGGATACAGGCAGAACGGTTACGAGCTGAGTACACAAGGTTTACTGGAGCTTCATAACCTGGAACTAAGCGACGGTATGAGTTAACTGTTGGGTTGGTAAATGCCAGTAGTGATGGTGCGTGCTTGAGCAAGCCACCGATGTACCAACGTGCCATATCTGAAAGATCGCCGTATGTGCCTGCCTCGAAGAACAGTGGCTTTCCATCTTTCCACAGTGATTGGTGAACGTGCATACCTGAGCCGTTATCGCCAAAGAGTGGCTTTGGCATAAATGTTGCAGTCTTGCCACCTTGCCATGCGGTGTTGCGGATGACGTACTTAAACTTCATTACATCATCACCAGCTGTTAGGACATCTGTAAATCGGTAGTTGATCTCCATCTGTCCAGCTGTTCCCACCTCGTGGTGTGCGCGCTCCACAAGAAGACCTACCTTGCCCAGTTGCATCACCATTTCGTCACGAAGATCTGCGAATTGATCTGTTGGAGAAACTGGGAAGTAACCACCCTTTACACGTGTGCGGTAACCGCGGTTAGGTGTTCCATCCGCGTCGTACTCAACGCCAGTGTTCCATGCACCTTCATATGATTCGATCTCATGCACAGCTGAGTTAATTCCGGTCTTGAAGCGAACGCTGTCAAAGACATAGAACTCTGCTTCTGGTGCGAAGAAAGCTGTATCTGCAATTCCTAAGGAGCGCATGTAGTCAACCGCACGCGCAACTACACCACGAGGATCGCGGCTGTATGGCGTGTTATCAACTGGATTGTGAACTGAGAAGATAATGATGAGGGTTTTTTCTTTGCGATATGGATCTATGTAGGCAGACTCTGGAACTGGTAACAGTTTCATATCTGATTCATTGATTGTCTGGAATCCTCGAATTGAAGAACCATCAAACATAAGGCCATCGGTAAACACAGCCTCATCAAATGATTCAACTGGAACGTTGAAGTGATGTTGGATACCAGGCAAATCGGTAAAGCGAACATCAACTAGTTTGACATCCTCTTTCTTAATGTAAGCAAAAATTTCTGCTGCGTTCTTAAACATGCTTCTCCCAATTTCACATGTGATGCGCTAGACCCCTCATCATTGAGTTTCTGGCGCTTTTGCGTAGTTGAACCCTAGGTCCACAGGGTGAAATTGACATAACCCGCTTGTTAAATTCATGTTACGTCTATACCGATTGAGCGTTAGGCTTGGCACATGAGCACTCAGTTCACCCGGGTCACCCTTGGTCGACGGATGGCAGCGCTCATGGTCGACTGGCTGGCCTGTTACTTCATTATCACCGCAGCTACCGGCGGAATAGGTCAAGCGGCACCCAATAGATCATTGATGGTTCTAGCTCTCTTCTTCGCCCAGATTACGACTCTCTCAGCGTTGCAAGGGGCTTCCCTGGGCCATCGAATCTTCGGAGTGAAGATCATTAGATTTGCCGATGGGGGAGCGATCACTCCAGTTCAGGCATTTATCCGCTCTGCGCTATTAGTCACCGTAGTTTTCGCCATTACATATGATGAAAATGGCCGAGGACTCCATGAAAGATTTAGCGGCACCGTACTAACGAGAACGAAGAGTATTAGCTAGAAGCTAGCGAATCTTTGGTGCACGAGTTGGCATTGGTCCCTTAGGAATTGGCAGCGACATTCCGCCAACAGCCTTAAGACGTGCACGAACCTCACGCATTTGGTGTGCGGTTAACTTCTTTGGAAGTTTGCGCATCTGCTTCTGTAATTTACGAATTGGAACCCGTCCATCCTCGTTACCAACAAGAATCTCAGTGACCGGAACACCTGGTGCAAAACGCTCAGCCTTTTTGCGCTCATCTGCGATCATCTGGCGCACAGCATTTGTTCCCTCACCAGTCAGGACAATTCCTGCACGACCAACACTTCGATGCACCATATCCTGATTTTTAGCAACGGCAACAGCGGGAGTAGTTGTCCAACCCTTGCGAATTGCCATCAACACACTTGCGCCCGCTCCCATCTGACCTTCAATTGAGGCGTAGGCGGCGGTACCGGCTTGGCGGGTGAAGAAGAAAAGAGTCAAAAGTAGCGCAAGTGGCAAAGAGACAAAGGCGATGTAAATCGTTTGACCAATGGCCGAACCAATCGCAATTCCCGTTCCCCATGAAACCGCAAAGATTGCAATGAGGGCGATGGTGATCCAAGGCTTTACCTGCTTGGTGACCTTGTAAGCATCGCGAAATGTTTGGAAGCGCGGCTTCTTGATCTTCTTTTCTTTAGCTTTTCTCTTGAACATGTTCTTAGTTTAGTGGGGCAGGAGCGGTTCCACCAAGACGAGCGGGCGCCCAACGCTGGCCGACATGGCTATCAGGGTAATTCTCTTGCACCTCTCGGAGCATGGAGGTCATCACATCTCGCAGATGTAGTTCAGCGGTCTCAAGATCTGTCTCTTTGCTGTAGTAAATCGCCTCACCAAATGAAACTGATATAGGAGTTTTACCTCTCTTGAAATTAGGTTTTACTCCCTTGGTATAGATCCGTTGCCCACCCCAAACAATGGTTGGCACGATTGGAACTCCAGCGCCCATTGCTAAACGAACCGCACCAGATTTCAACTGCTTAATTTCAAAACTAGTTGAGATCGTACCTTCTGGAAAGATTCCAATAATCTCCCCGGATTCAAGTGCCTTTAACGCCGATACAAATGATGCCGCCCCATTAGAGCGATCAACATTAATGTGATGCATTCCGCGCAATAATGGCCCTGCAACTTTGTTATCGAAGAGCTCTTTCTTGGCCATGAAGCGGACAAATCTTTTCACCGGCAGCGCCGCAGTTCCGGCCAGCGCAAAATCTAGATAGCTGGTGTGATTGATGGCAAGGATAGCTCCACCTTTGCGAGGGATATGTTTATCGCCTTCAAAGTGAAAATCTAATCCGAGATATTTCCAAAAGCCTCTCACCAGAGCAATCACTGGTGGATAAACCAAGTCAGCCACGTGCAGATTTCTTTTCCATAGCCTGCTTGTATAAGCGACCCGCGCGGTATGAAGATCGAACTAATGGGCCGCTCATTACTCCGAGGAAGCCCACCTGTTCAGCCTCTTGAGCTAGCTCTACAAACTCTTCTGGCTTAACCCAGCGCTCTACAGGATGATGCTTATTTGTAGGACGCAAGTACTGGGTAATAGTGATCAGATCGCAACCGGCGTTATGTAGATCTACTAAAGCTTGCGATATCTCTTCACGGGTTTCGCCAAGTCCAAGAATCAGGTTTGATTTAGTAATCAAGCCAAAATCTTGGGCCATACCAATTACCTTGAGTGATTTCTCATAAGTAAAAGCTGGGCGAATCTGCTTAAAAATACGTGGCACTGTTTCTAGATTGTGCGCAAAGACCTCTGGTCGGGTTTCAAAGATCGGGTTGAGAAGTTCTGGCTTGGCGTTGAAATCTGGTGCAAGCATTTCAACACCGGTACCTGGATTCATTTCATGCACAACGCGGATTGTTTCGGCGTATAGCCAAGATCCTTCATCTTCAAGGTCATCTCTTGTGACACCAGTAATTGTTGCGTAGCGAAGCCCCATGGATTTAACAGATTCGGCAACCTTGCGCGGTTCTTCTCTGTCGATAGGTAAAGGTTTACCAGTATCAATATTGCAAAAATCGCATCTACGAGTACAACGATCTCCACCAATTAGAAATGTCGCCTCCTTGTCTTCCCAGCATTCGAAGATGTTTGGACAGGCGGCCTCTTGGCAGACAGTATGTAAACCCTCACTCTTTACTAGTGAACGCAGGCGGGTGTATTCCGGCCCCATGTTTGCACGGGTCTTAATCCATTCGGGCTTTCGTTCAATCGGAGTTAAGGCGTTACGGGCTTCGATACGAAGCAGTTTGCGGCCTTCTGGTGCCATCGTCATGCGCTGACCCTCCTTAAAGATTCAAAGATGTGACGCTCCACCAGTGGAGCTACCTCATCAATTGAGATTGTGCGATTCAATTCGATTTCAAGTGATGTGACGCCAGCATCAACAATTCCGCAAGGAATGATTGACTGGAATGAAGTCAGATCAGGATTAACGTTGAGTGCAAAGCCATGCATCGTTACACCCTTGGCGACTCTCACACCGATTGCAGCGATTTTGCGGTCACCGGCGGAGTCACGAACCCACACACCTGAACGTCCGTCGATGCGTTCAGTTGCTAAACCTAAATCGGTGCAGACAGAGATCAGTCCAGACTCAATCTCCCGGACAAAGCCCACCAACTCAGTTGGATTAATCAACCTTACAATCGGATAACCAACGAGTTGACCTGGTCCGTGCCAAGTAATTCGACCACCGCGATCAACATCAATTACCGGGGTTCCATCAGCAGGCTTCTCCGACTCTTCGGTGCGACGACCTGCGGTGAAAACGGAAGGGTGTTCTAGTAGAAGCAAGGTGTTGGGACGCTTTCCATCAACCACCTCTTGGTGAATAGCCTTCTGAGACTCCCACGCCTTTTGGTACTCAACCAATCCGTGGCGAGAAAGGGCTATCGCCGATTCCGAGGT
The DNA here is from genome assembly GCA_964594645.1 of uncultured Candidatus Planktophila sp. Taxonomy (GTDB): domain Bacteria; phylum Actinomycetota; class Actinomycetes; order Nanopelagicales; family Nanopelagicaceae; genus Planktophila. The sequence goes on along the minus strand of CAZQNP010000011.1, from coordinate 28,375 downwards.
ACTTTCCAATAGAGGCACACCCACAGCCTAAAGGTAGGATCGCTCTCGAACCAATTGAAGGCCAAGCGGCCGATAGGAATCTGAAGGGTTGGCCCAAGTGACCTCAAGATCATTGCCCTCCTCAGGGTTAAGGGTGGGGATCGCTGGCTATGGTCTTGCTGGTCGCTTCTTTCACGCCCCTTTGCTTAAAGGTTGTGGCTATGAAATCGCCGCAGTGTTAACTACCAATCAGATGCGCAAGGCACAAGCTCTTGAAGATTTTCCAGACACGAAAATTGTTGCATCTATCCAAGAGCTGGTGCTGCAGAAATTAGATTTGATTGTTGTCGCATCGGCAAACCTTGTTCATGCAGACCAAGCGATGACCGCACTGAGTGCAGGAATCCCGGTTGTCGTTGATAAGCCCATGGGAGTAAACCTGCACGAGACACAAAAGATTATTGAGCTCTCGCAATCATTGGACGTTCCCGTCACTACCTTCTTCAATCGACGCTGGGATAGTGATGCGTTAACAATCAAGCAGGTAATTGCAAGCGGTGTTCTGGGCGATATTCATCGAATGGATTCTCGTTTTGAAAGATTTAGACCCACGGTAAATGGCGATTCATGGAGAGAGAACATGAGTGCTGAAGATGGGGGAGGGCAGTTACTCGATCTTCAACCGCACTTGATTTCAACGGCTATCGATTGGTTTGGCAGCGCCGAACTCGTTACATCATCTGTGCGATCGATTCGTGGTGCGGCAGATGATGATTCGGTGTTGGTGCTTCGCCATGCAAACGGCGTTATGTCTTACTTATCAGCAAGTGCTGTGGCAGGTGCTCCAGGCCCTCGCATTCGAATCTTAGGTAACAAGGGCGCTCTTGTAATCAATGATTTGGATCCACAAGAAGCTCTTTTGCGAGCAGGTAAATTCCCACAAGATGGGGTTTGGTCCGAGCCAACAACATCTGCGGCCTTCATCCATCGCGGAACGGAAGTTGAAGAGATTCAAGGCGTACCTGGTAACTATGCACTGTTCTATACAGCTGTAGCTTCAGCGATTAGTAACGGCACCGCATGGCCAGTTTCACATCAGGATGCTTTGCTTGTGGCGTCAATCATTGATCAAGCACGAAGCGTTGGAACCCATGTCTAACTCTTCAGAGATTCTCATCGTCGGTGCAGGGTTAGCTGGTTTAAGCGCCGCGATTACTTTGCAAGAAGCCGGTAGGGAAGTTCGTATCATTGAAAGCTCCGACCGTCCTGGTGGTCGTGTCTCATCAGACATCATCAATGGTTTTATCTGCGATCGCGGTTTCCAACTCATTAACTCGAGGTATCCAGCGATCCAACAACTAGATGTCATCAAGGATATAGATTTCATTGCAGCTCCTCGTGTTATCGAAGTTTCCCTAGGC
>CAZQNP010000011.1:0-26875 GCA_964594645.1 uncultured Candidatus Planktophila sp. | reverse complement strand
TCGCGCGAATGGCCGGTTGCATCACCTGGTATCACGCTGTTGCTAACAATCCTTCAGGAACTGGTCGGCTAGTTGTTGATGGTCAGAATCGTGGACCAATCATCAATTCATTAGTGATTTCAGATATCTCTGCAGATTACGCACCTGCTGGTCAACATCTGATTTCAACAACTACAGATTTATCAGCAACTGAATCAGATGTACGAAGACATCTAGCGATTATGTGGGGGGTAAGCACCCACGATTGGGAGTTTATTGCCAAGTATGAAATTCCTGCAGCACTACCCATTCAAGCTGTGGGTCGCCCACTATCGCAAACCACAATGGTTTCGGAGAAGCTATTTGTAGTCGGCGATCATCGCGCTGTACCTTCTCAGCAAGGCGCACTTTTCTCCGGCCAAATGGCAGCGAGATTAATCCTCAATGAGAGCAGATAACGCCTCAGAGATATGTGGGTAGTCCCAAGTAAATCCTGCCTCTTGCAAGACATGTGGGATTACCTTTTTAGAACCAAGTATCTCTGAGGAAAAACCACCCAACGCGATCTTCAAAGCGATAGCTGGTGCTGGAAAGAGAGCGGGACGATGCATGGCACGCGCAAGGGCTGCTGTGAACTCCTGATTGGTAACAGGATTTGGTGCAGTGAGATTGACCGGACCTGAAATTGGATTTTCTAGCGCGAAAACTATCGCTCGAATTTGATCATGCAAGGTGATCCAAGACCACCACTGCTTTCCGTTGCCCAACTTTCCACCAAGACCAAGACGGAACAAGGGCAACATCTTTCCGAGTGCGCCACCAGTAGGGTCTAGCACTAGACCTGTGCGAATCTTTACAGTTCGCACATCTGTGGCCAGGTCAGCTGCACCTTCCCACTCGCGACATACCGCCGCCAGAAAATCATCACCAGCGCGATCTGTTTCAACAACTGCGCGGTTTCCGCTTTCACCATACCAACCAATAGCAGATGCCGAGATAAAAACCTGGGGCTTGAGCTCTGCCACCGCATTTGCGATTGCAGTTGTTCCTAGAAGTCTGGAGTTAAGAATTTCACTCTTGTACTTCTTGCTCCAACGCTTATCACCGACACCAACACCGGCAAGATGAATGACAGCATCCACTCCACGTAATGGTTCTAAATCTACAAAACCTGTTTGGGGATCCCACTTAACCTCATCAGGACCAACAGGAGTGCGACGAACCAAACGCTGAACGGTGTGACCCTCGGCTTTGAGGTGCCCAACAAGTGCTGTTCCAATTAATCCGGATGCACCTGTGATTGCAATGCGCTGATGAACTGACATAAATCGTTAAAGACCTAAATCAGATTCGAAGGCACCGCCCTCTAGGCGCTCCTTCAAAGTAACTAAGAAGCGAGCTGCATCTGCGCCATCGACAACGCGGTGGTCGTATGACAAACCGAGGTAGACCATGGAACGGATTGCGATGGTCTCTCCGCCATCTTCTCCACGTACAACCATTGGGCGCTTAACAACTGCGCCAAGTCCAAGGATTGCAACTTGTGGCTGATTGATGATTGGAGTATCAAACAAAGCTCCACGACTTCCAGTGTTTGTAAGTGTGAAGGTTCCGCCACCTAACTCATCTGGAGTTACCTTGTTATCACGTGTGCGCGCGGCGAGATCTGAGATCTTACGAGCGATTCCGCCCATATTGAGATCACCAGCGTTTGCGATAACTGGAACGAGTAAACCTCGTTCTGTATCAACAGCGATTCCTAGGTGCTCTGCACCGTGATAAGTAATTTGGTCACCTTCAACTGAAGAGTTAAGAACTGGATGTTGCTTAAGCGCTTCGCACACTGCAACGGCAAAGAATGGAAGGAATGAAAGCTTAACGCCTTCACGTGCCTCAAAACTTGCCTTTGCGCGATCGCGAAGTCGAGCAATCTTTGTTACATCAACTTCAACAACTGTTGTTAGTTGAGCACTTACCTGAAGTGATTCAACCATGCGAGCTGCAATAACTTTGCGAAGCCTTGACATGGTGACTGTTGTACCGCGTAGAGGTGAAACCGCTACAACAGGTGGCTTTGCCGCAGTTGGAGTTGATGCAACAGCTACTGATGCAGCAGGTGCTGCAGGGCGAGCCAACGCCTCGACATCTTCGCGACGAATTCTTCCGCCAATTCCTGTTCCCTTTACCTGTGCAAGATTGACACCAAGCTCTGATGCAAGTTTGCGAACTAGTGGAGTTACATACGCATCTGCAGGTTGTGAGACCGGTGCTGCAGGCGCAGCTGGTGCTGGGGGAGGTGTTACTGGTGCGGCAACTACAGGTGCCGGTGGAGGAGTCGGTACTGACACGGCAACCGGAATCACCGGCTGAGCTGGAACCTGTGCCACCGGAGTGGATGTCGCTGGTGCGGACACTGGTGTTGCCGGAGCGGAAACCGCACCACCTGCAGCACCGATTAATCCAAGACGTGCACCGACTGGAACAGTTGTATCAACTGCAACATCGATCGCAAGAAGAGTTCCTGCAACTGGTGAAGGAATCTCGGTATCAACCTTGTCAGTTGAAACTTCTAGTAAGGCTTCATCAACTGCGACTGAATCTCCAACATTTTTAAGCCAGCGTGTAACTGTTCCCTCAGAAACGCTCTCGCCAAGTGCAGGCATTGTGATGACAGTTCCCGCACCTGCAGGAGCTGCTGGTGCTGCTGCTGGAGGAGGGGTAACAGGTGCGGCAGCAACTGGTGCTGGCGCTTCGACCACTGCAACTGGTGTCGCTGGCTGAGCTGGAACCTGTGCCACCTGAACGGGAGCACTTGCTTCGGACGCATCCGCAATAATCGCAAGCTCTGCGCCAACCGGAACGGTTTGATCAACCTGCACAACAATCTTTTGGAGAGTTCCGGAAACTGGTGAAGGGATCTCTGTATCAACCTTGTCAGTTGATACTTCTAGGAGCGGCTCATCAACATTTACATGATCACCTTCGGCCTTTAACCAACGAGTGACCGTACCTTCGCTAACGCTCTCGCCAAGTGCTGGCATCGTTACTGAGAATGTCATCTATTTGTCTCCTTGGTTATCCGTGTGCGTGAAGCGGTTTGCCTGCAAGTGCCATATGAGCTTCGCCCATTGCCTCTGACAGTGTTGGGTGGGCATGGATCAGTGGAGCGACATCACTTGCGCGTGCCTCCCAGTTATAAATCAATTCTGCTTCTGCAAGAAGTTCACCGACACGTGCACCAACCATGTGGACACCAAGAACTGGGCCATCCTTTTGTGCAACCAACTTGATTGAACCTGCTGTGTTGAGAATCTGCGCCTTACCGTTACCAGCAAGGTCGTAGTTGAGTTCTACTACATCATGTCCGCGCTTCTTCGCCTCTGCTGTCGTTAATCCAACAGATGCAACCTCAGGATCTGAGTAAGTAACACGTGGAATTCCATCGTAATTAATCGCGCGTGGATTTAATCCAGCGATCTCCTCTGCCACAAGGATTCCTTCAGCAAAACCTACGTGAGCAAGCTGCAGAGTAGGAATCAAGTCACCAACCGCCCAGATACCCGGAACATTTGTACGGCACTTTTCATCCACAAGCACATAACCGCGATCCATCGCGATGCCTTGCTCTTCATAGCCAAGGTTTGCCGAAACTGGCCCGCGACCCACAGAGACCATAAGAATCTCTGCAGTAAATGTCTTTCCATCCTCCAGGGTCACTGTCACGCCATCTGCATTCTTAACCGCAGACTTGAAGCGAACACCTAATTCAAAGTTGATTCCACGCTTACGGAATGCACGCTCAAGTTGCTTGCTTGAAGACTCATCTTCTAGTGCGATCAAATGTGGCAAACCTTCAATGATTGTTACCTCTGAGCCAAAGGACTTCCAAACAGATGCGAACTCACAACCGATTACTCCGCCACCTAGAACGATTACGCTCTTTGGAACGTAAGACATCTTTGTTCCGTGATCTGAGGTAATGATTTTTTCGCCATCGATCTCTAAGCCCGGAAGTGTCTTTGCATATGAACCAGTTGCAAGAATTACATTCTTACCTGTGTAGCGGGTTCCATTTACTTCAACGGTGTCCTTGGCTACCAACTTTCCGTAGCCCTCGATGTAGGTAATGTTTCGAGACTTCACTAGACCAGACAGGCCTTTATGCAGTTTGTTAATTACTCCATCTTTATAGGAGTTAACGCCAGCCATGTCCATGCCATCAAAGGTTGACTTCACGCCAAAGTGCGAGCCTTCTCGAGCGCCATCTGCGATCTCTGCAGCATGCAGCAAGGCCTTGGTTGGAATGCAACCACGGTGCAAGCAAGTACCGCCGACCTTGTCCGCTTCGATTAAGGCGACGCTTAAACCAAGCTGCGCGCCACGAAGAGCTGCGGCGTAACCACCGCTTCCTCCACCAAGGATGACGAGATCAAATTGAGACACTAAACAGCTCCCTTCATGAGCCCATGCGGGCTAGGTGCCTATCTTGCCTCAAAGAGGGTGAAACTTCCCAATGCAAGGGAGGGTGCTACCCCTGCTCAGCCAATCTCACAAGTGAGCGCAGGGAAACTCCTGTTCCACCCACCGGCGTATAGCCATGAGGCTTTGCCTCGTTGTATGCCGGTCCTGCAATATCCAGGTGAAGCCAAGGCAGTTCGGGGGAGACAAACTCCTTAAGGAATAGTCCAGCTACAAGCATTCCGCCCATGCGATCTCCGATGTTGGCTAGATCTGCAACTGGCGAATCCAGAGAAGCACGAAGCTCTTCAGGAAGCGGCATCGGCCAGAACTGCTCACCAGTTAGAGCTGTGATCTTCATGAACTCATCGCTGAACTCTGGGTTGTTGGTCATAACAGCACTTGTACGAGTACCCAAAGCAACAACCTGGGCTCCCGTAAGAGTTGCGACATCAACAATGCCATCAAGTTTATTCTTTGAACTCTGAGCCTTCATCAAAGCATCTGCAAGAACTAAACGTCCCTCAGCATCAGGATTTAAAACTTCAACAGTTTTTCCTCCAAAGATTGTGATGATGTCACTTGGACGAGTTGCGGTATCACTTGGCATGTTTTCGGCTAATGGCGCCCACGCATCAATTGCAACATTTAACTTCAATTCGGCAATTGCAACAACCGTTGCACTTACAGCAGCCGCACCACTCATATCTGACTTCATCGCCTCCATGCCAGCGGCAGGCTTAAGGGCTAATCCACCGGTATCAAAGGTGATTCCCTTACCAACATATGCGTAACGCTTAGTAGCTTTGCCCTTAGGAGTGTAAGAAATGTGCAGTAAGCGTGGTGGGTTTGCAGAGCCTTGGCCTACGCCAATGATTCCACCGAAACCCTGAGACTTCAGTTGCTTCTCATCCCAGATTTGAACCTTTAATCCAGCTTTCGCACCTCCAGCAGCCTTAACAACTGCGGCCATCTTTTTGGTAAATGAATCAGGGGTTAAGTGACTAGGTGGAGTGTTAATCAAATCTCTTACTAGATATGTGTACTTTGCAATGATCGCAGCACGCGAAACAGCGGCCTTGGCATCCGATGAAGATGCAAGCTTTGAGTGAATAGTGATTGTCTTAAGCGGTGCCTTGAAATCAGTCTTTGTAGAGCCGCGGAACTCTGTAAATGAATAAGCACCTAAAGCAGCGCCTTCTGCGACGGCAGCAACTTCAGGCAAGCTCTTTGCTGGAAGTGAAAATGTTGCAGATGCATTTCCGGCTAATGCGCGCGATGCAGCACCTGCTGCGCGGCGAAGAGTTTCATGCGGGTACTGAGCTGACTTTGCACCAAGACCTGTAAACACCAACAAACGAACATGAGAGCCTGGAACCTTGATGACCTCATCAAACTTTCCGGTTGCGCCCATATCGGCCAACTGCGCAAGAACTGTCTTTGTATCAATCGCCATTTCGCCAGTTTCAATGGCGAGTCCGCCCTTTGAATTTGTAGAGGCAAGCCCTAGGACTAGAACCTCATCTTTAACGACGCCATCTGAAATCTTTAGTGTGCTCATACCCGCAAGCGTAATAGAACTCTTGGTAGGTTTGCACAATGAAGAGCTCGCCATTAAACGACAAACACCTAGCGCTCAACGCGAAGATGGCCGATTTTGGTGGCTGGATGATGCCGATCGAGTATCCGGGGGCTGGTGTCCTCGCCGAGCATGCTGCGGTACGGGAGCGGGTTGGACTCTTTGATGTTTCCCATTTGGGAAAGGCCTCGGTTGTAGGCGAGGGAGCCTTGGAGTTTCTGAACCTGTGCCTGACCAATGATGTAACCAAGATTCAAGATGGCTCTGCGCAATACACCTTGCTATGCACGCCCGACGGGGGAGTTGTGGATGACCTCATCGTCTATCGAAACTCAGCCAATGATTTTTTTCTTGTACCTAACGCTTCAAATACCTCTGATGTCGTAAAAGTTCTACAAGAGAAAGCACCAGCGGGCATTGAGGTAAGAAATTTACATAATGATTTTGCGGTTCTTGCGATTCAAGGTCCGCTTGCACCACAAGTTCTGGTCCAGCTCGGTGTTCACACTGACATTGATTACATGGCGTTCACGCATGTGACAATCTCAGGAGCAGATGTCATTGTTTGTCGCACCGGATATACCGGTGAACTCGGATTTGAATTGCTGCCTAAGGTTGAAGATGCTTCGCGCGTCTGGGATGCGATAACAGATGTGATCGCATCACTGGGTGGTTTGGTGTGCGGATTAGGCGCGCGTGACACCTTAAGAACCGAGATGGGATATCCACTACACGGCCACGAACTGAGTTTGCAGATCTCTCCTGTCGAAGCCAGCGCTAGTTGGGCGGTTGGATGGAAGAAGGAGAGCTTTATCGGAGATGAGGCACTTAAGGCTCAGCGAGCTGGCGGTGCTTTACGTAAGAGCTATGCAATCAAGGCCCTTGATCGCGGAATTCCTCGCGCAGGAATGATTGTGAAAAACACACAAGGTGAGGTAGTTGGCGAAGTAACAAGCGGCACCTTTTCTCCGACCTTGAAAAACGGTATTGGTCTTGCGCTCTTAAAATCAGATATTGAAATTGGCCAGATATTGGTTATCGATGTCCGCGGGCGAGACTCCCAGTGCGAGGTTGTAAAACTTCCCTTTGTTACTTCACACGTTCGTTAAAGATCACAGGGGCCAGAAAGGCAGCGCGTGTATGCGTTCTGCGAAGCGCTGAAAGAACAGCACCTCCGGTAAAGGCAATAAGAACACTGGTAAAGATTGCTCGCGGAATGTCCCACGCCATCGCAGTGGCAAAGTGAAATGTTACAAAGCGAGAGAGATTTTCTGAGAGATCGCCATTAGGTAGGTATGACAGTTGTGTATTAGACCCCAACGCCCAAGGCCAGAACTGCAGATCCATCAACACGCCAAAGAAAGCTGCAGCAAAGATGCCGTAACAAATGAGCATGAAAATTTCTTTCAACCCTCGAACCTTTTTCGGAAGTGAACCAGCCAATAATCCGATCCAAGCGGCCGCAAAAACTTGGTATCCCAACCAAGGACCGATACCACCGGTCAGAAGCGCAGAGGCAAACATTGAAATCATTCCCAGAAGAAAACCGAAAGAGGCGCCAAATACACGTGCGCTGAGAATCAGAACAAACCACATGGGTTCAATTCCAACCGCTCCGGCACCTAGCGGTCTAAGCGCTGCGATCAGAGCCGATAAAACACCCAATAATGCGACAGATTTTGCATCTAGTTGTTGACTCGACACTTGTAAGACCACAACGAGAAAGGAGGCAGCAACCGCGCACCAGAAAAACAGTTGTGTTTGAGGCAGGTTTTCGCCGACAAAAAAGAAGGGCCACACAAATCCCGCTGCGCTAAAGAGCGAGGCGACAAAGAGAATTAACCCAGTCTTGCGAGTGAAGGAGATGACATCAGGTGTTGTATTCACTGCCTCGCCTCAATCGCTGCAACTACATCCTTAACACTTAGCCAAGGTTGCGGGGACATCACCTTAGCTACTTGTGGTGCAAAGGCAGGTGAAGAGAGCAGAACTTCCAAGGTTGAGCCATCTGCGACGATATCTCCATCTGCGACGAAGATAACTCTGTTGGCAAGCTCAGCAACAAGTTCGACATCGTGCGTTGCAAGCAGAACGGCCTTACCGAATGTTGATGCAAAGGCAATCAACATTCGAGTGAGTTCATTTTTCGCTTCGTAATCAAGTCCGCGCGTGGGCTCATCTAAGATCAAGACAGCTGGGTTTGTCGAAAGCACAACGCTCAACGCTAAACCTAGGCGCTGTCCTTCAGATAAATCACGGGGATGTGTATTCAGGGATATCCCCGGAACTAATTGTGCAAGCACCGCCTGTGTAGTTCCTGCAGGTAGTTCGTTATCCCGATCAGCTTGATCACATTCGATGCGAACTGATTGTCCGTACAAGAGATCACTAGGCTCTTGCGGAATGAAACCAACTCTTTCTCTACGTTTCTTCCCGTGAAGCTCAAACGGGTCAATCTCTAACAATCTAACGGTGCCCGCCTGTGGTCGACTTACTCCAGCAATAGCTTTGAGCAAAGAGCTCTTTCCTGCACCATTCCTGCCCATGACCGCAACAATTTCTCCAGCAAAAATTGTGGAAGAAAGATTTTTGAGCGCAAATTTATTGTCATAGGAAACGGTCAGCTTTTCAAAGGAAACTACAGCTTCATTGCGATTTGGCGCGGCTGGGACAGAGTTTGCTTGAACAGTTTCCCTGATGTCGGTGGTCATTCTGCGCATCTCGCGGACGGTGACACCTATTTCTTTCATTCCTAAAGCCCTTGCCAAATGCACAATCGGCGGGGCTATAGGAGATTGCATAAGAATCTCTTCAGGTGTTCCTACATTTGCAGCGCCATCTCCGTTGATGTAAACGATTCGATCTGCAAACTGAATGACACGTTCAAGTTTGTGCTCTGCAATCACCACCGTTAAACCTAAGTCATGTACTAATCGATGCAGAATTGAGAGCACTTCTTCAGCTGCAATTGGATCCAATGCACTGGTGGGCTCATCTAAAACGAGGACCTTTGGATGAGTTACCAAAGCGGCCCCTATAGCGACTCTTTGTTGCTCGCCACCACTCAAAGTTGCGATCGATCTAGTGCGCAGTGATGCAAGGCTTAGGAGATCCAAGACCTCTTCGACGCGCTTTCGCATAACATCATTGGGCAGGTTGAGAACCTCCATGCCAAAGGCGAGCTCCTCTTCAACGGTGTCGGCAACAAAACCATTTGCTGGATTTTGCCCAACAATTCCTATCAGGTGAGCCATGCCACCTGGTTTGCTTAACTGCGTGGAGATGCCATCAACACTGACATCTCCGGCCAAAATTCCGCCGGTGTGATGGGGTACCAATCCATTAATGAGTCTCAGAAGTGAGGTCTTACCCGATCCGGTAGGACCGATTACTAGTACCAGTTCACCTTCTGCAATTGTGAGGTTGAGATCCTCAAGCACTGTTCTAGTTGAGTTTGGGTAGATCAAGGAGACATGTGAAAACTTGATCATGAGATAACGACCAATCCGATTGCAGAGAACACAATCAATGAATCCTTAAGACGCCATGAAATGGGACGGTAGCGCGATCGTTTTTTGCTCACTCCGTAGCCTCGGCTATCCATAGCAGCTGCAAGATCCAAGGAACGTGCAAGGGATTCTTCCAGTAAGGGAATGGCAACACGTTTCCACGATTTAAAGCCACGTGTATTTTGCCCGCGTAAACGTTGTGCCATTCGAATTCTCTTCACAGAGCCAACAAGTTGCGGCAAAACTGAAGTTGCGATCACGACAGCTACGGCAAACTCGTAAATGTAGATAGGCATAACACGTAGAAGTCGATGCGGGCTAGTAAGAGATGCAGCAGCGCCAAAAATTACAATGATGGAGCAGATGAGCAAGCCTTCTTGTAATGATGAAGACAATCTCTCCCAAGTAACAACTCCACCAATTCGAATTCCGGGCATCCATGACGGCAAGGGCATGATGGGTAATCTGAAAATCTCGGTGCCGGGAATTGGAACTCCAATGGCGACCCCAACCACAGTTCTAATAGCCAAGATCCAGGCTGAAAGTTTCAAGGTCCAATTAAAACTCTTTGCCCAAGGAGCATCCTCACGGAAGCTAAAGACAACCACCATCACTACACCCACACATGACAGCGTGAACCAGGTGCTATCAAATCGGACTATGGCAACAGCCAATCCGATGGCCCAGAGCCACCATGTGAATGGATGTAGTGATGGTTTACTCATGATTACTTCTTGAGGTATCCCTTAGGTGTCTTCATTTCTACTCCGCACTCTTTTGCGGGGTAACCGTTGAGTCCACAGATAAAGCCAGAGCCCTGAGCACGAACCTTGGCAACCTGTCCGAGCACATCTATACCTAATGCAGTTTTATCTGCAACAACACATCGCTGGATAAGTCGAGGTGTTGACTCACCTTTGGGGCGTAGTACCGCTGAACCAAAATCGATCATGACAGCGACTCGCTTCTTACCAGCGACAGCCTTTGTCCTTCCGCAAATGGCAGAAAATGATGGCGCGACCTTTGGTGATTTTGCATCGGGGATTGCATCATTGCTGAATGTAAATGCCCAGCCTTCTACCGCTCCATCTGCAACGGCAACTGTCGGTCCGGTCATGGCAGCGGTCCACTTTGTTGCACCGGGTGCTGCTTGAAAGTAACCCCAATAGCGCCAACCAGTATCGCCAGCCTGTGCTTGAGGAATAGAAATAGCGGATAAAAGAAGAGCTAGGAAAAAAATTTTGAACTTCATTGCTGTGTAGCCTCTCGATGTTGAAAGAGTCTCACAGGGAGTGAACCGAAACCAAGGGTGGGGCTGTAGGCCGCCATCTTGCGTAAGGAGCACACCCCGCAAACCTCGGCGGGTGTTTGTCTCATCTCGATCTAATGGGTAATCCGACTTATCTATGAAAGGAACTCTTTTGAAAGAGCACTCTTTGAGATTTACGGTTGCGGGTCAGCGTCGGATTTGCACCGAACTTCCCCCAGTAGATGAGCTATTAAGTTGTGAGCGAACCAAACCACAATGGATTGGGGTTGGCAACTAGGCGCGCTCGTCGTAGGCTTCCAAGCATGGAATACAGACGCCTTGGCAGTACTGGAATGTACGTTTCTGAGATCTCTTACGGAAACTGGATAACCCATGGAAATCAGATCGAGTCAGATGCTGCGATCAAATGTGTGAAGGCAGCACTCGATGAAGGAATTACCACCTTTGATACCGCAGATGTTTATGCTGGAACAAAGGCTGAAACTGTTTTGGGTAAAGCCCTCAAGGGAGTTCGTCGTGAGTCTTACGAGCTCTTCACAAAGGTGTACTGGCCAACGGGTACTGGAAAAAATGATCGCGGCTTGTCGCGCAAGCACATTATCGAATCCTGCAACGCATCACTAAAGCGTTTGCAAACAGATCATATTGATTTGTATCAGATGCACCGTTTTGATTACGAGACACCTCTTGAAGAATCTTTAGGTGCATTTGACGATCTGATTCGCGCTGGCAAGGTTCATTACATCGGTTTTTCTGAATGGAACGCTTCACAGATTAAATCAGCATTAGCCATTCAAGATGCTCGCGGGTACAACCGCTTTGTCTCTAGCCAGCCGCAGTACTCAGCTCTATGGAGAGTTATTGAGTCAGAGGTTGTGCCTTTGTCGCAAAAGGAAGGCATAGGCCAGATCGTTTGGTCACCGATGGCCCAAGGAGTACTTACTGGAAAGTATGTCCCGGGAAAGAAAGCGCCAGCGGGTTCTCGTGCCACAGATAAGGGCAGCGGAGCTAACATGATCAAGGGTTGGATGCGTGACGAAGTTCTTGAAGCAGTTCAAAATCTGAAGCCAATCGCAGATCAGGTAGGACTTTCTATGTCCCAGTTGGCGATCGCTTGGGTTTTGCAAAATCCTAATGTCTCAAGCGCAATCATGGGGGCTACAAAGCCAAAGCAGGTGAAGGAAAATGTAAAGGCCGCAGGTGTGAAACTCGACGCGGAGATAATGAAGGCGATCGATGGTGCATTAGGCAACCTGCCGGAGAGAGATCCTAAGAAAACTGTAAGTCCGAATCCTCGGGCTTAATCGATCGAGTCGCCAACCTTTACTTGAGGATGCGGTGCGCGTAGTCGTCGCATCTGAGTAGATCTAAGCCAGGCATACATTCCAAGACCCTTGGTCGATGTACCCGGAAACTTTGTTTCTACAGCTTTACGAATCTTGCGTGACAAAAAGATTCCGTCAATAACAGCGATGACAAGAACGGCGTACATCAAAGCGATCGCACCAACCTGAATAATTGCGATTGGAAAAAGAGTTAAGACAAGCACAACGAAGATAATTGGCAAGAAGTACTCACCAATTGATCGACGTGCATCGACAAAGTTTCGAACATAACGTCGGGCAGGACCACGATCGCGAGCAGGCAGCGCAGCTTCATCGCCACGAAGATACGCCGCTCGGTTTGCAATACGGTTCTGGCGCGCTAACGCCTTCGAGGCTCGCTTCTGATCCTTTGTAACGATGGGTGCCAAGGTAGAAACCTTGCGCTTAGATTCAGCATCTTTTCGCTTGGGTGTTGGTCGGCCCTTGCCTTCATTCTCAGTCATGGGGGCAACTATAGAGCCCGACTCTTAAAATCCTCGACTCGCTTGAGGCAGATGCGGGGAGTAGGATTCTGGGTGTAGGTAAATAGAGGAGAGCAACTATGACAACTGAGGCAACTTCAACTGAGGCATCAACAACTGGAATCCTTCTGACGGATGTAGCTGCGTCAAAGGTAGCTGCACTGCTAGCGCAGGAGGGTCGCGATGACCTTAATCTTCGTGTAGCTGTTCAACCTGGTGGTTGCTCAGGTCTTAAGTATCAGTTGTACTTCGATGACCGCAACATGGATGGCGATATCGTGCGCGAGTTTGGTGCCGTTAAGGTGATCACTGACAAGATGTCAGATCCATACTTATCTGGTGCAACCATTGATTTTGTGGACACAATCGAAAAGCAGGGCTTTACGATTGATAATCCCAACGCGGCAGGCTCATGTGCTTGTGGCGATTCATTTAACTAATTAGCACCCTGCTAGACATTAGTATCCCTACATGAAAATCGGTGTAGCGGGTTCAGTTGGTCTTGATCATTTAATGACTTTCTCTGGAAAGTTCACCGACTCCTTGGTCGCTGGCTCCTTGGAAAAGGTTTCGCTCAGCTTTCTTGTCGACAGTCTTGATGTCCGCCGCGGCGGATGTGCAGCAAATATCGCTTACGGAATGGGCGTTCTTGGCCTTAATCCAATTTTAATTGCAGCTGTCGGAAAAGATTGGGCTGACTACGAGGCTTGGTTAACTCGCCATGGTGTAGATACATCTCACGCTTTAGTTTCATCGACCTTGCATACCGCGCACTTTGTGGTCACAACAGATCAAGATTTAAATCAGATCGCCTCGTTTTTTCCTGGCGCGATGTCAGAAGCGCGCAACATAGAACTCAGTCCAATCATGGAAAAAACAGGACGCCTGGACATGATGGTGATTTCACCAGATGATCCCGAAGCGATGCTTCGCCACTCTGAGGTGTGCCGTCAGTTAAGTATTCCTTTTGCTGCAGATCCTTCACAGCAAATGGCGCGCATGACGGGTGATGAGATCAAGCTCTTAATTGAAGGAGCTTCCTACCTGTTTTTAAATGAGTATGAGTTAGCCCTTGCAATGCAGAAAACCGGCTGGAGCGATCGCGAAATTTTGGAGCGGGTGAAGCACCGCGTTGTCACACTTGGCTCTCAGGGAGCTAAGGTTGAAAGTGCCGCAGGGGAGTTTGTTCAGGTCAGCTGCCCGCAGGAGAAGTCAAAGACTGATCCAACTGGTGTTGGTGACTCTTTCCGATCAGGGTTTATTGCTGGCCTTGCCTGGGGCGTTTCACATGAAAGATGTGCCCAATTGGGAGCACTAATTGCCACCTATGTAATTGAAACCCTTGGAACACAGGAGTATCGCTTTACCTCCCAAGAGTTCCTCACGCGCTTTGAAGAGGCGTATGGAAAAGCCGCCGCCGATGAGGTCGCCGCCCACCTTTTGTAATGTGAGCAGTGCCACCCCTCGCGGAGATTAGGCTCGTGCCACGCTCGGAGGGTTTTCAAACTATCCTTAGTCCATGTCCCGACGCTCAGTATTTAGCCGCTTTAAAGCGCTCCTGCTCTTAGCCCCTGTCCTTCTATTGACCGGATGCTCGCAGGTATCTGGCTTAGGTTTTGAAGAGGGCGTTACAAGTGTTAACGATCAATCGCTCTCATTGTGGCAAGGCGCATGGATCGCCGGCGGCGTCGTAGGTGTCATCACATTAATTTTGATTCTTTGGCCAGCGGTTTTTCACCGTGGCAAGAAAGATGATCCATCTTTCCCTAGGCAGACCCAGTACAACGTTCCGGTTGAAATTGCGTACACAGTAATTCCATTCATTATCGTTGCTGTTCTTTTCTATTACACAGCTCAGAAGCAAACTGTCATCACTGAAAAGACAACAACATATGCACATGAGATTACAGTTGAAGGTATTCAATGGTCATGGCAGTTCGGATATCCAGAAGCAGGCCCTAACGCTGTTGTAACTGGAACACCTGAGCAGACACCAACATTGGTAGTTCCTCTAGGGGAGCGCGTTCGATACACACTTACTGCAAACGATGTTGTTCACGGTTTCTGGATCCCTGCCTTCATGATTCAAATGCAAAATCTTCCAGGGATCACAAATCATCTTGAGTTCACGGCAAACAAGTTGGGTGAGTTCCCTGGTCGTTGCAACATCTTATGCGGTCGAAACCACACGCAGATGTTGTTCAAGGTCAAGGTTGTAACCCCAGCTGAGTTTGATGCTTATCTTGAAACACTAAAGGAAGGCCAAGCATGACCACATATGCAGAGAAGCCAACGATGACTGCTGGTCGTCCGATGCCAACTCCGAAGGGTCGAACCTTCGTCAAGTGGATTACATCAACTGATCACAAGACCATTGGATACCTTTACTTAATTACATCATTTGCTTGGTTCCTGATTGGTGGAGTCTTAGCCCTTGCTCTACGTGCAGAGTTGGCTCGTCCAGGAATGCAGTTCCTCAGCAATGAGCAGTACAACCAAATCTTTACAATGCACGGAACCATCATGTTGCTTATGTTTGCAACACCACTGTTTGTGGGCTTTGCCAACATCATCATGCCGCTTCAAATCGGTGCGGCAGATGTTGCATTTCCACGACTAAATATGTTGTCGTACTGGTTGTACCTCTTTGGTTCATTGATCGCATTTGGTGGGTTTTTATCTCCGGGCGGAGCAGCATCATTTGGTTGGACGGTTTACGCACCGCTATCCAATTCACAGTACTCGCCAGGAATTGGTTCAGATCTATGGCTAATTGGTCTCACGATTAGCGGTCTTGGAACAATCTTAGGTGGCGTTAACTTCATTACAACAATCTTCACAATGCGCGCACCTGGTATGACTATGTTCCGTATGTCTATCTTCTCGTGGAACGTGCTTCTAACATCAATCTTGGTACTGCTTGCATTCCCACCATTGGCAGCTGCGTTACTCGGCCTCGAATCAGATCGTTTGTACGGTACGCATCTGTTTGATCCGGCAAATGGTGGAGTCATGCTCTTCCAGCACCTCTTCTGGTTCTTCGGACACCCCGAGGTCTACATTCTCGCCTTGCCATTCTTTGGAATTGTCACTGAGATCTTGCCGGTGTTTAGCCGTAAACCAATCTTTGGTTATCTTGGTCTGATCGCAGCAACAATTGCGATTGCAGCACTTTCAGTATCTGTGTGGGCTCACCACATGTTCGCAAGCGGTCAGGTGCTCTTGCCATTCTTCTCATTCATGACCTTCCTGATTGGTGTTCCAACTGGCGTGAAGTTCTTCAACTGGATTGGAACAATGTGGAGAGGTCACGTCACCTTTGAAACACCTATGTTGTGGGTGATGGGTTTCTTGATTACCTTCCTATTTGGTGGAATCACAGGAATCATCCTGGCTTCACCGCCACTTGATTTTGCAGTTTCTGCAAGTTACTTCGTTGTTGCACACTTCCACTACGTACTCTTCGGAACAGTAGTGTTTGCAATGTTTGCCGGCTTCTACTTCTGGTGGCCTAAGTTCACTGGAAAGATGCTCAATGAGACCCTTGGAAAGATCCACTTCTGGACCTTGTTCTTCGGCTTCCACCTCACCTTCTTGATTCAGCACTGGCTTGGAATTAAGGGCTTCCCTCGTCGTTACGCAGATTATTTGCCAACGGATGGCTTCACCTTTATGAACACAGTGTCAACAGTTGGTTCATTCCTGCTTGCCCTTTCAATGATTCCATTTGCGATTAACATCTGGATCACACGTAAGGCACCAATGGTTGGGGTCGATGATCCTTGGGGTTACGGAGCATCCTTGGAATGGGCGACATCATGTCCACCTCCTCGTCACAACTTCCTTTCAATGCCACGCATCTCATCAGAGCGTCCAGCATTTGATCTCCATCATCCGCATGTAAAGACTGAAGGGCACAAGTAAGCGATGAAAGCATCCTGGAAGTTATTTGGCGGGTTAAGTGTTTTTTACGCGATCATGACAGTTATTTACTGGTGGGTCGGTGGAGAGCCTGTAGGAATAGTTGGAATGCTCCTGTCGGCAGGCTTAGCTGGCATGGTTGGTTTTTATGTATGGTTCACACAAAAGCGAATCGGCGTAACACTTCCTGAAGATAATTTGACCGCTGAGATTTCAGATGGTGCAGGAGAGCTTGGCTTTTACAGCCCACACTCTTGGTGGCCACTTCCAGTAGCTGTATCGGCTTGTGTATTTGCATTAGGTCTGATTATCGGCTGGTGGTTATCCCTTATTGGTTTGGGAGCGCTCGTGATCTCAATTATCGGTATGGTCACCGAGTATGAAAAGCCTGAGATTGCATCCGCGCACTAATGAGTTCGCATCGCGCTGAAATACTTCCAGTAGAGCTGCCCAATAAGGCATCGGCGCGAATAACAATAAATGCACCAGCCCATGTCATCTTTGAACTCTTAGCCAATCCTGCCAAGCATCAACTCTTTGACGGATCAGGCACGGTCCGAAATGCAGTGTCGGGTCCGGAGCGTTTATTTCTAGGGGCACAATTTGGTATGGCGATGAAGATCAAGGTTCCATACAGAATCAAGAACACTGTTATAGCTTTTGAGGAGAACAAAAAGATAGTTTGGTGCCACCTCATGAAGTGGAGCTGGAGCTACGAACTGCAAGCTGTTTCTCCCAATCAAACCATTGTTACCGAGTCATTTGATGCAAGTACCATTCCGGCTTTCGCAAAGTGGTGGTTAAAGAAGACAGGAGCGATGGCGCACAATCCCAAGTGGATGGCAAAGTCACTGGTTGCACTTAAGGAAATCTGCGAAGCTTGAGTTTGCAAAGGTTTGCGCCCGGACTCTTTGTTCTTCTGTGGAGCACAGGGTTTGTAGGCGCTAAGTACGGCTTACCGTATGCAGATCCCTTCATCTTTCTATCCATACGAATTTTAATCGCGACCGCACTTCTACTTTTGTTGGCTCGTTTTATGAGAATGCCAATTCGAATAGGCACAAGCGCCGTTCTCCGATCATCATTAATTGGCTTCTTTCTTCACGCCTGTTACTTGGGAGGGGTCTTCTACTCGATCTCTCGGGGCTTGCCAGCGGGGGTCGCAGCGGTTGTAACCAGTCTGCAGCCAGTTTTAGTTTCACTCATCGCTGTGAAGGTATTGGGGGAGAGGCTTAAAGCAATCCAGCTCCTGGGTCTTGTCTTTGGCTTAACGGGGGTCTTTCTAGTCCTCGGTCCTACATTTGATTCAGATACTCCCGCAGGTGCTGTCATTGCGATTGTTGTAGCCCTTATGGGCAGCACTACTGCCACCTTGTTGCAGAAAAAAATTGGCTCCAATATCCCTCTTGTTGCCGGCACCGCTTATCAGTATCTCTTTAGTGGGGTAGTCCTTGGGGCCATAGCGATCGCTACAAAAGAAACAAACATAATGTGGAACCTTCGCTTTACATCTGCCTTTGTGTGGCTGGTTTTAGTTCTCTCAGTGGGTGCGATCTTGTTACTTTTGTGGTTGTTGAACACGGGAAGCGCTGCTTCAGTTTCCTCTCTTTTGTACCTTGTTCCTCCCGCAACCGCTATAGAGGCCTATTTTCTCTTTGGGGAAAAGCTAAACACCCAAGGCCTCCTTGGCATAGGAGTTACCGCCCTGGGTGTTTGGCTTGTGGTTCGAGGTAAGAGCCAATCAGTTTAAGTTAATGACTCTCGATCTCCTTGAGATCTTCAGCAGTGGCCTTAGGAACAGACTCAGCATGTGCAGCGCTCATTCGTGCACGCAGCTTGTTGCGAATCGCACCTGCACGCTTTACGCCACGTCCATCGACTTCAGGAAGTGCTAACGCAGGTACTTGTTCGTGTGAAGTCAGCAGGTAGGCCTTCTCAGGAGAGATCGGTTCATGAACTTCAACAAACTCGCCATGTGGCAGAAGTAGCAATCTGCCCGTTTCGCGACCGTGCAGAACGAGCTCACGATCTGCACGTTGCAATGATAGACACAATCTCTTGGTGATAATAAATGCAAGAGGTGGAAGAACGAAGATGCCGATTCTTGTTCCCCACATAATCTGGTTAATCGACAAATCAAAGTGTGTGGCAATCAAGTCATTTCCACCATTGATCAATGCGACTAACATAAAGGTTAGGGACATTGCACCAAGTGCTGTGCGGTTAGGTGCATTACGAGGACGATCGAGCAGATGGTGCTCACGCTTATCTCCGGTAATCCAGCTTTCAATAAATGGATACAAGGCCATTCCCGTGAATAGAATTCCAGGCACGATTAATCCTGGAATCAAAATATTCCAAGAGATTGTGTAGCCGAAGAAATAAGTTTCAATTGGGGGAGCCATTCGAACTAAGCCGTCCAACCAACCCATGTACCAGTCTGGTTGCGACCCAGCGGTTACCTGACCAGGTGTGTAGGGACCGTAAAGCCATAAAGGGTTAATGGAAGCTACCGCGCCTAAGAATGCGGTCACGCCAAAGACGATGAAGAAGAATCCACCCGCTTTTGCCATATACACCGGCATCAATGGATAACCGACAACATTCTTTTCAGTGCGACCAGGACCGGGGAACTGTGTGTGCTTTTGGTACCAAACCATCATCAAGTGGACGGTAATCAAGGCGAGCATGATTCCCGGTATCAGGAGAACGTGAAGAATATAAATTCGTGGAATGAATGCTTCACCGGGGAAGGGGCCAGCAAAGGCGAAATAAGACAGATAGGACCCAACAACGGGTATTGCTTGAATAATCGCCTCGGCAATGCGGATACCAGTGCCTGACAAAAGATCATCAGGAAGTGAGTATCCAAGGAAGCCTTCAACAATTCCTAGTGTTAAAAGACCAATGCCGATGATCCAGTTCGCCTCGCGAGGTTTGCGGAATGCACCGGTAAAGAAAACGCGCATTAAGTGCGCAACGATCGCAGCCATAAAGATCAAAGCGGCCCAGTGGTGAATCTGACGCATCAGCAAACCACCACGAACCTCAAATGAGATATGGAGAGCAGATGCGTATGCAGCTGACATCTTCACACCTTCAAGCGGTTCATAGCTTCCCTCGTAAATCACTTCGCGTGCTGAAGGATCAAACCAAAAACTTAGATATGTTCCCGATAAAAGTAGAATCACAAATGAGTACAGAGCCACCTCTCCAAGGAGAAATGACCAGTGATCCGGGAATACCTTCTGTAAATTCTTCTTCATCCATGCGGCAGCACCGGTGCGCTCATCGACGTAGTTAGCGACCTGACCTAAACGTTGTTCTGTTGTCATGAAGAGATACGCCCCCAAAAGCTAGGTCCGACTGGTTCATTAAAAGGATCGCGAGCGATGAGGAAACCCTCAGCATCCACGGTGATATTTAACTGTGGAAGTGGTCGAGCCGCAGGTCCAAAAATCACCTTTGCGGCACGTGTGACATCAAATGTCGATTGGTGGCATGGGCAGAGCAGGTGCTTGGTGGTTTGCTCGTATAAAGCCACGGCACATCCCATGTGTGAACAGATCTTGGAAAAGGCGATGATCCCCTCGTGTGTCCAACTCAAACGCTCTGCATCGAGGTTGAACTCTTCTGGACGTAGGCGGATCAACAAAACCGCATCCTTTGCAATATCGGTGAGTTTTCTGTGTGTTGGATCATCTGTTTCTGGCAGAACTTGGGCCACCGCTCCAACCTCAAGATCTGAAGCACGAATTCGTCGGTCACCTGGGTCGGTTACAAGGTAAGTACCTGATTTCCAGGAAGTCTCCTTCAGATCATTTCCTGGCAGCGGTCCCAAATCTCTAAATAGCAGAAGTGGTGAAATGGCCGACAAACCTAATGCTGCACCGAGAGTTCTTTTGATTAATGATCGACGACCCAACCCTGATGCCTGTGCACCATCCTTAATTGCCGCGACAAACTCCTTACGGTCCTCATCCTTAGATCGGAACTCGTGGCGATGCGCAATTACTTCCTGATCTGGCATCAAAGTCTTCGCCCAGTGAATCGCACCCAATCCGATGAAGAAAAGTGCGATCGCAAGTCCGAGACCTAGACCTAATTGATGAGCATTTTGGTTTCCCATAATTGGCACAAAAACAAAAACATCTTCTGGGATAAAGAAGGATCCGATCATCAAAAGTGTTCCGAGGACCGAGATCATAAACATCGATGCAACTTGTCGCTCTGCACGTCGTGCAGCTACTGGGTCATGATCAGCTTTGCGGTGCACATGTGCTGGAAGACCTGGATCTTTTATCGCTTCGATTTCATTGGACATCTTTTATCTCGCCTTCATTGCTAGCCATACAGCTACACCGATAAGAAGTCCGAGACCCAATGTCCAAGCAAGTAAACCTTCTGTAACAGGACCTACTCGGCCAAGTGATGCCCCACCCAAGTTCGGCTCTTTTTCAGCATGCTTGATCCACTTGATGATGTCCAATTTTTCTTTTGGAGTAATTGTTTTATCACTAAAGACAGGCATTGCTTGTGGACCTGTAACCATTGCCTCGTAAATGTGCTTTGGTTCAATTCCCATCAAAGTAGGTGCGTACTTTCCTTGTGTAAGCGCTCCACCTTGACCGGCAAAGTTGTGACACATTGCGCAGTTAGTACGAAAGAGCTCTCCACCTTCGGCGATGCTTCCATCGCGTTCGTAGTTGAGCATATCTTCAGTTGGAATTTCTGGGCCGGGAGCAAGTGAGGCTACATATGCAGCCAAAGCCGCTGTTTCTTCTGGGGTGTAAAGAGGTTCTTTGCGCATCGCTTGAGTACTCATATCGCCCATAGGCATGCGACCTGTACCTACCTGGAAATCTACTGATGCTGCGCCAACTCCAACCAATGAAGGTGCGACTGCGCCACCTTCAGAGTTAAGACCGTGACATGAGGAGCAACCCTTCAAGAAAATCTGGCGGCCCTCTTCAATTAGAGCTGAACGATCAGCCTTTGTTGTTTGCGGAGTAGTGGTTGCGCTTGCAACGCTAAAAGTTGTTCCAATCGCAAACAATGCAAAAATCAACAATGTAGGACCGACCGCCTTATGGCGACGGTAGCGAGATAGACGCTTCACTTATATTCCTTACTACTTAATCAGGTAAATCGCAGCAAATAGTGCGATCCAGACGACGTCAACGAAGTGCCAGTAGTACGAAACCACAATTGCGGTTGTCGCTTGCTGGTGTGTGAATCGACGAGCCTTTGAAACTCGAATCATCACGATTAAGAAGGCGATGAGACCGCCAGTTACGTGCAAACCATGGAAACCAGTTGTTATGTAAAAGACCGAGCTATAGGCGTTTGTTGAAAGAGCAAGTCCTTCAGATACAAGCAACGCATACTCATAAACCTGACCTGCGATAAAGATTGATCCCATTATGAATGTTGTAGCAAACCATTCACGCATTCCCCACTGAGTTACTTGATATAACTTGCCAGTGCGACGGTTTTGGAAACGCTCAGCTGCAAAGACACCAAACTGACATGTCACAGAAGAGAGAACCAAGATGGTCG
Source organism: uncultured Candidatus Planktophila sp. (assembly GCA_964594645.1). GTDB lineage: Bacteria > Actinomycetota > Actinomycetes > Nanopelagicales > Nanopelagicaceae > Planktophila. The sequence continues at coordinate 4,754 of CAZQNP010000011.1, read as the reverse complement.
TGGTGGTGGCAGCGAATGGAATGCTGAGCAACTCTGCTGACTCCGCCCAAATCGCAGGACCTTGCACCGCACGAATGGTGAAGTACATGGCAAACAAAGCGGCGAAGAACATAAGTTCGCTGGAAAGCCAGACGATTGTTCCTACCGCTACTGCGTTAGGGCGAGTGATCTTGTTATGTGTTACGGCGCTTGACATAGAGGTGATTATTCCCGAAAACAGCCTCCCCGTCTGCCTAGGGGAGGGTTCCTGGAGGCAGTTTTGAGCCCTTTCGAGGTGAAACGGATCACCTCGAAATCTTCAATTCTGAGAAGCTCCAGAGGGCGTTGGCCTCGAGTTTTTCAATAGACTTAGAACATGGCCGAGACCAAGAAACAGATCATCGTTTACTCCGACGACTCCTCAGTTCGATCATCAATAACTTCCGCCCTGGGAGTTCGTGTGGCCAAGGATCTTCCAGAACATGAGATTCATGAGTTTGCGACAGGTTCGGCTCTTCGCGCCTATGTTGACTCCAAAAATCTCGCAGGTGGTTTCCGTGCTGATCTTTTCATCCTCGATGGTGAAGCCGCCCAAGAAGGTGGGCTCGGAATGGCTCGACAACTCAAGGATGAGGTTTTCAACTGTCCGCCAATCCTTGTGATCACAGGTCGCAAGGAAGATAAGTGGTTGGCGGCGTGGTCTTTGGCTGAAGCATCAGTGGTTCATCCCATTGATCCATTCACAATGGCAAAGACGGTCGCTGAATTGTTGCGCGGCGCTTCCATCGTTTCTGCTTAACTCTTGCCATGAGCCAATTGCTGTGGAGAGAAAACATAGCGATTCTTGACTCTGGATTAGATCTTGATACCGATCGTGTGCAATGGTGCATGAATGAGATTCTCACCGGGCTAGCTCCCAACGAAACGATCAAAGAGTTCTTGCTGGCATTGAAGAAAAAAGGTGAGTCTCCGGAAGAGGTTGGGGCTCTGGTAGATCAGATGTACCAACACTGCGCTCCTATTTCGATTTCCGATCGGGCCGTTGACACCGTAGGCACGGGTGGAGATGGGGCGCACACCATCAACATCTCAACCACCGCTGCGATTATTGCCGCAGCTGCTGGTGCAAAGGTTGTAAAGCATGGCAATCGTGCAGCCTCCTCTAAATCGGGATCAGCTGATTTACTTGAGAATCTTGGAATCAATATCACCCTCGATGGCAAAGGTGTTGAAGAGAGCTTTGCTCAACTCGGAATTGGCTTTTGCTTTGCTCCAAAATTTCATCCAGCCATGAAGCACGCCGCTATTGCGCGGAAAGAGCTAGCAACACCTACTGTCTTCAACATTCTCGGACCGTTAGCCAATCCTGCGCGACCAAAGGCGGCAGCAATTGGAGTTGCCAATGATCGGATGCATCTTGTGATGGCACAGGTCTTGGGTGACAGGGGTGTTGATGGTTTTGTTTTCCGTGGCGATGATGGACTTGATGAGATAACACTGGCTACAACCACATCGGTATTGAGTATTGGAAGTGATGAAATTGTGAGCGGCTTGTTAGACCCTCTGGAATTTGGTGTAGCCCGATCTCCTATTTCCTCGATAGCAGGTGGGGATGGCGCGCAGAACGCACTCATCGCCACAGGCATCTTTGATGGCAAGAAAGGGCCCCACCGAGATGCCTGCGTTCTTAACGCCGCCGCTGCAATTGCAGCTTACAAAGGTGAATTGAATTTGACCCTGCACGAGCGAGTTTCAGCGGGTGTGGATCTGGCAAATGAGGCTATTGATTCAGGCGCCGCACAAGAGTTGGTAGCTAAGTGGGGTCAACTTACTCAGAGGTTGGGCGCTTAACTCTTTTCTTCTTGGAAGGAAAGTTTCGCATCTCTTCAAAGCTGTAGATATTAAAACCAGCTAATCGTTCGATTAATCCATGAAGAACATCAACCGTTGCCTTGGCATCATCGAGTGCTCGGTGATTGGGAGATGTGGATGCTCCAAAGAAGTCAGCCAGTGTAGATAACTTGCAGTTTGATACTTCATCGCGATCAAGTACTGCTCGAGCCAACCGTGCGGTGTCGATAGTTTGATAATCAGGCCAGGTGATTTCGTGGGCGTGAGCTGCCGCCTTAAGAAAGCTCAGATCAAAGGGGGAGTTGTGTGCAACAACTACCGTTTCCTCAGCACTTCCAAGAAAATCAAAGAGCGTTGGCAGAATCTCATCGATAAAGGGAGCTGACACCAACATCTCATCGGTAATCCCTGTTAACTCCGTGATGAAGTATGGAAGCGAGTGACCAGGATCGACAAAGCTTTGGAAGGTTCCAATAACTTCTCCGCCCTTAACCTTGACAACACCAATCTCGGTAATGCCTGCACCTAATCGGGGTGATCCGCCTGAGGTTTCTAGATCTAGTACAGCAAAGGTGGTTTCAGAGAGCTCCCTCTGTGCGACCTTAGACATGTGTTCAATCGTAGGTGATTGCCCTGACATACCAACGGTCGTACTCTTCATTCATGGCAGTTGAAGGAGCACCACAAGGCTGGATGCAAGACTGGGCTGCAACGGGCTCTGGAAAAAATGCCCATGTGGGAGTTTTACTAGTACACGGCTTTACTGGATCTCCTGCATCGATGCGTCCATGGGGAGAGTTCCTGCATTCAAAGGGTTACACGGTAAGGGTTCCTTTACTTCCAGGACATGGAACTGATCCACATCATCTCAATAAGGTTAAGTGGCAAGAATGGCCAGCAAAGGTCGAGTTTGAGCTGAGCCAATTGAAAAAAGAGTGCGATGTTATTTTCTTGGTTGGATTGTCAATGGGCGGCGGCACCGTTTTGAATGTTGCCGCATCTCATAACGAGGCTTTCGCAGGTTTGATTTTGGTTAACCCAATGATTCACGTCAAGGGCGTTCCAGTTGAATTAGCCTTCTTCTTATCTAGATTTCAAAAGATGCGAGCCAGTGTTGGTGATGACATCAAACGTCCGGGTGTCACCGAATGGGGATATGACGCTCTTCCTACCCGCGGCATCTATCAATTATTGAAGATGCTCAGAATAACTAGAAGAAATCTAAAAAACATAACCGTTCCTGTGCAGCTCTTTCACTCGGTAGAAGATCACACGTTGCCGGTTTCAAACACCGAGATCATTCTTAATGAAATTGGCTCTACAAATAAAAGCCGCATTGAACTTGTGAACAGTTACCACGTTGCAACTATGGATTACGACCAAGAACTGATCTTTCAAAACTCTCTCACCTTTATTGAGTCGCTCACCAAGTAGCAGTACCGAAGTAGTTCTATGAGATTGCCAGACTTATGGCAATTCCCAAGATTCCGACCGCTGATGTGGCGGTGAGTGCTCTACGGACCTGTGGTTTTTGAATATAAACCGATGACTTCTTTACTGACCAGATAAGTCCAATGTTCCAAACAATAGAAATAATTGCCCAAACGGCACCTAGTGTGATGATTCCTAAGGCAAATGAGCTCTCTTGTGGAATAAATGCAGGGATAAATGCAACGGCATAAACAGCGGCTTTCGCATTAGTTAAGTTGGTTACCAACCCCAACCGAAAAGAACCCCAAGCTGAGCTCTGGACAGTACTGTGGAGATCAAACCCGCCAAACTCCTTGCGAAGGGAGTAGAAGGTTTGCGCTGAAATGAAAGTCAGGAAGAGGACTCCCGTCCACTTGAGAATTAAATATGCACTCTCTGACTCGGTGAAAACCGCCGACAGGCCAATGGCACTTGAAACACTCCAGATCAAGATTCCCAGGCAGTTACCTATCGAGGATAGAAATGCGGCCTTGGGACCACCAATAATTGATTGGCGCAGAACCATGGCAACTCCCTGACCTGGAACCATCACCAGTAAAGCGGTTGCGAAAATGAATGATGGAAGGTTTTGAATGATCCCTGACATTTTTACCTTCTACGAGGCTTGATCGTGAGCTCATCAACGCCGATTCGATGTGCTCCAAAGTTGTTTACCGTCGAGTCGCTGGGATATCCAATTGCGATGCCACACAGCAAGCGGTAATCCCTTGAGATCTCAAACTCTTTGCGAACAACATCCTCCCAAATTCCGACCGCACCTTGAGCACATGTGCCTAGTCCGTGCGCATGTGCCGAAAGTATTAGATTTTGCATCATCAATCCGGCATCGGATGCGGCATAGATGCGCAGACTCTTGTGAACGAAAACAAACAACTCAACTGGCGCACCGAAGAATGAGTAATTCTTCGCCCACTGCTTATCTCGTGCATCTCTGTCGCCTCTTTGGACGCCAAAGAGCTCATACAAATCTTTTCCAACTCGCTCAGCTCGAGGTTTGAGCTCTGCTGGGTATGGTTTTGCTATCAGTCGATTACTAGTTGGCAAACCGTATCTAGAGTAAATGATGCGCAACTTATTTATAAAACCTTTTCTCATTATCTTTGATAAGACACCCCAGCGAGCCAGAAACTCTTGGCTTATTCGATCTCTTACATCACCAGAAGCCACAGCTACTTTAAATGGTCGAGTATTTGACCAACTTGGAGCGGTGAGAGCATCGGTGAGGATTTGATCTAGGACTTCCTGCGGGATCGGAGTAGATAAGAAATCTCGAGTACTTCTGCGTGATGCGAGAAAGTGTGAGAACTCTTCAGATGTAGTCATTCCGCAACTTTATCTAACACTCTTCGGTACTCATCAGTAAACGAGGAGTTTTCACTTATTGCGTGGACGATACTGGGATCGAACCAGTGACCCCCACAATGTCAATGTGG
>CAZQNP010000010.1:31688-40029 GCA_964594645.1 uncultured Candidatus Planktophila sp. | reverse complement strand
CAAAAAGGTGAAGGTTACTAAGTGACCAATCACGGCAACATGTATGGACCTAGTTTTACCTTTCTTGGAATTCCAGCATGTGATTTAGATAATCCAGCAAGCTATAAAGGTGCAGATGTAATCATCCTTGGCGCACCCATCGATAGCGGCACTTCGCATAGATCTGGTGCAAAGTTTGGTCCACAAGCAATTCGCGGCGGAGATTACCTTCCACATGATGGCTCACGCCCACACTTAGCATTACGCACCGATGGATTAAAGGATCTTAAGGTTTTCGATGCTGGCGATTTATTGATGCCAGGCGGAGATCTGACGGCGTCTCTTGCTGTGTTAAAGGCTGCAACAGAAAAGATCTCTCGAGCAGGAATCATTCCGGTAATCCTTGGCGGAGATCACTCGATCGCATCTGCAGATGTTGCAGGAATTGCAACCCATCGTGGCATGGGTTCTGTATCAATGATTCACTTCGATGCCCATGCCGATACTGGCGAAGATCAATTTGGCGCACTTGTTGGTCATGGCACACCCATGCGTAACTTGATAAACAACGGTTATGTTCGTGGTGATCGATTCTTGCAACTTGGTTTACGCGGATATTGGCCTGAGGATGCAACCCTTAACTGGATGCGCGATCAAGGGATGCGTTCCTATGAGATGACAGAGATTCACAACCGCGGACTAAAGGCGGTGCTTGATGAATCCTTTGCAACATTAACCGATGGTTGCGATGGAGTTTTCTTATCTGTAGATATTGATGTTGTAGATCCTGGAATGGCGCCTGGAACAGGAACCCCTGAACCTGGTGGAATGACAAGCCGAGAACTGCTTGAAGCGGTCCGCAGAATTTGTCTGGAGCTTCCAATCGTTGGTATCGATGTGGTCGAGGTCGCTCCACCTTTTGATTCGGCAGATATCACCGCAATTTTAGCTAACCGGGTTGTGCTGGAAGCTCTCAGCGCCATCGCAAAGCGACGCAACGGCAGCGCTTATTCGGCAACTCAGAACCTGCTAGACCGATAAGTGATGCTTTCTCGGGTGTCAGAGGTATCGTGCATACTCCGACGCAACTTCTCACGATAGGTATGTAATGGAAATTCTTGGAATTGTTGCCTTTGTGGTTGCGCTGCTCTTTTCTGTCATGGTGCATGAGTTTGGGCATTACATAACCGCGCGCCGATATGGAATGTGGGTCTCCGAGTTTTTCGTTGGCTTCGGAAAGCGAATCTGGTCGGTCCAACGAGGAGAAACTGAGTTTGGCGTCAAGGCGATCCCAGCGGGCGGTTACTGCAAGATCGAGGGCATGGCTCCCAATGATGAGATGCCTGAAGGTGAAGAAGGACGTGCCTTTTATAAGGCATCAACTGGTAAGAAGTTGATTATTTTAGGGGCGGGTTCATTTCTGCACTTTGTTTTAGGTTTTCTGCTCCTGTTCACACTCTTTGCAGGCGTTGGAACCAACCAGGTACTGCCGGTCATCAATCAGGTTGTTCCTGAATCAGCGGCACAAGCTGCTGGTATTCAAGCAGGCGATGAGGTTGTCTCCATCAACGGCAAGAGAGTCACAGAGTGGTACAAAGATGTTGAAGTCATACGCGAATCTCAAGGTAGAGAGCTTTCCCTTGTCCTGAACCGCAACGGTGAAGAGATCTCCGTTAACGCATCGGCGCGATTAACAGATGTTGATGGAACACAGCGATATGTCCTGGGAATTGTCAATGATGTCGGACTAAAGCGCTCAGGCCTTTTCTTGTCTTTGAAAAACTCCGCAACAGTTACTCAAGGCTTCTTGACTGAGAGTGTGAAATCACTGGGCAAGCTTCCTGAAAAAATCCCTGCGCTATGGGGCGCCACTGTTCGCGGTGATGAGCGCGATCCAAATGGTTTGGTGGGAGTAGTTGGGGTTGCCCGTGTATCAGGTGAGGCTGTTGGAAGCGAAAAGTTAACTCCAATGGAGCGGTTAGCAACCTTTATCTTGATTGTTGCCAGCTTAAACATCTTTGTGGGCGTCTTTAACCTTTTGCCAATCCTTCCGCTAGATGGTGGACACATGGCGGTAGCGATTGCAGATGCGATCCGTGCATTTTTTGCACGTTTGCGTGGTCGCCCTCGTCCGGCGCCAATCGATGTGACAGTTCTAACCCCCATAACAATGGTTGTTTTTGTTGTTCTGGCGACATTAACTCTGCTGCTCTTGGTGGCAGATGTGATCAATCCGGTAACGCTCAATCTCTAACCTAGTTGCGTAAATTCGGCAGAATTTGCAGTTGTAGTGCAGAATAAAGCCATGGTTGATCTCGGAATTCCAAGCGCACCACCTCCAACGCTGCACCCTCGTCGCAAAACCCGCCAGCTCAAGGTCGGATCAGTGGGTGTTGGAAGCGAGTCACCGGTATCTGTTCAATCTATGTGCACAACGTTGACGGCAGATGTCAATGCAACATTGCAGCAGATCGCAGAGCTCACCGCATCAGGGTGTCAGATTGTTCGCGTTGCAGTTCCTAGCCAGGATGATGCAGATGCTTTGGCACAGATCGCTAAGAAATCTCAGATTCCAGTTGTTGCAGATATTCACTTTCAACCAAAGTACATCTTCGCCGCAATCGATGCAGGATGTGCAGCGGTTCGTGTAAACCCTGGAAACATTAAGCAGTTTGATGACAAGGTCAAAGAGGTCGCCAAGGCTGCAGGAGATGCTGGCATTCCAATTCGTATCGGCGTTAACGCAGGTTCATTAGATCCACGCCTGCTTGCAAAGTACGGCAAGGCAACACCTGAAGCACTTGCAGAGTCTGCGCTTTGGGAAGCATCTTTGTTTGAGGAGCATGGCTTCTCAGACATCAAGATTTCAGTAAAGCATCATGATCCAGTAACGATGGTAAATGCTTACCGTCTACTTGCTGCTCAGTGTGATTACCCATTGCACCTAGGTGTGACCGAAGCTGGTCCACTATTCCAAGGAACAATTAAATCCGCTACAGCTTTTGCAATTTTGTTAGCTGAAGGCATTGGCGACACGATTCGTGTTTCATTATCAGCGCCTCCCGTTGAAGAGGTAAAGGTTGGAATCTCTATTCTGGAGTCTCTCAACCTTCGCCAACGCAAACTGGAAATTGTCTCCTGCCCATCATGTGGACGCGCGCAAGTAGATGTATACACATTGGCTGAAAAGGTTCAAGCAGGGCTAGAAGGAATGACCGTTCCGCTACGAGTAGCTGTCATGGGTTGTGTTGTAAATGGTCCGGGCGAGGCACGCGAGGCAGATCTTGGTGTGGCATCAGGAAATGGCAAGGGACAGATATTTGTGAAGGGCGAGGTCATCAAGACTGTGCCTGAGGCGCAGATTGTTGAAACACTTATCGAAGAAGCGATGCGTTTAGCTGAAGAAATGGAAGCCGCCGGAGTTGCTTCAGGGCAACCTTCAGTTGATGTTCGATAGGCTTCACATATGTTGAAAATGTCTACGCTATTTTTGCGTACTCTTCGCGATGACCCTGCAGATGCTGAGGTTGCAAGCCACAAACTTTTGGTACGTGCAGGCTATGTCCGCAGAATTGCTGCCGGAATCTACTCATGGCTTCCATTGGGTGTCATCACACTTCGCAACGTTGAACGTGTAATCCGCGAGGAAATGGATAATGCAGGTTTTCAAGAGGTTAACTTTCCAGCACTTCTTCCGCGCGAAGCCTATGAAACAACTAATCGTTGGGAAGAGTACGGCCCATCACTCTTTCGTCTTCAAGATCGCAAAGGCGGAGATTACCTACTAGGCCCAACCCATGAAGAGATGTTTACCTTGATGGTCAAGGGGGAGTACTCCTCTTATAAGGATCTACCTCTTAGCATTTATCAAATCCAGACCAAGTTCCGTGATGAAGCCAGGCCACGCAGCGGAATCATTCGCGGTCGAGAGTTTGTCATGAAGGACTCGTACTCATTTGATCTTGATGATGCAGGACTTGAAGTCTCTTATCAAAAACACCGCGATGCGTATGTAAAGACCTTTGATCGCTTGGGCATGAAGTACAACATTGTTAAAGCGGTATCTGGAGCCATGGGTGGATCTAAATCCGAAGAGTTCTTAGCTCCATGTACTACAGGTGAAGACACCTATGTTTTGTGTCCTCAGTGTGGCTTTGCTGCAAATGTTGAAGCGATGGTTACTAAGGTTGATGCACAAGATTCCTCATCTATTCCAGCTGTAGAAGCTTTTGACTCACCGAATACACCAACGATTGATTCGCTTGTAGAGCTATTGAACTCAAAGTTTGGTGGGGGATATACCGGCTCACACACCCTAAAAAATGTGATGCTGATGGCAGATAACAAGGCTGTTTGTGTTTTAGTTCCGGGTGATCGTGAGGTTGATCTCAAGCGCTTCCAGGAAAATGTTGGTGGCATTCACGATCTACGTGTCTTTGAAGATGCCGATTTTGCAAAGTTCCCTGCACTTGTAAAGGGATACATCGGACCACAGGATGCAAAGAAATCTGGAATTACTGTTTATGCCGATCCACGAATTGCTCCTGGTAGCTCATGGGTAACTGGTGCAAATCAAAAAGACCGTCATGCACGAAATGTTGTTAATGGTCGCGATTTCACCCCTGATGCTTATGTTGAAGCAGCAGAGGTGCGCGCGGGGGATGCCTGCCCAGAGTGTGCAACACCTGTAGTAATCGATCGCGCAATTGAGATCGGTCATATCTTCCAATTGGGTCGCAAGTACGCGCAAGCACTTAACCTGACTGTTTTGGATCAAAACGGAAAGTCCCAAGTTGTAACTATGGGTTCTTACGGAATCGGTGTAACTCGCGCAGTGGCAGCAATTGCAGAACAGACTCATGATGAGATCGGACTTAATTGGCCAGCAGAGCTTGCGCCAGCCAAGGTGCATATTGTCGCGGCAGGCAAAGATGATCTGCTCTTTGAGACTGCGCTGAAGCTTGGTACCGATTTAGAGGCCCAAGGAATCTCAGTGATGCTAGATGACCGCCGTGATGCAAGCCCTGGTGTTAAGTTCAAAGATGCCGAACTCATCGGAAACCCAGTCATTGTGGTTGTTGGCAAGGCGTTGGCTGAAGGCAATGTTGAAGTTCGAGTTCGCAAGAGCGGAGATAAAAAGGAAGTTTCACTTTCCACCGCCGTTGCTGCGATCGCAGAACTTCTGAAGTAATTGTGTTTTACGAATTAACTCTTGCCACCGCACTATTTCTTCTTGCAGCATCATTTTTTGCAGGATTTGTCGATTCCATCGCAGGTGGTGGGGGACTAATTCAGTTACCAGCACTTTTAATTGGTCTACCTAAATCTGGAACAGCTGAAGTTTTAGGTACAAATAAACTCTCTGCAGTTTTTGGAACCACTACAGCGGCGGCTTTGTATCGCAAGCAGATTAAACCTGATCCTAAGGTTCTCTTGGGAATGGGAGTCCCTGCATTTTTTGGCTCAGCAGGAGGTGCGGTTTTAGCCTCGAAGATTCCAACGAGCAGCATGCGCCCTATGGTTCTGGTGCTCTTGATCGTGGTTGCGATTTACACCTGGTTTAAACCAGATTTAGGTAAGTATGAAAATCTGCGCCATCTTCCGAAGCAGAGAGTTCAAATTGCAGCCCTAGCCGGTGCGATTATTGGTTTCTACGATGGAATTTTTGGTCCCGGAACTGGATCTTTCCTGATGTTGATTCTGGTTGTTTCTCTCGGGTACGCATTTATCACAGCTAGCGCAATCGCCAAGGTAGTAAATGTGGCAACAAATGTGGGCGCAATCATGGTCTTTGGATTTAACGGCGCAGTTATTTGGCAGGTAGGAATCATCATGGGAATAGCCAATATTTCAGGGGCGATCCTGGGTTCTCGCCTAGCAATTAAAGGTGGCTCAACCTTGGTCCGCAAAGTTTTCCTGGTAGTTACCCTCGCGCTGATTATCAAGGTAGGAATTGATACCTTCTAATTTCTTGCGTTACACTAGTTCCACAACTAAATAGAAAGTAGAGATACGTGGCCCTTAAAGATTCAATCGCCGACTTAATCCGACCTGCTGTAGAAGACGCGGGCTTCTTTCTAGAGGATGTATTCACAAGTAATCCGGGCAATCACCGCATCGTCACCTGCATGGTCGATGGACTAAAGCCGCTCAGCCTTGATGAGGTAACTGTAGTTAGTCGTGAAATATCTGCCTTATTGGATGATTCACCATTACTGACAGAAGCTTTTACCCTAGAGGTCACTTCTCCCGGTATAGAGCGACCATTAACTCTGCCACGGCACTGGACCAAGAACTTAACTCGAATTGTAAAAGTTACGTTAAAGGATGACACAGAAGTTTCCGGTCGCCTTACTGAGTTTGACGAAACCCGCGCCATCCTGATTGAAAACATTAAGGGTCGTATGAAGACTCACGAGGTTCTCTTTGCAGATATCAAGAAGGCTCAAGTTGAGATCGAATTCAATCGTAAGGATGAGATCTAATGCATGTAGAGATGTCGGCACTTGCTGCCCTAACAACTGAAAAAGATATCCCGCTTGAAGAGCTGATCTACGCAATTGAAATTGCTGTGCTGGGTGCCTACAACCAGACAGACACCGCTAAGCGTCATGCACGAGCACATTTAGATCGTGAAACGGGCGAGATTCAAATACTTATTCCAATCTTTGGTGAAGATGGCACTCGTACTGGCGAAGAACTCGATTCGCCAGATGGATTCTCACGTGTGGCTACATCAACCGCCCGACAGATCATCAAGATGAAGATGCGCGAAACCAATGATGCTGAAATTGTAGGTGAGTTCACCGCATCTGTCGGTGATGTCATCTCTGGTGTAGTCCAGCAAGGACGTGACCCAAAGATGATTAATGTGAACTTAGGACGAATCGAAGGTCGCATTCCACCTCAAGAGCAAGTACCTGGTGAGGTGTACAACCACGGTGATCGAATTAAGTGTTTTGTTGTCGAGGTGAAGCAAGGTCTTAAGGGTCCAGAGATTATGTTGTCTCGTTCTCACCCTGCTCTTGTAAAGCAGCTTTTTGCTTTTGAGGTTCCAGAGATTAATGATCGAATCGTGGAAATCATGGCTGTGGCTCGCGAAGCAGGACATCGCACCAAGCTTGCAGTTAAAACACATCGCGCAGGAGTTAGCCCAAAGGGTTCATTGATTGGACCTATGGGTTCACGTGCACGTGCAGTTATGGATGAGCTACATGGTGAAAAGATTGACATCGTTGATTGGTCTGAAGATCCAGCTGAGTTTGTAGCAGCCGCCCTTGCACCTGCAAAGGTGAGCAAGGTAGAAATCACAGATCTTGCATCCCGCAGCGCAAAGGTGACAGTTCCCGATTATCAGCTCTCCTTGGCAATTGGTAAGGATGGGCAAAATGCTCGCCTCGCAGCACGTTTAACTGGATGGCGTATTGATATCCATCCAGATACCGTTGAAAGCGCGCCTGCAGACTCGTCATTATGAGAAGTAAGCATGGCTCAGATACCATTAAGCCGTTGGATTTAACCCCTCCTGTTCGTAGCTGTATCAGCTGCCGCAAGCGGGCAAATCCTTCAGCATTAATTCGAGTGGTCTTGGTAGATGGAAAAGTAACTCCAGATATCAAGGGTGGCGCGGCAGGTCGCGGCGCTTGGCTTCACAAGGAATGTGCAGAAGTTGCGATAGCTCGGAACGCTTTTCGTTTTGCTTTCAAACAAGACGCAGCGGTCGATGTATCGGAACTTCTGAAGTTTCTAGAAGATCAATCGAATTAGTTAAGGCAGTACCTAATATCAAACGAATGGATATGAAAGTTATGAAACTCAAATGAGCTCGTTAGAACTATGAGGTCGTTCAACTAAGGCTTGCATTTGAGAAATGCGGGCCAAGACAGGAGAAATGTGTCAAAGGTCCGCGTACATGAGTTGGCAAAACAACTCGGTATGGAGAGCAAGGTTGTTCTTGCAAAACTCCAAGAAATGGGCGAGTTTGTTCGCTCCGCATCATCAACGGTAGAAGCGCCAGTTGTGCGCAAGCTGATCGAAATGTATCCCGATGCAAAGCCGGTCGAGGAGAAAAAGCCTGTCAAAAAGGCGGCGGCCAAGAAAGCAGCTGCAAAGCCAAAGGGCGAGGTCAGCGCAGAGCAAGCAGCAGAGCTCGCCGCTGAACTAGGTGTTGATATCGAGGCGCTCAAACTTGAGCAAGCTAAGTCGATTGCAAATAAGGAAGAGGCTGCAAAGCATGAGGCTGCAGAACGTGCAGCTGAAAACGCTGGAACACCAACTCCAGCCACACCAACTCCATCTGCACCGATGCCACGTCCAGGCAACAATCCATTTTCAACAGGTGGCGCGGTTCCACGCCCACCAC
>CAZQNP010000010.1:0-31588 GCA_964594645.1 uncultured Candidatus Planktophila sp. | reverse complement strand
CCACGTCCAGGCAACAATCCATTTTCAACAGGTGGCGCGGTTCCACGCCCACCACAACGCCCTGCTGGTTCACAGGGAGCGCCACGTCCAGGTATGGCCGGTTCACGTCCAGGATCTGTTCGTCCAGGTTTTGCTGCACGTCCAGGTGCACCACGTCCTGCAGGTGGTGGCTTTACACCACGTCCAGGTGGTGCACCATCTAACTCTCCATATAAATCAAATACACCAGGTGCAGGAGCGCCAAGTGGTGGTCCACAACGTCCAGGTGGCGGTCGTCCACCACAACGCGGTGGTGCAGGTGGAGCATTTGGAAAGAATGCGAGCAAGAAGTCAGGACGTAAACAAAAGTCACGTAAGGCCTTACGCGATGAGTTCGACAATATGCAGGCACCACAACTTGGTGGCGCAGTTGTTCCTCACGGTGATGGAAAGACTCCTATTCGCATGCGTCGTGGTGCCTCATTGGCAGATTTCGCAGAAAAGATTGGTGCAGATCCAGCAGCGTTGGTAGCAGCGCTATTCCACTTAGGTGAAATGGTTACTGCAACCCAATCAGTTGATGCCGACACCTTTGAAATTCTTGGTGTTCAACTGGGTTATGACATTCAAATTGTTAGCCCAGAAGATGAAGACCGTGAATTGCTACAAGATTTCGATATCGACCTTGCAGGTGAGTTATCGGATCTAGATCCAGATTCTTTGGTAGCGCGTCCGCCAGTGGTAACTGTCATGGGTCACGTTGATCACGGTAAGACATCACTTCTGGATGCGATTCGTAAATCTGAGGTAATGAAGGGTGAAGCAGGCGGAATTACACAGCACATTGGTGCCTACCAAATTCACCATGATCACGATGGCGTTAATCGCGCAATTACATTTATCGATACACCAGGTCACGAAGCGTTTACCGCAATGCGTGCCCGTGGCGCTAAGGTAACTGATATTGCCGTACTTGTAGTTGCTGCAGATGATGGAATCATGCCGCAGACAATTGAAGCGTTAAACCACGCTCAAGCTGCAGATGTCCCAATCGTTGTGGCTGTTAACAAGGTTGATAAAGAAGGCGCAAACCCAGACAAGGTTCGCCAACAGTTGACTGAGTACAACTTAATCGCTGAAGAGTACGGTGGCGACACAATATTCGTAAATGTTTCTGCCAAGGCGGGAATCGGAATAGATCAGTTGATCGATTCAATCCTTCTAACAGCTGATGCTGCTATTGATCTACGTGCTATCGCTAACGATGATGCTCGTGGTGTTGCTATTGAAGCGCACCTGGATCGTGGTCGCGGACCGGTTGCAACAGTGTTGGTACAACGCGGAACGTTGAAGATCGGTGATGCAATCGTTGCCGGTAGCGCATTTGGTCGCGTTCGAGCGATGTTGGATGAAAACGGCGACAACGTTGATTCCGCAGGTCCTTCACGTCCGGTTCAGGTTCTTGGTTTCACATCTGTACCAAGTGCTGGAGATACCTTCCTAGTAGCTGATGAAGACCGTACCGCTCGCCAGATCGCTGAAAAGCGTCAGGCGGCAGAACGTAACGCACAGCTTGCCAAGGCTCGTAAGAAGGTTTCACTTGAAGACTTCATGGAGCAGTCCAAGATTTCTACTCTTAACCTTATTCTTAAGGGTGACGTTTCTGGTTCCGTTGAAGCGCTAGAGGATGCATTAATGCAGCTAGATGTTGGCGCTGAAGTTGATCTTCGCGTTATTCACCGTGGCGTAGGTGCGATCACTAAGAGCGATATCACCTTGGCATCAGCATCAACGGCGGTTGTAATCGGCTTTAACGTTAAGCCTGAGCCACAAACAGCAATCTATGCAGATCAAGAGGGCGTTGAAGTTCGTTTCTACTCAGTTATTTACAATGCAATTGAAGAGATCGAAATGTCTCTCAAGGGCTTGCTCAAGCCAGAGTACGAAGAGGCGATTATCGGTACCGCCGAAGTCCGCGAGATCTTCAAATCATCTAAGGCAGGAAACATTGCAGGTTCTGTCGTTAAGGATGGAATCATCCGTCGTAACGCTAAGGCCCGTATCTTGCGTGATGGAGCTGTCTTGGTAGACAACCTCACGATCGATTCGCTCAAGCGCTTTAAGGATGATGCGACTGAAGTCCGCGAAGGATTTGAGTGCGGTATCGGCCTTGGAAACATGAAGGAGATCGCACCTGGCGATATCGTTCAGTGTTTCGAGATGCGCGAGAAAAAGCGAGCATAAGCAATGGGTCAATCACATCGCACACTGAAGGTTGCCGACCGCATCAAAGTGGTAGTTGCAAACTTGCTTGAGACGAAGATCAAGGACCCTCGTCTTGGCTTTGTAACTGTCACCGATGCACGTGTTACTGGTGACCTTCAGCAAGCCTCAATCTTTTACACAGTTCTTGGTGATCTCGATGAGCGCGCTGCAACGGCGGCGGCTCTCGAGAGCGCTAAGGGTGCAATTAGATCGGCGCTAGGTCGCGAGCTAGGGCTGCGCATTACACCTAGTATCGAATTTTTTGAAGATGGCTTACCCGAAAGCGCCAAAGCCTTAGATTCATTGCTGGAAAAGGTTCATGAGCAGGATGCCCAAGTTGCCGCGCTTCGCAAAAATGCGCAGTATGCAGGGGGAGAAGATCCTTACAAAGCTCCACGTGTTATCGAAGACTAATTGTGACTCAAAAAATCTACGAGCACGGGTTTCTAGTTGTAGATAAAGAACCAGGAATGACAAGCCACGATGTGGTTGCAATTGCACGAAGAGCTTTAGGCACAAGAAAAGTCGGCCATGCCGGAACTCTTGACCCAATGGCAACTGGTGTTTTGGTTCTTGGATTCAATAACGGAACTCGTTTGTTGCAGTACATCACAGATGGCGACAAGAGTTACCTAGCTACCGTTGTTTTGGGCGCAGCAACTGTCACCGATGACTTTGAGGGTGAAGTAATTTCAACAGCTGATGCTTCATCTATAACTGATGAACAAATCAATGCAGTGCTAGACACTATGCGCGGAACCTTCATGCAACGTCCAAGCTCAGTCTCTGCCGTAAAGGTTGATGGAGAACGCGCATATGATCGTGTTCGATCCGGTGAAACCGTTGTTCTGGCTTCACGCGAGGTAACTATTTCTCAACTCGATATTCTAGAAATTCGTCGTCTAGATCAACGTATCGAGATTGATATTGAAGTCACATGTTCTGCCGGCACCTATATTCGATCAATTGCACGTGATTGTGGGGATGTTTTACAAGTAGGAGGCCATCTTTCTGCGCTTCGTCGCACTCGCGTTGCAGGCTTTACTAACGCCGGTGCCGCAACAATTGCTCAGCTAAAGAGTGCCGAGTTCACAACGCTCGATCTAGCCGATGTGGCGCGTGCGACCTTTCCTGTGCGAGATATCGCACTTGATGAAAAGTTAGAGCTCTCTTTTGGAAGAACTTTGGCACCCAATCCGAGTGAAGGAATTTACGCCGGAATCTCATCATCTAATGAGCTCATTGCACTCTTGAGAAATGTAGACAGTAAGGCCAAGCCAATCGCTGTCTTCGCGGCAGCGAATTGAATCGAAGAATCTGAGATAATGAGCCTATGAGCATCGTTGTTATTGGAAACTTTGATGGGGTCCATAAGGGGCACCAGCAAATTCTCAACCGTGCCAAAGCACTTGCCGGCGATGAGAAAATCATCGCGCTGACCTTTGATCCTCATCCAGTCTCAGTTTTTGCACCGGAAAGAGCACCATCACTGCTTACAATCTTGAGTGACAAGATCGAACTATTAAAGATTCATAACGCCGACCAAGTAGCGGTCATTAAGTTTACAAAAGAGTTTGCCGCGATGGCTCCAGAGGATTTCGTTACTAAGGTTCTAGTTGAGCAACTGAAAGCCTCTACGGTTATCGTGGGCTCCAATTTCACATATGGTTTCAAAGCAGCAGGAGATGTTCAATCTCTAGCTAAGCACACAGAGTTTGAAACTGTTGTCTTAGATTTACAGGCAGATAATGATGAGAACATCTCTTCCACCAGAATTCGTAAAGCTATTGTTGAAGGAAATGTTGAATCTGCACGCGAGATGTTGACACGTCCACATCGCCTCGACGGAATCGTTGTGCATGGCGAAAAGCGTGGTCGCGAAATTGGTTATCCGACAGCAAACCTTGGAAATATTGAGGGGCAAACTATCCCTGCAGATGGTGTCTATGCTGGATGGCTCACAGTTGGAATTGATCGCTGGCCTGCCGCAATCTCTATCGGAACCAATCCAACCTTTGAGGGTGTTCGTGGTCGACAGGTTGAGGCCTACGCCTTGGATCAAGTTGGATTAGATCTCTACACAAAGGCTGCAACAATTGAGTTTGGTTGGCGCTTACGGGAGACATTGAAATTTGATGGACTTGATCCGCTTTTAGAGCAGATGGCCAAGGATTGCGCTGAGGCCCGTCGATTGACCGAGCTTTAAGCGGGGGATTTACCTCGATTTCAGGAATATCTAGCCTGACTGTTACCCTTGCCCTTCAATCGAGTTAGCGAGTTTCTCGTGAGTCAAACCGAGAAGCCCTCGTGCTCAGTACATAAGGAGAACAAGAAATGGCATTAACACCAGAAGTAAAGAAGGAAATCATTGCTCAGTACGGTTCTACCCCTACTGACACAGGATCACCTGAAGCACAGGTAGCGCTACTTTCAAAGAGAATTGATCAGATCACTGATCACTTGAAGGCTAACCCACATGATCACCACAACCGTCGTGGTCTTTTGTTGTTAGTTGGTCGTCGTCGTCGCATCCTTCAATACCTAGCGAAGACAGATATCAACCGTTACCGCGCAATTATCGAGAAGCTCGGTATTCGCCGCTAATCAAGTAATACCAATCTGCCGTAGAGCGATGGTCCTCGGTAGTGGTTTCCGCGCATGAACACGTACGCGTGAACTTCGATCGAAGACTCTTGCATCTTGAGCAGATTAAAAAGCTCAACAATTCTGTTGTGCTTTCAATCTACAAAGAGGAGGACCCATGGAGGGTCAAGAGGTTCAGTCAGCCGTTGCAGTTATTGATAACGGAAAATTTGGAAAACGAGAGATTCGTTTTGAAACAGGACGCCTAGCGCGCCAGGCAGCAGGAGCTGCAGCGGTTTACTTAGATGATCAAACAATGATCTTCTCAGCAACTACCGCATCAAAGACACCTAAGGATCAATTTGATTTCTTCCCTTTAACAGTTGATGTTGAAGAGAAGATGTACGCAGTTGGTCGCATCCCAGGATCATTCTTCCGTCGCGAAGGTCGTCCATCAGAGGATGCAATCCTTACCTGTCGTTTGATCGACCGTCCGCTACGCCCATCATTTGTTAAGGGACTTCGTAATGAAGTTCAGATCGTTGTGACAGTAATGGCACTCGATCCAGATCACATGTATGACGTTATTGCGATCAACGCAGCATCAATGTCTACACAACTTGCAGGTCTACCTTTCTCTGGTCCAATCGGTGGCGTTCGCGTTGCTTTGATTGATGGTCAGTGGGTTGCTTTCCCTAACCACTCACAGGTTGCAAACGCGGTCTTTGACATGGTTGTTGCAGGTCGTGTCACTAAGGATGATGTTGCAATCATGATGGTTGAAGCAGAAGCAACAGAGCGCACAATTGAGTTAATCAAGGGTGGCGCACCTACTCCTACTGAAGAAGTTGTTTCACAAGGACTAGATGCAGCAAAGCCATTTATCAAGATTCTCTGTGATGCACAGGCAAAGCTTGCAAAGGTTGCTGCAAAGCCAACTGCAGAGTTCCCAGTCTTCTTGGATTACCAGGATGATGTTTTCGCAGCTGTTGAAAAGGCTGCAAAGGATGAACTTGCTAAGGCGCTAACAATCGTTGGTAAGCAAGAGCGCGAAACAAAGATCGATGAGATCTCTGCCTCCGTCAAGGAATCAGTCAGCGCGCAATTTGAAGGACGCGAGAAGGAAGTTCCTGCAGCGTTCCGTTCATTGACTAAGAAGCTTGTTCGTCAGCGCGTACTGCGTGACAAGATCCGTATCGATGGTCGCGGTCTTCGCGATATCCGTGCGTTATCTGCAGAGGTTGAGGTAATTCCTCGCGTTCACGGTTCAGCGATCTTCGAGCGTGGAGAGACACAGATTCTTGGAATCACAACTCTTAACATGTTAAAGATGGAGCAACAGCTCGATACTTTGAACCCTGAAAATCACAAGCGTTACATGCACAACTACAACTTCCCACCGTATTCAACTGGTGAAACAGGTCGTGTTGGAACACCTAAGCGCCGCGAAATCGGTCACGGTGCTCTTGCAGAGCGTGCATTGATTCCAGTACTTCCATCACGCGAAGAGTTCCCTTACGCAATCCGTCAGGTTTCTGAGGCACTTGGCTCAAATGGTTCAACATCAATGGGCTCTGTATGTGCTTCAACACTTGCACTATTTAACGCAGGTGTTCCACTACGTGCACCAGTTGCAGGTATTGCCATGGGTCTTATCTCAGATGATGTCGATGGCAAGGTCGAGTACGTTGCTTTGACAGATATCTTGGGTGCAGAAGATGCATTCGGAGACATGGACTTCAAGGTTGCCGGAACCAAGGACTTTGTTACAGCGTTGCAGCTAGATACAAAGCTTGATGGAATTCCAGCATCAGTTCTTGCCGGAGCTCTGCACCAGGCAAAGGAAGCACGTCTTGCGATCCTTGATGTCATGAATGAGGCTATTGATGCCCCAGATGAGATGAGCCCATTTGCTCCTCGCATCATCTCTGTAAAGATTCCAGTTGATCAGATCGGTGCAGTAATCGGACCTAAGGGCAAGATTATTAACCAGATTCAAGATGAGACAGGCGCAGAGATTTCAATCGAAGATGATGGAACGATTTACATCGGTGCAACCGATGGTCCATCAGCAGAGGCAGCTCGTGCACAGATCAATGCAATTGCAAATCCTCAGATGCCAGAGGTTGGCGAGCGTTACCTAGGTACCGTCGTGAAACTTGCAGCATTTGGTGCATTCATCTCATTGATGCCAGGCAAGGATGGATTGCTGCATGTATCGCAGATCCGCAAAATGCATGGTGGAAAGCGAATCGAAAACCTTGAAGAGGTTATGAAGGTTGGCGACAAGATCCAGGTAGAAATCGGCGAGATCGATCCAAAGGGCAAGCTTTCTTTGGTTCCCGTGCTTGAAGATGGAACTACTGGTTCAGCTGAATAAATGAGCGTACGTCGTTCAGTTTTACCTAGCGGTCTGCGTATCGTTACTGAAGAGGTTCCTTCGGTACGCAGCGCCGCGATTGGTATCTGGGTAAATGTTGGTTCACGTGATGAAACCCCGGCCGTTGCTGGGGCTTCTCACTTTCTAGAGCATTTACTTTTCAAAGGGACTAAACGCCGAAACGCGCTAGAAATCTCCGCCTCCATTGAATCTGTCGGTGGTGAAATGAATGCATTTACCAGCAAGGAGTACACCTGCTTTTACGCACGTGTCATAGACACAGATCTGCCCATGGCCATCGATGTTGTCTCTGATTTGATCACATCCTCAATTGTGACCGCACTTGATGTCGATGCAGAGCGCAAGGTTGTTCTTGAAGAAATCGCTATGCGAGATGATGATCCAAGTGATTTAGTTCATGATTTGTACGCTGAAACTTATTACGGTGACACAGCCTTGGGACGTCCGATTTTGGGAACTATTGATTCCATTAACAATATGTCCCGTAATTCAGTCTTTAACTATTACAAGAAACGGTACCTGCCCCAAGATTTGGTGGTTGCAGTTGCCGGAAATATCAAGCATAAAAAAGTTGTTGC
Source organism: uncultured Candidatus Planktophila sp. (assembly GCA_964594645.1). Classification (GTDB taxonomy): domain Bacteria; phylum Actinomycetota; class Actinomycetes; order Nanopelagicales; family Nanopelagicaceae; genus Planktophila. The sequence continues at coordinate 23,782 of CAZQNP010000010.1, read as the reverse complement.
AATGGTTGAAGCTGCGCTATCTCAGGATGGCTTCCTTGATGTAAAGGGCACACCTGTCATTCGCCCCAATACTCCTGTGCGCAAATCTCCACAACGCTCAGTAGGACTAATTTCTCGTCCGACCGAACAAGCACACATGTTTTATGGCATGGAGGGTGTTGCACGTTTAGATGATCGTCGCTTTGCCATGGGAATTCTGGCATCAGCACTTGGTGGCGGAATGTCATCACGTTTATTCCAAGAGATTCGTGAAAAACGTGGTCTTGCATACTCTGTATATGCCTACGCACAACAGTTTGCAGGCAGCGGGCAAATCGGTTTTTACGCAGGTTGTAATCCAGCAAAGGCGATTGAAGTTGTCGAAATTATTCGTGAGGTTTTGGCAGATGTTGCTGACAATGGCTTGTCGCATGAAGAGATTGAACGTGCAAAAGGAGCTGTTCGGGGCTCACTCGTTTTGAGCCAGGAAGACTCTGGTTCACGCATGAGCCGAATCGGTAAGAATGAGATTGTTTATGGACAGGTAATGGATTTTGATGAGATTCTCAAAGAGATCTCACGCGTAAACGCCACAGACATCAAGGAAATTGCTAGCGCATTCCTTACCAAAACGCCTACCCTTGCTCTTGTAGGTCCATTCAAATCTGAATCTAAGTTTGAGAAGGTGTTAAGCAAATGATCAATGTTGCCGTCTTAGGTGCTCGTGGTCGAATGGGATCAGAGGTTGTAAAGGCAGTCGATGCAGCTGAAGGATTAGCGTTAGTTGCAGCTCTCGATATGGGCGATTCACTTGAGCAACTTAAAGGATCAGCAGCTCACGTTGTAGTTGATTTCACAACCCCTGACAGCGTTATGGCAAACCTAGAATTCTTGATCGACAACGGAATCAATGTTGTTGTAGGAACAACTGGATTTGATGATGCAAAACTCGCAACTGTAAAGGGATGGTTGGCAGCTAACCCTTCAGTCGGTGTACTTATTGCACCCAACTTTGCAATTGGTGCGGTGTTAATGATGGAGTTTGCTACAAAGGCTGCGCGTTACTTCGAATCTGCTGAAGTGATTGAACTGCACCACCCAGCAAAGGTAGATGCCCCCTCTGGGACAGCTGCACGTACCGCCGAATTGATGTCTGCTGCTCGCAAAGAGGCAGGTCTTGGCGCAATGCCAGATGCAACAACGACCGCTATCGATGGCGCTCGTGGAGCGCTAGTTGCCGGAATTCCAGTGCATTCTGTTCGTGCCCGCGGACTAGTGGCTCACCAAGAGGTTTTATTTGGCGGCCTAGGGGAGACCTTAACAATCCGTCACGATTCAATTGACCGTGCAGGATTTATGCCAGGAGTTATTCTTGGCGTACGAAAAATTGTTAACACACCTGGCCTAACCCATGGCCTCGATAAATTCATGTAAGGAGCGATCAATGTCTAAAGATCAAATAACTATGTATGGTGCCGATTGGTGCGGAGATTGCCGTCGATCAGAACGACTATTGAATGAGCTCAATGTTGAGTACACAAAGATTGATACAGATGCAGATGTAACAGCTGCTGACAAGGTAATCGAAATCAACGGTGGAGCTAAATCAATCCCGGTGATTGTTTTCTCTGATGGAACTCACCTAACTGAGCCATCGGACAATGACCTGAAGGCGAAGCTTCAATCTTTAGGAATTATCTAAAGCCAGTTGTAAACAGCAGCTGAAGACAGGGCAGCTGAAAGCACTACAACCGGAAATGGCGCTTTGAGCAAAAGCGCTACAACTGCCACAGCTAAACCAACTAACCGTTGATCAATCATTAGCTCTGATTTTTCTGAAAATGTCTGTACGGCCACAAGCGCACTCAAAAGCGCAATAGGTATCAGAGCGTTTATGCGTTGAATCCTTGGGTGAGATAACCAGCGCTCCGGAACGGAATGTCCAGAGTATTTAAGTAGAAAGGCAACAAGGCTAGTTCCAAGGGTAGCCACCCAGAAGATCGTCATCGCTTGAGCCCAACAGCAATGGCGATGAAGGCGGTCGCGATAATGGGCAGGCCTGCAGGTAGTACCGGCGTCATGGCAACAGCAAACAATGCACATCCAACCGCTAGAGCTCTTTCAAAGTTCCCGATCAAACGTGGCCATACAAGACCTAAAAATGCGGCTGGAACCGCTGAATCCAAACCAAATGCTCGTACATCTCCCATTGCTTGAGCACCAAGAGCACCTGCAAGGGTAAAGAGGTTCCAGAAAACAAATACACCTATTCCTGTGTACCAAAACCCTTTACGCATCGCATCAATTCCGCGAGCCTCTTGTCCAAGTGCAACACCTGTTGATTCATCGATAGTGACATGAGCTGCAACAACTCGTTTTAAACCTTTAACCTGTAAACGTGGAGCCATGATCACTCCATATAAAGCGTTTCGAACTCCCAAAAGAGATGCGGTAGCAATTGCACTAACAGCCGATCCGCCCGCACCGATTACGCCAATGACTGCAAATTGCGAGGCCCCTGAAAATGTCAGCAGAGAGAGCAAACAACTTTGTAGGACGGTAAATCCATTAGCCACAGCCGCTGCCCCAAAAGCCACCCCATACGCACCCACCGTGAGGGAAACACTCATGGAATCCCTGAAAGTGTTGGAGGAAACTTTGGACACGCGGCTATTGTGCCGTATAAATCCAAGAGTCGATAGGGGCGCATAGATAGGGTGCGACCATGAGTGAAGAGATTATTTACCGAGATGATGTAACAGTTGAGTTAGTTAAATCCAGCGCTAGCGATGCAGATGTAATTTGGGCTGCTCGCGTATCTACTGCTGGCGAGCAATCGATGGATGAGATTGGCGAAGACCCAGCTCGTTCAGCAGGCTTGATTAACTACCTTGCACGCGAGCGTCACGGATCGCCATTTGAGCACACCTCAATGACCTTCTTTATCTCTGCACCTATTTTTGTTTTCCGCGAATTCATGCGCCACCGCATCGCTTCTTACAATGAAGAAAGCGGTCGTTACCGTGAACTCAAGCCAGTTTTTTATATCCCTTCAGTCGAACGTAAGTTGGTTCAGATTGGAAAAACTGGTGCGTACACATTTGTAGATGGCACTAAAGAACAGTTTGATGTCACAGTAGATTCAATGAAGGCGGCTTATGTAGTTGCATATGAGAGCTATGTCAAGATGCTTGAGGCAGGAGTTGCTCGCGAGGTCGCCCGTGCTGTTCTTCCGGTTGCTACCTATTCATCGATGTATGTCACCATGAACGCCCGTGCCTTAATGAACTTTTTATCCCTGCGTACCGCTCGCGACGGCTCACACTTTCCTAGCTACCCGCAGCGGGAGATCGAGATGGTTGCCGAGAAAATGGAAGCGGAATTTGCGAAGTTAATGCCGCTCACATACGGAGCCTTTGAAAAGTCTGGACGAGTCGCCCCTTAATACGGGTAGAGTTCGGCTCATGACAACCGCTGCTCCATTTGGACGTCTTCTGACGGCAATGGTCACCCCCTTCACAAAGGATGGTGAGATTGATTGGGCGGGCATCGAAACAATTGCAGCCCATTTAGTCGCAACCGGCCATGATGGAATCGTGGTTAATGGAACCACCGGTGAAGCACCAACAACTAAATCCTCCGAGAAAGAGGAGATCATTCGAGTTGTTCGAAACACAGTTGGCTCTAAGATAATCGTAGTTTCAGGTGCAGGTGACAATGAAACCGAGTACTCAATTAACCAAGCAAAGCGCACTGAAAACGCTGGCGCTGATGGATTGCTAGTTGTTACTCCTTATTACAACAAGCCACCTCAGGCCGGAATAGAAGCTCACTTCCGCGCCGTTGCAGATGCCACAGATTTACCAGTCATGATTTACGACATCCCAGGTCGCACTGGTGTGCCTATCGAGCCCGACACAATTGTTCGTCTTTCCGAGCACCCAAAGATTGTTGCACTTAAAGATGCAAAGGGAGATGTTGCTTCAACCTCATGGGTGATTAAGCGCTGCGGAATTCCCGTTTATTCAGGGGATGACATTTTGAATCTACCTTTGTTGTCAGTTGGTGCTGTTGGCTTTGTTTCGGTCTGCGGACATACCGTCGGCAAGGAGTTACGTGAACTACTCGATGCTTGGTTTGCCGGAAACTCTGCTCGCGCTCTAGAGATTCATCAAAAGCTTCTTCCTGTTTACACAGGTACATTCCGCACACAAGGTGCCATCCTCACTAAAGCAGCACTCACACTTATGGGCCTACCAGGTGGCCATACTCGTCTTCCACTCGTCGATGCAACAGATGCTCAGATTGCGCAACTGCGCGAAGATCTGCGCGCTGGTGGCGTCGCAGTTAACTAATGAATCACCCACATCCAAATCTGAGCACGCCGCCTGCACTAGTTGATGGCGGCTTGCGAATAGTTGCCCTAGGTGGCTTAACGGAAATTGGCCGCAACATGACGGTCTTTGAGTACAAATCTAAGTTGCTTATCGTCGACTGCGGTGTCTTATTTCCTGAAGATAATCAGCCAGGAATCGACCTCATCTTGCCTGACTTTTCCTACATCAGAGATCGACTGCAGGATGTTGTCGGAATTTTCCTTACACATGGCCATGAAGACCATATCGGAGCTGTGCCATACCTTTTGCGTGAGCGTGGTGATATCGCGCTCTATGGCTCTGCGTTAACTCTGGCTTTGATCACAGCAAAGTTAAAGGAGCATCGAATCTCTCCATTAACCCGCGAAGTTCGCGAGGGCGGAACAGAAGATATCGGCCCCTTTACCTTGGAGTTTGTTGCGGTAAATCACTCGATACCAGATGCACTAGCCGTTGTTATCAACACCGATGCGGGTCGAGTTCTTGCAACTGGTGATTTTAAGATGGATCAACTTCCTTTAGATGGTCGAATAACTGATTTACGAACCTTTGCTCGTCTTGGCGAGCAAGGTGTTGACCTTTTCATGGTGGATTCAACTAACGCCGATATTCCTGGCTTTACTCCATCAGAGCGAGAAATCATGCCAGCTCTTAATCGTGTGATCTCATCGACTAAGCGCCGCGTTATTGTCGCCTCCTTTTCATCTCACGTGCACCGAGTACAACAGGTAATCGATATCGCAGCACAACATGGACGCAAAGTTGTCTTTATTGGTCGCTCAATGGTTCGCAATATGAAGATTGCTGAAGATATGGGCTACCTGCATGTCCCAGCTGATTTAGTCATCGATGCGAAGGACCTTGATCAATACGATGACAATGTTGTTTTAATTTGTACTGGTTCGCAAGGTGAACCAATGGCGGCTTTGTCGCGTATGGCAAATGGTGATCACCAGATTCGTGTGGGCGAAGGTGACACTGTCATTCTTGCATCCTCATTGATTCCAGGAAATGAAAACTCAGTCTTTAGAGTTATTAATGAGTTAACCCGTTTTGGCGCAAAGGTAGTTCATAAAGCTAATGCGATGGTACATGTTTCAGGGCACGCGGCTGCAGGAGAGTTGCTGTACTGCTACAACATCGTAAAGCCTAAGTATGTAATGCCAATCCATGGCGAGTGGCGACACATGAAGGCAAATGCAGAACTCGCAATTCAATCAGGGGTACCTCGAGGCAACACATTTATTGTTGATAATGGAGTTGTAATTGATTTAATCAATCACGAAGCTGAAGTAGTAGGCGCGGTGCCCGTGGGATTTGTCTTTGTTGATGGTCAAAGTATTGGAGACATAACAGAGAGTTCACTCAAAGATCGCAGAATTCTTGGTGAAGAAGGCTTCATCTCATGCGTTGTCGTTATCGATTCACAAAGTGGAAAAATCGTGGCCGGACCAGATATTCATGCCCGTGGATTTAATGAGGATGCAGCGATGTTTGATGAGGTCAAAATGAGAATCGAGAAGGCGCTAGCAATAGCGGTTGCCGATGGCAACAACGGTACCCATCAACTATCGCAAATTGTAAGAAAAACTATTGGTGGATGGGTTGGGGGAGAGCATCGTAGAAAGCCGATGATTGTCCCTGTCGTTATTGAAGTTTGAAGAACGGCGCGCCTAGTAGGTTCCAAATTGTTCACCCTTTACGATCGTGCGTGTGGCTAAAAGAAAAAAAGCAAAGAGTAAGAGCTCAGCTGTAGGCGGAGCACTTGGCCGCGGCATCTCTGCCCTTTGGCGTTTTGTCGCAAAATCTTTAGGAAGTGGCGTTCGGTTTATTGCACGTGGTGCCCGTGACTTAGATCCTGCCCATCAACGTGATGGCATCGCCTTTTTGATTCTAATCCTTGCACTCATCGCAACCGCTGGAACCTGGTTTAACTCAGACAATGTTGTTGGTCGTGCAATCTACGCGGTCATCTATGGCGGAGTTGGCCAGATCGGTTTCTTTGCTCCGGTCGTTCTAATCTACTTTGCAATTCGATTGTTCAGAATCCCAGAGGATTCAAGGGCAACAGGCAGAATTATTGTTGGAACATTTGCCCTTTTGCTCTCATCAACTGGTCTTGCGCACCTACTCAACGGTTCAGTCGGAACCGGCGCTACTGCAATGCGTGATGGTGGTGGCTGGCTTGGTTACGGGGTATCAACGCCTCTTGTGAGTCTCATGACCTCAGTTTTAACCTACCCGGTTCTGCTCATCATCTTTGTTTTCGGTGTACTTGTCATAACCGCAACACCGGTAAGCCAACTCTTTATGCGAATCTCATCTGCAAGTACCTGGTTATGGTCAAAGCGCCCAGAACGTACGGAAAAGGTAGAAGAAGAGTTTGAGATAACCGATACACCACCATTTGAATCACCAGTGGTTGCAGCTTGGAACGCTCCGGTTGTTGAGGAGGAGGAACTCGATGAGGAGAGCTTTGATGACGAGTTTCCAGTTGAAGAATCAATTCCTGCGATCGCTCATGGCAACGAAAGTACAGTTGCGGTAAAGCGTCCTGAGCAGTTGCTATTGACCGCAGATGTGAAATATGAATTACCTGCACCAGACTTATTGCGCGCAGGGCCTGCTGCAAAAGCAAAGAGCAAGGCAAATGATCTTGTGGTGGCATCCCTTACTGAAGTCTTCCTGCAGTTTGAAATTGACGCCAAGGTAACCGGTTTTATGCGTGGTCCAACCGTTACCCGTTATGAAGTTGAACTTGGTAACGCTGTAAAGGTTGAGCGAATCACCGCTTTAGCAAAAAACATTTCTTATGCCGTTGCAAGTAGCGATGTTCGTATTCTTTCTCCCATTCCGGGCAAGTCTGCGGTAGGAATTGAGATTCCAAACACTGATCGTGAAATTGTCGCTTTAGGTGATGTTTTGCGCTCAACCGTTGCAGGTCAGGATCTTCATCCGATGCTGGTAGCTCTAGGTAAGGATGTCGAAGGCAACTTCGTGTGTGCAAACCTGGCAAAGATGCCACATCTCTTGGTTGCTGGTGCAACCGGTGCCGGTAAGTCTTCGATGATTAACTCAATGATTACCTCTATTTTGATGCGTTCTACCCCTGATGATGTTCGACTTGTTTTGATCGATCCAAAGCGTGTAGAGCTAACCGCATATGAAGGTATTCCACATCTAATTACGCCGATCATTACCAATCCAAAGAAGGCCGCCGATGCGCTTACTTGGGTTGTTCGTGAAATGGATCTTCGTTACGAAGACTTGTCCACCTTCGGATTTAGACACATCGATGACTTTAACAAGGCGGTGCGTGCAGGTAAGGTCACAGTCCCTGAAGGTAGTGATCGAACTGTCGAGCCGTATCCGTACCTACTTGTTATCATCGATGAGCTTGCAGATTTGATGATGGTTGCAGCTAAAGAGGTTGAAGAGTCTGTAGTTCGCATTACTCAATTGGCGCGTTCAGCGGGTATTCACCTCGTGCTAGCAACGCAAAGACCATCTGTTGATGTTGTAACTGGTTTGATTAAGGCTAACGTGCCATCAAGACTCTCCTTTGCAACAAGCTCGCTGGCCGATAGTCGAGTTATTTTGGATAGTCCAGGTGCCGAAAAACTTGTGGGCCAAGGTGATGGATTATTCATTCCGATGGGCGCAAGCCGTGCAATCCGCATTCAGGGTGCTTATGTTTCTGAAAGAGAGATCGAGGCTGTCACTTCACATGTCAAGAAGCAGTTAAAGCCTCGCTACCGTGAAGATGTAACCGCTCCCGTTAACCAGATGAAGATGGTTGATAAAGAGATTGGCGATGATCTTGATGTGTTATGCCAAGCCGTTGAGTTAGTTGTTGGAACTCAATTTGGATCAACATCGATGTTGCAAAGAAAGTTGCGAGTTGGTTTTGCAAAAGCTGGCCGTTTGATGGACTTGATGGAGTCGCGCGGAATCGTAGGTCCATCTGAAGGCTCAAAGGCTCGAACCGTTTTAGTAAAGCCTGACGAACTCGACTCAGTGCTTGCAACACTTCGCGACTACTAATCGAGCCGCTCGCTAAGCGGGGTGGGGTGAGATTCACCCCCTTTGCTCACACCTCTCACTAGTCACCCTGACCACTTTCGACTTAGACTAATTACTCCCACCATTGGCGGTATTGAGGAAGTTTGATGTCACTTGGATCAATGATCACTAAGGCGCGTAAGGATGCTGGCCTTAGCATCGATGATCTTTCGGCAGCCACAAATATCCGTGTTCCACTGCTTCGCCAGATGGAGTCAGATAATTTCTCACAGTGCGGCGGCGAAACCTATGCGCGTGGTCACCTAAGAAATATCGCCACAAAGCTCAATGTAGATGAGCAGATGTTTTTGACAGCTTTTGAAGATGAGCAAATGCATGTAGATCGTTCGATGCAGGATTTGTTGGTTGAAAACAATGTAATGCGCGAACCGCGAGAAAGCCGAAAGGTATCTTGGAAGGTTTTAGTAGCGATCTCAGTCTCAACCTTGTTTATCGCGGGATTTGCCCAATTTTTTATCTCCAATGATTCAACTCCAGATATTCCCGTTGCACTTGAAGAAACAGCAGTGCCAACCGCAGAGCCAACAGTTGAACCAACCGCAGAACCAACCGCAGAACCAACAGCCGAACCAACTATCGTTGAAGAGGCTGAGCCAACAGATGAGCCAGTGGTATCAACGGGAGAGGGTGTTGAAGTAATCATTACCGCAACCCGAGGCAGGAGTTGGCTCTTTGTCTCTGACTCAACTGGTCGCGCCTTGTTTAGCGGTCAGATTTCACGCGGCGCCTCTCGAACCTTCACAGCTAGCGAGAAGTTGAATCTCAAAGTTGGCAACGCTGGCGGAGTTGATCTTACGGTAAACGGTAAAAAACTAGATCCCATAGGTGTGGATGGACAGGTTGTTAGCGTGTCGTACGGAGTAGATTATTAATCACCCGTAGCACTGTAAGATTGTGCAAATGAAGCGCACGGTTGCAGTAGTCACTTTAGGGTGCGCACGAAATGAAGTAGATTCCGAGGAGCTTGCCGGACGTTTAGCAGCCGATGGTTGGACCCTTGTTGATGATGTTGAATCAGCCGAAGTTGCTCTTGTTAACACCTGTGGCTTTATCGAATCTGCAAAGAAAGACTCGGTAGATGCCCTTCTTGAAGCTAACTCGCTCAAAGGACACGGAACTACACGTGCGGTAGTTGCTGTGGGTTGTATGGCAGAGCGTTACGGCAATGAGCTCGCAGAAGCTCTTCCTGAAGCAGATGCAATTTTAGGTTTTGATGATTACAAAGATATCTCTGCCCGCTTGCAATCAATTATCGCAGGTGAATCACATAAGGCTCACGTTCCTCGTGATCGTCGAGCTCTGCTTCCGATCGCACCAGCCGAACGTGCAGATGCTCGCCAGGAAGAAGAGTTTTCTCGCAAACGTTTAGGAAATGCGCCATGGGCACCGCTCAAGATCGCATCTGGTTGTGATCGTCGTTGCTCATTCTGTGCGATCCCATATTTCAGAGGTTCATTTATATCAAGACGTCCAACTGAGATTATCAACGAGGCTCGCTGGTTAGCGCAAAACGGTGTCTCAGAAATGTTTCTCGTAAGTGAGAACACAACCTCATACGGAAAAGATCTTGGGGATCTTCAATTGATGGAGAAGATTTTGCCTGAAATTGCAGCCTTGCCAGGGGTAGAACGTGTTCGACTTTCATACCTGCAGCCAGCTGAAATGCGTCCTACCTTGCTCCAGGCGATGATCGCTACCGACAAAACTGCGCCATACTTTGATCTCTCATTCCAGCACACAAGCCCCACAGTGTTGCGTCGCATGCGCCGATTCGGTGATACTGAAAAGTTTTTACATCTGATTAGCCAGATTCGTGCACTTTCTCCTGAGGCGGGAATTCGATCCAATTTTATCGTCGGTTTTCCTGGTGAAACTCAAGAGGATTTCGATGATCTTGCAAACTTTATAACTCAAGCCAAATTAGATGCCGTTGGAGTCTTCGGATACTCAGATGAGGACAATACTGAGGCTTTGAATTTGTCAGACAAGATCGATGCCGAAGTAATCGCACAACGTGTTGAGACATTATCTTCATTAGCCGATGAGATGGTATCTCTGCGTGCCCAAGCGCGAATCGGTGAAACTGTGCGGGTTTTGATCGAGGATGCGCAGCTGCAAGAAGGACGGGCTGCTCATCAAGGCCCTGAAGTTGATGGAACAACCACCTTTATTGGTACCGATTTTAAGGTCGGGCAGTATGTCGATGCGGTTGTAATTGATTCAATGGGCGCAGATTTGGTGGCAAAGCCGCTATGAGGTTACCAGCGTTCATCACCCCCAATTTCATTACAGTCATGAGATTACTCTTTGTGCCAGTAGGCGCATACACCCTCTTTAAAAATGGTGGAGATGACACAACCTGGCAGTACATCTCATGGTGTGTATTTTTTGCACTAGGTATGTCAGATGTTCTCGATGGCAGACTTGCCCGCAGTCGCGGCACAATCACCGAGTTTGGAAAGTTTCTAGATCCTGTTGCAGACAAGTTCATGATTGGTACCGCGATGGTTTCTCTTTCGATCCTTGGAAGAATGCCATGGTGGATCACAATCGTAATCTTGACCCGTGAAGTTGCGATCACCATTTTTAGGTTGGCTGTAATCAAGCGTGGCGTTATCCCTGCAAACCGTGGGGGCAAGGTCAAGGCCTTGATGCAGGGCTTTGGTGTTGGATTTTACATTTTGCCATTGGATGAAAATCTGTACTGGTTCCGCGATGGCTTTATGTATATAGCAATTGCGCTCACTATCTTTACCGGTGTTTACTATGTAAAGTCAGCCTTCACAAACAAGGCTTGACCAACTAGGCATAAGAAGAGAGTTCTCTGATGGCGCTTTCAAATGAGATTGTCGGTTTTGCAGCCGAGATCGTTGAACACCTGCGCCAACGTGGTGAGACTGTCAGCACCGCGGAGTCATTAACTGCAGGTGCAGTAAGTTCTGCAATAGTCACAATTTCTGGGGCCTCTGATGTATTTGTTGGGGGAGTAACCGCATATCGCGATGAGGTTAAAGTTTCACATTTAGGAATCGATCCTGATCTCATCGAAAAGCACACCGTCATTAGCGAAGAGGTCGCGGTCGCGATGGCAAAGGGCGCGATCAAATCCTTTGGAACAACTTGGGCCATAAGCACGACGGGGGTAGCAGGCCCTAATCCTTTAGATGGCCATCCAGTAGGTGCTGTGTGGGTGGCGATCGAGGGTCCTATCAGCCAGACCATTGAGCTATCCCTGTCTGGTGAACGTGAATCTGTAAGAAACGCAGCTACATCAAGCGCGATCGCTACCTTTGCGCGTATCCTTAGACATCGTTCATAAAGATTAGATCGAAACTTTGACAGGCAGAGGGGGTAATGACAATGGTTCTAGTTCGTGAAGCTGTTGGACAGACACTTCGCGCTGCCCGCACCGCTCAAGGTCGAACATTGCGTGATGTAGCCCGTGATGCCCGTGTATCTCTTGGTTACTTATCTGAGGTTGAGCGTGGTCAGAAAGAGGCCTCATCTGAACTTCTTAACGCTATTTGCACAGCTTTAGGCCTGTCACTTTCTGGAGTGTTCGCACAGGTTGCTTCAGAGCTCAAGAGCCGTGAGGGCGTCACTCTCACTGTTGTCGATGCCGCTTAACAAGTACGCGCCACAAGTAGCAACTCACCGCCGTACACAAAACGCAATCCTTGAGGCCACCAAAGAGTTAATTGCTACAACTGGACTCAAGAAGATGTCCATGATTGAAATTGCAGATGTCTCACAAGTATCTCGAGCAACTTTATACAACCATTACCGCGACAAAGAAAGCGTGCTGCTGGCTTTGTGCGAATCTGAACTAGCTCGTTTAGTTGAGATCGCACAGCATGCACCAGATGCAACATCGGCCCTTGAACAGATATCACTTCAAGTTTCTAGTGATTCTGCTTTAGCTGCGATGCGAGTTCAAGATCCTGAGCAGTTAACTGTTGCGCTCGCCAAGCAAGAGGATAAGTTATGGAAAGCATTTTCTATTGCCTTGAACCATCTATTGGGTGAACAAAAGGGTGCGCTAGCCTTGCGTTGGTTATTGGGACAGGCGCTACATCCAATTAACGCCCAACAATCCCGTGCACAAGCAGAAGCGATTACCAGCATTGCGAATCTCTGATCTTCGCGAACGAATCACCCTGTCATTTGGGGATTCGTGGGCCGCTTCATTCGCCTCAGATATAGCTCTATCTGATTTAGGTAGTAAGAGTGTCAATGAGGCGTTGGCCGCAGGGCTTGAACCAGATGTGATTTGGAAAGCGGTGTGTAAAGCTCACCCAACAGAGACCGAGAAATACAAGTACTAAAAATGCCCATTACCTCCCATCGGTATACACAAGACCTTGATAAACCTGCACTTGTTCTTGTGCATGGCTTGGGCTCTGCCGGAAGTATTTGGAAGAGCCTCGTTCCCCAGTTGATAGAAAGTTTTACGGTCTATGCAATTGATCTACCAGGCCATGGTGATGCTCCGCTGAGCAAAGAGGAAGCGATGGATCCACATTCGCTGGCGAAAGCGGTAGTTGATTACATGGTTTCTGAAATGAAAGTTGAGAAGATGCACGTTGCCGGCAATTCATTAGGTGGTTGGATTTCCCTAGAAATGGCAGCGGTTGCACCAGATAATGTTTTAAGTGTTACCGCCTTGGCTCCAGCCGGCTTATGGCATGAACTACCACCACGAAAGCTTCCTCCGAGCATTGATGCGCGCATACTTGCGAAGATTTCACAGTACTTTATGAAGACGGCGTATCGCATTCCGGCGCTAAAGGCTTACGGTTACAAGAAGATTACACATTTATGGCGTGAGTTAAGTTTTGAGTCTTGCCGTGATTCAGTGATAGCGATGGCGCGTTCGAAGGGGTACATGCCAATGTGGCATGGTGCAAATGGACGTAGATTTAAATCAGTTGTACCTGAAAAGGTGAGGCTCTCGGTTATTTTTGGCGATAGTGATCTGACTTTGCCAGAGGAGATTGCACAAGAAAAAAGTGTTGCACCTGCTCATTCCCGTTGGATCGTCGTCGATAACTGCGCACACGTGATTATGTGGAACTACCCAACACTGACCGTAGAGCTTATAAAGAAGACAGCTCTGATTGCTTCCTAGTTTGCTTTAGCAAAACACCTCTAGGACCCACGGACTCTTTGCATCACCCTTAATCAAAGCGCATTCAAATTTTTGTTCAACGATTGCTTGTAACTGTTCAGGAGTGCTAATGACTTCGCCATTTTCAAGAATGTGGCGCGTAACTTCTCCACGCGTCTTCTTCGACATATGTGTGATGACCTTCTTTTCACCTTCAACTCTTGTGAAAACTTTGATCTCAACTGTTTTTTGTCTGGGGGATAGCCACACCGTTTGATAGGTTGATGAACGACAATCAATGATGAGTTCAGTTGTAACCCCATCAAGAACCGCGGCAACTTTGGGTGCCATCTCCTTGTTGACGATTTTTTCCTTGTACGGCTCGATCAAATCTAAGGGTCGTACCGCTCCGTACTTTGCCGAAATGATCACAATTGAAGCTTGAGCTAGCTTGTGCTGGGCCTTGGTAAGGGTGCTCCATCCCAAGGCCGCGTAAAGAACCCCCGTATAGACCTGGACCGCAGCTCCTGCGGTGGCCGATTTCTTCTCCGAAGGCGGCAACAGGATCAACACCGGCTAAGTATGCAGGTGGCGACACGCTCGGGCTTGTCAGTGCCACCTGTTACCTTTCGAACAGATGTTCGGATAAACTAACCCCGTACAACCAGAGCGGTTCCAACCTCCGCCTGCAGCGCTTCTCCACACTTGTTGTGGAGCTTCTGTAGTCCGTCGTTGGGTCTCCGTACCTTCTGGGCCGACACCAAACGGCTCTGCATATCGCAGGACGTTCTATCGAAAGGAATGTAAGTGGCTACTGAAAAAAGCAATAAAGCCAATGATGCAGCACAAGATAAAGCCAACAGCGAACGCCAAAAAGCGCTCGACACAGCCCTAGCCCAGATCGAACGTCAATTTGGTAAAGGCTCAGTAATGAAGATGTCAGAGCGTCAGAACGCGGTTATCGAAGTAATTCCAACTGGTTCAATCGCACTTGATATCGCACTTGGTATTGGCGGACTCCCACGAGGACGTGTTGTTGAAATTTACGGACCAGAATCATCAGGTAAGACAACCCTTACATTGCATGCGATTGCAAACGCTCAAAAGGCTGGCGGAATCTGCGCATTTATCGATGCAGAGCATGCATTTGATTCAGAGTATGCAAAGAAGCTGGGTGTAGATATTGATGCGCTCCTTGTTTCACAACCTGACACAGGTGAGCAAGCCCTTGAAATTATGGACATGCTTGTCCGTTCAGGTGCACTTGATCTTGTTGTAGTTGACTCAGTTGCAGCACTTGTTCCACGTGCAGAGATTGAAGGCGAGATGGGTGACTCACACATGGGTCTTCAAGCTCGTTTGATGTCACAAGCGCTCCGTAAGATTACAGGTGCGCTTCACCAATCAAAGACCACAGCGATCTTTATTAACCAACTGCGTGACAAGATCGGTGTTTTCTTCGGTTCTCCTGAGACAACAACTGGTGGTAAGGCGCTTAAGTTCTACGCATCGGTTCGTTTAGATATCCGTCGTATTGAAACCCTCAAGGATGGCCAAGAGTCTGTTGGTAACCGTACCCGCGTTAAGGTAGTCAAGAACAAGATGGCTCCACCATTTAAGCAGGCTGAGTTTGACATCATCTACGGCACTGGAATTTCTCGTGAGGGTTCATTGATCGATATGGGTGTTGATATCGGCATCGTTAAGAAGTCTGGTGCGTGGTACACCTACGAGGCAGATCAACTAGGACAGGGTAAGGAGAATGCACGAGCATTCCTCTTGGATAACCCAGATCTAGCAAATGACATTGAGAACAAGATCCGTGAACACTTTGTACCGGTTGAGGTTGATCCAGCGCTAGTTGCTGCGATCGATGAGGCCGCCGCAGAGGTGGATTTCTAAGCTTCAATGCTTGAGTATTTAAAGGTCGACCCGGAGGCTGACCCTTACTCAATCGCAAACACCATCGCATTAAATGCTTTGGTTGCGCGGGCCAAGAGTAAGGGTGAGCTTCTGGCGCACCTTAAAAAGCGCGGGGTCGAAGATGATGTTGCTAACGCAACTGTGTTTAGACTTCAAGAAAAAGGGTTGATCAACGACTCTGAGTTTGCAAAGGCGTGGACACAATCACGTCACACCTCAAAGAAGTTATCAAAGCGAATCATCGCCTCGGAACTTCGCACAAGAGGGGTAGATCAACAAAGCATCGATGCGGCGTTGGATGAGATCGATGATGAGTCTGAGTACCGCACCGCATTTTCATTGGCGATGCGCAAGTACAGCACTATGAGTCGATTAGAGCCCGAAGTTCAGGTTCGCAGAATTCAATCTCTCCTGCAGCGAAAAGGATTCTCCTTTTCAACTATTTCGCGGGTTATTCGCGAGCTAGGTGTTCAGTCAGACGAGCAGCGGTAGCAACCACTGCAGCGGCATGAATGCGGCCTGGTTGACGTCCTAGACGTTCAATTGGGCCGCTAATGCTTACAGCCGCGATTACCTTTCCATTAGGTGCACGCACAGGTGCAGATACAGAGGCGACCCCAGCTTCACGCTCTCCGACAGATTGCGCCCATCCGCGACGACGGTCAGCTGAAAGTTGCGCAGCGGTAAAACGCGCGTTGGTTAATCCGCGATGAATCTTTTCAGAGTCTTCCCAAGCCAATAAAATCTGTGCAGCAGATCCGGCCTGCATAGTTAATGCCGCACCAACAGGAACAGAGTCACGTAGACCAGATAAGCGCTCTGCAACAGCAACACAGATGCGGAGATCACCTTGGCGGCGATACAGCTGGGCGCTTTCACCTGTTGCATCACGCAGCGCCGATAGGGCAGGGGCTGCGGCGCCGAGTAGGCGATCCTCACCAGCTGCAGCGCCGAGCTCTCCTGAGCGAGGACCCAAAACAAAGCGCCCTGTGAGATCACGCGCTACCAAACGATGGAATTCAAGGGCTACAGCCAGTCGGTGGGCTGTTGGGCGTGCAATTCCGGTGGCGGCAACCAACTCAGCTAGTGAGTGGGGGCCAGCCTCTAATGTGCTTAGAATTGCCACCGCTTTATCTAAAACGCCAACTCCGCTATTCTTTGTGTTCACAGAGTGATATTAGCATCTCAGTATCTGATACATCAAGCTGGATATGAAAAAGGAGCACCAAGGCCGTGGGTAAAACTTTAGCTGAGAAGATTTGGGCAGAGCATGTTGTTCGCCAAGCAGATGGTGAACCTGATCTGATTTACATCGATCTTCATTTAATTCATGAGGTAACAAGCCCACAAGCCTTTGATGGTTTGCGCCTGGCAGGCCGCCCAGTGCGCCGTCCAGATTTAACAATTGCAACTGAAGATCACAATGTTCCGACTTTGAATATTGATAAGCCAATTGCAGATCCAGTCTCAAAGTTGCAGGTAGATACCTTGCGCGCAAACTGTAAAGAGTTTGGAGTGCGCATTCACTCACTTGGTGACAAGGATCAAGGAGTCGTTCACGTAGTTGGACCACAACTTGGAATCACTCAGCCCGGTATGACAATTGTTTGTGGAGATTCACATACCTCTACACATGGTGCCTTTGGCGCACTTGCATTTGGAATTGGAACTTCAGAGGTAGAGCATGTTTTGGCAACTCAAACTTTGCCACTACAGCGCCCCAAGACAATGGCGATCAATGTTGAAGGAACCCTCAAGCCCGGTGTCACTTCAAAGGACATTATTCTTGCGATCATCGCAAAGATTGGTACCGGAGGCGGACAGGGATATGTCATCGAGTACCGGGGAAGTGCTATCAGAGCGCTATCAATGGAATCTCGAATGACTGTGTGCAACATGTCTATTGAGGCTGGTGCACGAGCTGGATTAATTGCTCCTGATCAAACTACCTTTGATTACATCAAGGGCAAGCCTCACGCCCCTGAAGATTTTGATGCGGCTGTGGCTTACTGGAAGACTCTCTTTACCGATTCAGATGCACAGTTTGATGTCGAGGTTAACCTCAACGCCGATGAGCTTGAACCATTTGTTACTTGGGGAACTAATCCCGGACAAGGTCTTCCGCTTAACTCTGTTGTTCCAAATCCTGCAGATTTTGCAGATTCTGAACAGCGCACCGCAGCAGAACGCGCACTTGTTTATATGGGCCTTGAAGCTGGAACCCCTTTGAAGAAGATAGCGATTGACACTGTTTTCTTGGGCTCTTGCACCAATGGTCGCATCGAAGATCTTCGCGCAGCTGCAGATATTTTGAAGGGGAAGAAGATCGCTTCATCGCTTCGCATGTTGGTTGTTCCAGGATCAGCTCGAGTTCGCCTGGAGGCAGAAGCAGAAGGTTTGGACAAGGTTTTTCTTGATGCAGGAGCTGAGTGGCGCAACGCTGGATGCTCAATGTGTCTTGGCATGAACCCTGATCAATTAGCTGTTGGTGAGCGTTCAGCATCAACCTCAAACCGAAACTTTGAGGGACGTCAAGGCAAGGGTGGAAGAACCCACCTAGTTAGTCCACTGGTCGCAGCTGCAACCGCGCTGCGCGGCACACTTTCTTCACCTGCGGATCTATAAGGGGTAAATGACAATGGAAAAATTCATCACTCATGTTGGAACTGGTGTTCCTCTTCGCCGTAGCAATGTTGATACAGATCAAATTATCCCAGCGGTATATCTCAAGCGTGTAACTCGTAGTGGTTTTGAGGATGGCTTGTTCGCCGCATGGCGCAACGACCCAGAGTTTGTTTTGAATCAACCACAGTTCAAAGCCGCAACAGTTCTAGTTGCAGGTGCCGATTTTGGAACGGGTTCATCTCGCGAGCATGCGGTATGGGCGCTTCAGAACTACGGCTTTAAGGTTGTTATCTCGAGTCGCTTTGCAGATATCTTCCGCGGCAACTCACTCAAGGGCGGATTACTAACCATCATTCTTGATCAGAGCGAGGTTGAGGCTCTGTGGGGGGCGATTGAAGCCGACCCAACAACGCCAATTACAGTAAATCTAGAGGAGCGCACAGTCTCGTATGGCTCAAAGAGCCTTCCATTTGCGATCGATGATTACACCCGCTGGCGCTTGATGGAGGGTTTGGATGACATCGGTCTTACCTTAAAACAAACTGATTTTATTGACTCTTTTGAGAAAAATCGCTCAGCGCACAAGCCTGCAACCCTTCCTATCCGCTCATAAAGCTTCAAAACAAGCGTAAATCCTTGTTTTTTTCATAGGGTGAGTAACTGTGTGTAGAACTCTCAATCTAAGATTTAGGGTTTTCTACGCATAAAAATCGCTGTTTTTTCATTTTTGTCTGTAATAAAAAATTGCGACACGCGCATTTCAATAGCGTAATCACCCCTAATGAACGCGTAGGTTTATGAACACGTTAAGCGGTTGCTTAACATTTACGCGTAAATAAGGGGATTTCAATGAATAAGGCCCAATTCATTGCTGCGTTAGCACCACACTTCAACGACAGCAAGAAGGAAGCAGCTCACGCTGTAGATATCGTTTTTGACACAATCGTTCGCAACCTTTCAAAGGGCGAAGATGTAATGATCAACGATTTCGGTAAGTTCAAGAAGGTTGACCGCAAGGCACGCATGGGACGTAACCCATTCACCGGTGAGACAATCAAGATCAAGGCTTCAAAGAAGGCTCGCTTCCTACCTGCAAAGGCACTCAAGGAAGTTATCTCAGGAGATCGCAAGCTAGCTCCAGCACCAAAGCCAGAGCCAAAGGTTGTTGCAAAGCCAGCAGCTAAGAAGGCTGCTCCAAAGAAGGCGGCTAAGAAGACAGCTAAGAAGGCTGCTCCAAAGAAGGCGGCTAAGAAGGCCGGTAAGAAGCCAGCAGCGAAGAAGGTTGTAAAGAAGGCTAAGAAGAAGTAATTCTTTTTAACTTATAAAACGGGGTCAGCTGACGCTGGCCCCGTTTTTGCATCCTGCGCACTACTATTAATTCCATGACGGAGTACAAGGTTTCCTACGCTCCACCAAGAGGTAAACCTCTTGGCACAAATTTAGCTTTTAAAATCGGCACCAAGGTCATGATTCCAATCATGAACCTCATCGGAAAAAAAGTTTGGCAAGGCGGAGAGAAGCTGCCTAAGACCGGCAAAATTATTGTTGCTAGTAATCATCTTTCATACCTAGATGTTTTGTTTCTTACCCACTTTCTCTTCCGCAACGGAAGAGCACCTCGCTATATCGGCAAAGAGGGTGTCTTTAAAGTTCCTGTTATCGGCAAGATTATCTTGGCCGCAGGCATGGTTCCGGTAGCCAGAGAGAGTAAGGATGCCTCTAAAGCTTTAGATCACGCGGTTAAGTTGCTCGAGGGTGGTCACTGTGTCGGCGTTTACCCAGAAGGCACATTAACAAGAGATCCACATGGTTGGCCGATGGTTGCAAAGACCGGACTTGCCAGATTAGCGATTGCAACCAAGACACCTGTTGTGCCAATTGCACAATGGGGCTCGCAAATTGTGATGCCAACCTATGAAAAGAAGCTCAAAGTATTTCCTCGAACACCTATTCAGATACTTGTAGGAGATCCCTTGGATCTTTCTCCTTGGTATGGAAAAGAAGGAGATCCAGAAGCGCTGCGAGAAGCAACCGCATTTGTGATGCGTGAGTTAACAAACCTGCTTGAGCAACTGCGTGGCGAGAAACGTCCAGCCGAAATCTTTGATCCACATAATTCAACCCTTCCTCGTACCGGTAACTTTAAGAAGGCCAAGAAGAAGTGAGCAAGGTTGTAGTTCTTGGTGCAGGGCAGTGGGGAACAACAATGGCGCAAGTTCTCTGTGATGCCGGAAACCACGTCTTGATGTGGGGACGCAGCCAGGATTTAGTAGATGAAGTAAATGAAAAACATACAAACTCAAAGTATCTAGATGAGAATGTTTTGCCGGTTGGATTAAAGGCAACTACTGATTTGCGTGAAGCATTTGAGTACTCAAACATCTACGTTCTGGCGGTCCCTGCACAGACCCTGCGCGAAAATCTCACCGCCTGGAAGCCAATGGTTCAACCTAACGCTTTGTTTATTAGTACCCTGAAAGGCATTGAAGTCAGCACGATGTCACGGATGACGGAGATCATCTCGGAGGTGTTGGAGACTGACAATATTGCAATCATTACTGGGCCAAACCTGGCTAATGAATTGATTTTGCGGCAGCCAGCCGGAGCGGTCGCAGCAGCTGCAACTCTTGGAATAGCTGAAAAGGTGCAGCAGTTATTCACCACCCCTTATTACCGTGTCTATACATCTGTTGATGTGTTGGGATGTGAACTTGCAGGTGCAATCAAAAGCGTTATCGCATTAGCTGTTGGCATCTCAATTGGAATGGGGTACGGAGAGAACACCCAGGCCATGCTCATTACCCGTGGTCTCAATGAAGTTGCCCGCTTATGTGCAGCACACAACGCAGATCCCCTCAGCGCCGCAGGTCTTGCAGGTATGGGGGATTTGGTGGCAAGTTGTGGTTCAGCGCTTTCTCGCAATCGCACCTTTGGAGAGGTTTTGGGCAGGAGCGGTTCAATGGAGGTTGCAAAGAATCAGGTTGCAAAGACCGTTGAAGGTGTCGCATCTTCAAATGCGGTACTTGAAATTGCGCACCGAGTAGGAATTGAGGTTCCGGTCATCGAAGCGGTTGCAGATGTTGTCTCAGGCTCATTGTCTCCGGAACAAGCTTTAGATCGCCTGATGGAGATTACGACAAAAGCAGAAAACTTTATTCGATGAGCAAATTAACGGTTGCGATTATCTGCGGAGGGCCAAGCAGCGAACATGAGGTTTCCTGTGTCTCTGGCGGGGGAGTCTTAAAGGGATTAGATAAGAAAAGCTTTTCACCGATTTTGATCGGAATCACCAAGTCAGGCAAATGGGTCGCACTCGATGAAAACTACCCATTGGCAATTAAAAACAAGGTGATGCCAACCATTGAAGATAATGGAACAACGGTCGAACTTTCACAGGGTGGCCTGGTTATCGATGGCTCCTTTGTTGCCATTGATTGTGTTTTCTCTATTCTTCATGGTGAGTTTGGTGAAGATGGAAAGATTCAACGGTTATTGGAAGATGCCAAGATTGCCTACGTTGGTAGCGGGGTACAGGCATCTGCCGATGCGATGGATAAGGCGCGAGCCAAGGAGTTGTTTTCAGCCGCTGGCCTAAAGGTTGCTCCTGGAATAGTTGTTCGCAAAGGCGAGCCTCACCCAGATGCAGCCGCTCTGTCGTATCCACTCTTTGTAAAACCCTCAAGCGGTGGCTCTAGTCGCGGCACACATAAGGTTAAGTCAGCAGCGGCTTTGTCTGCCGCCATCGAAGATGCGCTCCTGTATGACTCGAAGGTACTGATCGAAACCGCCATCAATGGACGTGAGATTGAGTGTGCAGTTTTAGAGCGTGAAGGTACAAGCTACGCATCCGTTGTCGGAGAAATTGTTGTTAATCCAAGTTTTGAGTTTTATGATTTTGAAGCAAAGTACCTAGATGATGCAACAACTGTAAAGATTCCTGCCGATATTCCTGAGGCGGATGCCCAAGCAATTCAGATTTCCGCGATGCAAGCCTTTGATGCGCTGGGTTGTGCCGGTCTTGCTCGTTGCGACTTCTTCTATACCGATCAGAATGAGATCGTAATTAATGAGATCAACACCTTGCCAGGATTTACAGGCACCAGTGTGTACCCCAAGTTATGGCAGGCAACAGGAGTTAACTACTCAGATTTGATTACAACCCTTATTGACTCAGCCATTAATAAAACTGAGCAAAGCTAAAAAAGACTAAGAAGTTAGCTTAGGTGTGTTACTGGGCAGGTCAAGGTACGTGTGATGCCGGGTACCGCTTGGACCTTCGAGAGAACCAGACGACCAAACTCCTCCATGCTTGCAGCCTCTGCCCGCATAATCACATCGTAAGGTCCAGTAACGCCCTCAGATAATGTAACGCCAGGAATCTTTGCCACAGCATCTGCAACGCCCGTTGCCTTGCCAACTTCGGTTTGAATCAAGATGAAAGCCTGTACTGACATGAGATGTCCTTTCTGTTCGATGGCAAACGCTACCGCAGATGAGCCCAACGAGGTAGTCGATTAGGCTAGGCGGTATGAACTTCGATGAGGCTGGGGTAATCGCGGCGCTAGCACGCATATTTGGCAGCTCACAACGTGGAGTCGAGATCGGCATCGGAGATGATGCCGCCATCGTTAAGACAACTGATCGCACCGCAATCACAACTGATATCGCAATTGAAGGCACTCACTTTAATACGAACTGGAGTAGCGCCTTTGATATCGGCAGAAAAATCACAGCTGCAAATCTTGCCGATGTTTATGCGATGGGTGGCTCACCCAAATTCTTAGTAGCTGCGGTTACTCTTACTGGCCAAGAGTCTATGGAATGGATAGAGGAGCTTGCCGAAGGTATCGCACATGAAGCAGGCAGTTGCGGTGCTTATGTTGTTGGTGGTGATCTGGCAAAGGGGCCATGCAAAGTTATTTCAATAACTGCGATTGGTCAGGTTGATACAGCGATTACTCGATCAGGTGCTCAACTCCACGATTCAATATATATCTCATCACTACCAGGGTGGTCTGCAGCAGGTCTTGCGATTATTGAGAAGGAACTGGAATCAGATATTGCTCTTCATGCGATCTCTGAGTTTTCTGCACCCACACTTGATTACTCATCAGCGGTGCAGTTTTCTAATGGTAAGGCAACATCTATGTGCGACATTAGCGATGCCCTTGTTATCCAGGCTGAACAAATCGCTACAGCTTCAGGGGTTGAGCTACATGTCGAGAAAGATTTGATCTCCGCCCATCCCGAATTCGCAACTATGAGCGAGCTTGCTGAATCGGTAGGTGTCGATGTGTGGCAATGGATTCTGGCTGGAGGCGAGGATCATGTATTTCTTGCAACAGGTAAGGGGCTTGAAGGCTTTCGAATCGGCTCTGTGCGAGCAGGGACTGGTGTAACTGGCGTAGAAATGAAAAAAGCGCCAGATACCTGGCGCCATTTTCAATAAAAACTAATTGTGCGTTAGCGAGTTACTTTTCCAGCCTTGAGGCATGAAGTACAAACATTCTGACGCTTTGCTGTTCCACCAACGAGGGTGCGTACACGCTGGATGTTTGGATTCCAACGACGACGTGTCTTGACCTGTGAGTGAGAAACATTGTTTCCGAAGCTGGGCCCCTTGCCACAGATATCGCATGTTGATGCCACAGCGGTACTCCTTTTAGTTCAAATGGTTCCAATGGGAACA